>NZ_JBXWKI010000003.1:302135-308683 GCF_058190535.1 Serratia sp. CoH_134_PS_4
CAGGACGGTAACACCAGCACCATGATTTTCCGCATTCCGCACATCATCAGCTATTTGAGCCGCTTTATGAGTCTGCAGCCGGGCGATGTGATCTCTACCGGTACGCCGCCAGGCGTCGGCATGGGACAAAAACCGCAACCCATCTACCTGAAAGCCGGGCAGACCATGCGCCTGGGCATTGAAGGATTGGGTGAACAGCGTCAAACAACCGTACAAGCCTGATGAGGAGCATTGCCATGACGACGATTACCGCACTGCGGGTTGAAGATATTCGTTTCCCGACCTCGCTGGCGCTGGACGGTTCCGACGCGATGAACCCGGATCCGGACTACTCCGCTGCGTATGTGATTCTGGAAACCGATCGCGCCGATCTTAGCGGCCACGGATTGACCTTTACCATTGGTCGCGGCAACGAGATTTGCTGTGCCGCGATCCGCGCATTGGAGCACCAGATCGTCGGCGTCCGGCTTGAGGAGATCACCGCCGACATGGGGGCCTTCTGGCGGCGCTTCACCGGCGACAGCCAGCTGCGTTGGATTGGGCCGGACAAGGGGGCGATTCACCTGGCGACCGGAGCGGTGATCAACGCGGTATGGGATCTGTGGGCTAAAGCAGAAGGCAAGCCAGTGTGGCGACTGGTGGCAGAGATGACACCCGAGGAACTGGTGCGCTGCATCGATTTTCGTTACATCACCGACTGCATTACGCCGCAGGAAGCGCTCAGCTTGCTCAAGCAGCGGGCCGAAGGCAAAGCGCAGCGCCTGGAGCGCCTACTGCGGGAGGGTTACCCCTGTTACACCACGTCTGCCGGCTGGCTGGGTTACCCGGACGACAAACTGCGTCGGTTGTGTCAGGAAGCGGTCGACGCGGGCTTCTCCTACCTGAAACTGAAGGTGGGGCGCGATCTGGAAGACGATATCCGTCGGGTGCGCATCGCGCGCGAGGTCATCGGCCCCGATCGTCAATTGATGATTGACGCGAATCAGGTGTGGGAAGTTAACGACGCTATTCCCTGGGTAAAGCATCTGGCCTTCGCCAAACCCTGGTTTATCGAAGAACCGACCAGTCCAGACGACGTGGAAGGGCATCGCCGCATCCGCGAAGGCGTTTACCCGGTGAAGGTTGCCACCGGCGAGATGTGCCAAAACCGCATCCTATTCAAACAGTTCATCATGCGTGAGGCGATTGACGTGGTGCAGATCGACGCTTGTCGCCTTGGTGGCGTTAACGAAGTCCTGGCAGTGATGTTGATGGCCGCCAAGTACAACCTGCCGGTATGTCCGCATGCGGGCGGCGTGGGGTTGTGCGAATACGTCCAGCATCTATCGATGATTGACTATCTGTGCATTGCCGGTACCCACGACGGCCGGGTAATTGAATACGTCGATCATCTGCATGAACATTTTGTCCACCCCTGTGACATCAAGGGGGCGGCATACATGCCACCACTCAATCCCGGTTATTCGATCGAAATGCATGCATCGTCGCTTGAACAGTACCGGTTTCGCGGTTGAACGGGAAACAGCCCATGCTACGCATCGACGCCCACCAACATTACTGGCATTACCATCCGCAACGCTATCCGTGGATCAGCGAACAGATGGCGGTGTTACGGCAAGATTTTGGCCCGGCAGAGCTTGAGCCCTTGCTGAAACGCCACGGTTTTGACGGTGCGCTGGTGGTACAGGCCCGTCACTGCGAGCAGGAAACCCAGACGCTATTGACGCAGGTACAGCAGAGCCGTGGCGTATGTGGCGTGGTGGGTTGGCTGGACATAACCGCACCGCAGCTGGCGCAGCGGCTCGACGTACTGCGCCAACAACCTTTGCTGCGGGGTTTACGTCATCAAGTGCAGGACGAACCTGCGCCGGACGTGTGGTTGGCACGACCGGAAGTGCGGCGTGGCATGCAGGCGTTGCAGCGACAGGGTTATACCTATGACATTTTGGTCACCCACCGGCATTTGGCCGCGGCAGCGCAGTTTGCCGCGGAGCACGACGATTACTGGCTGGTGCTGGATCATCTCGGCAAGCCGGATATTGCACAGGGGGCTAAACACTGGGCGCAGCAAATCAAACCCCTGGCGGCGTTGGGGCACGTGGTTTGCAAGCTGTCCGGGCTGATCACGGAAGCACCCGGCGGGCAGTGGCAGGCGTCGCAGCTGCTCCCGTTTTTTGAGGCGGCGCTGGAGGCATTCGGGCCGCAGCGGCTGATGTTCGGATCTGACTGGCCGGTGTGCCTGTTGGCGGGTGAATACAGCCAGGTTTATCAACTGAATGAGCAGGCGATCGTCACGCTGAGTCCTTCGCAGCAGGCGGAAATTTGGGGCGGCACCGCCTGCCGAATTTATGGGTTAACGGAGTCTGGTTATGGATCTGTATCTGAAAGATAAGGTGGTGATTGTTACCGGTGGCGGTTCTGGCATCGGCGCAGCCATCTCTCAATTGTTGGCGGAAGAAGGGGCGATCCCGGTGATTGTCACTAACGCCATGCCGGAGGGGGAGTTTCTGGCAACGCTGCGCCGCTTGCAGCCGCAGAGCACCGTGATCATCACCGATTTGTGTGAAGAACAAGCCTGTCGGCGGGCTGTGGCACAAACGCAGGAAACCTTTGGTCGTATCGATGCGGTGGTGAATAACGCGGGTGTTAACGACGGGGTGGGATTGGACGCCGGACGTGAAGCCTTTGTCGGCTCGCTGGAGAAAAACCTGATTCATTACTACTTGATGGCACACCTGTGCCAGCAAGCCTTGCAAAAGAGCAAGGGGGCCATCGTCAACATTGCGTCCAAGACCGCGCTCAGTGGGCAGGGCGGCACCAGCGGCTATACCGCTGCCAAAGGCGCCGTGCTGGCGTTGACGCGTGAGTGGGCGGTGTCGCTGCGGCATGAGGGCGTACGGGTGAATGCGGTGGTACCGGCAGAAGTGATCACGCCGCAGTATGAGCGCTGGATTAACACCTTCGCGGAACCGGAACAGCAGCGTGAGAAAATTACTGCGCGTATTCCTTTAGAACAGCGGATGACCACGCCACAGGAAATTGCCAATACCGTGGTGTTCTTGATCTCTTCGCGGTCGTCGCACACCACCGGGCAATGGCTGTCGGTGGACGGCGGTTACCTGCATCTTGATCGGGCAATCACATGAACGGCGCAGCGGGGCAGCGCTTTTGTCAGGCGTTAGACCTGGTCGACTCACCGGCGCTGATCGAGGAATACCTGAGCCATCACCGGCAGATCTGGCCAGAAATCGCCGCTCATCTGCGTGAGCACGGCATCCTGGATATGGAGATTTATCGGCTGGGTACCCGGCTGTTCATGATCGTTGAGGTCAGTCCCGAGTTCGATGCTGCGCGGTTTGATGCCGCCAGCCTGAGCAATCCCCACGTGCAGCGCTGGGAAGCCCTGATGTGGCACTACCAGGTCGCCACCCCCTGGACGCCGCAGGGCGATAAATGGGTGGTGATGGAGCGGATATTCTCTTTGCAACAACAATAACCTACCCTACCGAGGATATATCAATGCTTGCTGAAAAAACTGTGGCCCCACCTCAGGCGGGCGCCAGGGCGACTGCCAATCTGCGTTGGGCGTTTATCTTGGTCACCAGCCTGTTTTTCATGTGGGGGCTGTCGTATGGCCTGTTGGACGTATTGAATAAACATTTTCAAGAAACGTTGCACGTTACCAAGGCGCAATCGGGATTATTGCAGGCCGCGTATTTCGGCGCCTATTTCCTGGTGGCGCTGCCTGCCGGCTATTTTATGGATAAAAAAGGTTACAAGGCCGGAATCCTGATTGGGCTGTGTTTGTATGCGCTGGGGGCATTGCTGTTTGTGCCGGCGGCGTCTGCCAACAGCTTTGCCATGTTCCTGTTCGCGCTGTTTGTTATTGCCTGTGGGTTGGGCTGCCTGGAAACGGCCGCTAACCCGTATGCAACGGTGCTGGGGGATGTGCAGGGCGCTGAACGGCGGCTGAATCTTTCCCAGTCGTTTAACGGTCTGGGGCAGTTTATCGGTCCGATGATCGGCGGCACGCTGTTTTTCTCTGCCACTCAGGGCGCAAGTAGCGGTGACCAGGGGGCAGTGAAGATGACCTACGTGGCAATTGCCGTGTTGGTGCTGCTGATTGCCTTTTTGTTCAGTCGTACACGGCTGCCGGATATTCGTGAAGAAGAACAGCCTGAGCACGGTCAAATCGTTCAAGGCTTGTGGCAACACAAGCACTTTGTCGGTGGGGTGATTACCCAGTTCTTCTACGTGGCGGCACAGGTCGGCGTCGGTGCGTTCTTTATTAACTATGCCACTGAGCACTGGCGCGACGTTTCCAACCAAAGCGCATCCTACTTGCTTTCTATCGCCATGATTTGCTTTATGGTGGGACGTTTTTTCAGTACCTGGCTGATGGGCAGGGTCAAAGCGGCCACGTTGTTGATGTTTTACTCGCTGATTAACATGGTGTTGTGTGGCGTGGTGATGCTCAGCATGGACGGGGTTTCGGTGGTGGCGTTGATCGCCGTGTTCTTCTTCATGTCGATTATGTTCCCAACCATTTTTGCCCTGGGCGTGAAAAACATGGGTAAACACACCAAGCGTGCCAGTTCCTTTATGATCATGGCGATCGTTGGGGGCGCCATCATGCCTTACTTTATGGGGGCGTTGGCGGACAAGTACAGTACGGCGCTGTCCTATGTGCTGCCGTTGCTGTGCTTCGGCGTGGTGTTTGCTTACGGTTTGCAGCAGCGCCGCCGCTAAGCACCAGGCCCGCCGGCTCAGACAGCGGCGGGCTGCACGTTTGGCGCCACTTGAATATTGTTACGACCATTGTTTTTCGCCTGATACAGTGCGGCGTCGGCGGCCCGGATCGCTGCAGACACGTCAAGTTTATCCAATGCGGATATCCCGGCGCTGAGCGTCACGGTCGTGCTTTCCAACTGGTTGAAGCGGTGTGGGATTTTTAATTCCTGCACCCGCTGCCGTACTCTTTCGGCCAACAGGGTGGCGTATTCCTCGCTTACGTTGGTCAGCAGCACCAGAAACTCTTCCCCACCATAGCGCACCACAATATCGCGCGAACGGACCGAATCACGGATGGTGATCGCCACCTGCACCAACGCCTGGTCACCCATGGTGTGACCATAATTATCGTTATAAGCCTTAAAGTGGTCGATATCGAGTAACACAACGAAATGGCAACCCGACGGCGAGGCACTCAGCATATTGATTTTATTTTCCAGGCCACGGCGGTTATAAAGCCCGGTTAGCGGATCGATCATGCTTAAATTGCTGAACCTGTCCCGTTCGTTATACAGATTAGCCACCAGCGTTTGCGTAAAGATCTCACTGCGTTTGAGCATCAAGTGGTGGATAGAGAAAGCGATAATCGGCAATACCGTGGTGAATACGATCCGTACGGTATTGTGCATCCCATCCAGTAATAGAATGACCAATGCGGAAGGCACGGCATGCAGGCAGAAAGCGATAAAGTTATCCGTTAGGGCAATAGCACTTATAAAAAACATACTGAACAGACTAATTAATAGAAAACTTTGGTTGTTCGGCGCACAGTACTGACTTTTAAGGTAAATATGTGCCGCCCACAGCAAACCAATAACAAAGGAAAATAGATTCAATTTTTTTACGTATAACCGCGGAGACTGCAAGGTGAATAACAGTGCTGCCATACAAAATAGCGGTATCCCTAATAAAGGCAGGGTAAAAGCGGGCTTGTTATTAAACGGAACCAATAATGTAAATAGGGAAGACGCGACGTTCATCAACAAAAATAAAAATAATGATAAGCGGTGCTTGCTATTTAGCAGTTCCTGATAAGAACGCGCGTTCATACGGAGTTCACTCTTTACAATATCGATCTGTCGAAAAATGAAGGTGGCGAAAAATTCTTTCGGTATGAATTAAGCATTCGCATTGTATGATTTTTGATTGTGATTATTAACATGCGAATAAGACTAAGAATTTTCTTATGGCAAACTATCATTTTTCCACCGTTATGTCATCCGTGTTTGGTCGACGGGGTGAAAATGATGCGCAGTGAAAAAAAGTGGTATATGATATTGGTTATCATTATCACTTAAAGGGTAGGGTTATCATGATTGCAGCCATGATTACCGCATGCGGATTGTGGGGCGTCAGCTGGTGCCTGGGCAACCGTTTGGCCAGCGCCTGGGGCGTTTTGTTGCCATGCGCTTTAATGCCGTTACTGGCATTGATCAACCTGGATATGATGCAACTGCGTACGCTCATTGTGATCGCGATGCTGGCCACATTGGTGATGCTGTTTAACAGCCGCTGGCGTCACTACTTGCTGCTGCCGTCTTGCATGGCGTTAGCGGGGGGATTGGCGGCTATCGGTCTGAACTTCAACCTGGGCTGAAAACGCAAAACCACGCTTTCGCGTGTTCTTTATCGTTTCAATGGGATGCTTCTTTGGGGATGTTACCGGAGAGAGTTATCGATTGGTGCGAAGAGAGGGACTTGAACCCTCACGTCCGTAAGAACACTAACACCTGAAGCTAGCGCGTCTACCAATTCCG
>NZ_JBXWKI010000004.1:0-301791 GCF_058190535.1 Serratia sp. CoH_134_PS_4
TTGGTGGGTCGTGCGGGATTCGAACCTGCGACCAATTGATTAAAAGTCAACTGCTCTACCAACTGAGCTAACGACCCAATTTCCTTGCTGCTTTAACATCTTGCAAGATGTCTTGGCAACGGCGGCATATATTACTAATTTATCTTGGCAGCGCAACTTAAATTTTCGAACAAGTGGTTCAACTGCTTGTTCTTCACACGAATGAGCCCAGAAATCGGTCAAATCGACTAACTTCTGGGCTCATTTTTTTTGCTTGCTAACCGGCGACGCGACTTTTCGCCTGTTTGGCCGCAGCACTGGTTGGGTATTGTTTAATCACCTGCTGGAACACGGCTTTGGCTTTATCAGCCTGCCCTTTTTCCTGCATGATGATACCCACCTTGTACATTGCGTCCGGTGCCTTTGGTGATTTTCCGTAATTCTTCACCACGACCGCGTAATAGTAGGCCGCATCATCTTTCTTACCCTTGTTGTAAAACAACTGGCCCAGCCAATAGTTGGCATTAGGCTGGTAAGTCGATTTTGGGTACTGTTTTACGAAGGTCTGAAAAGCGGAAATTGCCTGGTCATACTGCTTTTTTTCCAGCGCCAATGAAACAGCGGCATTGTAGTCGCTGTTTTCATCGCCCGAGCTGGCGGGTGCTGCAGCTGTAGCGCCCGCAGACGCGCTCTCAGCGCTATCGGAAGATGCAGCCGCTGCTGCCCCACCCGCGGCACCTGCTGCGGCAGCAGAGCCCTGAGCGCCGCCCTGGCTGATGCTATCCATTTGTTGATAGATCTGCTTTTGGCGTTCAACAACCTGATTCAGTTGATATTGGTTTTCCTGGATTTGCCCGCGGAGAGAGTCAATATCACGCTGGTTGTCAGAGAGTTGTTGCTGGAGTTGGTTTAAAAGCTGGCCCTGAGCATTGCTGATGCGCTCAAGTGAGGTGACACGGTCTTCGACCGAGCCGGAGCCGACATTACTGATTGGCGCTTGGGCAGTAGCGGCCCATGGGACCGCTACGCCAACCAGTAACGACAGACTCAACAAGTGACGTCTGAAGTTACTGTTCATGCGATTCTCTTAGTAAACCAGAACTGCACGACGGTTTTTAGCATAAGCCGCTTCGTCGTGGCCCAGTACTGCTGGTTTTTCTTTACCGTAAGAAACGATAGAGATCTGGTCAGCAGAAACGCCTTTACCTTGCAGGTACATTTTCACTGAGTTAGCACGACGCTCACCCAGGGCAATGTTGTATTCCGGCGTGCCGCGCTCATCCGCATGACCTTCTACGGTCACTTTGTAAGACGGGTTGTTACGCAGGAATGCAGCGTGCGCGTCCAGCATCTGAGCGAACTCAGAGCTCACGTCATACTTGTCCAGGCCGAAGTAAACAATGTTGTTCTTCTGCAGTTCTTGCATCTGCAGACGAGCTTGTTCTTCAGAAGACAGGTTGCTGCTGCCATTTTCTGTACCAGTGCCAGCGCCCATACCAGATTGGTCGTTGTTTGCGCTTTTGTTAGAACTACAAGCCGCTACAGCCAGAACTGGCAGTGCCAGCAGAAGCCCTTTCAGCACTTTGTTCAGTTGCATTTCTTTAATCCTTTTATAGTTTGCCATACATATTTACACATGCATCACAGATACGGCGACCAGGCAGGGAATTTGACCTGTCCATCAGTTGCCGGAAGACGCGCTTTGAAACGCCCATCAGTCGATACCAGTTGCAACACGGAGCCCATACCTTGCGTGGAGCTATAGATCACCATGGTGCCATTTGGCGCAATACTAGGCGTTTCGTCCAGGAAGGTGCCGGTTAAAACTTGAACGGCGCCCGATCCGAGATCTTGTTTGGCGATATGCTGAGCACCATTGTTGGAGCTCACCATCACCAGGAATTTACCATCAGAGCTGACTTCAGAATCCTGGTTCTGAGAGCCTTCCCATGTCAGACGCTGTGACGCACCGCCACTGGCACTGACTTTATAAATCTGTGGCCGGCCGCCCTGATCGGAGGTATAAGCCAGAGACTGGCCATCCGGGAACCAGGTCGGTTCGGTATTGTTGCTGCGCCCGTCGGTGATTTGGGTGATTTGGCCAGAGCCAAGGTTCATCACGTACAGGTTCAGGCTGCCGCTTTTAGACAGCGCAAAAGCCAGTCGGCTGCCGTCCGGTGAGAACGCAGGTGCACCATTGTGACGCGGGAACGACGCGATCTGACGGATAGCACCGTTAGCCAGCGTCTGCACAACCAACGCTGAACGACCGCTCTCAAAGGTCACGTACGCCAGCTTGCTGCCGTCCGGCGACCAGGCTGGGGACATCAGTGGTTCCGGTGAACGGTGTACCACAAACTGGTTGTAGCCGTCGTAATCCGCGACGCGCAGCTCGTACGGGAATTTCCCGCCGTTGGTCTGCACCACGTAAGCGATACGGGTACGGAATGCACCTTTAATACCGGTCAACTTCTCAAACACTTCGTCACTGGCGGTGTGAGCAGAATAACGCAACCATTGCTTGGTCACTTTATACTGGTTCTGCGCCAGAACGGTGCCGGGTGAACCCGAGGTGTCCACCAGTTGATATGAGATCAGGTAGCCGCCGTCTGCACCAGGTTGCACCTGGCCGACCACGACCGCGTCAATGCCCAATGCAGTCCATGCCGCCGGCGTCACTTCAGACGCGGTGGTAGGTTGCTGCGGCATACGCGCCACGTCAATTGGGTTGAATTTGCCGCTGTTGCGCAGGTCTGCGCCGACAATCTTGCCAATATCTTCTGGAGGCGTGCCTGGGCCCGCCCATTTAAACGGCACCACACCAATAGGACGAGCAGAGTCGACCCCTTGGGTGATTTCAATGCGAACTTCCGCGTGAAGAACGGACGCCCACAGAATCAAAAAACCTAACGCTACTCGAAATGCCTGCTTCATCTCATCTCCCTTATCCAGGCGGGATGCCTGCGATAAATTAGCAGAATTTTAACAAACCAACGCAAACAAAACTACATAATCCCTGTTGGTTACCTTAGTACATCCCTGCGATATGACTTAGCCAATCAACAGTTATTCCGGTTTAAATACAAGGGTCGAATTCTTAAAATGCTGATAAACAGCGTCGCTTGACGGTTTCGGGATCTTAGCCTGATTCGCAGCGGCGACTGCCGCCTGGCAGAGGGCAGGATCCCCCCCCACTGCTTTCACGTCAATCAAAAAGCCATCAGGCCCTAGCTTGATGCGAAGATCACAGGTCTTACCGATAAACGAGCTAGGATCATAGAACTTGCTCTGAATCGCAGCACGAATCTGTCCCGCATAACCATCAATATCAGCACCACTGGCACCCGCGGTTTTGGCATTGCCTTGACCTGCTGGTTTACCGTCACCCTTCTGCTTGCCGCCGCCTTTCGGCGCGTTTTTACCGTCCGCAAGACCACCCATAATATCTGCAACATCAGATGCTTGGGCAGCTGCGGCTGCAGCAGCTTTCTTCTTGGCATCTGCCGCTTTCTTGGCTGCGGCTTTCTCAGCAGCAGCCTTTTCGGCAGCAGCGGCTTTTTTCTCAGCTTCCGCGGCCGCTTTTTTCTCAGCCTTCTCGGCTTCTGCCGCCGCTTTCTTCTCGGCGTCAGCAGCAGCCTTTTTCTCCGCGGCTTCGGCAGCTTTTTGTTCTGCAGCCTCAGCAGCAGCTTTCTTCGCCTCTTCCGCCTGTTTCTTGGCGGCTGCGGCAGCAGCGGCTTCTTTCTTGGCTTCAGACTCGGCTTTCTTCTGTGCGTCCGCCTGCGCTTTAGCGACTTTATCCGCTTCAGCCTTGGCCTTCGCAGCGGCCGCTTCCGCTACTTTCTGTTGTTCTTTGGCTTTCGCCGCGGCGTTCTCGGCCACTTTTTGCTGTTCAGCTGCCTGCTTTTGTTGCTCTGCGGCCTGTTTTTGCTGTTCAGCCTGTGCTTTGGCGTCCTGGGCCGCTTTTTCCTGCGCGCTCAAACGCTCTTTCTCCAGCTCTTTCAGGCGCTGCTGTTCCGCCGCCTGCTTCTGCTGAAGTTCTTCGGCCTGCTGTTCCGCTTTTTTCTGGCGCTGCTTTTCAGCACGCTGCGCGTCGTTACTCTGCTGTTGTTGGCGGTTGTACTGCTCCACCACTGCCCCGGGATCGACCATCACTGCACCGACGACCGAACCGTCACCGCCGCCGCCGGCACTGTTCATGTCGACGTTTTCTTGCAGCGATCCCCAAATCAGCAGGGCAATCAATACAAAGTGCAGAACGACCGAAACAATAACGGCGCGGTTCAGCTTATCGTTTTGCTCAGTTGCCTTTACCAAAATAGATTCCCAAAAACTGGCGTTGCTTATACGGGGTTCCTGCACCGCAGCACAGGAACCGGGTTGCCACTGACCTCAGGGTCAGATCGGCTGGGTCATCAGCCCTACAGAAGTGACGCCCGCCTGATGGAGAATATTCAATGCCTTGATAACCTCATCATACGGAACTTCCTTTGCCCCACCGATCAAAAAGACCGTTTTAGGGTTAGCCGCTAAACGCGACTTGGCTTCGGCAGCAACCTGCTCCGGCGGCAATAGCTCCATGCGATCGTGATCTACCACTAACGTGTATTGACCCACACCGGAAACCTCAAGGATTACCGGCGGGTTATCGCTACTGGACACCGCTTTAGAATCGGTGGCGTCTGGCAGATCAACCTCAACACTCTGCGTGATAATCGGCGCCGTTGCCATAAAGATCAGCAACAGCACCAGCAACACGTCGAGCAACGGAACTATGTTAATTTCGGACTTCAGCTCGCGCCGATTACGTCCACGAACTCTCGCCATGCTACCTCCTACTTATTTGCTGTCGCTGGAGAAGGCCTGACGATGCAGAATAGCGGTGAACTCTTCCATAAAGTTGTCGTAATTCTGCTCAAGCTTGTTGACGCGCTGGTTGAGGCGGTTATAGGCCATAACAGCCGGAATAGCGGCGAACAAACCGATAGCCGTTGCGATCAGTGCTTCAGCGATACCCGGCGCTACCATTTGCAGCGTGGCCTGTTTAACCGCACCCAGTGCGATAAAGGCATGCATAATCCCCCACACGGTGCCGAACAGGCCGATATACGGACTGATCGAACCTACGGTGCCAAGGAAAGGAATGTGGGTTTCCAGCGTTTCCAGTTCGCGGTTCATCGAGATACGCATCGCACGCGACGCCCCTTCGATCACCGATTCCGGCGCATGGTTATTAGCACGATGTAAACGCGCGAACTCTTTGAAACCAGAGTGGAAAATTTGTTCGGAACCCGTCAGGCTATCGCGACGTGCCTGGCTTTCCTGATACAAACGGGAAAGCTCAATACCGGACCAGAATTTGTCTTCAAAGGCTTCGGCGTCACGCGTAGCCGCATTCAAAATGCGGGTGCGCTGAATGATGATCGCCCAGGAGGCCACTGAGAAGCATATCAAAATCAACATGATAAGCTTAACCAGCAGGCTTGCCTTCAAGAATAAATCTAGGATGTTCATCTCATTCACTGCTTAAACTCCGCGACAATAGACTTAGGAAGCGCTATCGGCTTCATTTGGTGTGGATCAATGCATGCAATCAACACATCGGCCTGACTCAAAAGAGTTCCGTCAGAATTGACAATACGTTGAGCAAACGTAAGAGAAGCCCCGCGCATCGAGGTGATTTCACTCTGAACTTCCAGCTGGTCATCAAGACGTGCGGGAAGCAGATAATCTACCGTCATGCGCCGGACAGCGAAGGCGACATTTTCACTGAGCAGCTGCTGTTGATGAAAGTTATGATGACGCAGCATCTCAGTGCGCGCTCTTTCAAAAAAAGCCACATAGCGGGCGTGATAGACCACACCACTGGCATCGGTATCTTCGTAGTAAACGCGAACCGGCCATCGAAACAACGTATTACTCACTCTACTTCCCAGCAATGCAATTTAACGGTGCTACTATACGCAAGACGGATCGGGTTGGGAATGGGTTACAAGATGGGAACGAAAATAATTATGGGCCGCGATGGCCCATAACTTGGGGGTATAGCGGAGATTATAAAGAAACGTAAAGTAATCCTGCGGCCAGGATCACAATTGCCGGAAGTGGCGCAAAAAAAGCACGCCACAAAGTGCGTTGCGGTCGGAACCCGACGCCATGAACCACCCCGGCGCACACTGCCCAAATAAGCAGCAGGCCTTCCCAAATCTCCAGCGAGCTGGTCTTCGCCGCAAAGCGGGTCGGATCCCAGAAAATACAGCCCGCCAAAATCAACGCCAGCACCAGTGAAAGGGCCCTGATAGGGCCCTTATCAGTGATAGCGTACAGCTTGTCAGTCAATGACGAACTCATTACTTACCGTCTTGCTGTGCTTTTGAATCTTCGTGATGCTCAAGCGCCAGCGCCGTGATGATGCCGAAGGCACAGGCAAGAAGCGTTCCGAGAATCCAGGCAAAATACCACATGGTTTAGCTCCCTATCCTTAATACAGCGAATGCTTGTTGTTCTCGACGAAGTTTTTGTCGAGACGGCCGAACATTTTGTAGTACGACCAGCTGGTGTACCCCAGAACGATAGGCACGAAGATCGCCGCGACAACGGTCATCACTTCCAGCGTCAACAGGCTGGAGGTGGCATCCCACATCGTCAGGCTGATGTTAGGCACCGTGCTTGATGGCATCACGAACGGGAACATAGTCACCCCGGCGGTCAGGATCACACAGGCAATGGTCAATGACGACGTCACGAACGCCAGCGCGTCTTTCGACAAGCGAGAGAACAGAACCGTGAACAACGGCAGCACCACACCCAAGGCAGGCAGTGCCCACAGCAGCGGGTACTTGTTGAAGTTGATCAACCAGGCACCGGCCTGATGAGCCACTTCTTTGCGCATCGGGTTAGACTCTGCCATGGTGTCCAGCGCCGAGGTAATCACATAACCATCGATGCCTTTTACCAGCCAAATGCCACCTAACAGGAAAAATACCGCCATCACCAGCGTGGAGATCTGCGCCGCAGCGCGAGCACGCAGGTGAATCTCACCGGTTGTACGCATCTGCAGGTAAGTTGCCCCCTGCGTCACCAGCATGGTCAAACTGACCACACCCGCCAACAGGCCAAACGGATTCAGCAGTTGGAAGAAGTTACCGGTGTAGAACAGACGCATGTATTCGTCCATGTGGAAAGGTACGCCCTGCAGCAGGTTACCGAATGCCACGCCGAACACCACCGCCGGCACGAAGCTGCCGATGAAGATGCCCCAGTCCCACATGTTACGCCAGCGGCTGCTTTCCAGCTTCGAACGGTAGTCAAAACCGACCGGGCGGAAGAACAAGGCAGACAGCACCAGGATCATAGCAACATAGAAACCGGAGAACGCCGCCGCATAGACCATTGGCCAGGCAGCAAACAACGCACCACCGGCAGTGATCAGCCACACCTGGTTACCGTCCCAGTGCGGTGCGATGGAGTTGATCATCACACGGCGCTCAGTATCGGTTTTACCGATAATACGCACCAGGATACCGACACCCATGTCGAAACCGTCGGTGACGGCGAAACCGATCAGCAGTACGCCAATCAGGACCCACCAGATAAATCGCAGTACTTCATAATCAAACATACGTGGACTCCTGTTTAGCGCGCTTCCTGCACGGCGGCAGTCGGTTGTTCAAAGTGGTAGCGGCCAGTTTTCAGGCTGCTTGGACCCAGACGTGCAAATTTGAACATCAGGTACATTTCAGCCACCAGGAACAGGGTGTACAAGCCGCAAATCAGCCCCATCGAGAACAGAATGTCGCCCGCAGTCAGTGAAGAGTTCGCAACCGCAGTCGGTAGCACCTCACCAATTGCCCAAGGCTGACGACCGTATTCAGCCACGAACCAGCCGGCTTCGATCGCAATCCAAGGTAATGGCAAGCCATACAGCGCCGCACGGTGCAGCCACTTCTTCTGGCCAATGCGGCCGCGAAGGACGCTCCAGAACGACAGACCGATGATCAACAGCATCAGCACGCCACAGGCCACCATGATACGGAAGGCGAAGTACAGTGGTGCTACGCGTGGAATGGAGTCTTTGGTTGCCTGTTGGATCTGCGTTTCCGTCGCGTCGGTGACGTTCTGGGTATAACGCTTCAGCAGTAAACCGTAGCCCAAATCCTGTTTGGCCTTATTGAACTCAGCACGTACTGCCGGGTCGGTATTGCCGCTGCGCAGCTCTTCCAGCAGCTGGTAGGCTTTCATACCGTTGCGGATACGGACTTCATGCTGCGCCATCAGATCTTTCAGGCCGGTGACCTGGGTATCTGTTGAGCGGGTGGCAATCAGGCCAAGCGCATAAGGAATTTGGATAGAGTAGGAGTTTTCCATTTTATCCTGATTCGGAATACCGAACAGGGTAAAGGAAGCCGGAGCCGGTTGAGTGTCCCACTCGGCTTCAATGGCAGCCAGTTTGGTTTTCTGCACGTCGCCCATTTCGTAACCGGATTCATCACCCAGTACGATAACAGACAGCACGGCAGCCATGCCGAAGCTGGCAGCAATAGCGAAAGAGCGCTTGGCAAAGGCAGTATCACGGCCTTTCAGCAGGTAGTAAGAACTGATACCCAGAACGAACATCGCGCCACAGGTATAGCCGGCAGCCACGGTGTGTACAAACTTCACTTGCGCAACGGGGTTGAGTACCAGTTCGGAGAAGCTGAGCATCTCCATACGCATGGTTTCGAAGTTGAAATCCGAGGCAATTGGGTTCTGCATCCAACCGTTGGCAACCAGGATCCACAGCGCAGAGAAGTTTGAGCCTAATGCAACGAGCCAGGTAACGGCCATGTGCTGCACCTTGCCCAGACGATCCCAGCCGAAGAAGAACAGGCCGACCAGCGTCGATTCAAGGAAGAACGCCATCAGACCTTCGATGGCCAGAGGGGCCCCGAAAATATCACCGACGTAATGTGAGAAATATGACCAGTTAGTCCCGAACTGGAACTCCATGGTCAAACCGGTGGCCACACCCAGAGCAAAGTTAATTGCAAATAACTTGCCCCAGAATTTGGTCATATCTTTATAGATTTGCTTGCCTGACAGTACATATACCGTTTCCATAATTGCCAGCAAAAACGCCATACCTAGCGTTAATGGGACAAATAAGAAATGGTACATCGCCGTTAAAGCAAACTGTAAGCGCGACAGTTCGACAATATCAAACATCTTGACTCCTTGCTCCTCGCAGGAAGACTCCGACATGCGGTTATCGATATGACTTCGGGTGAAGCTACCGGTAACGCCCCGCAGTGAATGCCCTTAAACACAACAAAAATTTGATCCAGCTTCTCCGCTTTCAACCATGCATTCGACGCAGGCCACACCGGCCAATGTACTAAACACACCACTGAAAACCGACAACGGGTAACAAATGCAACAAGATCAACCATCCATTTTCATCATGGATGATACTCGCCCAATCCCACACAATAAATAGGTTTTTACGTGATATGGGTTAGACTTTTGGTTACAGGTCAAATTCTGGCCTAAAGAGGTATTCAGACGTAATTTGATCTGAAACAATTTAAGCCTATCTGCATTTTATTTCCAGATTCAGCTCACAATTTCTCATAATTATCTTGTGGTTATGTTACACAATGGTTTCGTAGTCTATCTACGTGCCTTTTGTGTTAAATAGATGTGATATTTAATGGTTATTTGTATTTAAATCGAAGTTGGCCTGTGACTAATGTTAGCTTTTATTAACCTACTCTCAGGACAAGCTTAGCTTATTTTTTTGCTCTGATAATTTCTGGCAATAAAAAAGAAAACTTATTGATTGAAACAGTCAGCATATACACCCGCCGCCTATCCTCTTTTCGACACGAAATGGCTCTCCAAAGGTGCCTGACGCCCGATACACGGGATATAGGTTAACGCTCCCGCCTAGGGCAGGCAAAAAAAAACAGGGCCAGACAAAAAGTCTGGCCCTGCTTAAATATGGGCTACTGCAGGCGGTTAATTAGCGATTCAGAACCGCTTTTACTGCCTCACCGATATCAGCCAGGCTGCGTACGGTTTTAACCCCTGCCGCTTCCAGCGCCGCAAATTTCTCGTCTGCAGTGCCTTTACCGCCGGCAATGATGGCACCAGCATGGCCCATACGCTTGCCTTTAGGCGCGGTAACACCCGCGATATAGCCAACCACTGGCTTGGTCACGTGGTCTTTGATGTAAGCGGCGGCTTCTTCTTCCGCGCTGCCACCGATCTCACCGATCATCACGATCGCTTCGGTCTGCGGATCTTCCTGGAACAGCTTGAGGATATCGATGAAGTTGGAGCCCGGGATCGGGTCACCACCGATGCCCACACAGGTAGACTGACCCAGACCGGTATCCGTGGTTTGTTTCACCGCTTCATAGGTCAGGGTACCAGAGCGGGAAACGATACCCACTTTACCCGGCAGGTGGATGTGGCCAGGCATGATGCCGATTTTGCACTCGCCTGGGGTGATAACACCTGGGCAGTTAGGGCCGATCATGCGCACGCCGGCTTCGTCCAGCTTCACTTTCACAGTCAGCATATCCAGCGTTGGGATACCTTCGGTGATGGTGATGATCAGTTTGATGCCTGCATCGATAGCTTCCAGAATGGAATCTTTGCAGAATGGCGCCGGTACGTAGATCACGGACGCTGTTGCGCCAGTCGCTTCTACGGCTTCACGCACAGTGTTAAACACGGGCAGGCCCAGATGCTGAGTGCCACCTTTGCCCGGCGTAACGCCGCCGACCATTTTGGTGCCGTAAGCGATAGCTTGCTCAGAGTGGAAAGTCCCCTGGCTACCGGTGAAGCCCTGGCAAATTACTTTGGTGTTCTTATCGATTAAAATGGACATTATTTGCTCCCCACTGCCGCAACAACTTGCTGAGCCGCATCAGTCAGGCTGGTCGCAGCAATGATATTCAGACCGCTGTCCGCCAGTTTCTTGGCGCCCAGCTCGGCGTTATTCCCTTCCAGACGCACAACCACCGGGACGTTAACGCCCACTTCGGCAACTGCGCCAATGATACCGTCGGCGATCAGGTCGCAACGCACGATACCACCGAAAATGTTAACCAGAACGGCTTTCACCTTGTCGTCAGACAGGATGATTTTGAATGCTTCGGTCACGCGCTCTTTGGTTGCACCGCCGCCCACATCGAGGAAGTTAGCAGGTTCGCCGCCGTGCAGTTTAACGATGTCCATGGTACCCATCGCCAGGCCCGCGCCGTTAACCATGCAACCGATGTTGCCGTCGAGAGCAACGTAGTTCAGCTCCCACTGAGCCGCACGGGATTCACGCTCATCTTCCTGAGAAAGGTCACGCATTTCACGCAGCTCTGGCTGACGGAACAATGCGTTGCCGTCGGCGCCCAGTTTACCGTCCAGGCAGATCAGATCGCCCTGCTTGGTGACGACCAACGGGTTGATCTCAACCATGGCCAGATCACGCTCCAGGAACAAGGTCGCCAGACCCATGAAGATCTTGGCGAACTGGCCAACTTGCTTGCCAGTCAGACCCAGTTTGAAGGCCAACTCACGACCCTGGTAAGGCTGCGGGCCTGCCAGTGGATCGATGGTCATTTTGTGGATCAGTTCCGGCGTTTCTTCCGCAACTTTCTCGATCTCAACGCCACCTTCGGTGGATGCCATAAACACCACGCGACGGCTTGCACGATCTACTACCGCACCCAGGTACAGCTCTTTATCGATATCGGTCGCGGCTTCTACCAGGATCTGGTGAACCGGCTGACCCAGCGCGTCAGTCTGGTAAGTCACCAGACGTTTGCCCAGCCAGGCTTCAGCAAAAGCACGGATATCTTCTTTGCTGTTTACGACTTTAACGCCGCCAGCTTTACCGCGGCCGCCAGCATGAACCTGACATTTAACCACCCACGGGCCGGAGCCGATTTTGGATGCGGCTTCTTCCGCTTCACGCGGTGTGGTACAGGCATAACCGGTTGGTGCCGGCATACCATACCGAGCAAACAGCTGTTTTGCCTGATATTCGTGTAAATTCATGATGTTCTATCCATTCAGTTCTGAAGGTTTTAGCCGAGCCATTTTGGCGGAAAACCGCATGACTTTAATCGGCCACATAGCACAGAGTGTGGACGCGGCGTACCCGTCATACTTGAAGCTGCAACTTTGTTGGCTGCCTTCTCTCACCCCAGTCACATAGTTCGCTATGTTCCTGGGGATTCGTTCCGTTGCCGCCGCGTTGCAACTTCAATTATTTAAGGTCGCGCGCCCATCAGGGTTACTAAACGTCCAGCAGCAGACGAGCCGGATCTTCCAGCATCTCTTTGACCGTCACCAGGTAACCCACGGATTCTTTACCGTCGATCAGGCGGTGGTCATAGGACAGTGCCAGATACATCATTGGCTGAATCACAACCTGGCCTTTAACCGCCATTGGGCGATCTTTAATGGCGTGCATGCCCAAGATGGCGCTTTGCGGTGGGTTGATGATCGGGGTAGACATCAGTGAACCGAATACGCCGCCGTTGGTAATGGTGAAGTTACCGCCCGTCAGCTCTTCCACGGTCAATTTGCCATCACGGCCTTTGACTGCCAGTTCTTTGATTTTCTTCTCGATGTCCGCCATGCTCATGCTGTCTACATCGCGCAGCACTGGGGTCACCAGGCCACGTGGGGTAGATACTGCAATGCTGATATCGAAATAGTTGTGGTACACCACGTCGGTGCCATCAATAGACGCATTCACTTCAGGGAAGCGTTTCAACGCTTCAACCACGGCCTTGATGTAGAAGGACATGAAGCCCAGACGTACACCGTGACGTTTTTCGAAGGCTTCGCCGTACTGCTTGCGCATGTCCATGATCGGCTGCATGTTGATTTCGTTGAAGGTCGTCAGCATCGCAGTGCTGTTCTTCGCTTCCAACAGGCGCTCGGCTACGCGCTTGCGCAGACGGGTCATAGGTACACGCTTCTCGCTGCGACCGCTCAGAGCAGGCTGCGGAGCGGCCTCAACGGCAGCTGGCTTATCGCCTTTCTTGCCGTTAGCCAGGTGTGCTTCCACATCTTCGCGGGTGATACGGCCACCCACACCGCTACCTTTGATGGCAGCAGCATCAAGATCGTGCTCGGCAATCAGGCGGCGGATCGCCGGGCTGAGTGCGTCGTTGCTTTCTTCTTCCAGGCTGGCGGTTGCGCGCTGAGCTGGAGTGGCTTCTTTAGCCTGGCTCTTCTCTTCGGTCGGTTTGCCTGAACTGTTGCCCGGGCGAATACGGCCGAGGATCTGGCGAGAAAGCACGGTTGCGCCCTCTTCTTCCACGATCGCATCGAGGATCCCTGCTTCGCTGGCCGGTACTTCCAGCACAACTTTATCAGTTTCGATTTCAACCAGAACTTCGTCACGCTGGACGCTGTCACCTGGTTTCTTGTGCCAGGTGGCTACGGTCGCATCTGCAACCGATTCAGGAAGGTCAGGAACCAGAATATCTACGCTACTCATTTGCTTTCCCTTAATCTTTAATCAATATTCAGCGCGTCATTAACCAGAGCCTGCTGCTGCTTCTGGTGTACGGACATATAACCGACTGCCGGAGAGGCAGAGGCTGGACGTCCGGCGTAACGTAAAGAAGCCCCGAACGGCACGACTTCACGGAAATTATGTTGGCTACAGTACCAGGCACCCTGGTTCAGCGGCTCTTCTTGACACCAGACGAAATCATGCACGTGAGCATATTTCTCCAGCACCGCCTGAAGGGCCTGATGCGGGAACGGGTACAGTTGCTCAATACGTACGATGGCCACGTCTTTCTGGTCGTTTTTGCGACGCTGTTCCAGCAGATCGTAATAGACCTTACCGGAGCAGAGCACCACGCGTTTGACCGCTTTCGGATCCAGATCGTCGATCTCACCAATCGCCGGCATGAAGGTGCCGTTAGCCAGCTCATCCAGAGAAGAGGTCGCCAGCGGGTGACGCAGCAGAGATTTCGGTGACATCACCACCAGCGGACGGCGCATACCGCGCAGCGCCTGACGACGCAGCATGTGGTAAACCTGGGCCGGGGTGGATGGGATGCACACCTGCATATTCTGCTCAGCACACAGCTGCAGGTAACGTTCCAGACGCGCAGATGAGTGCTCTGGGCCCTGGCCTTCGTAACCGTGCGGCAGCAGCATCACCAGACCACACATACGGCCCCATTTCTGCTCGCCGGAACTGATGAACTGGTCGATGACCACCTGAGCGCCGTTAGCGAAGTCACCGAACTGCGCTTCCCAAATCGTCAAGGTGCGTGGTTCTGCGGTGGCATAGCCATATTCGAACGCCAGTACGGCTTCTTCAGACAGTACGGAGTCCCAAACTTTGAACTCGCCCTGCCCGCTGTGGACATTGGCCAGCGGCACGTAGACCGAACCATTTTTCTGGTTATGCACCACCGCATGACGGTGGAAGAAGGTACCGCGACCGGCATCTTCACCGGAAAGGCGGATTGGAATGCCTTCGTCAACCAAAGTCGCGTAAGCCAGCGTTTCCGCTGCGCCCCAGTCGAACGCTTTACTACCTGCTGCCATCTCTGCGCGGTCACCGTAGATTTTCGCTACGCGTGATTGCATTTCGATCGCTTCCGGCGCGGTACTGATGCGACGGGCCAGTTCCTGCAGGCGCTTCATTTCAACTTTGCTTGGGTACTCTTCGTCCCATTCGTGGTTGAGGTACGGCGACCAGGTAAAGGAGTGCAGGTTCATCGGACGCCATTCTTCAACCACGCAGTCACCGCGGTCGAGCGCATCACGATACAGGTTGACCATTTCCGTGGCATCTTCCAGCGTGGCAACTTTTTGTTCAGTCAGCACGTCAGCATAAAGCTTGCGCGGCGTAGGGTGCTTTTTGATCTTCTGGTACATCACCGGCTGGGTTGCACTTGGCTCATCGGCCTCGTTATGCCCGTGGCGACGGTAGCAAACCAGATCGATCATCACGTCACGTTTGAAGGTGTTACGGAAATCCAACGCCAGACGGGTAACAAAGGCCACCGCTTCAGGATCGTCAGCATTCACGTGGAAGATCGGTGCCTGCACCATCTTGGCAATGTCGGTACAATATTCGGTTGAACGCGCATCCAACGGGTTGGAGGTGGTGAAACCAACCTGGTTGTTAATCACGATACGAACCGTACCACCCACTTCATAGCCGCGAGCCTGAGACATGTTCAGCGTTTCCTGAACTACGCCCTGGCCAGTAATGGCGGCATCACCGTGGATAGTGATTGGCAGTACCATATTGCTGCGCGCTTCATCCAGACGGTCACGACGAGCACGTACAGAACCCATAACCACTGGGCTGACGATCTCCAGGTGCGACGGGTTAAACGCCAGCGCCAGGTGAACCATGCCGCCTTCGGTTTCTACGTCGGAGGAGAAGCCTTGGTGATATTTCACGTCACCGGTACCGAGGTGTTCTTTATGCTTGCCGGCAAACTCGTCGAACAGGTCGGCAGGTTTTTTACCCAGTACGTTGATCAGCACGTTCAGACGGCCGCGGTGGGCCATGCCCAATACCACTTCGCGCGTGCCATTCTTACCGGCGTGACGCACCATCTCTTTCAGCATCGGCACCAGCGCATCGCCGCCTTCCAGCGAGAAGCGCTTCGCACCCGGGAACTTGGCACCCAGGTAGCGTTCCAGGCCTTCCGCAGCGGTCAGCTCGTTCAGGAAACGGCGTTTCTCGTCGTTGGTAAAGCTGGCGTGACCCACGACCGATTCGATACGCTGCTGGATCCAGCGTTTCTCTTCGGTATTGGTGATGTGCATGTATTCAGCACCGATCGAACCGCAGTAGGTCTGCTTCAGCGCAGCATACAGGTCGCCCAATTTCATGGTTTCTTTGCCGATGGCGAAAGAACCCACGTTGAAGGTTTCCTGGAAGTCGGCTTCGGTCAGGTTATGGTAGCCAGGCTCAAGGTCAGGAACTTGCTCCCGCTGCCATAGACCGAGCGGATCGAGGTTGGCATGCTGATGTCC
This sequence comes from Serratia sp. CoH_134_PS_4, assembly GCF_058190535.1. Classification (NCBI taxonomy): domain Bacteria; kingdom Pseudomonadati; phylum Pseudomonadota; class Gammaproteobacteria; order Enterobacterales; family Yersiniaceae; genus Serratia; species Serratia sp. CoH_134_PS_4. The sequence goes on from NZ_JBXWKI010000004.1 coordinate 15,991, forward strand.
GCGGAAACGGAAGGCGTTAATCAGCTGCAGTACCTTGACTTGTTTGGCGTCGGTGTCTGGATCGTTGATGGTGGTGTTATAACGCGCAGAGTCTTTCGCCAGGCGGCGGAAGTAGTCACGCGTTTGAGAGTGAAGCTGATCGGGTTTTACACCCGCGGTTGGTAGCTGTTGAAAAATGGAACGCCAGCTATCTTCAACGGAGCCCGGATCGGTTAAGAAGTCTTCATAGAGCTGTTCTATGTAAGACTGGTTCGCGCCCGCCAGATAGGAGGAATCCAGCCAGGCCTTCATTGCGCCGTTCTGCATCATGATCCCTTAAGCTTTGAAGCTTTAGTTTTCGCCGTGGTTAACATAATTACCGTGATGGATACGGTTTGCCGTAGAAACGGTTCACTCGACGTACTTTTACGGTACGTTCTGCTATGGACCTCGCGGTCCCTTACAAGGAACCTCTAAAAACCGGCGGGCGAACCAGGCTGCATGCTGCCACAGCCACTGGTCAGTTTTTAGAGGCTCCCTCCTTTGCGATGTGCGCCGGAAACTGCCCGGCGCAGCATCTCATTCCACTTATGCGCCGCGTTGCAGCAACATAGACTTGATATGACCGATAGCACGCGTCGGATTCAAGCCTTTAGGGCATACACTGACACAATTCATAATGCTATGGCAGCGGAAAACACTGAAAGCGTCGTCCAGATCGTCTAAACGTTCTTCCGTTTCCGTATCACGGCTGTCGATCAGGAAGCGGTACGCCGCCAACAGGCCAGCCGGGCCAACGAATTTGTCAGGGTTCCACCAGAACGATGGGCAAGACGTCGAGCAACATGCACACAGAATGCACTCGTACAGACCATCCAGCTTGGCGCGTTGCTCCGGCGATTGCAGGTGCTCACGCGCCGGTGGGTTCTTGCCGTCGTTCTGCAGGTAAGGCTTGATCTTCTCATACTGGGTATAGAACTGACCCATATCAACGACCAGATCGCGCACGACTGGCAAACCTGGCAGCGGACGAATCACAATCTTGTTATTGCCTTTACGCAACGACGAGACCGGTGTGATACATGCCAGACCGTTTTTACCGTTCATGTTGAGGCCATCGGAACCACAGACCCCTTCACGACAAGAGCGGCGGAACGACAGGGTCGGATCTTTCTCTTTCAGCTGGATCAAGGCATCCAGCAACATCATGTCGCGACCTTCTTCCGCTTCCAGGCTGTAGTCCTGCATATGCGGAGCGTCGTCAACATCCGGATTGTAGCGATAAATTGAAAATTCGAGTTTCATCAATCGATCTCCGCAATTAGTAAGAACGCACTTTCGGCGGGAATGCCGGGCGCAGCTTCGGTTGCATGTTCACTTCACGACGCGTCATGCTTTCCGATTGCGGCTGATACAGCGAATGACACAGCCAGTTGGCATCGTCACGTTCTGGGAAGTCGAAGCGGCTATGTGCACCACGGCTCTCAGTACGGAAGTTGGCCGACACGGCGGTGGAATACGCGGTCTCCATCAGGTTATCCAACTCCAGGCATTCAATGCGTTGGGTGTTGAACTCGCTGGAGGTATCATCCAGACGTGCATTCTTCAGACGTTCACGGATCTCTTTCAGCTCTTCCAGGCCTTTCGCCATCGCATCACCTTCACGGAATACCGAGAAGTTGTGCTGCATACAGGCTTGCAGTGCCTTACGGATTTCAACCGGATCTTCACCTGAACGGGTATTGTTCCAGCGGTTCAGACGGTCGAGTGACGCTTCCACATCAGATTCACTGGCATCACGGCTTGCGCCCTGCTCTGCCATCGACTCCTGCAGATGCATACCGGCAGCACGACCGAACACCACCAGGTCCAGCAACGAGTTGCCACCCAAACGGTTGGCGCCATGCACGGATACACAGGCAATTTCGCCAACGGCGAACAGGCCCGGGATCACAACATCTTCGCCTTTTTCGTTCACAGTCAGCGCCTGGCCAGTCACTTTGGTCGGAATACCGCCCATCATGTAGTGACAGGTTGGAATAACGGGAATAGGTTCTTTCACTGGATCGACGTGAGCGAAAGTACGCGACAGTTCCAGAATACCCGGCAGGCGGGATTCCAGGACTTCTTTGCCCAGGTGATCCAACTTCAGTTTGACGTGCGGGCCCCACGGACCGTCACAACCACGGCCTTCGCGGATTTCAATCATGATCGAACGAGCAACCACGTCGCGACCAGCCAGGTCTTTAGCGTTCGGCGCATAGCGCTCCATGAAACGCTCGCCGTGTTTATTCAGCAGATAACCGCCTTCGCCACGGCAACCTTCGGTCACCAAGACACCCGCGCCAGCGATGCCGGTCGGGTGGAACTGCCACATTTCCATGTCCTGCACGGGCACGCCGGCACGAATTGCCATGCCAACACCGTCACCGGTATTGATATGTGCGTTAGTGGTGGACTGGTAAATACGGCCTGCGCCGCCGGTTGCCAACACGGTAGCTTTGGCTTTGAAGTACACCACTTCACCGGTTTCAATGCAGATAGCCGTGGTACCGACGACCGCACCATCCTGGTTTTTCACCAGATCCAGCGCGTACCACTCGGAGAAGATAGTGGTGTGGTTTTTCAGGTTCTGTTGATACAGGGTATGCAGCAACGCGTGACCGGTACGGTCAGCTGCCGCCGCAGTGCGGGCCGCCTGCTCGCCACCGAAGTTCAGTGACTGGCCGCCGAATGGACGCTGATAGATGCGGCCATCATCCGTACGAGAAAACGGCAGCCCCATATGTTCCAGTTCCAGAACGGCTTCAGGGCCGGTTTTACACATATATTCAATGGCGTCTTGGTCACCGATATAATCGGAGCCTTTCACCGTGTCATACATATGCCATTCCCAGTTATCTTCGTGGTTGTTACCCAGGGCTACGGTAATACCCCCCTGAGCAGACACGGTATGGGAACGGGTCGGGAAGACTTTTGACAGCAAGGCGCAAGTAGAGCCCGCTTGAGAAATTTGCAGTGCCGCGCGCATACCTGCACCGCCTGCACCGATAACGACAGCATCAAACTCTCTGACCGGCAGTTTCATTTTACGCACCCCACACTACGATTGTTCCGTACAGTAAATAGACCAGCAACACGACAATAACCGCCAGTTGCAACACCAGACGCACCGCGACGGGTTTGACATAGTCTGTCAGTACCTGCCACAAACCGACCCAGGCGTGAACCAGAATCGACAGCAGCGTCAGTACAGTGAACACTTTCGTAATAGAAGTGGCGAAGAAACCGCGCCAGATTTCGTAGGTGAGATCCGGAGCCGTGACGAAGAAGCCCAGGATATACAGTACATACAGGGTGATGACGATAGCGGAAGCACGCAGTAACAACCAGTCGTGTACGCCGTTGCGTCCTAATGCAGAAACATTGTTTACCATACGAGGACTCCAGCCAGAACTGACAGCACGACGGTCAGACCGATCGCCACCTGGGCAGAACGGGTACCGGCGGCTAAACTCTCTTCGATATAGCCAAAATCCATTAACAAATGGCGAATGCCACCGCAAATGTGATAGGCCAGTGCAGTGAGGATGCCCCAGAATATGAATTTGACAACGAAGCTATTCATGATGGCAGCAGCCTGCATGAAACCCTCTTGGGAAGAGAGAGACAGGCCCAGCAGCCAGAGGAGGATACCCACGGCAACGAAGGTAATTACGCCAGAGACTCGATGTAAGATGGACGCTATCGCAGTTACGGGAAACCGGATCGTTTGCAGATCCAGGTTGACAGGTCTTTGTTTTTTCACGTTTTTGCCCACACAGCTCTTATTATTTTCCTTCCTCCGGCCTGGGCGGGGATCAGACAGCGTTAAGAGCCAAAACCCTCACACGTCACGCGCTCAAACAACAACATCCTGTGTGCTTAAACGGCGCGTAGTTATAACGCTGGGTGCTCCTACTTCAGGGTATCCCGGAGACCTGGCGGCAGTATAGGAGGATCACATTCTGATTACAATTCCCATACAATCCCTTTGGTAACATTTCCCCCGAACAGTGATTTAGATCACGGATTTCACAATTAGCACAAAATTAATTATCTGATTTGACAAGAGATCAACAATTCCATTACATATAGGGGCACAAACGGCCCTATGACGCGCTATAGGTCAGCAGATACACTTCCCCCAGTGTTCAAGATATGCAACAGTGTATTTGGCGGAACCTATCCCAATGGCGGTTTTTGCCGTTCATATTTGCAGCACATTGCCGCAGACATAATTAAATAAGGCATAGAAAACAGTTTATTGGGATAGGTTCAACAACCCCCGAACACGTCGTAGGTAAGATTAACAGAACATAACGAATTCCGATGAATCGTTAACAACTGGTCACCCGCCTCGTTCGCCTGGTTAGCACTCTGTACCCTACCCGCGCAATTGCGCAGTCGCTCACAGAGTTAGCGTCCGCACCATTTTTTGCGGGCAACCTGAGGAGAATTAAGGTATTTCAGTTGTTAGAGGTTTTTAAAATAAGGCGCAAAGGAGACTGTAAATGACTGATAAGAAAGCGACGCTAACCATTAACGATGGTGAAGCTCCAATCGAACTGGGCGTATTATCCCCGACACTGGGCCCCGATGTCCTTGATGTCCGCGCCCTGGGCTCCAAAGGTTATTTCACGTTTGATCCCGGCTTTACCTCTACCGCTTCCTGCGAATCCAAAATCACCTTTATCGACGGTGACAAAGGCATACTGCTGCATCGTGGCTTCCCAATCGAACAGTTGGCGAAAGAATCTTCCTATCTGGAAGTATGCTACATCCTGCTGTACGGCGAGACCCCGACTGCCGAAGAGTTTGAGACCTTCAAAACGACCGTCACCCGCCACACCATGATCCACGACCAGATCACCCATCTGTTCCGTGGTTTCCGTCGTGACTCACACCCAATGGCCGTGCTGTGCGGTGTAACAGGTGCCCTGGCGGCGTTCTACCACGATGCACTGGACGTTAACAACGAGCGCCACCGCGAAATCACCGCGTTCCGCCTGCTGTCCAAAATGCCTACCGTGGCAGCCATGTGTTACAAATATTCTCTGGGCCAGCCGTTCGTTTACCCTCGCAACGATCTGTCCTACGCCGGCAACTTCCTGCATATGATGTTCGCGACTCCGTGTGAAGAATACGTGGTGAACCCGGTGCTGGAACGCGCTATGGATCGCATCCTGATCCTGCACGCAGACCACGAGCAAAATGCGTCCACCTCAACCGTACGTACCGCAGGCTCTTCAGGCGCTAACCCGTTTGCCTGTATTGCTGCCGGTATTGCTTCACTGTGGGGACCAGCACACGGCGGTGCCAACGAAGCCGCACTGAAAATGCTGGAAGAGATCAAAACCGTTGAGCACATCCCTGAGTTCATCAAGCGTGCCAAAGACAAAAACGACTCATTCCGTCTGATGGGCTTTGGCCACCGCGTGTACAAGAATTACGACCCACGTGCCACCGTGATGCGTGAAACCTGTCACGAAGTGCTGAAAGAGCTGAACAAGAAGGACGATAACCTGTTGGAAGTGGCGATGGAGCTGGAACACATCGCGCTGAACGACCCGTACTTCATCGAGAAGAAACTGTACCCGAACGTCGACTTCTATTCAGGTATCATCCTGAAGGCGATGGGTATTCCTTCTTCCATGTTTACCGTTATCTTCGCTATCGCCCGTACTATCGGCTGGATCGCACACTGGAACGAAATGCACGACGAAGGCATCAAGATTGCCCGTCCGCGTCAGTTGTACACCGGCTATGCCGAACGCGACTTCACGTCCCAGCTGAAAAACAAGTAACGCCGCTTTACCCTACGTATTGCCGCTAAAATGCCGCCCCAATGGGCGGCATTTTTTTGCTATTTCTGACATCCCGGACACCAATAGAAAGGTCGGGACGACAATGAAGTACGCACGATCATCGCACCGCAACGCTCACAAGGTTCGCCACTGCGGTGGAATACTTTAAAACTGAACAGCGCACCATGGTGGCGGTTTTCATCCACCTGCCCGCGCGTTTGGTAAGACAATCGCGGCACCGCCAGTAAAGCTTCCGCCAGCCGCTGTAAAACGTCAGACGGCAGTTCTTGCGGCCTATGGTGAGGTGCCAATTCTGCCTGCCAAAGAATTTCAGCGCGCAGATAGTTGCCCAACCCCGCGAGAAAAGCTTGATCGAGCAACATGCCGCCCAGTTGTCTGCGGCGAAATGCAGGCGACAAGAGTCGCAGCGCCACTGCCTCCACTGTCAGCGTCATGTCCAACACGTCAGGGCCAATGCGCTTTAAAAACGGGTGCTGTTCTATCTCTTCACGCGGTCCGACGGTAATATCCGAAGCGCTGTACAACAGAATCGCCCGCTCCGCCGTTTCAAGCCTTACACGCAGATCCCGCTTGGTTTCAGGCATCTCCCCCGCGTTTACCACCTTCCATACGCCATACAATTGGTTATGGCTATACAGCGTCAATCCGTTTGAAAAATGGGTTAACAGCGCCTTGCCACGCGGTTCAATAGCGACAATGCGTTCGCCAATTAGCTGATTGCGATAATGTTTAAGTTGGGGGAAAGCAAAACCGACCTCGGTCAGCGGTTGGTCTAGCACCGCCGCCGCCAGCGCATCTGCCGCCCGGCGAATCTCCGGTCCTTCCGGCATATGAAAACTCCTGAATAAGCCCCGGCGCAGCAAGCCGCACCGGGGTATGACGGGTGTTAGTGTGTCGCACCGCCAACCACTTTCAAATCATGTTCCACCTGCAATGCAATGGAAATCGCCAGCTCGAGGGCAAACAACACCGTGTTCGCGGCCATGCTCGGCGCACCAGGGTGCGCCGCCGCCTGTTCCGGCAGATAAGGGATATGAATAAACCCACCCTTGATTGCCTGTTGGTCACTCAAGCGGTGCAACAAGCCGTACATCACGTGGTTGCAGACATAGGTCCCGGCCGTTTGTGACACTGAGGCCGGAATACCGGCTTCACGCATCGAGTTCACCATTGCCTTGATCGGCAACGTGCTGAAATAGGCTGCCGGCCCGCTTGCAACGATAGCTTCGTCTATTGGCTGTTGCCCCTGATTATCGGGGATACGCGCATCATCGATGTTGATCGCCACCCGTTCGAGGGTTATATCGGTGCGCCCACCCGCCTGCCCGATAGCCAGCACCATCACGGGTTGTACCTCATCGATCGCGGCATTCAGCGTGTCCAACGCCGCGCCGAACACGCAGGGCAGTTGGCGCGCAATAATGCGCGCACCAGCCAATTCCATATCATTGAGTTGCTTGACCACTTCCCACGAAGGATTAACGCGTTCGCCGCCAAAGGGTTCAAAACCCGTGATCAATACCTTTTGCATGCGTTCTCCTTACAGGAACATCAGGAAATAAAGCAGGAATACGTTAACCAGCAGCAGCAGCACCCCAGTCGGTACCTGCGCTTTGATCACCGCATTCTTGTCCGGCAATTCCAATAACGCCGCCGGTACAATATTAAAGTTAGCAGCCATTGGCGTCATCAGCGTGCCGCAATAGCCGGAAAACATACCGATAGCCGCCATGACTGCCGGATTACCCCCATGCTGTAACACCAGAATCGGAATACCGATACCTGCGGTAACAATGGGGAAAGCCGCAAAGGCATTGCCCATCACCATCGTCAGCAACGCCATACCGATAGCGTAAACCGCAACGGCAATAAAGCGATTGTCGACCGCCAGATACTCCTGGGTCAGATGAGAAATGGCCGTGCCGACACCGGCTGCGGTAAACAACAGGCCCAGCGTGGCGAGGATTTGCGGCAAAATAAACGCCCAACCGATGGAGTCCAGCAGGCGACGTGCTTCCTGGATCGGTTGCAGCACTTTTTCATGCGTCATTTTCACGGCGATAACCAGGCCAAGCAAACAACCGGCGGTCATCGAGAACAGCGTAATCAAGGTTGCGTGATTGCCGCTGCCGAATACCGCGGTTTGCAGCGCAGGAATATTGTTAAACAGCAACACCCCCACGACCGTCACTACCGGGATGGCCAATGCGGGAATAAACAGCCGGTTCCCCAGGCGCTTGGCACTTTCTTCGCGCTGTTGTGGCGTACGCTGATGATAGCTACCCAGGCGTACACCGCCAAAACCGGCGATCAACGCCATGATCACGACCACCACACCGACAATGATGTGCAGCATGCGTTTCTCGTTGCTGCCCTCACCCAGCACGTCACCTAACAGACGATAAGTCCAGTCGCCAACCAGGAACACCAGGCCATACAGCGCCCAGAACAAACCTGTGGTAATGCGGCGGGGATTGGCACGATCGCGGAAAGACATCACCGCCACGATCAACAGCACGACACCGGCCAGCCAATAGAGATATTGTTGTTGGAAAGTCATTGAGCATCCCCTTTAGCCTGCAGCGCCGCCTGATTGAGTTGCGCCAATTCGGCGCTGAGCTGTTTATCCATCCGATAAAGCCGGAATGAATGGATCAGGAAAGCAAAGATGGCCGTCGGGATACCCCAAAGTGCGATATGCAATGGCTCGGTCTGAATACCACCGGACTCCAGCATAAAGTTGTGCATGAAGATAATGGCACCGAAAGCCACAAAAATATCCTCACCAAAGAACAACCCGACGTTATCCGTAGCAGCAGACATGGCACGCAGACGGTGGCGCGTACGTTCCGGCAATTCGCCGTAGCGGTTTTCTGCTGCCCCTTCAGCCATCGGCGCCAACAATGGACGCACCATTTGCGGATGCCCGCCCAGGCTGGTCAGCCCCATGGCTGCGGTGATTTCACGAACAAACAGATAGACGATCAACAACCGTCCTGCGGTGGCACTCTTGATCTTGGCGATCCACGCCTGCGCGCGCTCTTTCAACCCGTGGCGCTCCAGCAAACCAATTACCGCCAATGGCAGTAACAAGATCAGCGGCAGGTTACGGGTATTGAGGAAGCCTTCACCCAGTTTTTCCAGGATCACGTCTAGCGGCATCAGTGCCGCCAGCCCGGTGATGATGCCGGCGACAATCACCACCAGCACGGGGTTAAAGCGTAAAACAAATCCAACCACGATGGCGGCAATGCCAATCAATGGCCAGAGGTTAACGGCCTGTTCCATAGTATTCCCTCGATAATTTCTAATAGTTTTTTTGTTTGTGATGTTGTGTGTACTGCTTAACTACTCGGCGCTAACGTTGATACCTTCAACGGCAAAACGCTCGCGCAGCGTGCGCGCGTATTCCAGCGCATGTTCACCGTCGCCATGCAGGCAGACAGTTTCGGCCTGAACGGCGGCCCAGGTGCCGTCCAGCGTACGAACCCGATGATGACGAACCATTTCCAGCGTTTGTGCCAACGCCAGTTCGTCGCTGGTAATCAGCGCCCCAGCCTGGCCACGCGGCACCAGCGTGCCATCGGCCTGATAACCACGATCCGCAAAAACTTCCTGCCGTGTCTTCAGCCCCTGTTTTTGACCGGCGCGGATAAGCTCACTGCCCGCCAATCCCACTAACCGCAGCGTCGGATCTACCGCTTTAACCGCCCGGGCGATAGCCTCTGCCAGCTCCGGTTCTACCGCGGCCTGGTTGTACAACATGCCATGGGGTTTCACATGCACCATCACTCCGCCTTCAGCACGGGCAATTGCGGCAAGCGCACCAAGCTGATACACCACTTGCGCATACACCGTTTCTGGCGGCAATTGCATGCGAGTACGGCCAAAATTCTCACGATCGGGGAAGCTTGGATGCGCGCCAATGGCAACGCCGTATTGCAGTGCCCAACGCACCGACTGCCGCATGGTCTGTGCATCCCCAGCATGAAAACCGCAGGCGATATTGGCCGAGCTCACCCGTTGCAACAGCGCCTCATCGTTGGCGCAGCCTTCTCCAAGATCGGCATTCAAATCAACGATCATTTAACCCCCAGGCAATCTGTTGGATGAAGTGTTCCTGTTCCGCCTTGGCGCGTTGCGCCTCTGCCAGAGTACAGGGTACAAAGTGGATGGCTTCGCCCAGGCGAATTTGCGCCAAATGGTAAAGATCGGCTTCGATCACGCAGGCAATACGCGGATATCCCCCGGTAGTCTGCGCATCGGCCATCAGTACGATTGGCTGGCCGTTATGCGGTACCTGTACAACACCCGGTAACAGGCCATGCGACAACATTTCGCGATCGGTGGTGCGGCTCAGCACACTGCTACCATGCAGGCGATAGCCCATACGATTACTCTGCGGGCTCAGCTGCCAGGCCGTACGCCAAAATGCTTCCCGCGCCTCTTCACTGAATTCGTCATATTCCGGCCCCGGCAACGCACGGACGCGGTTGTTAAACAGCAATTGCTTTACGCCAGTGCTCTGCGGCGGCAACGAACGCCCTTGCCCCAATGGCAGGCTGTCACCATCCCGCAGGTTGCGCCCTTCCAGCCCGCCGAAAGCCGCTTTGCTATCTGTACTATGGGAGCCGAGCATTTCAGGAACCGCGATACCCCCGGCTATTGCCAGATAAGTGCGCATTCCGCGTTTCGGCATTTTCAGAACAAGCTGCTGACCCGCACTGACCGCATAGCGCCAGCCGGTCCATAAAGGCTTTCCATCCAATTGCGCATCGCAACCAGCACCGGTCAGAGCGATCCAACCTGGCTGGGTAAATTCGGCGCTAAATTGCCCAAGGGTGATTTCCAGTCCGGCGGCCTTGATGTCATTGCCCACCAGCAAGTTAGCGATCCTCAACGCGGGTTCATCGAGTGCACCGCCCTGGCTGATCCCCAGACGGCGGAAACCGTTACGGCCCAGATCCTGCACCGTGGTGTAAATACCCGCACGCAGAATCTTCAGCATACGCCCTCCTTCTGTGGCACAAACCTTACGCTATCGCCAGGACGCAGTAGGGTTGGTGGCATTTCATACGGATTAAACAACGCCAGGGGGGTTCGCCCAATCAACTGCCATCCGCCCGGAGTCACCAACGGATAAATCCCGGTCTGGCTACCGCCAATGCCTACGGAACCGGCCGCCACTGACAGCCGTGGTTCGGCACGTCGCGGCGTCGCCAATTTTTCAGGCATACCGCCCATGTAGGAAAAACCGGGTTGGAAACCGAGGAAATAGACCACGTAGGCCGCTGATGAATGACATTCCACCACCTGCTGTGCCGTCATACCGGTATGGCGCGCGACGTCATCCAGATCGGGCCCATCCTGGCCACCATAAATGACCGGAATATCCACCTGACGCGATTCAGGAACCAGGCTTTCCTTGCTGTCCCAGCCCTCTTGCAACAACCCCAGCATCGCTTCGGCGTCAGCCTTGGGCGTATTCAGCAACAGCGTAAGATTATTCATGCCCGGCACCACTTCACGTACATCGGGATGATGATTCAGTTTTTCGGCCAACGCCCAGATCCGCTGCTGGCTCGACAGCGTCACCGGCGGCGACAGTTCAAGCACTACCGCTCTTTCACCTAACAGGTAACATCGTGCTCGTTGCACCCTTTTCTCCTTATTATTATCGCGATGAAAACCCATCAGTTATGCGTGACAGCGCCCCGGCTGTCAATAGAACAACCTTTGGGAAAATAAGGGATTAGGCTATTAAAAGGATTCAGCCAGTGTATAAACCGGCTGAATCCTGAAGAGAAAAATCAGGCAGGATTCGGGATATCAATAAAGGTCACATCAAAACCATGTTGTTGAGCCAGCCATTCCCCCAGCGCCTTGATACCACCGCGCTCAGTGGCATGGTGACCAGCCGCAAAGAAATGAATGCCCATTTCCCGCGCGCTGTGAATAGTTTGCTCAGAAACTTCGCCGGTAATGAAGGCATCCACGCCAAATCGTGCCGCGCTGTCGATAAAGCCCTGACCGCCGCCGGTACACCAGGCAACGCGGCGGATATGTGCTGGCGCATTATCGCCACAGTGCAGCACGGAACGCCCCAGACGGCTCTCGATACGTTGTTGCAGTTCAGCCCCGGTCAGCGGGTGTTCGAATTCGCCGTGTGGTACCAGGGGTTCCACCTCACCAATCACGCGAATACCCAGCAAATGTGCCAACTGCGCGTTATTGCCCAATACCGGGTGTGCGTCCAGCGGCAGGTGATAGCCATACAGGTTGATATCATTGCTCAGCAGCGTTTTCAGCCGGTTGCGCTTCATGCCGCGTATTGATGGCGCTTCGTTTTTCCAGAAATAGCCATGATGCACCACAATAGCGTCCGCCTGGTGTACCACCGCGGCATCCAGCAAGGCCTGGCACGCCGTAACGCCAGTGACAATGCGCTGCACATGTGGCCGCCCTTCCACCTGCAGGCCATTTGGCCCGTAATCCTGAAACGCGGCGGTGTTCAGTTCGCTATTGATCAACTGTTCCAGATCGAGGTTACGCATAAAGTTCTCTCTTCAATTCAAAATGTCTGCCGGTCGCCCTGTTCCATCAGGATAAATTTTACGCCCAGATCGTTGCCCTGATCCAACTGTTGCTTAATGGTCGCGCGCACGTTTTCACCTTGCTTCAGACTGGGTTTGATATGGCTGATCACCACCGGTAAATCTTTCAGTGAACCTTCGCCGCCGCTGTACTGCGCCAGATTTTTCAGCTCTTTAAGCAACCACGCAGGCGTCAAATGCCCATACAGATTTTTATCCTCCACCTCATTGGGGTAGGACGCTTCGATGATCATCCCTTTCAGTTTTTTCTGTTCGATAAGCGGCCCCAGCACGCGCCAGGCGCTATCCAGATTGCGTGATTGCTCAAGTGCATCCGGCCCGGTATCGCCGAAAAAGGCAAAGGATCCGCTACGGTCGGACACCAGCAACATCGATGAAGGGTAACGATCATGGCTGAGCGGATACATCACGCCCGTCAATCCGGTGACCCCCAGCGTCACGCGCTGCTGCGGCCTTACCGTTTGCAAGCGGTAGGTACCCAACCGCGATCCATTGCCGGAGTCGGTAAAGTTGGGCCAGGCCTTCCAGTTAAAGTAATGGTTGCGCAGGGTCAGAATGGTATCTGCCTGGGCATAGATATTTTTCTTGCTGTCTTCCGGCGAGCCGATAATCAGCCCCGCCACATGGTCCAAATGGCCGTGACTGATAAAATAAGCGCCAATCAGCTGGCGGAATACATAGCCTTGCGGGGTATAGGGCGCAGCCAATTCAGGGGTGACTTGAGGGAAACTGCCCTTTTCCAGCCCTTTGGCAATGCCTGGCAGCAGCGAGCCGGCATCCAGCGCCAGATACTGCGACTGATTGTCGCTGCGGATCAGGTAGGAGGTCAGATTGCCGTCGCTAACCCCCCCGTCCACGCCTAATGCCACTACATCAAAGCCCGCCATCGCCAGGGCTGAATAACCGCTCAGGCACAGGGCCAGCACCTTTTTCATCATTATGTCGCTCCTTGCTGTTGCCTTAATATTCCCCGCGCTTCGCCGCTTCAAAGGCTGCCAGCGTATCCAACCGCGCCTGCTTGTGGTCGACAATCGGCAGCGGGTAATCCAGCACACGCTGCTGCTGTTCCGCCCAGCGATGGGGTTGATGGATAGCATTGTCCGGTACATCCGCCAGCTCGGGCAACCATTTACGGATAAAAGTGCCTTGCGGATCAAAACGTTCGCCCTGAGTGGTCGGGTTAAAAATGCGGAAATAGGGCGCAGCATCGGTACCGGTTGACGCCGCCCACTGCCAGCCACCGTTATTGGCCGCCAGGTCGCCGTCCACCAGTTTTGACATGAAGTAACGTTCGCCAGCGCGCCAATCAACCAACAAGTCTTTCACCAGAAAGCTGGCGCTGATCATACGTAAGCGATTGTGCATCCAACCGGTTTCATTCAACTGGCGCATGGCGGCATCGACAATCGGATAGCCCGTTGCCCCCTGCTGCCACGCCTGCAAAAACTCAGGATTATTCTGCCAGCGTACCTTATCCGTCCAATCGATAAAGGGACGGTGCCTGCATAACGCAGGATAGGCCACCATCAGATGCCGATAAAACTCGCGCCAGATCAGCTCATTTAGCCAACCAAAGGCGCCGCTATCGCTGTTTTCCAATACCTGCGGGCATTCAGCTCGCAGACGATTAAAGCACTGACGCGGTGATAAGGCGCCGATGGCCAGATAAGGCGACAAACTGCTAGTGCCGGCAATGGCGGGCAGATCTCGCTGTTCAAGGTAATCTTGCACCTGTTCACGGCAAAAGGTTCGTAACCGCTGCAGCGCCGCCTCTTCCCCTGCAGGGAAATCCCCCATTGCCTCTGCCGGCGGATAATTGAATGCTTCAGGTACGGCGGTTATTGGCAGCGCGCCACCACACCGTGTTTTGGGGGCTGGCAGGGAACGAACGTCCGATTCTGTCAGGCGTTGGATAAAGGCTTTACGAAATGGCGTATAGATTTTGTACATTTCACCGCCACCGGTTCTTACGCTACCCGGCGGCAATAACAGGCTGTCATCAAAACTCTGGCAAATCACCTTCCCGGATAAACACTGCTCTAACCCTTGGTCACGGACGCGTTCGTTGATTTCGTACTGGCGATTGTAAAACAGTCTATCCACCTGTTCCTGCTCGCAGTAAGCAACCAACCAATCAACCGAGGTGGCGAAATCATCACATTGATGGTAGCCGAGCGGAATGCCACGCTCGGCAAGCGCCTGCTGCACCAGCAGCAAATTGGCATGGATAAATGACGCCTGGCGCGGTGCCATTTCGTGCTGTAACCATTGTTGCGGGGTGGCGATAAACACGGCCAACACGCGGGCGTCAGGATCGCTACAGGCGGCGTGCAGCGCTTTGTTGTCGGTAATACGCAGATCGTTACGCAACCAGACCAGATGCGTGGTCATAAAACTCCTTGTCGGTTAGTGGCCATAACGCAGGCGCAGCGCTTCGGGATAGGGTTCGAAATAACGTTGATCCGCCAGATAGCGATCGGGGTACTCAGCCATGTAATGCTTGAGCAAGGTGATCGGTGCAAGCAGCGGTTGTACACCCTGTCGATAACGATCAATCAGCTGTGCCAACTCCTGGCGCTGCGCAGAACTCAGATGGCTGCGGAAATAACCCTGCACATGCATCAGCACGTTGGTGTGGTTACGGCGCGTCGCCTTGTGCGCCAGCAGTTTCATCAAGCGACTACGGTATTCAATGGCAAACGCCTCCAGCGATTCCCATTTGTCCACACCTGCCACAAAACGGCCCAACTCACGGTATTCTGGCTGCGAGTGCGCCAACAACGACAGCTTGTAACGGCTATGAAAGGCAATCAACCCGCCACGGGTTAGCCCTTTGCGCCACAGCATGTTCAATTCATACAGCGCATAAACGCGTTCTACAAAATTTTCCCGCAGCGTTGCATCGTTCAACCGCCCGTCTTCTTCCACCGGTAACCAGGGCATTTGCCGCAGCAGTTCGGCAGTGTACAACCCGACACCGCTTTTACGCGCGCCTTCGCCGCTATCGTCATACAGTCGAACCCGCTCCATCCCACAGCTTGGCGAGTTGGCGCAAACAATGTATCCGCACAGGTGCTGCAAAGCGGCAATGCGCTGTGAGGAAAATTGCTGCATCTGGTCGGTCACGTCGATGCTGTCGTCATTGCTGTAGCGTAATGCCACATGATGTTGTTTTTTGATCAACCGCAGTGCCGGGCGCGGGGTCGACAAACCGATTGCCATTTCCGGGCAAATCGCCTCAAAACGCACGTAGGGGGCCAGTTGTTCCACCGCAAAGGCCAGCCGTTTATGGCCACCGTCAAAGCGCACCTTCTCACCCAGCAGGCAGGCGCTGATCCCAATAGGAATTTTGTCACTCATCAATAGGCTCTCCCAGCGTTGGATGATGTTAAAAGTGTAGAGGAATTTCCCTCAGGGGACGAACCTTACCGACACAATGACTGAACGGCGCACATAAAAAAACCCCCGCTGTGAAGCGAGGGTTTTAGGGGACGACGGCAACGATCAGTAAAAATCGCAGGACGCCAGTTCCGCCTGTTGCAGCCAGACCGGTTTATCGCTGGTTTTTGACCAAACGCGGTGCAAATAGCTGTAAAAACGTGCACGGTCGCTGCGGAACAGCATTACCGGTAAAGCCAATAAACCTGCCAGGATCACTGCGCTGCGGCGCAGGAGAATCCGATGCAATGAATAAGCGTGATAGATAGACATGCGAACCTCCTCAAAAAACGCCTGGCCGTTGATCTGTCTTGGAAACAGCACTGGCGTAAACAATTAAAACAGGACCATTTGGTAACTGGACAAAATTTTAGCGCAATTGATGAAAGTTTACTACTCATCCGACCACCTTATCGCACAAAAAATCGCAAATAATTCGTACAATCCGTAATTTTGTTACATCAAGGTTAATAATTAACTAACCATTGGTTACATTGTGGTTATTTACAGCCTGTTTACGCAAACCTTCATCTTCACGCCCCCAAACAGGAGTCCAATCGCACTACGCCCCCCAAAATCGAGGCTAAAAAGCCATTTTCTGCTGTAATTTCAGCCATTTTTATACTTTTTTTACACCGGCCAACGCTATTTTTTCATCTTCTTTCTACCGCCCTCCCTACACTCGCTGTATCAAAAACTACACCTCTGGAGGTGTCCCGTGAGTATCAGCGTTATTGGTGGTGCGCTGTTGGTTCTGCTGCTGTTGGGCTATCTGGTCTATGCCCTGTTTAATGCGGAGGATTTCTGATGGCGGCTTCAGCCTTTTTATTGATTGCCAGCTTCCTGCTGGTGCTTCTGCTGCTAGCCCGTCCATTGGGCGGCTTTCTGGCGCGGTTGATCGAAGGTGAGCCACTGCCGGCACTGCGTCAGTTGGAAACGGCCGTTTGGCGCTGCTGTGGCAATACTACCGCTGAGATGAAATGGTGGCAGTACGCGCTGGCAATCATGTGGTTTAACCTGCTCGGTCTGGCTTTACTGTTCGTGCTGCTGATGACACAAGGTTCGCTGCCACTCAACCCACAGGGCTTCCCCGGCCTGTCTTGGGATCTGGCGTTCAATACCGCCGTTAGCTTTGTCACCAACACCAACTGGCAGGCCTACAGTGGTGAAAGCACACTCAGCTATTTCAGCCAGATGGCGGGATTGGCAGTGCAGAACTTCCTGTCAGCGGCGACCGGTATCGCGGTGGCGTTCGCCTTGATCCGTGCCTTCACCCGCCGTTCCAGTGCCACCATCGGTAACGCCTGGATCGACATATTCCGCGTGACACTCTATGTCTTGCTGCCAATTTCACTGCTGATTGCGCTGTTTTTCGTCAGCCAGGGCACGCTGCAAAACTTCCTGCCTTACGTGCATATCAGCACGCTGGAAGGCGCGCAGCAAACGCTGCCTATGGGGCCGGTAGCCTCACAGGAAGCGATCAAGATGCTCGGTACTAACGGCGGCGGCTTCTTTGGCGTTAACTCCGCGCACCCGTTTGAGAACCCAACGGTTCTGACCAACTTTGTGCAGATGCTGGCGATCTTCTTGATCCCCTGCGCGTTGTGTTTCGCTTTCGGCCGCGTGGCCGGAGAGAACCGCCAGGGCCACGCGTTGATCTGGGCTATGGCGCTGATCTTTGTCGTCGCTGTGGTCGTGGTGATGTTTGCCGAATTGGCGGGTAACCCGCATTTGAGCGCATTGGGCAGCGATAGCAACATCAACATGGAAGGCAAAGAATCACGCTTTGGCATTCTCGCCACCAGCCTGTTCTCGGTGGTGACGACTGCGGCCTCCTGCGGTGCAGTCAACGCCATGCATGACTCCTTCACTGCGCTGGGTGGCATGGTGCCCATGTGGCTGATGCAAATTGGTGAAGTGGTGTTTGGCGGCGTCGGCTCTGGCCTGTACGGCATGCTGCTGTTCGTCCTGCTGACCGTCTTTATTGCCGGCTTGATGATTGGCCGTACCCCCGAATACCTGGGCAAAAAGATTGATGTCTATGACATGAAAATGACCGCGCTGGCGATTTTGGTGACACCGACGCTGGTGCTGTTGGGCACGGCGTTGGCTATCGCCACCGACGCGGGACGCGCCGGTATCCTGAATCCAGGTGCACACGGTTTTAGCGAAGTGCTGTACGCCGTGTCGTCCGCAGCCAACAACAACGGCAGCGCCTTTGCCGGGCTGAGCGTCAACACCCCGTTCTACAACCTGCTGCTGGCCTTTGCCATGTTCGTCGGCCGTTTTGGGGTGATCCTCCCTGTCCTGGCGATTGCCGGTTCGCTGTGCGCGAAGAAACGTCAGCCGGCGGGTAACGGTACTCTGCCAACCTACGGGCCACTGTTTATTGGCCTGCTGATCGGCACCGTATTGCTGGTGGGCGCTTTAACCTTCGTACCGGCGTTGGCGCTGGGACCGGTGGCAGAGCATTTGCAGCTTTGGCTGGCTAAATAACAGAGCTCATAGAGAGAGAAGAAGAGATGACTCGCAAACAACGCGCGCTGTTTGAACCGGCATTGGTCCGTACCGCGCTGATCGATGCGCTGAAAAAACTGGATCCGCGCACTCAATGGCGTAATCCGGTGATGTTCGTGGTGTATATAGGCAGCATCCTGACCACGGTTATCTGGTTAGCGATCCTCACCAAACAGACCGAGGGTAGCGCGGCCTTTACCGGCAGCATTGCCCTGTGGCTGTGGTTCACCGTGCTGTTCGCCAACTTTGCCGAAGCGCTGGCCGAAGGGCGCAGCAAGGCCCAGGCAGAGAGCCTGAGAGGCACCAAGAAAACCAGCTGGGCGAAGAAACTGGCCGCGCCGCGCCGTGATGGCGTGACCGAGAAAGTTTCCGCCGAGAGTCTGCGAAAAGGCGACATCGTCCTGGTTGAGGCCGGTGACACCATTCCGTGTGACGGTGAAGTGCTGGAAGGCGGTGCCTCGGTCGATGAAAGCGCCATTACCGGTGAGTCTGCCCCGGTGATCCGTGAATCCGGCGGTGACTTCTCCTCGGTGACCGGCGGTACCCGCGTGCTGTCCGACTGGCTGGTGATACAGTGCAGCGTCAACCCAGGCGAAACCTTCCTCGACAGGATGATCGCCATGGTGGAGGGCGCCAAACGCCGCAAAACCCCGAACGAAGTGGCACTGACTATTTTGTTGGTCGCGCTGACCATTGTGTTCGTACTGGCGACGGCCACGCTGTTCCCGTTTTCGCAATACAGCGTGGAAGCCGCCAACGGAGGATCTGTCGTCACCATCACCGTACTGGTGGCACTGCTGGTCTGTCTGATCCCTACAACCATTGGCGGCCTGCTGTCTGCCATCGGCGTGGCGGGGATGAGTCGGATGCTGGGTGCTAACGTCATCGCTACCAGCGGCCGTGCGGTAGAAGCCGCCGGTGACGTGGACGTGTTGCTGCTGGATAAAACCGGCACCATTACGTTGGGTAACCGCCAGGCTTCCGAGTTCCTGCCGGCTCCCGGGGTTAAAGAACAGGAACTGGCCGATGCCGCACAGCTGTCTTCACTGGCCGATGAAACGCCGGAAGGCCGCAGCATTGTGGTGCTGGCCAAACAGCGCTTTAACCTGCGTGAACGCGACCTGCAGGCGCTGAATGCTTCCTTTGTGCCTTTCTCCGCCCAGAC
The DNA here is from genome assembly GCF_058190535.1 of Serratia sp. CoH_134_PS_4. NCBI lineage: Bacteria > Pseudomonadati > Pseudomonadota > Gammaproteobacteria > Enterobacterales > Yersiniaceae > Serratia > Serratia sp. CoH_134_PS_4. The sequence continues at coordinate 35,571 of NZ_JBXWKI010000004.1, forward strand.
GCGTATGAGCGGCGTGAACGTGCAGGACCGCATGATCCGTAAAGGGGCTGTGGATGCCATCCGTCGCCACGTGGAATCCAATCAGGGCCACTTCCCACAGGCGGTGGACGATTTGGTCGCCAGCGTGGCACGTACCGGCGGTACACCGCTGGTCGTAGCCGAAGGCCCACGCGTGCTGGGGGTGGTCGCACTGAAAGATATCGTCAAGGGCGGTATCAAAGAACGCTTCGCCGAACTGCGCAAAATGGGCATCAAAACGGTAATGATCACCGGTGATAACCCGCTCACCGCAGCAGCCATCGCCGCCGAGGCCGGGGTGGATGACTTTCTGTCAGAAGCAACACCGGAAGCCAAGCTGGCGTTGATTCGCCAATATCAGGCAGAAGGACGCCTGGTCGCGATGACCGGCGACGGTACCAACGACGCTCCTGCGCTGGCACAGGCCGATGTCGCGGTGGCGATGAACTCCGGTACCCAAGCCGCCAAGGAAGCGGGCAACATGGTGGATCTGGACTCCAATCCGACCAAGCTGATTGAAGTCGTGCACATCGGTAAACAAATGCTGATGACGCGTGGCTCACTGACGACGTTCAGCATCGCCAACGACGTAGCGAAGTATTTTGCCATTATTCCGGCGGCGTTCGCGGCAACCTATCCGCAGTTGAACGCGCTAAACGTGATGCACCTGCACTCCCCTGCCTCCGCCATTATGTCGGCGGTTATTTTCAACGCCTTGGTGATTGTGTTCCTGATCCCACTGGCGTTGAAAGGGGTGAGCTACAAGCCGATGAGTGCAGCCGCACTGCTGCGTCGCAACTTGTGGATCTACGGTGTCGGTGGTCTGTTAGTGCCCTTTGTCGGCATCAAGTTGATAGACCTGATCCTGGTTGCTTTGCACATTGCCGGTTAATCATTGAGAGGAAATAACCATGTCTTACTTACGTCCATCGCTGGTGATGTTAGTCCTGCTGACGTTGATTACCGGTATCGCTTATCCGCTGTTGACGACCGGGCTGTCACAGTTACTGTTTTCTCATGCAGCCAACGGCTCTTTGCTGCATCAGGGCGATAAAGTGATAGGTTCGGCGCTGATCGGCCAAAACTTCACTAAACCGGCGTATTTCTGGGGGCGCCCTTCTGCTACCGGTGATTCGGCCTATAATGCCATGGCGTCTGCCGGCAGCAACCTGGCTGCCACCAACCCGGCACTGGATAAAGCCATCGCCGAACGCGCGGCCCAATTGCGCCAGGCCAACCCAGCGATGAAAGGCCCGATCCCTGTCGACCTGCTGACCGCGTCGGGCAGCGGGTTGGATCCGCAGATTTCACTTGCGGCGGCACAATACCAACTGGCCCGCGTTGCTGCGGCACGCCAATTGGCACCGGAGCAAATCGCGAAACTGATTGATGAAAGCACCGATCAGGCGACCCCCAATTTTATGGGCGAGTCGGTGGTAAACGTGCTGAAATTGAACCTGGCACTCGACGCATTGAAATAATGCTTCACGTGCGAGTGACAGGATAAGTATCGGGTTCGGCGTGCCGAACCCGCTTTACGTTGCTGCAAAAGGAACTCCGATGGTGGATGAGGAACAACAGCGTCCAGACCCAGACAGCCTGCTGGCACTGGCCAATGAAAAACCACGCGGTCGGCTGAAGGTATTTTTCGGTGCCTGTGCCGGCGTAGGCAAAACTTACGCCATGCTGCAAGAGGCGCAGCGGCTGCGTGGCCAAGGGTTAAACGTGCTGGTGGGCGTGGTCGAAACTCACGGTCGCAGCGAAACCGCTGCGCTACTGAATGGGTTAGATGTGTTAGCGCAAAAGCGCATCCAATATCGCGGCAGGTTAGTGCAGGAGTTTGATCTCGACGCCGCGCTCGCACGTCACCCTGCTCTGATCCTGATGGATGAACTGGCGCACAGCAACGCCCAGGGGTCACGCCACCCGAAACGCTGGCAGGACGTGGAAGAGCTGCTGGACGCGGGCATCGACGTGCTCACCACCGTCAACGTACAACACCTGGAAAGCCTAAACGACGTGGTTGGCGGCGTGACCGGGGTGCGAGTACGCGAAACGGTGCCCGATCATGTCTTCGACGAAGCCACCGAAGTGGTATTGGTTGACTTGCCCCCCGACGATCTGCGCCAGCGCCTGAACGAAGGCAAAGTGTATATCCCCGGTCAGGCCGAACGTGCCATCGAGCACTTTTTCCGTAAGGGCAATTTGATTGCCCTGCGTGAACTGGCGCTGCGCCGCACTGCCGATCGGGTCGATGACCAAATGCGCGCCTTCCGCGATACTCAAGGCCGTGAACGTGTGTGGCATACCCGTGACAGCATATTGCTGTGCGTCGGTCATAACAGCGGTAACGAAAAACTGGTGCGCATCGCCGCTCGCCTGGCAGCCAGACTGGGTTGTCACTGGCACGCAGTTTACGTGGAAACGCCAAAGTTGCACCGTCTGCCGGAGAATCAACGCCGGGCAATACTGCGGGCGCTGCGGCTGGCACAGGAACTGGGTGCCGAGACCGCCACGCTGTCCGAACCCTATGAAGAACGTGCGGTGCTGCGCTATGCCCGTGAGCACAATCTGGGCAAAATCATTATTGGCCGTCGCAGCGAGCAACGCTGGAAACTGCGCGGCAGCTTTGCCGACCGTCTCGGCCGGCTGGGGCCGGATCTGGATCTGGTGATCGTCGCGTTGGAAAACGATCCCCCCGTAGCGCCGGGGAAAGAGCATGATAACCGTAACTTTACCGAAAAGTGGCGCATGCAATTGCGCGGCTGCGCCGTGGCGGTCGCACTCTGTGCCCTGATTACCCTGCTCTCTCAATGGTTGCTGCCTGGCTTTGACCAAGCCAACCTGGTGATGGTGTATCTGCTCGGGGTCGCAATCGTCGCGTTGTTCTTCGGCCGCTGGCCCTCGGTTCTGGCCGCTGTGATTAACGTCGCCAGCTTCGATCTGTTCTTCGTCCAGCCGGAATGGTCGTTTGCCGTCAGTGACATGCAGTATCTGCTGACCTTCGGCGTGATGCTGATCGTTGGCATCACCATCGGTAACCTGACCGCGGGCGTGCGCTATCAGGCGCGTGTCGCGCGTTATCGCGAACAGCGTGCTCGACACCTGTATGAGATTTCTCGAGGGCTGAGCCAGGCGCTGACCGCCGAAGACATCGCCAAAACCAGTCGCCATTTCCTCTCCAGTAGCTTCCAGGCCAAAACCGTGTTGTTGCTCCCGCAGGAGGACGGCAAGTTACAGCAAATGGTCGGGGAAACCGGCGGATTATTATCAGTGGATGAAGCTATCGCACGCTGGAGTTTTGATAAGGGCATGCCTGCCGGCGCCGGTACCGACACTCTGCCCGGCGTCCCCTATCAGCTGCTGCCGTTAGCCACGTCGAAACAAACCTTTGGCTTATTGGCCATCGAACCCAGCAACCTGCGCCAACTGATGGTGCCGGAACAACAGCGGCTGCTGCAGACCTTTGCCGTACTAATCGCCAGTGCGCTGGAACGTTTGCATTTGGCACACAGTGCCGAGGAAGCCAAACTGGATGCCGAGCGCGAGCAACTGCGTAACTCGCTCTTGGCGGCCCTGTCCCATGATTTACGCACCCCGCTGACGGTACTGTTTGGCCAGGCGGAAATTCTGACGCTCGATTTAGCGGCAGAAGGTTCCAATCATGCCCCCCAGGCCAGTCAAATCCGCCAACAGGTGCTGAGCACGACACGGCTGGTGAACAACCTATTGGACATGGCTCGCATTCAATCGGGTGGCTTCAACCTGCGTAAAGAGTGGCAGTCACTGGAAGAGATCGTCGGCGCATCGCTGCATATGCTGGAACCCTTGATGACCCAGCATCAAATCAAGGTTGAGCTGCCGCCAGAGCAGATATTGGTCAACTGCGATGGCAGCCTGTTGGAACGGGTGTTCACTAACCTGTTGGAAAATGCCAATAAATATGCCGGCTACGATGCTACTATCGGAATTCGTGCCCATACTCTGCCTGAATGGCTGGAAGTCGAAGTCTGGGACAATGGCCCGGGAATTCCCGAAGGGAAAAAACAGCTTATTTTCGATAAGTTTTCCCGCGGCAATAAAGAGTCTGCAATCCCCGGTGTGGGTTTGGGGTTAGCGATTTGCCGTGCCATTATTGAAGTACACGGTGGCCGCATCTGGGCAGAAAACGGGGCCAACGGCGGGGCCAGTTTCCGCTTTGTGCTACCGCTGGAAAAGCCACCGGAAATAGACAATGAAGCCTTTGATCTTTAATCAAGCCCCGGGAGTCTTGTGAGCAGCACGCCAACCAATATTCTGATTGTCGAAGATGAGAAAGAGATCCGGCGTTTCGTCCGCACCGCGCTCGAAAGTGAAGGTCTGCGGGTGTTTGAAAGCGAAACGTTGCAACGTGGGTTAATAGAAGCCGGCACGCGCAAACCGGATCTGATTATTCTTGATTTAGGGTTGCCAGACGGCGACGGGCTTAACTATATCCGTGATTTACGGCAATGGAGCGCTATTCCGGTGATTGTGCTGTCGGCGCGCAACGCCGAAGAAGACAAGATTGCCGCGCTGGACGCTGGAGCGGACGACTATCTCAGCAAACCTTTTGGTATCGGTGAACTGCTTGCTCGGGTGCGGGTCGCTTTACGGCGTCATTCCGGCAGCCTGCAGGAAAGCCCATTGGTTAACTTCTCGGAAATTACCGTCGATCTGATTAATCGCCGGGTGCTGCGTAAGGGTGAAGATCTGCATCTGACGCCGATTGAGTTTCGTCTGCTGGCCGAACTGCTGGCAAATTCCGGCAAAGTCATCACCCAGCGTCAGCTACTGAGCCACGTCTGGGGACCGAATTACGTCGAGCATAGCCATTATCTGCGGATTTATATGGGTCATCTACGGCAAAAGCTGGAGGCCGATCCGGCCCGGCCAAAACATTTACTGACCGAAACCGGCGTCGGTTACCGCTTTATGCCTTAAGAGTCAGGGGCGCGACAAACCGCGCCCCTACGCGTTTGGCCCTTTCTTCAACCCCATCATAAATTCTTTGAACGCCTCACGTAACGGTGCAAACACCGGGTGCTTGCGGTTTTCGATCATCACTTCAGAAAACAACTTGAGGCCAACGGCAAAAGCCGCGCTGTTATTGTCACCGAAATTCAGATCTTCACGCGCTTTGATACGCTCAACGATGCCCAGAATGTCATCGTGGTTCTCCACCTCAAAGCTCAGTGGTGCTTTGTCGACGGGCTCCCCCTTACGGTCATTCAACGCTTCGACGGTAATACGGAAACGGTGTCCTGGCATCAGTCATTCTCCGTCGCTGTTGGGGTAATGTTCATTTCGCTTTCAATCGCCGCTACTGCGGTGAGCAATGCGGCATTAATGCGTTCAACTTGCTGCGGTGAAAGATCGGCACGCATCACATTACCGCGTAGCAAACTGCGTAGACGGTTCATGGCGTCAGAGATGCCTTCGGCAAGATTGCCGTGATGATGATGACCCCGATCGGCTCCTGCCAGGCGGGCCAGGATCACGTCGACAGCGGCCTGGTGCTTTTGCAGCTCACTCTGGCCTAGTGCGGTAATCTGGTAGCTTTTACGGCCGTTGCCGCTGGTGATTGGCTCAAGAAAATCTTGCTCTTCCAGCAGTGTCAGCGTGGGGTAAATCACACCTGGGCTTGGCACATACAGGCCGGAGGACGCCTCATCAATCGCCTTGATGAGTTCGTAACCATGGCTTGGCTTACGCGCCACCAGCGCCAACAGCACCAATCGTAGATCGCCATGTTCAAACATGCGGTGACGCCCGCCACGTCCACCTCGCCCACCACGGCCAAGTTCTTCGCCGTGATCGCCACCAAAGTGATGACGTCCGCCGCGACGGCGATGATGGTCGTGCCCTTCTTCGCTGTCATGGTGACAACCATGACGACGGTGTAAATCTAAACGGTGAAACATAGGTATACCTCTCAATGAATAGTACGTTGACGAGGTTATTTAGATATATCTAAATAACTTCGATATATCTAATCTAGATCGATATATCGAAATGCGCAAGCGGTGTTCATGAAAAAGATATATCTAAACTCCGGGCATAAAAAAAGCGCTGTAAAAACAGCGCTTTTTATCAGACGAAGAAAGATTACTTGGCGGACGCCAGTACCGCACTCACGATATCGACGGCTTCATGCTCGATCTTTTCGCGGTGTTCGGCACCCAGGAAGCTCTCACAGTAAATCTTGTAGGCATCTTCAGTACCAGAAGGACGTGCTGCGAACCAGCCGTTGTCTGTCATCACTTTCAAACCACCAATCGGTGCACCATTACCCGGCGCTGCCGTCAGGCGTGCAGTGATAGGGTCACCCGCCAGAGTATCGGCCTTGACCATGTCTGGCGACAACTTGGACAACGCGGTTTTTTGCGCTGAGGTTGCCGGTGCCTGGATGCGGTTGTAGCTCGGTGCACCAAAGCGCTTGGCCAAATCATCGTAATGATGCTGAGGGTTTTCGCCAGTCACCGCAGTGATTTCGGCGGCCAACAGGCACATGATGATGCCGTCTTTGTCGGTCGACCAAGGTGTGCCGTTGAAACGCAGGAACGATGCCCCTGCGCTCTCTTCACCACCAAAGCCCAGGCTACCGTCGAACAGACCGTCGACAAACCATTTGAAGCCCACCGGCACTTCGACCAGTTTACGGCCCAAATCTGCCACTACGCGGTCAATCATCGCGCTGGAAACCAGCGTCTTACCCACTGCCACATCAGCGCCCCACTGTGGACGATGCTGGAACAGATAGTTGATAGCCACCGCCAGATAATGGTTCGGGTTCATCAGGCCCGCCGGTGTAACAATGCCGTGGCGGTCATAGTCCGGGTCATTGGCAAACGCCAGATCGAACTTGTCACGCAGCGCCAGCAGGCCACCCATCGCCGGAACCGACGAACAGTCCATGCGGATCACGCCGTCGTGATCCAAGTGCATAAAGCGGAAGGTCTGATCGATAGAATCATTCACCAGCGTCAGATCCAGCTTGTAGTGCTCTGCAATGCGCTGCCAGTAGGCAATGCCAGAACCCCCGAGCGGATCAACACCCAGCTTCAGACCGGCACGCTGAATGGCGGGCATATCGACCACGTCCACCAAACCTTCAACATAGGGCTGCACCAGATCCTGAGCCTGTACATGACCGCTGTTCCAGGCTTTATCCAGCGACTGACGCTGTACGCCTTTCAACTGCACAGACAGCAGTTCATTGGCACGTTTTTCAATCACAGAAGTCAGGTTGGTATCGGCCGGGCCACCGTTGGTCGGGTTATACTTGATGCCGCCGTCTTCAGGTGGATTATGGGATGGGGTAATCACAATACCGTCAGCCAATGCTCCGCCGTTGCGGTTGTGGCATAAGATGGCGTGAGATACCGCAGGCGTCGGTGTGAAACCGTTATTTTCCTGCACGATCACATCCACGCCGTTGGCGGTCAGCACTTCCAACACAGAAATGAAGGCTGGCTCTGACAATGCATGGGTGTCTTTGCCCACGTAGCATGGGCCGGTGACCCCTTGCTGGTGGCGTACTTCGGCAATCGCCTGCGCGATAGCGAGAATATGGGCTTCATTGAAGCTGTGGCGCTGAGCGCTGCCACGATGGCCTGAGGTCCCGAACTTCACCGCATGTGCGGCGTTGCCCGCTTCCGGTTGCAGTACATAGTACTGCGACGTCAGCTGGGCTACGTTGATCAAATCGCTTTGCTGAGCCGGCTGCCCGGCACGTGGGTTATTCGCCATCGACATATCTCCCTAATCCCTGTCCAGCGGCCTGGCAATATGTCGCTCACGGCCACCATGACGGGCTGTTCGCTAAATTAGATAGTGCCGCAAACTTTATCTGTCAGTTCCGCTGGGAACTGCATAGCCTGCATGATGTGCTCCACCATGCTGCGTTTGCGACCGGTATTGGTATTGGTGATCACCCAATAAGGCGTGCCCGGAACGTGCTTCGGCTTGGTGTGCGTTCCATTCGCCAACAGGGTTTGCTGATCGCCTGCAAAATAGGTGCGGGTACGGCCGTGCAACGCTTCAGTTGCGGTGGCAAAACCGGCCGCATCGAGGGTATACAGGGTGGATAGTACCAGCATAAAACGATTCACCGCTTTGCTCTGCTCGGCATACTCATCCGACAACAGCAGTTCGCGCACGGCACGCACGCGATCGCGCGGTCGCGGAGCAGCAACAATTTTGTCCTGCTCGGCGCTCTGTGCGCTGGCAACTGGCGCAGCGCGCAAGGGCTGACCGGCGGTAAATTTCAACATACGGCGCAAAATATCGGACGCGCTCTCACCAATATGTTGCGTGTGGCTGGCAATATAACGGTAAAGCTCTTCGTCGACTTCAATAGTTTTCATCTTTATCCAGTACTGTTTTTTTCTACTTAGAACCTGAAGCCAGATCCTGCATTCAAGCCATGGGATTATAAGGTTAAAAGCGCGGGAGCGAACATAACAATGTGTCCCGACACGGCAAAAGCAGACTATTACCTAGAGTCCGCCCAGCATCCACGTTGCCAAACCCGCACCTTACCATGAAAAATCCGCGTTATACCCCATGGATTTCAAGCGGCAGCACGGCAACGGGTATGTTCATCCGGTGTTTTAATCATGATAACCTAATCTGAATCTCTCTCAGTATGAACTTCACCATGAAATTACATTATCAATTGCTGGCAACCGAGTCCGCAGCGTTGCCGGTCATGCTGATCCACGGGCTATTCGGCAATCTGGACAATCTGGGCGTCCTGGCGCGCGACCTGAACCAACAGCACAGCGTGATTAAAGTCGATTTGCGTAACCACGGCCTGTCGCCACGCTCAGCGGTAATGACCTACCCGGAAATGGCCCAGGATCTGCTGGCGTTGCTGGATGATTTGCATCTGGAGAAGGTCATTGTTATCGGCCATTCAATGGGCGGTAAAGCGGCGATGGCACTGACGGCCATCGCGCCAGAGCGAGTGGAGAAACTGATCATTATTGACGTTGCACCGGTGGACTATCACGTTCGCCGCCACGACGAAATTTTTGCCGCGTTACAAGCCGTCAGCGCAGCCGGCATCACGCAGCGCCAACAGGCTGCGGAGTTGATGCGCAGCTATCTGGATGAAGAAGGTGTGATCCAGTTCTTGTTGAAGTCATTCCATCAGGGCCAATGGCGTTTCAACCTGCCGGCGCTGATCGATCAATATGAAAATATCACCGGCTGGCAGGAAGTCCCCGCCTGGCCGCACCCGACGCTGTTCATTCGTGGTGGGCTGTCGCCCTATGTACAAGATAGCTACCGCGCCGATATCGCCCGTCAATTCCCACAGGCACGTGCACACGTGGTTGCAGGCACTGGGCACTGGGTTCATGCAGAAAAACCAGAAGCCGTGTTACGTGCCATTCATCGTTTTCTCGGCGAAGCCTGAGCCAATTGCCCCCTTGTCAGAGAAGGAATCCTCCCTAAAACGGCCATCTGGTGAAAAAACGCGCTAAAGATAACGGCTTAGCGCGTTTTCGGCTCAGTTAAACATTGTCGTCGCTCCATCTGCTGGGGTAATATGGCGCGCTATAATTTTGCCGCCGTGCTAAGCGTGTTCAATAGCGCCGGGCTGGGGGTGAATTTGGGTTAGGGTTTATTGGCCCGAAGTGTGTTAACCGAACCATCCAGAAGCGTTTACGCGCTTTTTGATGCAAACTCCCTTGCAGTACCGCTACCTATGGCAAAAGAACAAACGGATCGCACGACGCTGGATCTGTTCGCAGATGAACGCCGTCCGGGGCGCCCGAAAACCAACCCGCTATCCAGAGATGAACAGCTTAGAATCAATAAGCGTAATCAGCTTCGACGCGATAAAGTCCGTGGCTTACGGCGTGTGGAACTGAAGATCAACGCGGATGCGGTGGACGCCCTGAACAAATTGGCGGAACAGCGTAATATCAGTCGCAGCGAGCTTATTGAGCAAATGCTGTTGGCGCAACTGGCAGACGACCAGCCAGAACATTGATCATTGCAGCCGCACGTGCGGCGCGGCGTTAAGGATGACGCCCGATCAACATCGTTTTATTCCACCCGGTATCGCATAAACGTGATAAAACCCCGGGGTAAATTTCTGGCATGATACGCAATTACCGGTAAGGGTTTCCCTTGCTATGGCATCATTTTAATCGGTGTTATCGTGGTCAGCGCTAACATCGTGTAATGCAATTTATTGAATTTAAAGGTTATACGCGATATGGCTAATGTAGGCATTTTCTTTGGCAGCGACACTGGCAATACCGAAAACATTGCCAAGATGATCCAGAAAATTCTTAAGCAACAGTTTGGCGACGATGTTTGCGAAATTCACGACATCGCCAAAAGCAGCAAAGAAGACCTGGAAGGTTTCGATATTCTGTTGCTCGGTATCCCGACATGGTACTACGGCGAAGCCCAGTGTGACTGGGATGACTTCTTCCCAACGCTGGAAGAGATCGACTTCAACGGCAAGCTGGTTGCGCTGTTTGGCTGTGGCGACCAAGAAGACTATGCAGAATATTTCTGTGATGCGATGGGGACTATCCGCGACATCATTGAACCACGTGGCGCCGCCATTGTAGGCCACTGGCCAACCAAAGGTTACCACTTCGAAGCGTCGAAAGGCCTGGCGAGTGACAGCCACTTCATCGGTCTCGCCATTGACGAAGATCGCCAGCCAGAACTGACCAATGAACGTGTCGAAGGTTGGGTAAAACAAATCGTCGAAGAGTTGAGCCTGGCCGAGATCGTCGGGTAACGCCAAAGGTTGAACAAAAGCCCTGCAAAGTGCATAGTGTTGCCGGCAGGGCCGTCATCGGCAGTACGGATTACTGCAATAGAAGATACACATTTGTAACTTCTCACATCGTCAAGGTAGACTGAGATATCGGTTTATCCCATCCATCAAGACGTTGCGTGTGCAACATGCAATAGTGCAATTATATCTTTGTTAACAACCGGCGGTTTCTATTTAGGCCAACCGGTTCTATAATGAGACGCAATTAACACTTTGTGCCGACCGATGCCACAGGCGAGAACGCCTCAACTTGATTAGCATAGTAACAGGACTGAATCCGCATGACTGACAACAACACCGCATTGAAGAAGGCCGGCTTAAAAGTCACGCTTCCGCGACTCAAAATCCTGGAAGTACTGCAAAATCCGGAATGCCATCACGTCAGTGCGGAAGATCTGTACAAAAAACTGATAGATATGGGCGAAGAAATTGGCCTGGCTACGGTTTACCGCGTACTGAACCAATTTGATGATGCAGGCATTGTGACTCGTCACAACTTCGAAGGCGGCAAGTCCGTGTTCGAACTGACCCAGCAACATCATCACGACCACCTGATTTGCCTGGATTGTGGCAAAGTGATCGAATTCAGCGATGAATCTATCGAAGTGCGTCAGCGTGATATCGCCAAACAACACGGCATCAAGCTCACCAACCACAGCCTGTACCTGTACGGCCACTGTGAAACGGGTGACTGCCGCGAAGACGACACTCTGCACGACAAAAAATAATGCCCTTAACCGGCATTGAGAACCGCCTTAACGGCGGTTTTTTTATGCCTGAAGCAAATAGATAAAAAAATCCCCGGACAGGCCCGGGGAAAGATCATAGCTAAATGACAACAATTGCAGCGGCACTTCTCCACGGTACTTCTCACTTCCCACTTACACCCACTTCAACGTCAACTCCCCCGCCGACACGCGGATGAGTAAACTCGTTACAATGCATATTCAAGAAAGAGCAGCCGATCAAAAAACATTGCCTTGGCTTGGTCGAACACACCACGAATACGGAACCCCTTGTTCAAATACATTTTGCAGGCATCACTACTTTGCCAGACGCACAGCGCGATGTTTTTCGCCTGGCGTTGATCCGCCTGTAGCTGAATCAAGGCAAACATTTGGTTAAAATACCCCAGCCCCCGAAATTGGCTCTCAATCGCCAAGCTACAGACAAAATAATCGTCAGCGACACAGTGGCTTTGCACAAAGCTGTCGTAAGCCTCATCAAGAGGTTTCATTTCATCGCGATAAAGGTAGTCCGTGTCTATGGCATACAGTTCACTGACGGTCGCCGCATTGAAAAAACCGATAAACTCTCCGCGCCGATCGTAAGCCACGGTGATCAGATCCAGGTAAGGTTCGATATTTTGCGCCTGCTGCAAAGACACCAGATCCAGCCCAGCACGATTGCCAACGGAACAGTATTCCAGGTAGCTCGTGCTAAAAATCAGCTTTGCCATGCGGGTCTTATCCGCTTCACCCACCTGCCGTCCCGCCATGAAATGCAACGTTCCCCGCGGTTCAGGCGGCACAGCCTCCCCCACCCCCTGGGCAGAACGCCAGTAATGCCCAGCCGCTATCTGCCGCCGGTTGTCGGCAATCAGGTACTCCCCAAAAAGCTGGTTTACCCGATCAAGCCGCTGATCATGAGAAAGCACCGAATAGTAGTGGTAATGATCGATGTCGGACCGAATCTGCGCCGGATAGGCCATGCGAGGTACTTCATCAACGGTAAATATTTCCGCATAGCGTGCCAAATCCAGCGGCTGCTCAAGCTGCCAATCCAGATTTTCCAACCGGCTAACACATTGCTGGTAGCTCTGCTCTTCTTCTTGCGACAACGGTAGCCGCACATTGGTGATCACATCTTCCAGCAGCCGCATACCGCGAATACCGCAGGTTACCGCCTGTGGGGTTGCGTCATACAAAACACCATGCATCTGGCAAAAACGATCGTGGCTGAGGAAAGTACGTTCAATATGACGACTCCACAATTGGTAAAAAGGATCGAACAGCTTCCGTTCATAAATCGGATTTCTTTCCGGTACCTCACTGCTTTCCCCCGCATAAATTTGATCGAGCCCAGCTAACATCCTGCACAGCGCCATATCTCCCTTACGGCTGATGATCATTCCCGTTTCGTCGAGGAACAAATTCAACCAACTGACGTGGCTAACTTCACCTCCGGGCAGGAACTGAAGATAGTCCGGAACCTCAGGCTTGATCAGAAACAGTGTCGCCGCTCGGTGGGGAAGTGTGTCGATATCCATATACACGCCCCCCATCTCAATCAAAATCAAAAAGCGGAAGTAGTCGGACAGTGTGGCGTAATAGCGTTTATCATGGAGCTGATGGATAAACCCCAAACTATTACCGACTCTTCTTTGCGCCAGTTCACTCAACGAATGCACCTGCAGGCGATGGTTACCGGCATCGTACTCACCCAACTGGCCGCCATGCGTTTGGGGTGAGGCAATGAAACAGGCATCCTTTGCCAGCTGCTTTGCATCCCAAACCCATAACATGCCGACCCAGTCACGAGCCTCGCCACGACTCACCGCTTGTTGTGCATCCCCCCACTGAGAGATAACTTCTCGCGCGTCGTCAGGAATGGCTCCGCCCAACCAAATGCGGTGCAGCAATTGTTCCCCTGCGGCAAGTGGCCGCGTGGGCACGCAAAATAGTGAAGAACAGCGTGCGGCATCAAATAAATGCCCCTGCGCAGACAGCCATTCCCGTAGTTGATTCACCCCACGTTGATAACGCGCCTTTGCCGCTGGCGTAGCCTGACGTTGGCACTTCACGAATTCAAACTTCAAATCGCTTAGCCGCGCCTCATATTCAGCCCGAAACAGATCATCCTGCAGGGCGCCAAAATGCCCGTTGTTAAGCGCCATCGGCAGCCATCCTTATTAATGGACCATAACCCTGCGGATTTTTGCTCTGCCAAGACCAGGCATCACATACCATTTTTTCCAGGCTGCGCTTGGCTTGCCAACCCAGCTTTTCCGCAGCCAACGACGGATCGGACCAACACTCGGCGATGTCACCCGCACGTCGGGGATTAAATTGGTAGGCGATCTTGAATCCACAGGCACGTTCGAACGCCTGAATAATTTCCAGTACCGAGTAACCCTTGCCCGTGCCCAGGTTATAGACGTTAAAACCTGGCTGCAGGTTATCCAGCGCTTTCAAATGCCCTTCAGCCAGATCCATAACGTGGATATAATCACGTACCCCAGTTCCATCGCTGGTCGGGTAGTCGTTGCCATACACGGGCAACACCGCGAGTTTGCCAATAGCCACCTGTGCCAGATACGCCAGAAGATTATTGGGAATGCCGGCGGGATCTTCACCAATCAAGCCAGACTCATGCGCCCCGGCGGGATTAAAATAACGCAATGCGGTGATCGCCATCTGTGGCGCAGTGGTGGCAAACTCTGCCAGGATCTGCTCAACAATCAGCTTGGAAGTGCCATAAGGATTTGTGGTCTGCCCAACACGGCAATTTTCCGTCAGCGGAGTATATTCCGCAGGTCCGTAAACGGTGGCCGAAGAGCTGAAAATAAACTGATTAATGCCCGCATGGCGCATTCTGTCCAGTACGATCAATGAGCCAGAAATATTATTTTGATAATATTTCAGTGGCTGCTCGGTTGATTCTCTGACAGATTTCAAACCGGCAAGATGAATAACAGCATGAATATCATGCTGACGGAAGATGTGATCCAATAGGTGATATTGCTGAATATCACCCTGATAGAAAATGGCTTTTTTCCCCGTCAGCCTTTCTACGCGAAACAGAGACTCTGACGAACTGTTGGACAGGTTGTCTAATACAACGACGTTCTCCCCCCTTTCCAACAGCGCCAACACCGTATGCGAGCCGATATAACCGGCGCCGCCCGTCACCAATATAGCCATCATATATCCTTGTTTGTGTTTAAAAATAAACGACTCACTCAGAAACCACCTACACTTCCCGGGTTTTAAAACCGACAGGTAAAGCAATAAAAAGCAGTAATATGGCTAACAGATAAACGGAGGAATGTGGCCCGTACTCGGTCAGGATCCCTTGTAATATTCCGGCCAGGATCACGCCGGTTGAAATACTGTTGGTGAACAACGTGGTGGCCATCCCCGCCCGTTCCGGCATCAAATCCTGGAAGTAGAGCATGCCGATGGTGGCCCCAATACCGATAAATATCGCGTTAAAGACCTGCAAGACCAGCAAGCCAACGGGAGAGGTAAACCACAGCATGCCGGCATAAAACAGCATGCCAGCCACCATCGCAGTCAACATCATCAGGCGTTTGCCCACCCGGTTCACGTAACGCCCTGCCAGGATCATGATCGGGATTTCTATCGCAGCGGCAACGCCCATCATCCAGCCGGTCAAACGCTGCGGCAAACCCAGTTCGGCACTGATATACAGCGGAACATCAATCAGATACATAGCGCTGCAGGTCCACATCAATACCGAGGCAAAAAACAGCAGGCTAACGTCTTTATCAAAGACCGTTTTTTGCTGCGTTGCGACGTGGCTATTGATGGTGACACGCGCCACCTCGGGCAATATCCGCCAAGCCAACAGCGTGACTAACAGAAATATCCCCGCGGCAAAAATAAACATGGCAGTGAAGCCATAATTCACCACCAGCATAAACGCCAATGGGGGGCCAAAGACCCAGGCAAGAGAAAGTTGGGCGCGCATGACCGCGCTGAACATCGCAACGTTTTGCGTTGAGCGCTCGCCATACTCACGCGCAAGAGCAAATAATTGCGGTATCGCCGTATTGGCGATGGCCGTTAACAGCACGCCCACCGTTATTAGCGTTAAATAATTACGATTAAATGCAAATAACAGACAGTTCCCTGCCGCCAATAAATAACAGATTAAAATCAGGTTGCGCCGATCCCGTTGGCGGTCTGATTTTTTCGCCAGTAAAAAACTGACAATAATGCCGACGCCAGCGTTAACCGCATAAAAAAAACCGACCCATAAAGACGTGACCTGCACCTCGGTCGTGAGGAACAGACTCAGGGTCGGTATTTGCAGTGCCCCGGCAATCCCGGAAAAAAAAGCAACGACCATAAAGGTCAGCCGTATCGAATTCATCTCTGATTACCGTCGGTCGCTGCTATTGAGGATCAATAACGGCCCGCCTGCGAACAGGCGGGCCGTGGCTCAAAAATTACACTTTCTCGGCACGGCTGTAGCGCTTCCCGTCCGGGCTTATCGCGCGGATAAGCACCTCACCGCCAACACGCGGCTTGGCGTTGGCATCGTACCGCTGCCATTGCTTGCCACCATCCGTGGAATACTCAATGCCCAGACCCGGCAGAGAAATATTGGCCTCCAGCATGCCCCCCACTACGCGAGCGCCCGGCACCGGCAGCCGATAACTCACGCCACCTTTGTCCAGTTTTGCCAGCTCTCGCTGACCAAGGAGGTTGGCGAAGCGCAGCCAATCACGATCCAGTTTCTTCGTGTCGACAAAGTGGGTTTCACCGCCTTTATACTCCCGGCCCGCCCGGTAATCTTGCTCCCAACTTGCGCGGTGCCATGCGCGCTCTGCCACCGACAGCGAACGAGGGAATATCATGTATTCCATTTCATCGTCGGTGCGCTGGGTTTCACTCCACATCTGGGCTGAAATACCGTAAGCGCCCGGCCAAGGTTTGTCGCTCTTGGCGGTGAAATGATTGCCATCACGGTCAACCGAGGTTTCCGCATTTTGCGGCAAGTTATTCGGCGCAAAGCTGAACATTTTCTGTTCGTCGCTGAAACGGGTACCCCAGTAATAGCCACGCTCGTCCGGATTCACCTCATACGGGAAATCCATGTAAACGTAATCCGGGTTAGACAGGATCACTTCGTAGCCTTTATTGGCCCAATCATTGGCACTATCAAAACCGCCCCAATACAAAGTATCCCAGAAATTCACCCCGACGCGTTCAGTAGCGAATGCCTTGGCATTCTTCGCATCTTTCAGACCATCCTGCCAAGCCTGCATTCTGTCGATGCCATGTGCCTTCACCAGTTGGCTAACTTCGACGCCAAAGTAGCTTGGCAGGTGTTCCATATCCGCGACTTTACCGTCTTTGATCATCATTTGGCACACCTGGGACTTCGCCCAAGGTTTGTCTTCTTTACGCTGATCAATGATGCCTTTACCCGCCTCCGGCTTGGCAACATCGGTATACCCAGCACCTAAACGAATGTTTTTCGCCTCGTCACCGCCAAAGTGCCAAGTGCTCAGCGGCTGCCCCGCCTCTTTGTGCATTTGGGCAATCTCGCCAATCACCTTATCGACAAAGCGCTTGGACGAGTCCAGGCAAGGGTTGAGGTAGCTTTGACGGTTGAAGTACTGCACCGAGGTGGTATTGGAGGTATCGGTCGGATCCACCAGGCGGAATTCGTTGGCCTCTTGCTCTTTACCTGCGGCATGCAGTTTTTTATAACGTGCTTCCATTGAGACCACGGCTGCACGAGCATGCGCCGGCATATCGATCTCTGGGATCACTTCAATCTTGCGCGCCTGAGCGTACTTGATAATGTCGATATAATCCTGACGGGAGAAGAACCCACCGTAGACGTCAGGCCCTTGGCCGTATTGTGGTAACAAGCAGGTGGTTTCACTCAAGTCATGGCAGCGCTGCCCCCCGACTTCCGTCAATTCCGGCAACCCTGGGATGGCAATACGCCAACCTTCGTCATCACTCAGGTGGAAATGGAATTTATTGAGTTTGTAAGCCGCCATCTGGTCAAGCAGACGCAAAACGGCCTCTTTTTGATGGAAGTTACGTGCGACGTCCAGGAAGATACCGCGATACTGGAAGCGTGGAGCATCTTTAACCTCCAGCGTGGCAATTTTGGCGCTGCCGTCGGCAGGAATCAGCGACAGTATAGATTGCAGACCATAGAAAACCCCGGCCTGATCGAAACCGATAACCTGTGCTCCCTTGTTGCCAATGCTCAACGCATAGGCACCCGACACCGCCAACTCACCGTTGAATTTGCCAGGCTGGATATCGGTCTTGATCGGATAGCCACTCGCGTTATCGGTTATTCCCAATAAAGCAAAACGTTGGGTTGCCGCGTCTGCGGCCGGTTTGGACAATGCGCTTAATTCCAGCGCTACGCCGTTACTCAGATCGGCATCCTGTGAATGTACTTTCACATGCAGCGGCGTGGGCACGATCTGACCGCGTAGTGACGCTGCCGGCAAGGTTTTCAGCTCGGCATTTTTTGTGAAACGGGAGGCTGGCGTCATCAAGATGTTATTGTCATCTTTGGTGCGCTTCCACTGGTCGCCGGTAAAGGGCGCCACAAACTGACTCAGATCTTCGGTGTCGGTATTGATCAGGATTTTTGGCTTGGCATCGCCTGAAGTGGCATACCAGCGCGGCACAAAGTCTGTTTTAAACAACTGCCAGTATTCTGCAATAATCGGGATATCAACCGTTTTACCCGCAGGGAAGCCGGTAAATTTATCGGTGGGCTCCAGCTTATACAGATCGCCCGTCAGGTGAGATATTTTGAATTGATCGTTGTCCACCCGCATTGTCTGGCGGGCACTGTGGAAGTAAATCGCCCAGTCGTGGCCTGTAATTTCCTGATTATCGTTGGTCAGACTGATTAGGACCTTATTGCATGCTGCCCAATCGGCGCCCAGTTTGCCGCAATCCAGGCCACTGTCTGCGGCGCGGTTATCGACCATTTTCAAATTCAGTTTCAACTGGCTAAGTTGATCCACCAATTGCTGATTGGCCATCGCGTTCCCCACGCTGCCAAATAACCCTACGGTTGCCGTCAATGCAGCAACCGCACTCAATTTGAATTTGTTCATCTTTAGCATCATCCTTAATTATTGTTATCGTGGATCTCTTTCCAAATTTTCCCGCACTGTGCGTCATAAGCCTGGCCGTTGCCGCTATGAACCGCCTGAATGCAGTTCTGATAATCCATCACCCGCACCGTTTCCTGCTCGGCAAACTGCTGATGCTGCTTCTCTTGTTTCAATACGTTCAGCACTGCCTTACAGGGCTGTAGCCTTTCTGGCGACCCTTCGGCAGTGTTAATACAGGCACTGTAGGCCTGTTTCAATTTGGCGTCTTCCGGCGGTGCAGCTGGCTGTACACACGCACTCAGCGCGACAGTTGCGGCCAACATCAACATGATTTTTTTCATCGTGTTATTCCCGTTAAGTGTCCCCGGCGCTGCCGCCGGGAATATACCCGTCATCTTTCAAGCCGCAGCGTTGTTATCGGCACTCGCTTACCCGTTACCCTAGGGGACGAATATATTCGTCCCGATGAATACGGGCGCTGCATGCAGCGCCCCTACCTTGCCAGGGGATGAGCCAGCTGGCCGCCTAGCCGTAACTTGAAGGCCATAGGCTATGTTTTAGAAAATGGTGAATGGTGCGATAACCATGAACTTGACGTCTTTCTCGTCCTGGAAGATGTTGCCGTAGCCGCCACCCCAGCTTGGGATGTTGGTGTGGTTGTCATATTGGGTGTAGTGCAGTTTCAGCAGGGTGCCTTTGGCACGACCGTCCTGAATGGTGTACATCGCGTCCAGGCTCCAGGCGCTTTCTTTCAAACGCTGGCTCTGATCGTACATTGGGTTGGTACTCGGCTTCGCATCCCAGGCATAAACATAAGAACCGCCAACCGCCATCCCCGGCAGGTTCCAGTTGCTCAGGTCATACATCACGCCGGCGTAAACCGCTTTTTCGCCGTTGGCGTTGAAGTCAGAACGGTTATCCCACCACACGTCGAGACGCCCGTTGGACGAAGCGTAAGTTGGAGTCATACGCTGCAGGAAGTAACCCTGATTGCCTTCGGCCTTGACCATGGTGCCTTCCAGGCGCCAATTAAACTGCCCTGTGGTGTAGCCAAAAGTCAGCGCCTGCAACCAGGCTAACCCGTCATAGATGCTGTTAGGATCATTCTTGTCGCTAATGCGGTCTTCCGTACCGTAGAACTGATAGCTGGTCGTCAACGGGTTGCCTACCAGATCGAATTTATAAGAGGCTTTGGTGAAGTACTGGTTTACATAGCCCTGGGCCTGACCGAATGCCGCTTCCAGTACAAAGTCGTTTTTAAAGTCATACTTCGCACCAAGCGAATGAAGGTAGGAGACGCCCGTTTTTTTATCGTTCTGGCGGAAGTCGTCCATTTCGATATGCCATGGCGCTTTGTATTTATTGGTCCACATGTAGGAGAAACTCAATGCCCCTGCATCACCGTAGTCAAATTTGGCGCCGGCCTCAGCCCCTTGATAGGTGCCCGGCATAAAGCTCCAGTGTGGCGCCAGCAAAGTTTGGCCGGTTGGCTGGATATAACCGGCACGAGCCCAGACGGGGCCATACTTGAATTTACCTGCAGCTTTATACAGGCTGACACCGCCTTTATCGCCGCTGTAATCTTCATCATAGGTACGGTTTTTGGAAGAGAACGCAATTTCGTTCGGGTGGCCGCTGGCACTGGACTCAGCGAGCTCAATGGCGGTAAAGGCCCCTACGTCCAGACCAAACATGTCCCAGGCATAGCCCGAAGCGAAATCCAGGCTCAGGTTGGCCGTCGAATGTGACAGGTTAGTGGTGTATTTATTGTAATCGTCACTGGTCGGATTGAGATCTTTACGGTCGCGTTCACGTTGCCAGTAATACACACCGCCGGTCATCGTGGAATCATCGACAAACCCTGCGGCTTTCGCCTCAGGGGCCATGGCAAACCCTGTTCCCAACAGCGCACCCGCTACTGCGAGCGCCAGCGTTTTACGCTGAGCACCGTGCGTACCCATAATGAAATTCCTCTTTGACTTAACTTTAAAAGTTGCAGCCGCCCGTGTTCACCACTGCCCTGCACGACTGCTAATAAAAAACCCAACCGGGTAAAAAATAATGCTGGCAGAGCTCAAACCCCACAGCACTTATTGCTACAGCTAGACTATTTTTCGCGACGCGAATTATCAAATGAATTATGAGAGAGATTTGTCAAAGTATGACAAAGAGCACATATCGATGAGATTTTGTTACGTAGCTATGCAAAGAGGCTGTCGAATAAAAAATTCAATTAAATCAGAATAAAAAAGGATATCAGGTCAACCAGAGACGATTAATGGTTTCAGCTTAATCAAAAAAGTCAGTCAGGAGAAAAAATGTGAGAGCGCTCTCTAAATGACATTAATTCGCATCGCGAATATATAAGACAATGTTATATTACTAATGATTTTTATCAAGAAATTACTGATATGCCGGGCAGATAAATAAGATTGAGAAAATAAAATGCCCTGCTGGGGCTAAGCGGCAGCGACAGGCATAAAAAAAGCGCAACTCAAGTTGCGCTTTTCGCGTTAATACCGCTTCAGAACTCAGGCGTCAATTTTAGCCCAGGTATCACGCAGGCCAACAGTGCGGTTGAACACCAGGTGCTCGGCCGAAGAGTCGCGGTTGTCAGCACAGAAATAACCTTCACGCTCGAACTGATAGGCTTTTTCAGGCTGTGCTGCTGCCAGGCTTGGCTCTACGAAGCCACGCTTGATAACCAACGACTCAGGGTTGATCGTGGTCAGGAAGTCCTCTGCTGCAGCTGGATTCGGCACATTGAACAAACGATCATACAGGCGGATTTCAGCTGGCAATGCGTGCTCAACGGAAACCCAGTGGATCACACCTTTCACCTTGCGGCCATCGGCAGGATCCTTGCTCAACGTATCGGGGTCATAGCTGCAGAAGATGGTGGTAATCTCACCCTCAGCGTCTTTCTCAACGCGTTCCGCCTTGATCACGTATGCATTACGCAGACGCACTTCTTTACCCAGTACCAGACGCTTGTACTGTTTGTTGGCTTCTTCACGGAAGTCAGCGCGATCAATATAAATCTCACGGCTGAACGGCACTTCACGGCTGCCCATTTCCGGCTTATTCGGGTGGTTAGGCATCGTCACCATTTCCACACCGGTCGTCAAATTCTCGATAACGACCTTCACCGGATCCAGCACGGCCATCGCACGCGGCGCGTTCTCGTTCAGATCTTCACGAATACAGGCCTCAAGCGCCATCATTTCGACGTTGTTATCCTGCTTGGTCACGCCGATACGCTGGCAGAACTCGCGAATTGATGCGGCAGTATAGCCACGGCGACGCAGGCCAGAAACGGTCGGCATACGCGGGTCATCCCAGCCTTCAACGATATTCTCGGTCACCAACTGATTCAGCTTGCGCTTCGACATGATGGCGTACTCAAGATTCAGACGCGAGAACTCGTATTGACGCGGATGACAAGGGATGGTGATGTTATCCAGCACCCAGTCATACAGACGGCGGTTGTCCTGGAACTCCAGCGTACACAGTGAATGGGTGATCCCTTCCAGCGCATCGGAAATGCAGTGGGTGAAATCGTACATCGGATAGATGCACCATTTGTTGCCAGTCTGGTGATGCTCAGCAAATTTGATACGGTACAGCACGGGATCGCGCATCACGATAAACGAGGATGCCATATCAATTTTAGCGCGCAGGCAAGCGGCACCTTCGGCGAACTCGCCGTTGCGCATTTTCTCAAACAGCGCCAGGTTCTCTTCTATGCTGCGGTCACGGTATGGGCTGTCTTTACCCGGCGCGGTCAGGCTACCGCGATATTCACGGATCTGTTCAGGCGACAGTTCATCGACATAAGCCAAGCCTTTACCGATCAGTTCCACCGCATAATGGTGCAGTTGATCGAAGTAATCTGAGGAATAACGGACGTTACCGCTCCACTCAAAGCCCAACCACTCTACATCGTGTTTGATCGACTCAACGAACTCGATGTCTTCTTTTACCGGGTTAGTATCATCGAAACGCAGGTTGCACTGGCCTTGATAATCTTGGGCGATGCCAAAGTTCAGGCAGATGGATTTAGCATGGCCAATATGCAGATAGCCATTTGGCTCTGGTGGGAAACGGGTATGAACAGACGCGTGTTTCCCTGACGCCAGATCTTCATCAATGATCTGACGGATAAAATTGGTTGGGCGGGCTTCAGCCTCACTCATTTCACTATTCCTCAATGCAAAGCGCTACACATAACCGCCTATGTTCCAACAAGCCACGCCCGGAAACAACCGTTTGTTTCACGAAAAATGCGGAGCATTGCACCACAATGGATCGCTGCCCCCCTTTCTGTGGCCTCTTCTTTCTTCGCCACCCATAAAAAAGCGGGAAGAGATTGCTCTCTTCCCGCCAAAGGTAGGGTGCCTTCCGTCATGACTCGTTAAACACCCCGGGCACTACTCAGGTAAAACAGTTTATTTTTGGATCTCAAACAGCTTGGTCTGGCCAGCCACGACAGAGCCGGTTGCCAGCGCCGTCAGACCTGCGTAATCGTCAGAGTTACTGACCACGACAGGACTGATCATCGAACGGGCATTGGCGTTCAGGAATTCCAGATCCAATTCAAGGATTGGCTGACCGGCTTTCACCTCAGCACCCTCTTCAACCAGACGTTTGAAGCCTTGACCGTTCAATGCAACGGTGTCGATACCCATGTGCACCACAATCTCCGCACCTTTGTCTGTTTCCAGACAGAATGCATGATTGGTGTTGAAGATTTTCACGATGGTGCCGTCAGCCGGTGCCACTACGGTTTTGTCGGTCGGGCGAATCGCTACGCCGTCGCCTACGGCTTTGCTGGCAAAGGCTTCATCAGGAACCTGATCCAACGCCACCACATCACCTGTTACCGGCGCCACCAGCGACTCAAAGGCCACTTTAGGTGCATTAGGCACAGCCTGTGATTTTGCGACATTCACACCGGCAGCCGGTGCGACTTCTGCCGCAGGAACCGGGCCGGTAGCGATGACTGCACGCATACCATCAGCAATGGCTTCGGCTTTAGAGCCCACGATAACCTGAACGGTTTGCTTGTTCAGTTTCACGACGCCTGAAGCCCCTAGGCGCTTACAGCTTGCATCGAGTACTTTTGAAGAATCTTTAACGGTCAGACGTAAACGGGTGATACAGGCATCAATGCCGGTCAGGTTGTCAGACCCCCCGATGGCACCAATGTAGCTGCGAGACAGTGCGCGCAGGCCTTCATCCGTGTTGCTGTTGGCTTCAGGAGCGACGACATCGTCAGACGCATCTTCACGCCCAGGGGTTTTCAAGTTGAACGCACGGATAATGATAGAGAACAGGACGAAGTACACCGCGAAGGCAACCAGACCCATCACAATCAGCATCCAGACGTTCTTACTGGCCGCTGGCAGGTTGTACATCAACACGTAGTCGATCGCGCCGGCAGAGAAGGAGAACCCGGCATGGATGCCCAGCAAGGTAGCAACAAACAGGCTGATACCGGTCAAAATAGCGTGGACTAAATACAGCAGGGGAGCCAGGAACATGAACAGGAATTCAAGTGGCTCGGTCACACCGGTCAGGAATGCGGTCAGTGCAACGGACAGCAGCATACCGCCGACCATTGGGCGACGCTCTTTGGGTGCCGCGAAATACATGGCCAATGCCGCACCCGGCAGACCAAACATCATGATTGGGAAGAAGCCGGACATGAACATCCCGGCGGTGCCGTCACCCGCGTAGAAGCGGTTGATGTCGCCGTGGAAGATAGTGCCTGCGGCATTGGTGAATTCACCAATCTGGAACCAGGCGATGGTGTTCAATACCTGATGCAAACCGGTTGGGATCAGCAGACGGTTAACGAAACCGAAGATACCGGAACCGATCGCGCCCATGGAAACAATCCATTCACCGCCTGCGTGGATAGCATTCTGAACCGGTGGCCAAATATAACCAAAGATGGCTGCAAGGATTAAACAGAAAAAGCCGGTAGCGATTGGGACGAAACGCTTACCGCCGAAGAAGGAAAGGAACTCTGGCAGTTTGATGCCGGACCAGCGGTTATAGACAGCACCACCCACCAGGCCGGTAATGATACCTGCCAACACACCCATGTTGATTGCTGGGTTAATGGTGACCATCGCCTTGGTCAGGATGAAGTAACCCACCGCGCCCGCCAGTGCAGCTGAGCCGGCATTGTCTTTCGACCAGGTTGCCGCCACACCGATAGCAAAGATCAACGCCAGGTTATCGAAGATTGATCCACCGGCCTGTGCGATGAACGAAATATTGAGTAAATCAGGCTGGCCGAAGCGTAGCAAAAGCGCCGCAACGGGCAGTACTGCGATTGGCAGTTGCAACGACCTGCCCAATCTTTGGAAAAAGCCGAGTATGTTCACCTTAATATTCCCCCTAATGCCCTTTTATGGGCTTTATCATATTTTACGCAAGCGCCATCACACACTGCGATTAACTCTGGACGAGCGACAACAAGTGGAGTGTAAAAAAATTATTTCGTATCGCAAATTAAAACCTCCTTTTTTGTGATTTATATCACCAAAAAGCAGTCTTTACCTGCCACATTGCTAGCCATCACACAAAACTTATTTTATCATTAAAAAAATCATCAAGCCTGACGCTTCACGCGAGAATCATAAAGCTGGGTTACGCTTAGGACTCTTGCACAGGCTCGAACCAGTATAGCTTTAGTTTACTTACCCCAAGAGGTGTTAGATGAGACTTATCCCACTGAAAGATACTGCACAAGTCGGCAAATGGGCCGCCCGCCATATCGTCCAGCGCATCAACGCATTCAAGCCTACTGCGGAGCGTCCGTTTGTGCTCGGCCTGCCAACCGGCGGTACTCCGCTGGAAGCGTACAAACATCTGATTGCGATGCACAAAGCAGGTGAAGTAAGCTTTAAGCATGTGGTGACTTTCAACATGGATGAATACGTTGGCCTGCCGCAGGAACACCCGGAGAGCTATCATACCTTCATGTACCGTAATTTCTTTGATCACGTTGATATCCCAAGTGAAAATATCAACTTGCTGAATGGTAATGCACCGGATGTTGACGCCGAGTGCCGCCAGTACGAAGCAAAAATCAAATCCTACGGCAAAATCAATCTGTTCATGGGCGGCGTCGGCATTGACGGTCATATCGCGTTTAACGAGCCGGCTTCATCCCTGGCATCACGTACTCGCATCAAAACGCTGACTGAAGATACCCGTATCGCCAACTCCCGCTTCTTCGGCGGCGATGTCAGCCTGGTGCCGAAGTTTGCACTGACCGTGGGTGTCGGTACGCTGCTCGACGCAGAAGAAGTGATGATTCTGGTGACCGGCCATGCCAAGGCACAAGCTCTGGAAGCCGCTGTGGAAGGCAATATCAACCATATGTGGACCATCAGCTGCCTGCAATTGCATGCCAAAGCGGTTGTGGTGTGCGATGAGCCATCCACCATGGAACTGAAAGTCAAAACCGTTAAATATTTCCGCGAATTAGAAGCGGAAAGCGTTAAGAGTCTTTAATTCTTGCAGGGGGCTACGATGTTCGCTTTAACCCACGGCCGTATTTTCACCGGCCACGACGTACTTGACGACCACGCAGTTATTATCGCTGATGGGCTGATTGAACGAGTCTGCCCGCTGGCTGAGCTGCCGGCCGGCATCGAAACGCGCGATCTGGGTGGCGCTATCCTGGCCCCCGGTTTGATTGACGTGCAGCTTAACGGCTGCGGCGGCGTGCAATTTAACGACTCGCTGGACGCCATTTCGGAAGAGACGCTGGAAATCATGCAGCGTGCCAACGAAAAATCCGGCTGCACCAGCTATCTGCCAACGCTGATCACCAGCAGCGACGAATTTATGAAGCACAGCATCGATGTGATGCGCGCTTATCTGAAAAAACACCCGAATCAGGCACTTGGCCTGCATCTGGAAGGGCCGTACCTTAGCCCGCTGAAAAAAGGCACCCACAACCCCGCGTTCATCCGCAAGCCGACCAGCGAGATGATCGACTATCTGTGTGCTAATGCCGATGTGATCACCAAGGTCACGCTGGCGCCGGAAATGGTAGAACCGCACTTTATCAAGCAGCTGACCGCCGCCGGCATTGTCGTGTCCGCCGGTCACTCGAATGCGACGTACGAACAGGCCCGCACCGGATTTGCTGCCGGTATCACTTTCGCCACTCACCTGTATAACGCCATGCCGTATATTACCGGGCGTGAACCGGGGCTGATGGGGGCGATCTTCGACACGCCAGAAGTCTATACCGGCATTATCGCCGACGGTCATCATGTCGCTTGGGCGAGTATCCGTAACGCCAAACGCATGAAAGGTGATAAATTGGTGTTGGTCACCGACGCCACCGCCCCGGCGGGGGCCGATATTGACCAATTTATTTTCGCCGGTAAAACAATATACTATCGCGATGGGCTGTGCGTGGACGAAAACGGCACCCTGAGCGGCTCCGCGCTGACCATGATCGACGCCTTGAAGAACAGCGTTGAACACGTCGGTATCGCGTTGGACGAAGCGCTGCGTATGGCAACGCTGTATCCAGCGCGTGCCATCGGCGTGGATCACCGTTTAGGCACGATCGAAGCCGGTAAGGTGGCGAACCTGACCGCATTTACCCGTGATTTTAAGATCACCAAAACGCTCGTTAACGGTAACGAGGTTTAACTAACATATGTACCCAAAATAATTCGAGTCGCAGGTAGGCGGCAACTGAACGAACCTCAATGAGCATACGCGGGTATGTGATTTGAGTGAGTAAAGGCAGCCCCCCTGTAACTTGAAGTATGAAGGGTAGACAGAGAGTAAAATTATTGATGAGTACTGGCGGACAAGCACAGATAGGGAATGTTGACTTAGTCAAGCAACTCAACGGCGCGGCGGTTTACCGTCTGATCGACCAACAAGGTCCGATCTCGCGCATTCAAATAGCCGAACTGAGCCAGCTAGCGCCCGCCAGCGTCACTAAAATTACTCGCCAGTTGTTGGAGCGCGGGCTGATCAAAGAAGTCGATCAGCAAGCCTCTACCGGCGGCCGCCGCGCCATTTCCATTGTCTCCGAAACCCGGCATTTCCATACCGTGGCTGTACGCCTGGGTCGTCACGATGCCACCATCACGCTGTACGACATGAGCGGTAAATCGCTCGGTGAAGAACACTATCCACTGCCGGAGCGTACCCAGGAGACACTGGAAAATGCGCTGTTCACTGCCATTTCACAGTTTATCGAAAGCTATCAACGCAAGCTGCGCGAGTTAATCGCCATTGCCGTCATCCTGCCTGGCCTGGTTGACCCTGCGCTAGGCGTGGTGCGCTATATGCCGCACATCAGCGTCAATAACTGGGCGCTGGTCGACAACCTACAACAACGTTTTAATGTCACCAGCTTTGTCGGCCATGACATTCGTAGTCTGGCATTAGCTGAGCATTACTTTGGTGCCACCCGCGACTGCGAAGACTCTATTTTGGTGCGTCTGCACCGGGGTACCGGTGCTGGCATTATCGTTAATGGCCAGATCTTCCTGGGCAACAACGGCAACGTCGGTGAAATTGGTCACATTCAAATCGATCCGCTGGGCGAGCGCTGCCACTGTGGTAACTTCGGTTGCCTGGAAACCGTTGCCGCCAACGCCGCGATTGAACACCGCGTTCGTCAATTGCTGACTCAGGGCTATCCAAGCAAACTGACGCTCGACGACTGTAGCATCGCCGCCATTTGCAAAGCCGCTAACCGCGGCGATCTGCTGGCCAGCGAAGTGATTGAGCACGTGGGTCGTTATCTCGGGAAAGCCGTGGCTATTGCCATCAATCTGTTTAATCCGCAGAAAGTGGTGATCGCCGGTGAAATCACCGAAGCGGAAAAAGTGCTGTTGCCGGCAATCCAAAGCTGCATCAATACTCAGGTGCTGAAGGACTTCCGCAAGAACCTGCCGGTAGTCACCTCCGAACTTAATCATCGCTCGGCAATCGGCGCTTTCGCCCTGGCCAAACGGGCGATGCTCAACGGCGTGCTATTGCAGCGATTGCTGGAAAGCTGATCCGCCGCCTCAGGCAGGTGTGCTATCTTCGCGTTTTGCCTGCCGCAAATCATGAGAAACAGCAACAATGACAATCAAAAACGTTATATGTGATATCGACGGCGTGCTGCTACATGACAACACGCCGGTTCCCGGTGCCGATCTTTTCCTGGCGCGTATTCAGGAACAGGGCATGCCGCTGGTCGTTCTGACTAACTATCCGTCACAAACCGCGCAGGATCTGGCGAACCGCTTCTCCGCCGCCGGGCTTGAAGTGCCGGAAAGCGCGTTTTATACCTCAGCCATGGCCACCGCCGATTTTCTGCGCCGCCAAGAAGGCAAAAAGGCCTACGTGGTCGGTGAAGGTGCCCTGATCCACGAACTGTATAAAGCTGGCTTCACCATTACCGATATCAATCCGGACTTTGTGATCGTCGGTGAAACTCGCTCTTATAACTGGGACATGATGCACAAAGCCGCCTACTTCGTGAACAATGGCGCCCGCTTCATTGCCACCAACCCGGACAGCCATGGCCATGGTTTTACACCGGCTTGCGGCGCACTCTGTGCCCCAATTGAAAAGATCACCGGGCGCAAACCCTTTTACGTGGGTAAGCCAAGCCCGTGGATTATCCGCGCCGCGCTGAATAAAATGCAGGGGCATTCGGAAGAAACGGTGATTGTTGGCGACAACCTACGCACCGATATCCTGGCGGGCTTCCAGGCCGGTCTGGAAACCGTCTTGGTCCTGTCTGGCGTTTCGACGCTGAACGATGTCGAAACCATGCCATTCCGCCCGAGCTACATCTTCCCTTCCGTTGCGGATATCAATATTTTCTAATGCCTAAGGTGGCCATTGCGGCCACCTTTATCTCCCCGTCAATTTGAATTAAATTTATTATTGGCAGGAAAAGGTTTCACCCCGCCCTCGTTAAAAACCCGCATTATATATTTACGCCCCGCCAATAAACCCTATTGACGGCAAGTGGAAATACTCTTACCTAAAATAACGAGGTTACTATGAGCTCCGATAATATTATCAATGCACAGGTTGCAGATGCTGCAGCCGCCATGCCGGATATGTCCAATAAAAAAATCATGATGGGCTTTTGGCATAACTGGGCAGCGGGTGCCAGCGACGGTTACCAACAGGGCCAGTTCGCTAATATGAACCTGACCGATATTCCTGCTGAATATAATGTGGTTGCCGTGGCGTTTATGAAGGGCGACGGTATCCCAACCTTCAAGCCCTACAACCTGTCCGATACCGAGTTCCGCCGCCAGGTTGGCGTTCTGAACAGCCAGGGCCGTGCGGTACTGATTTCTCTGGGCGGTGCTGACGCACATATCGAATTGAAAACCGGCGACGAAGACCGGTTGGCTAATGAAATTATTCGTTTGGTGGAAACCTACGGTTTTGATGGCTTGGACATCGATCTGGAACAAGCCGCCATCGGCGCAGCTAATAATAAGACGGTCTTACCGGCCGCATTGAAAAAAGTAAAAACACATTATGCCGCTGAAGGTAAAAACTTTATTGTCAGCATGGCGCCAGAGTTCCCTTATTTACGTACCAACGGCACTTACCTGGATTATATTACCGCACTCGAAGGTTATTATGATTTCATTGCACCGCAATATTATAACCAGGGTGGTGACGGTATCTGGGTCGATGAAGCCAATGGCGGTAAAGGCGCCTGGATCACTCAAAATAATGACGCCATGAAAGAAGACTTTCTGTATTACCTGACGGAAAGTCTGGTTACTGGCACCCGCGGTTATACCAAAATCCCAGCGTCCAAGTTTGTTATCGGCCTGCCAACCAACAATGACGCCGCTGCTACCGGGTATGTGGTCGACAAGCAAGCTGTCTATAACGCCTTCGCGCGCCTTGATGCCAAAGGTTTGTCGATCAAAGGCCTGATGACCTGGTCGGTTAACTGGGACAACGGCAAGAGCAAGGCCGGCGTGGCCTACAACTGGGAATTCAAAACACGTTACGCCGCGCTCATTCAGGGAGGTGTAACACCACCGCCGGGAAAGCCTGAGGCACCCACGGCGTTGAACGCCAGCGCGATCACCTCAACCTCGCTTACGTTAAACTGGGCTGCGGCTAACAGCGCCAATCCGATAAGCCAATATACGGTTTACCGTAACGGTAACGCGATCGGCCAGACCGGTGGTCTGTCGCTGCAAGACAGCGGCCTGACGGCGGCGACACAATACAGTTATTTTGTCACCGCCACCGACAACAAAGGCAACACCTCCCTGCCGAGCAGTGCACTGGCAGTGAAAACGGCAGACGGCGGCACACCGCCGGACCCTGGCGTCAATGAGTGGCAAAACAGCCACAGCTACAAGGTCGGTGATGTAGTGACCTACAAAGGAAAGAAATACACCTGCCTGCAAGCACACACCTCTAACGCCGGATGGACACCGGACGCAGCCTTCACACTCTGGCAGCTGACTGCCTGATAGTCCGCAATGAGTTGCCGGTAAAACTTTCCGGCAACTCATCTATTTGTCAAAAAAAATGCATTATCACTAATTATTGACGTCAAAAACTGAATATCCGCTAATAATCACCCTACCCCAAACAACTATTTTCTGGCACTGCGCTAAAACGCTTGCATCCCCTGTTGGTTTTGACGCATTTTCATAAACACAACGCAGCAACACCGCGCCATCATTGATGAGCCGGCGACGCTGCCTATAACAGCAAAAACAACATCACAGTCTATAAAAGTCGTTAGGAGAGTCGTTATATGTGTTCTATTTTCGGTGTGCTCGATCTGAAGTCCGATCCCGTTGAACTGCGTAAAAAAGCGCTGGAGCTGTCCCGTCTGATGCGCCACCGCGGGCCGGACTGGTCCGGTGTTTACGCCAGCGATAAAGCCATTCTGGTGCATGAGCGTCTATCGATTGTCGACGTTAACAATGGCGCACAACCGTTGTACAACGCAGCACACACCCACGTTTTGGCCGTTAACGGTGAGATTTACAACCACCAGGCGCTGCGCCAACAACTGAGCGATCGCTATGCGTTCCAGACCGGCTCTGACTGTGAAGTGATCCTGGCGCTGTACCAGGAAAAAGGCACTGACTTCCTCGACGACCTGCAAGGCATGTTCGCCTTTGCGCTATACGATTCAGAGAAAGACGCTTACCTGATTGGCCGTGACCATCTGGGTATTATCCCGCTGTATATGGGTCATGATGAATTCGGCAACCTGTATGTCGCCTCTGAAATGAAAGCGCTGGTGCCGGTTTGCCGCACCATTAAAGAATTCCCGGCAGGCAGCTATCTGTGGAGCCAGGACGGTGAGATCCGCGAATACTACCAGCGTGACTGGTTCGATTACGACAATGTCAAAGACAACGTGACAGACGCCAATGCCCTACGCAACGCGCTGGAGGACTCGGTGAAAAGTCACCTGATGTCTGACGTGCCTTATGGCGTGCTGTTGTCTGGCGGCCTGGACTCTTCCGTCATTTCCGCTATCACCAAAAAATACGCCGCTCGCCGAGTGGAAGATCAAGAGCGCAGCGAAGCCTGGTGGCCGCAGCTGCATTCATTTGCTGTCGGTTTGGAAGGCTCCCCAGACCTGCGCGCCGCGCAGGAAGTGGCGAACCACCTGGGCACCGTGCACCATGAGATTCATTTCACCGTGCAAGAAGGTCTGGATGCCATTCGCGACGTGATTTACCACATCGAAACCTATGACGTGACCACCATTCGTGCCTCGACCCCGATGTACCTGATGTCACGCAAGATTAAAGCGATGGGTATCAAGATGGTGCTGTCTGGCGAGGGAGCAGACGAAGTGTTCGGTGGCTACCTGTACTTCCATAAGGCGCCGGATGCCCGCGAATTCCATGACGAGACCGTACGCAAGCTGCTGGCATTACATATGTTTGACTGTGCTCGCGCGAATAAAGCAATGTCTGCCTGGGGTGTAGAAGCACGCGTGCCCTTCCTGGATAAAAAATTCCTCGACGTGGCGATGCGTATCAACCCGAAAGACAAAATGTGCGGCAATGGCAAAATGGAAAAACATATCCTGCGTGAATGTTTTGAGTCCTATCTGCCCGCCAGCGTGGCCTGGCGCCAGAAAGAGCAGTTCTCCGACGGCGTGGGCTATAGTTGGATCGACACGCTGAAAGAAGTCGCTGCCAAGCAAATTAGCGATCAACAGCTCGAAACCGCACGTTTCCGTTTCCCGTACAACACGCCAGGGTCTAAAGAAGGTTACCTGTACCGCGAAATCTTCGAGGAGCTGTTCCCTCTGCCAAGCGCAGCCGAGTGCGTGCCAGGCGGCCCGTCAGTGGCTTGCTCTTCAGCGAAAGCCATCGAATGGGATGAGTCATTCAAAAAGATGGACGATCCTTCTGGTCGTGCAGTCGGCGTTCACCAGGCTGCCTACAAATAATCGTCCGGCGTTTTATTCTTTGGGCGGGCCTTCGGGCCCGCCTTTTTGTTGATGTTTTCAACCATTAATCAGCCGAATTGATGATTTTATCGCCATACTGTTCACAACCCAGACAAACAACACATCAGGTCGCTTTTTTGGGAAAAAACTTGTTGACGCAAAACGGCCATATACGCATAATGCGCCCCGCAACGCCGATGAAGGTTGCGCGAAAAAAGATGGCTACGTAGCTCAGCTGGTTAGAGCACATCACTCATAATGATGGGGTCACAGGTTCAAATCCCGTCGTAGCCACCATCTTTTTTGCGGGAGTGGCGAAATTGGTAGACGCACTAGATTTAGGTTCTAGCGCCGCAAGGTGTGCGAGTTCAAGTCTCGCCTCCCGCACCATTTCATTCATCGAGTTGCAGGCATCTAATGGGGTATCGCCAAGCGGTAAGGCACTGGTTTTTGATACCAGCATTCCCTGGTTCGAATCCAGGTACCCCAGCCATTTTTAAATGGTCGATGCGAAAAAAAGTTAGACATGTTGATGGGGTATCGCCAAGCGGTAAGGCACTGGTTTTTGATACCAGCATTCCCTGGTTCGAATCCAGGTACCCCAGCCATCATCTACTTTGACTTTAAAGTAAAATATCGACAAATGGCTACGTAGCTCAGCTGGTTAGAGCACATCACTCATAATGATGGGGTCACAGGTTCAAATCCCGTCGTAGCCACCATATTTTACTGTTACACCATTGGGGTGTCGCCAAGCGGTAAGGCTCTGGTTTCTGATACCAGCATACCCAGGTTCGAATCCTGGCACCCCAGCCACATTTAGAAAAGCCCGCTTCGGCGGGCTTTTTGCTGTCTGACGTTTGGGCGATATGAAGGTTGTTTATCAGGGCGCAACATGCAGCGCCCCTACGAACAAGGGGCAATTACAACCCCAGTGCGTATTTCAGCGCATGTTCCTTCAACTTACCCGCCCGCTGAGCTGCCATCAATGCAATATTGCGTGCCACGCTGAGCGGCGCCAAATTATTACTGAAGGCGGTATAAAAAAGATCCATACCACTTTGCATCAGCAAATTGTCGGTACGGCGGCGGCGCTGATAACGCATGAGCACCGCTTCGCTGCTCCAGTCCTCGCCCTGCTCCCGCGCATCACCCACCACGGCCAACAACGCTTCCACATCGCGATAGCCCAGGTTCACGCCCTGTCCAGCCAGCGGATTAATCGTATGAGCCGCGTCTCCGATCAATGCCAACCCTGGCAATACATAACGCTGCGCATGTCGACGGGCCAGTGGGAACGAGCCGGCAGCATGCACTTTTACCGCCCCCAAACGTGCAGGAAACGCTTCGGCGATTTCTCGCTCCAGCTGCGCTGACGGCATTGCCTGCAACTGACGGATGCGTTGCGGGCTGTCGTACCATACCAATGAAGCCCATTGATCATACAGCGGCAGGAAAGCACGTGGCCCAGAAGGGAAAAACTGCTGCCAGGTCACATCCTGCTGCGGTGCACCGGTATCGACGGTGATCAGCATGCAAGACTGGCGATACTGCCAGCCGTTAGTACCAATAGCCACCAGGTTCCGTACCTGCGAGTTCGCACCGTCGGCCCCCACCACCAAACGCGCCTCTAGCGTCTCAGAGGAGTCCAACGTCACCTGCCAATGGTCATCAACGCGTTGCAGAGAACGCAGCTTGGCAGGGCAACAGAGCGTCAGATTTTCGCACTGTTCCAATTGCTGCCAAAGCGCCAGTTGCAGAATGCGGTTTTCCACCATAAAACCCAGTTCCGGCAGTCCGAGCGAGACAGCATCAAACGCCACCCGTGAAGACGCCCATTCCCAGGTTTCCAACCGACGGTAGGGTGCAGTACGCATGGCTTGCACCGCTGGCCAGGCACCCAGTTGTTTGAGTAACCCCACCGATGTGCACCCAATCGCAGAAATGCGCAGATCCGGTGGGCTGTGGGCATCGAACGCCTGCGGAGCCTGGTGCTCCAGCAATGCCACGGACCAACCCGCCTGTGCCAGCCCCAGAGCGGCGGCGGCGCCGACCATTCCGCCCCCGACCACCACGGCGTCATACCGTTTTTGAGAAGTGTTCATATTGGCTATATTTTCTTAGTGGATTATCGCCATCCCCACCGGCATGGCATTTGGCATCAGTGTAACGGATTTTTAATTTGGCTTCAGGTTGCATACCGTTTTCCCCGCGCTGGTCACAACGGCGTCAAATGTTTACAATATACCTGTCGTCTTTCAAGCCGCAGCGTTGTTGGCTGCCTTCGCTCACCCCAGTTACTTACCTGAGTAAGCGCCTGGGGACTCCCGAACTTGCCGCCTAACTGCAACTTGAAAGCCATAAGGTATAAGCGCTCTGCACGTCGTGTATCGCAACTTTCGCTCCGCACTGAGTAATGGCAAGTCAATGACGAAGAAACTACATATCAAAACCTGGGGCTGCCAGATGAATGAATACGATTCATCAAAAATGGCAGACCTGTTGAACAGCACGCACGGCTTCGAGTGGACCGAAAACGCCGAAGAAGCGGACGTGCTGCTGCTGAACACCTGCTCGATCCGCGAAAAAGCGCAAGAAAAAGTTTTCGCCATGCTGGGCCGCTGGAGATTGTTGAAAGAGAAAAACCCTGCGCTGATCATCGGTGTGGGCGGCTGTGTCGCCTCCCAGGAAGGGGAGTTGATCCGTACTCGCGCCCCCTGCGTAGACGTGGTATTCGGTCCTCAGACTCTTCACCGCCTACCGGAAATGATCAACCATGTGCAGGGCACTCGCAGCCCGGTGGTCGACATCAGCTTCCCGGAAATCGAGAAATTCGATCGCCTGCCGGAGCCGCGCGCTGAGGGCCCAACGGCCTTTGTCTCTATCATGGAAGGGTGCAACAAGTACTGCACCTTCTGCGTGGTGCCTTATACCCGCGGTGAAGAAGTCAGCCGCCCGAGTGACGACGTGCTGTTCGAAATCGCGCAATTGGCAGCGCAGGGCGTGCGGGAAGTGAACCTGCTCGGTCAGAACGTTAACGCCTACCGCGGAGCCACTTACGACGGCAACATCTGTTCGTTCGCCGAACTGCTGCGTCTGGTCGCGGCCATCGACGGTATCGATCGCATCCGCTTCACCACCAGCCATCCGATCGAGTTCAGCGATGACATCGTCGCCGTGTATGAAGATACGCCGGAACTGGTCAGTTTCCTGCATCTGCCGGTGCAGAGTGGCTCAGACCGCATCCTGACCATGATGAAGCGCGCGCACACCGCGCTGGAATACAAAGCGATCATTCGCAAATTGCGCAAGGCGCGTCCCAACATTCAGCTTAGCTCAGACTTCATCATCGGCTTCCCAGGCGAGACCCAGGCTGACTTCGAGCAGACCATGAACCTGATTGCCGAAATTAACTTCGACGCCAGCTTCAGCTTTATTTATTCGTCACGCCCGGGAACCCCGGCAGCCGATATGGTCGATGACGTCAGTGAAGAAGAGAAAAAACAGCGACTGTACATTCTGCAAGATCGCATCAATCAGCAGGTGATGCAGTTCAGCCGTAAGATGCTCGGCACCGTACAACGCATTTTAGTGGAAGGGACCTCTCGCAAAAGCGTGATGGAATTAGCCGGCCGTACCGAATGCAACCGCATGGTGAACTTTGAAGGCACGCCGGACATGATCGGCCAGTTCGTTGATGTGGAAATCACCGACGTTTTGACCAACACCCTGCGTGGCGCAGTGGTACGTACCGAACAGCAGATGGACCTGCGCGTACATGAATCCCCGCAGTCAGTCATCGCCCGGACGCGCAAAGAAAATGCGTTAGGTGTCGGTATTTACCAGCCCTCCCTTCATACTTGAAGCTGCATCTGTGTTGGCCACGCACGCTCCCCCCAGTCACTTAGTTTACTCAGTGACTGGGGGCTCGCTGCCGCGTTACTCGGCAAAGCCTCGCCCCGTTGGGGCCAGCGGAAGCGCTGTTCAACAAAGCCGTGGCTTTGTTGTGATGTAACTCCAATTATTTTGGAATGACATCCCGTACAAAAACATTTATTTCTCCGCCGGGCGCGTGCGTCCGTTGCGGTTCTTTTTTCTATTTTAAGAGGCGACATAACATGCAACTCCCACACTGCCCGAAGTGCAACTCCGAATACACCTATCAGGACAACGCGATGTTCATCTGCCCTGAATGTGCCCACGAGTGGAGCGACAGCGCCCCGGCAGAAGACAGCGATGCGCTGATTGTCAAAGACGCCAACGGCAACCTGCTGGCCGACGGCGACGCGGTGACCGTGGTAAAAGATTTGAAGGTCAAAGGCAGCTCTTCAATGCTGAAAATTGGCACCAAGGTGAAGAACATCCGTCTGGTGGAAGGCGACCACAACATTGATTGTAAAATCGATGGGTTTGGTCAAATGAAGCTGAAATCCGAGTTCGTGAAAAAGAACTGATCCCGTAGACTTTGCTCTCACGTTCTTACGCGGCTGTTTAGGCCGCGTTTTTCCTCTATCAGCCCTTGAATTTCGCCGTCGGCGCACAGATAGATCATGGGTAAACTTGCGCCAGTGCGTCGCACCATGAATAATTCAAGGTAGAGAACCTCAGGTTTTGCCCTGAATGCGCGTACCGAAAATCAACCAGGCCCGATATGAGCCTTGAGGAATAGTTTGAACGTCGCAACACAAGAAATTTTGTTAGAGCCGGCAGACAATAAGCGATTACTCAGCCTGTGCGGCCCGTTTGATGAGAACATCAAACAACTCGAACGCCGGTTGGGTATTGAGATAAACCGCCGTGACAACCGTTTTAAACTGGTTGGCAAAAACCCGAGTGTGGTTGCCGCCGCTGATATCCTGCGCCACCTGTACGTGGACACCTCCCCCATCCGCGGCGTGATCCCAGATATCGATCCGGAACAAATTCATCTGGCCATCAAAGAAAGCCGGGTGCTGGAACAGATTGCCGACAGCGTGCCGGATTACGGCAAGGCCGTCACCATCAAAACCAAGCGTGGCATGGTGAAACCGCGTACGCCGAACCAGGCGCAGTACATCGCCAATATTCTCGACCATGACATTACCTTTGGCATTGGCCCGGCAGGTACCGGCAAGACCTATCTGGCGGTTGCTGCCGCGGTAGATGCGCTGGAACGTCAGGACATTCGTCGCATACTGCTGACCCGCCCCGCGGTCGAAGCCGGTGAAAAACTGGGCTTCCTGCCAGGGGATCTGAGCCAAAAGGTCGATCCTTATCTGCGCCCATTGTACGACGCCCTGTTCGAAATGCTGGGCTTCGAGCGCGTAGAAAAGTTGATTGAACGCAATGTGATTGAAGTTGCGCCGCTGGCCTATATGCGCGGCCGTACCCTCAACGATGCGTTTATCATCCTTGATGAGAGCCAGAACACCACTATCGAACAGATGAAGATGTTCCTGACACGTATCGGGTTCAACTCAAAAGCGGTGATTACCGGTGACGTGACGCAGGTAGACCTGCCACGCAACCAAAAATCCGGCCTGCGCCACGCGATGGAAGTGCTGGCGGACGTCGAAGAGCTGAGCTTCAACTTCTTCCACAGCGAAGATGTGGTTCGTCATCCGGTCGTTGCCCGTGTGGTAATCGCCTATGAAGCCTGGGAAGCCGCCGAACAGAAACGCAAAGACGCCATTAACGAACAACGTAAGCGCGAGGCGACTATCGCCTCCGAGCAGGAGATACCATGAGTCAGGTGATTTTGGATCTGCAGATTGCCTGTGCAGACAGTAACGGTCTGCCGGACGAGGCCACTTTCCAGCGCTGGCTGGAAGGCGTGCTACCGCAGTTTCAAGAAGAAGCCGAAGTGACCATTCGCTTGGTCGACGAGGCCGAAAGTAACGAATTGAACCTGACTTATCGCGGCAAGGACAAACCCACCAATGTGCTGTCATTCCCGTTCGAAGCCCCCCCGGGTATTGAACTGCCGCTGCTCGGCGATTTGATCATCTGCCGACAGGTCGTTGAACAAGAAGCGGTTGAGCAAGAGAAGGCGCTGGAGGCCCACTGGGCGCATATGGTTGTTCACGGTAGCCTTCATCTGCTAGGGTATGACCACATCGAAGACGATGAAGCCGAAGAAATGGAGTCTTTGGAAACCGA
The DNA here is from genome assembly GCF_058190535.1 of Serratia sp. CoH_134_PS_4. Classification (NCBI taxonomy): domain Bacteria; kingdom Pseudomonadati; phylum Pseudomonadota; class Gammaproteobacteria; order Enterobacterales; family Yersiniaceae; genus Serratia; species Serratia sp. CoH_134_PS_4. The sequence continues at coordinate 74,874 of NZ_JBXWKI010000004.1, forward strand.
AATCATGCACGGCCTGGGCTATCCGGACCCGTACCTGGCGGAAAAAGACCCTCTCTGACGTCAGCTGATTTCCCCACAGCCCCTCTATGGGGCTGTCGCTGACTCCCCTAACTCTGACATGAGTGATGTTAACTAAAACGCCATGAGCGACGACCATTCACAAAGCAATGACAGCCCCAGTCCCAAGAAGGGGTTCTTTACTCTTATCCTTAACCAGCTGTTCCACGGCGAACCTAAAAACCGTGGTGATCTGGTAGAGCTGATCCGTGATTCCGAGCAAAACGACCTGATCGATCCCGATACCCGAGACATGCTGGAAGGCGTGATGGATATCGCCGAGCAGCGCGTGCGCGACATCATGATCCCGCGCTCCCAGATGGTAACGCTCAAGCGTAACCAAACGCTGGAAGAGTGCCTGGACGTGATCATTGAATCCGCCCACTCGCGCTTCCCGGTGATCAGCGAAGATAAAGATCACATCGAAGGCATTTTGATGGCCAAGGATCTGCTGCCGTTTATGCGTGCAGAATCCGAGGAGTTCAGCATCGACAAGGTGCTGCGTACCGCCGTGGTGGTGCCTGAAAGCAAGCGAGTAGACCGGATGCTGAAGGAGTTCCGCTCCCAGCGTTATCACATGGCGATTGTCATTGACGAATTCGGCGGCGTATCCGGTCTGGTCACTATCGAAGACATTCTGGAGCTGATAGTCGGCGAGATTGAAGATGAATATGATGACGAAGACGATCTGGATATCCGCCAGCTCAGCCGTCATATGTATACCGTGCGCGCATTGGCACCGATTGAAGACTTCAATGAAGCCTTCGGCACCCATTTCAGTGATGACGAGGTCGACACTATCGGTGGTCTGGTGATGCAAGCCTTCGGTCATTTGCCTGCGCGCGGGGAAACCATTGAAATCGAAGGTTACCTATTTAAAGTTGCGATGGCCGACAGTCGACGTATCATCCAGGTTCATGTAAAAATTCCGGACGATTCTCCGCAACCGAAACTGGAAGACTAAATTAAACATGGCTAAAGCCTCTTTCCTTGAACGCCAGTGGGTTCGCGCCCTACTGGCGCTGTTGACCGGTGCCAGCGGTACGTTGGCATTTTCTCCGTACGATATCTGGCCTGCGGCCATTGTCTCCTTGTTTGGCCTGTTGGCCGTTACCCTCAATCGCACGACTAAACAGTCCGCCTTGCTCGGTTTCTGCTGGGGCTTCGGTCTGTTCGGTACCGGCATTAACTGGGTTTACGTCAGCATTGCCGATTTCGGTGGCATGCCCTTCGCCGTTAATATTTTCCTGGTCGCGTTACTGGCCGCCTATTTGTCACTGTATACCGGGCTGTTTGCCGGATTGCTGGCACGGCTGTGGCCAGCTACCAGCTGGTACCGTTTGGCGATTGCCGCGCCCGTGTTGTGGCAAGTGACCGAGTTTCTGCGTGGTTGGGTACTAACCGGTTTCCCTTGGCTGCAGTTCGGTTACAGCCAGCTCAACGGGCCGTTAAAAGGTATTGCCCCGCTGATGGGGGTAGATACCATCACCTTTATGCTGATGGCGATCGCCGGGCTACTGGTGTACGCGGTGAATCAACGCCGTATCACGCCGGCCGTGGTTGCCGTCGCGCTGCTGCTGTTGCCGTGGCCTTTGCGCCAACTGCACTGGTTCACCCCACAACCGGACAAAGCGGTCAACGTCGCCATGGTTCAGGGCAACATCGCTCAGTCGATGAAGTGGGACCCGAAAGCCCTGGTCAGCACGCTGCAAACCTACCTGGATGAAACGCGCCCCTATGTGGGCAAAGCGCCGATCATCATCTGGCCGGAATCCGCCATCCCGGACTATGAAGCCAGCCAGAATGGTTTCCTGACTATGATGGATGATCTGATGCGTGCCAAAAACAGCAGCCTGATCACCGGCATTGTTGACGTACGTGCGACACCGCAGGGCCAGCAAATTTACAACAGCGCCATTGTATTGGGCGAGCCCGCCCCCTACAGCTACCCAGCCAAAGACCGCTACAACAAGCACCATTTAGTGCCCTTCGGCGAGTTTGTCCCGCTGGAGACGTTGTTACGCCCACTGGCACCGTTCTTTGATCTGCCAATGTCTTCCTTCAGCCGCGGCGATTATGTCCAGCCGCAGCTCAGTGTGAAGGGGTACAACCTGACTGCGGCGATCTGTTATGAGATTGTCTTGGGCCAACAGGTTCGCGACAACTTCCGCCCAGATACCAACTTCCTGTTGACCATTTCCAATGACGCCTGGTTCGGCCATTCCATCGGTCCGTGGCAGCACTTCCAGATGGCGCGTATGCGGGCACTGGAGTTGGGCCGGCCACTGTTGCGCAGCACAAACAACGGCGTCACCGCCGCGGTAGATGCCAACGGTGAGGTCATCGCAGAGATTCCGCAGTTCACTCGTAAGGTGCTTGAAGTGAAAATGACGCCGACCACCGGCATCACGCCTTATGCCCGCTTTGGCGCTACGCCATTGTGGATCGTCACTTTACTGCTCAGCGGTCTGGCGCTGATCCTCAGTCTGCGTCGTAAATAATCCTTTGGGGCGTTGCCGCTGGCACGCCCCGCTTCAATTCATCCCCCCTATAAACTTAACATTGCCTCCCGCATCGCCAGCGTTTGCCATTCAGCCAGCATAAACCATTGCTAAATCAGCGTTTCTGGCACACTCCTTGCTTTAATTATTCTGTGATTGATGACCGATTTACTTTTACTGACGCTTTGTCGCACTTATGCACAACTCAGGGGCATGACCGGCACCATATAGGTGCATTGAGATTTTGTTGCATTAATTTGGTGCGCGTGGCGTCTCAAAAAATGAAACATTTTAGTTTCAAGCCGTTCACAATCGGCTATTTTCTAACGGTTATCGGTACTAAGACTATCTTTATAACTTAAGCAATAAACCTCCATTTTGAATCTGATGCTCTTTGAATTTGAGCCACCACAACAGCAAAGGAGTTGGACCATGCAAATGCGTAAATTGGCGTTATCGTTACTGCTGATCGGTATGGCAGGTAGCGTAGCCCATGCGGAAGAACTGACCGGTACGCTGAAGAAAATCAAAGATAACGGCGTGATCGTTGTCGGCCATCGCGAATCGTCAGTGCCGTTCTCCTACTACGACAACCAGCAGAAAGTTGTGGGTTACTCCCAGGACTACTCCAACCAAATCGTTGATGCTGTTAAGAAAAAGCTGAACCTGCCTAACCTGCAGGTAAAAATGTTGCCAATCACCTCACAGAACCGTATCCCACTGCTGCAAAACGGTACCTTTGACTTCGAATGTGGCTCAACCACCAACAACCTTGAGCGTCAAAAACAGGCCGCCTTCTCCAACACCATCTTCGTGGTCGGTACCCGCCTGTTGGTAAAAAAAGGCTCTGATATTAAAGATTTCAAAGATCTGGCCGGGAAACCTGTCGTCGTAACGTCCGGTACCACCTCTGAAGTGCTGCTCAATAAGCTGAACGACAGTAACAAAATGAACATGCGCATCATCAGCGCCAAAGACCACGGTGACTCATTCCGTACCCTGGAAAGCGGTCGTGCCGTGGCCTTTATGATGGACGACGCCCTGCTGGCCGGCGAACGCGCAAAAGCGAAGAAGCCGGATCAATGGGAAATCCTTGGAACGCCGCAATCTCAAGAAGCCTACGGCTGTATGCTGCGTAAAGACGATCCTGAGTTCAAAAAACTGGTCGATGACACCATCGCTCAGGCACAGACTTCAGGTGAGGCAACGAAATGGTTTGATAAGTGGTTCAAACAACCTATCCCACCTAAGAATCTCAACATGAACTTCGAACTGTCGGACGACATGAAGAAATTGTTCAAAGAACCTAACGATAAAGCACTGAACTAATAGAACAAGGGCTGGGGCGGCCATCAGGCCAAGCCAGCTCTGTTGATGACTGGGACAGACAGGAATACGGGAGGCCGTTCCCCTCCCGCATTTTTCCCCCATTGCACATTACCGATGCCCGCACACATAAGTCAGCCCGACTGGCCGCGGTGCCATCGGCGTTGAATAGTCATCAATCTTTAGGCGCTCTGCGCCCGCTTAACGGAGTTTGTTATGTCAATAGATTGGAACTGGGGTATCTTTCTGCAGCAGGCCCCGTTTGGGAATACCACCTACCTTGGCTGGATTTGGTCCGGCTTCCAGGTAACGGTAGCCCTCTCCGTCTGTGCATGGATTATCGCTTTCTTTGTCGGTTCGCTATTCGGTATCTTGCGTACCGTACCCAACCGCTTTCTTTCCACCCTTGGCACCTGTTACGTTGAAATGTTCCGTAATGTGCCGCTCATTGTGCAATTCTTCACCTGGTATCTGGTGATCCCGGAACTGCTGCCCACCAACATCGGCATGTGGTTCAAAACCGAACTCGATCCTAACGTGCAGTTCTTTGTTTCTTCGATGCTGTGCCTTGGTCTCTTTACTGCTGCACGTGTGTGCGAGCAGGTTCGTGCCGCCATCCAGTCGCTGCCACGTGGCCAGAGAGCTGCCGGGCTGGCCATGGGCCTGACGTTGCCGCAGACCTATCGCTACGTGCTGTTGCCGAATGCTTACCGGGTTATTGTGCCGCCGATGACCTCGGAAATGCTCAACCTGGTCAAAAACTCCGCCATCGCCTCCACTATCGGGTTAGTCGACATGGCAGCCCAGGCAGGCAAACTGCTGGATTACTCCGCGCATGCCTATGAGTCCTTTACCGCGATTACACTGGCCTATATCGGCATCAATGCCGTCATCATGCTGCTAATGCGTTTGGTCGAAAGAAAAGTGCAGTTGCCCGGCAATATGGGGAGTAAATAATGTACGAATTTGACTGGGCATCCATTGTCCCAAGCTTCCCTTATCTCCTTCAGGGTCTGCTCATTACGCTGAAGATCACCGTGACCGCCATCGTTGTCGGTATCCTTTGGGGCACCATTCTGGCCGTCATGCGGTTGTCGTCGTTCAAGCCAATCAGTTGGTTCGCTGCCGTGTACGTCAACCTGTTCCGCTCGGTGCCGTTGGTTATGGTGCTGTTGTGGTTCTATCTTGTCGTTCCAAGCTTATTACAACAGGTTCTAGGGTTATCACCGAAAACCGATATTCGCCTGATCTCGGCTATGGTAGCCTTTTCCCTGTTTGAAGCGGCCTATTACTCGGAAATTATCCGTGCCGGCATTATCAGTATTTCGCGCGGTCAGTCTTCCGCTGCGTTGGCATTAGGCATGACTCACTGGCAATCCATGAAGCTGGTAATCTTGCCGCAGGCATTCCGCGCCATGGTGCCGCTGCTGCTAACCCAAGGCATCGTACTTTTCCAGGATACTTCTCTGGTATACGTACTGAGCCTGGCTGACTTCTTCCGTACTGCTTCCACCATCGGTGAGCGCGACGGTACGCAGGTCGAAATGATCCTGTTTGCCGGTTTTGTCTACTTTGTTATCAGTCTCGCCGCTTCGGCGCTGGTAAGCTATTTGAAGAAAAGGACTGTTTGATGATATCCCTGAAAAATGTTTCTAAGTGGTACGGTCACTTTCAGGTTCTGACCGATTGCACCACTGAAGTAAAAAAAGGCGAAGTGGTGGTAGTCTGTGGTCCTTCAGGTTCAGGCAAGTCCACCCTGATCAAAACCGTCAACGGCCTGGAGCCGATCCAGCAAGGCGATATCCTGGTGAACGGCACCCCGGTCAACAACAAAAAAACCAATCTGGCGCAGTTGCGTTCAAAAGTCGGCATGGTGTTTCAGCACTTTGAGTTGTTCCCGCACTTGTCGATCATCGACAATTTGACGCTGGCACAGGTAAAAGTACTCAAACGCGATAAGGCCGCCTCACGCGATAAAGGCCTGAAGTTGCTGGAGCGTGTCGGTTTGACCGCCCATGCCAATAAGTTCCCTGGGCAACTTTCCGGTGGCCAACAGCAACGTGTGGCTATCGCCCGTGCGCTGTGTATGGATCCTATCGCCATGCTGTTCGATGAACCCACGTCTGCGCTCGATCCGGAAATGATCAACGAAGTACTGGACGTTATGGTGGAACTCGCGAACGAAGGCATGACCATGATGGTGGTAACCCACGAAATGGGCTTTGCCCGCAAAGTGGCAAACCGGGTGATCTTTATGGATGAGGGCAAAATTGTCGAAGATCGTAACAAAGACGACTTCTTCAACAACCCAGAGTCCGAGCGTGCTAAAGATTTCTTGGCGAAAATCCTGCACTGATGACGACTCTGCGCCCCGCCTGGGGCGCAATTTTATTTCCCCCCGCCCGGCACTAAAAGCACTTGTTTCTCCTCTGTTTTGATCCGATGCTCACTGGATAACAACAAAAGGAGATAAACATGCCCCGCCCTATCATTATCGATTGCGATCCCGGCCTGGACGATGCCATTGCCCTTGCTATGGCACTCAGCTCACCGGAACTGGACGTTAAAGCGATCACCACCTCCGCCGGCAACCAAACGCCAGAGAAAACCCTGCATAACGCACTCGGCCTGCTAACGCTGATGAAGCGTGAAGACATTCCTGTCGCTGCAGGTGCCACTGCTCCCCTGATGCGTGAACTGGTGATTGCCGACTACGTCCATGGCAAAACCGGCATGGGTAATACCCATCTGCCGACCCCGACGATCGCACCGGTCAAACAAACCGCCGTGGAGCTTATCGCTGACCTGTTACGGAACAGCCCAGAACCAATCACGTTGGTGGTCACCGGGCCAATGACCAATATTGCGCTGCTATTGGCTCAACACGCTGAGTTGAAAGGTAACATTGAGCGTATCGTATTTATGGGGGGCGGGATGAACGCCGGTAATACGACTCCCGTGGCGGAATTTAATATTTTTGTCGACCCGGAAGCCGCCGACATGGTTCTGAAATCCGGTGTGCCAATGACCATGGCGGGATTGAATGTGACTCACCAGGCATTGGTGCTGCCGCAGGATATCGAACGTATCCGCAACATCAAAAATCCGGTAGCGCAGGCCGTGGCAGAAATGCTCGACTTCTACCTGCCGCTGTATCTCAGCCACCCGCGAGGATTGCCTGGTGCCGCGATGCACGATCCCTGCACCATCGCCTGGCTACTGGCACCACAGCTGTTTAGCAGTATAGAACGTTGGGTCGGTGTAGAAACCAAAGGGGAATACACCCAAGGGATGACGGTGGTGGATGTCTTCCAGCAAAACGGCAACGCGGCCAACGTGGAAGTGCTGACCGACATTGACCGCGAAGGGTTTATCAATCTGTTAGCCGAACGCGTGGCAGGTTACCAATAGCGCCTCTCAACGTTCAATTTTTTTGATTTAACCCAGCGAATTTTTACGCTATCACTGCTCCAGGCTTGCCTCTAAGATGCTATCAAATGCACAACAGCACTGACACCTTAGACCTAGCCTGGAGAATACCCAATGAGTCGTATACTGGTCCTGAAATCAAGTATCCTGGGTGATTACTCCCAGTCTGGAAAATTAGTCGATTTTTTTGTTCAACAGTGGCGTGAAACCCACCCAAGCGACAGTTTTACCTTTCGCGATTTAGCCAACCCGACCCTACCTGAGCTGGATGGCGAAGTGATTGGCGGTTTTAACGCCGGTGACAAGCCTTTAACGCCACACCAGCAAGAGACGCTGGCACTTTCAGATGCGTTGATTGCCGAGCTGAAATCGCACGACACCATTATCATCAGTGCGCCGATGTACAACTTCAACATCCCCACTCAGTTGAAAATCTATTTCGACCTGGTGGCGCGTGCCGGTCAAACCTTCCGTTACACCTCCGAAGGCGCAGAAGGCCTGGTTACCGGCAAAAAAGCGATAGTGATCTCCAGCCGCGGCGGTATCCATGCAGATACACCAAGCGACCTGATCACACCTTACCTGAAGCTGTTCTTAGGGTTTATCGGCATTACTGATGTGGAGTTCGTGTTGGCAGAAGGCTTTGCCTATGGCCCAGAAGCGGCAGAAAAAACCGCGCAGGACAGCCGTATTGCCGTGGCGCAGAAAGTGCCTGCTGCGCAGTACGCTGCGGTTGCCAACAAGGTTGAAACAGCGACAGCCCCAGCCAGCGGTGGTTTTCTCAGTAACTTGATGAAGAAACTCTTTGGTTGATAGCAATGCCCCGGCTCTATCTCGACAAGAGAGGACCGGGGCGTGAAATTTTAAGGCTCGAAAGGCCGACGTTGGAACTGGTCGTGACCGCATTTCGGGCATAGCGGCAGCACTTCCGGTGTGTAAAATGCCAAATGATGGTGGCACTGTTCACACACCAGGTTGCCCAGACCAACAACTTCACCGCTGTGGTAAACACCGTGATGGCTGACATCTTTGAAGACTTCTCGCCATTCCAACTGGGTTTTATCCGTAATATCTGCCAGTTCCTGCCACAGGCTCTCTTTAATCACCCGCATAAAAACGCTGTCGGTAAACTCGTCCCGGCTTTCCTGGTAGCTACGCGCAAACTCTTCCAAGTCGCGCCTGACCGCCAGAGTGACCTGCTCCACTTCATCGCGCGTCAACTCACCGGCTTCATTCAGCCGTTTTTCAGCGCTCGCGACCAGTGCGTCAATATCACGTTCGCCATTTTTCAAACGTTCGGTCAGAGATGCCACCAATTCGCGGTAGTACTGAGCAACCTTGTTCATAATCTCTCCTCGATGAACTTACGTGACAGGGCTTACCTCTTAAACTATCCCTTATCATTTTAGCCGTAAATTGCTGATGTCACTTGGCAAGGGGTGAGATCCTCAGGTTGTGAGTCATATCATGGCGAAGATTTTTTAAATACGCCGAGTCGGGCGCTGGGTGTTGTTGCCAAGAGGTCTTATCAGCTATGCTATGCGGATCTATAAGTACTCAACAGAATGCTACAGAAATACCCCGATAGGTTTCGAGTCACGGCCAGGTGGCCAGTGCGGGAAACCCAGAAGCTTACAAAGGTAAGTGACTGGGTTGAGTGTACGCAGCCAACAACGCCGCGGCTTGAAAGATGAAGGGGGTAGCTGTTTGACACCTACAGGACCACCAGCCGCCATGCAAGAGCAATACCGTCCAGAAGACATAGAATCGAACGTACAGCTTCACTGGGAAGAGAAGCAAACTTTCAAGGTTACCGAAGATGCGAGCAAGGAAAAGTATTACTGCCTATCCATGCTGCCGTACCCATCAGGCCGTCTGCACATGGGGCACGTTCGTAACTACACTATCGGTGACGTGATCTCGCGCTATCAGCGCATGCTAGGTAAAAACGTCCTACAGCCGATCGGCTGGGATGCGTTCGGCCTGCCGGCTGAAGGCGCTGCGGTGAAAAACAACACTGCACCGGCTCCGTGGACCTACGACAACATCGAATACATGAAGAACCAGCTGAAACTGCTGGGCTTCGGCTATGACTGGGATCGCGAGATCGCCACCTGCGATCCGGATTACTACCGCTGGGAACAGTGGTTCTTCACCAAGCTGTACGAAAAAGGCCTGGTCTACAAGAAGACCTCCGCGGTGAACTGGTGTCCGCACGATCTGACCGTGTTGGCTAACGAACAGGTTATCGACGGCTGCTGCTGGCGCTGTGACACCAAGGTTGAGCGTAAAGAGATCCCTCAGTGGTTTATCAAAATCACCGATTACGCCGATCAACTGCTGAACGATTTGGACACGCTTGAAAGCTGGCCAGAGCAGGTGAAAACCATGCAGCGTAACTGGATTGGCCGCTCTGAAGGGGTGGACATCACCTTTGACGTGGCGGGCAGCGATGAAAAACTGACGGTTTATACCACGCGTCCTGACACCTTTATGGGTGCCACCTACGTTGCCGTTGCCGCGGGCCACCCGCTGGCGCAGCAAGGCGCCGTGAACAACCCTGCGCTGGCTGAATTTATCGAAGAGTGCCGTAACACCAAAGTGGCCGAAGCCGAAATGGCGACGATGGAGAAGAAAGGCATGCCGACCGGCCTGTTCGCCATCCACCCGCTGTCCGGCGAGCAAGTGCCAATTTGGGTTGCCAACTTTGTGCTGATGGAATACGGCACAGGCGCCGTGATGGCAGTACCCGCTCACGATCAACGTGACTGGGAGTTCGCGACCAAATACGGTTTGCCGATCAAACCGGTTGTGCTGGCACTCGACGGCAGCCAACCCGACGTGCAAGCCGAAGCCATGACTGAAAAAGGCACACTGTTCAACTCGGGTGAATTTGACGGTCTGGATCACCAAGACGGTTTCAACGCCATTGCCGACAAACTGGTCGCCAAAGGCGTCGGTCAGCGCAAGGTTAATTACCGTCTGCGTGACTGGGGCGTTTCCCGCCAGCGTTACTGGGGTGCGCCAATCCCAATGGTGACGTTGGAAGACGGTACCGTGATGCCAACACCTGAAGACCAACTGCCGGTGATCTTGCCGGAAGATGTGGTAATGGACGGTATCACCAGCCCAATCAAAGCCGATCCTGAGTGGGCGAAAACCACCGTAAACGGTCAGCCAGCGTTCCGTGAAACAGACACCTTCGACACCTTTATGGAGTCATCCTGGTACTACGCGCGTTATACCTGCCCGCAGTACGACAAAGGGATGCTGGATCCAGCCGCCGCCAACTACTGGCTGCCGGTCGATCAGTATGTTGGCGGCATCGAACATGCCATCATGCACCTGATGTATTTCCGCTTCTTCCACAAACTGCTGCGTGACGCAGGCCTGGTCGATTCCGATGAGCCGGCAAAACGCCTGCTGTGTCAGGGTATGGTGTTGGCAGATGCCTTCTATTACACCGGTAACAGCGGTGAGCGCGTGTGGGTTTCTCCCGTCGACGCCAATGTTGAACGCGACGACAAAGGCCGCATTATTAAAGCCACCGATCCACAAGGTCGTGAACTGGTCTATGCTGGCATGAGCAAAATGTCGAAGTCGAAAAACAACGGCATCGACCCACAGGTGATGGTTGAGAAATACGGCGCCGATACCGTGCGCCTGTTCATGATGTTCGCTTCACCGGCAGAAATGACGCTGGAGTGGCAGGAGTCCGGTGTGGAAGGGGCAAACCGCTTCCTGAAACGCGTCTGGAAACTGGCCTACGAACATCTGGAAAAAGGTGCAGTTCAGCCGCTGAACGTTGCGACACTGAACGAAGAACAAAAATCACTGCGCCGCGATCTGCACAAAACCATCGCCAAAGTGACCGACGATATCGGCCGCCGTCAGACGTTCAACACCGCGATTGCCGCGGTGATGGAACTGATGAACAAGTTGGCCCGTGCACCGCAAGAAAGCGAGCAAGATCGTGCGCTGTTGCAAGAAGCACTGTTGTCCGTGGTTCGGATGCTGTATCCGTTCACTCCACACGTGTGCTTCTCTCTGTGGCAGGCTCTGGGTGGCGAAGGTGATGTGGATACCGCAGCCTGGCCGCAAGCCGACGAGCAAGCGATGGTCGAAGATTCCAAGCTGGTGGTTGTGCAGGTAAACGGCAAGGTTCGCGCTAAAATCACTGTGGCAGCGGATGCAACCGAAGAGCAAGTGCGCGCGCGCGCTGCCGAGGAACATCTGGTCGCTAAATATCTGGACGGGGTTACGATTCGCAAAGTGATCTATGTTCCTGGCAAATTGCTTAACCTGGTTGTGGGTTAACACAAGGAGGCGTTGTGCGACATCGTATTCTGACGTTGTTGCTGGGGTTGGCGGTGCTGGTCACCGCTGGCTGCGGTTTTCACCTGCGTGGCACCACGCAGGTACCCTCAGAAATGAAAACGCTACTGCTGGATAGTGGAGACCCTTATGGCCCGCTGACCCGTGCAGTGCGTGAACAGTTGCGTCTAAGCGGCGTGACCATTGTCAAAGATGCGAAACGTAAGGATCTCCCTTCCCTACGCATCATTGGCGCAACCGAAAGCCAGGATACCGCGTCTATCTTCCAGGACGGTAAAACCGCTGAGTACCAGATGGTGCTGACCGTTCAGGCACAGGTGCTGCTCCCGGGTCACGATTTGTATCCGCTGAGCGTGAAAGTGTTCCGTTCGTTCTTCGATAACCCACTGACCGCACTGGCTAAAGACTCCGAACAGGAGATCATTCGTCAGGAAATGCGTGAGCAGGCCGCGCAGCAACTGGTGCGCAAACTGCTGACCGTGCACGCGGCGGAAGAAGAAACGCAACAGAAAGCTGCTGCCGCCGGTGAAAAAGCGGCCAGCCGCGTAGATCAATGATTCGTATTTATCCTGAACAACTTGCCGCGCAGCTCCGAGAGGGGCTGCGCGCTTGTTATTTATTGAGTGGTAATGAACCGTTACTGTTGCAGGAAAGCCAGGATCTGATCCGTCAGGCGGCGCAACAACAGCAGTTCACCGAGCATTACAGCATTTCACTTGACGCCCATACCGACTGGGACGCCATTTTCAGCATCTGTCAGGCCATGAGCCTGTTTGCCAGTCGCCAGACGCTGATGCTGATCTTCCCGGAGAACGGACCCACCGCGCCTATCGGTGAACAGTTAATCAAGCTGGCCGCCCTGCTGCATGACGATATTTTGCTGATACTGCGTGGGCCGCGCCTGACCAAGGCGCAAGAAAACAGCGCCTGGTTCAAGGCTCTCACTCCGCATGGTGCTTATGTCAGTTGCCAGACACCTGAGCAAGCCCAATTGCCACGCTGGGTAGCGCAGCGCGCCAAAACCATGAAATTGGAATTGGACGATGCGGCCAATCAGTTGCTGTGCTATTGCTACGAGGGCAACCTGCTTGCGTTGTCGCAGGCACTCGAAAGGCTGTCACTGCTGCATCCAGACGGTAAACTCACGCTACCGCGCGTTGAACTGGCGGTAAACGACGCCGCACACTTCACGCCATTCCACTGGCTAGATGCTCTGTTGGCGGGAAAAAGCAAACGTGCCTGGCATATCCTGCAACAGATGCAGCAGGAAGATGTCGAACCGGTCATTTTGCTACGTACCCTGCAGCGCGAATTGCTGCAGTTGCTGAATTTGCAAAGACGCATGGCATCAGTGCCGCTGCGCACGTTGTTTGATCAGTACAAAGTGTGGCAAAACCGCCGCAATCTGGTCACTCAAGCATTACAGCGACTATCCGGTGCCCAACTGCGGCAAGCGGTGCATCTGCTGGCGCAGATTGAAATCACCCTTAAACAGGATTACGGCCAATCGGTTTGGTCGGAACTGGAAACCCTGTCAATGCTGCTGTGCGGCAAACCTCTGGCCACGAGTTTTTCAGATGCCCACTAAAACGCAAGACACCACCGTTCTGCACGCCCTGTTTGGCGGTACCTTTGACCCAATCCACTACGGCCATTTACGGCCGGTGGAGGCCCTCGCTGCAGAAGTTGGCCTGAGCCGGGTCACGCTACTGCCAAACCATGTTCCCCCACATCGCCCTCAGCCCGAGGCTAATGCACAGCAACGGTTGAAAATGGTAGAGCTGGCAATCGCCGGTAATCCGTTATTTGCCGTAGACGACCGTGAGCTGCACCGCACAACGCCGTCCTATACCATAGAGACGCTGGAAGCCATTCGTAAAGAACGTGGCGCTGAATTGCCTCTGGCGTTTATTATTGGCCAGGACTCGCTCTTGTCGTTGCACAAATGGCATCGCTGGCAATCGCTGCTGGAGACCTGTCATCTGCTGGTGCTGGCCCGTCCCGGTTACAATGACCGGATGGACACGCAAGAACTGCAGCAGTGGCTGGAACAGCATCGGGTGACCGATGCCACACAGCTTAGCCTGAAACCTCAGGGCTATATCTATCTGGCAGACACACCGCAGTTGGAAATTTCTGCCACGGAAATCCGCCAGCGCCGCCATCAGGGCCTCAACTGTGATGACCTGTTGCCACGTTCAGTACAACGCTATATCGAGTTACAGGGTTTATATCGCTAGCGAGAGCTGCATGATATACTGCGCCGCTATTTTTCAGGTATTCGCTGAAAACCCCGGAAACCTTAGCTGGCCGGGCAGTCACCAGCTGGCTTTCAGCGGCATCCTGCCGACTTATCATTGATTCAGGCCGCAATACGGGCAGTTGCCCGCCGCAGTCGAATAAACCGAACACACCCGAGGGGGAACCTTTGCAAGGTAAAGCGCTCCAAGATTTCGTCATCGATAAAATTGATGACCTGAAAGGCCAAGACATTATCGCTCTGGATGTACAGGGTAAATCCAGCATCACCGATTGCATGATCATCTGCAGCGGCACCTCTACCCGTCACGTGATGTCGATCGCCAACCACGTTGTGCAGGAAGCGCGCAACGCCGGTATGGAACTGTTCGGCATGAAAGGTCAGGAAGCTTCTGACTGGGTGGTTGTCGATTTAGGCGAAGTGATTGTTCACGTGATGCAGGAAGAAAGCCGTCAGTTGTACGAGCTGGAAAAACTCTGGAGCTAAGCGGTGAAACTGCAACTGGTAGCGGTCGGCACTAAAATGCCAGACTGGGTGCAGACCGGCTTTATGGATTATCTGCACCGCTTTCCAAAAGACATGCCGTTTGAGCTGACCGAAATCCCGGCGGGCAAGCGCGGCAAGAATGCCGATATCAAACGCATTCTGGAAAAGGAAGGCGAGCAGATGCTGGCGGCGGTGGGCAAAGGCAATCGTATTGTCACGCTGGATATCCCCGGAACGCCGTGGGAAACACCGCAGTTGGCGCAACAGCTCGAACGCTGGAAGCAGGATGGCCGCAACGTCAGCCTGTTAATTGGCGGCCCAGAAGGGCTAGCCCCCGCGTGCAAGGCCGCAGCCGAACAAAGTTGGTCACTCTCGCCGTTGACATTGCCGCATCCTTTAGTGCGCGTTCTGGTGGCTGAAAGCCTCTACCGCGCCTGGAGTATTACAACAAATCATCCTTACCACCGGGAATAATCGGTGGTAACCGTGACAGAGTGAAATAAAGCAGCGGGATGAAAATAGAACGTAACCCTTTTCGCGACTATACGGCTGAATCGGCCCTGTTTGTACGCCGCGCCCTGGTGGCGTTCTTGGTCATCCTGGTGCTGACTGGCATCCTCATCGCCAATCTGTATAATCTGCAAATCGTCCGCTTTGAGGATTACCGCACCCGCTCCAACGAAAACCGCATCAAACTGGTGCCCATCGCGCCCAGCCGCGGCATCATTTACGATCGCAACGGCACCCCGTTGGCGCTCAACCGTACGATTTACCAACTGGAACTGATGCCGGAAAAGATCGACGATCTTAAGGCTACGCTACAGGCATTGCGGCCCGTGGTCGATCTGACCGATGACGACATCACCAATTTCGAGAAAGAGCGCAAACGCTCGCGCCGTTTTGTCTCTATCCCGGTGAAAACCGCCCTGAACGAAGTGCAGGTGGCGCGTTTTGCCGTTAACCAATTCCGCTTCCCCGGTGTCGAAGTTAAAGGCTATCAGCGCCGCTACTATCCTTATGGATCTGCCCTGACCCATGTGATCGGCTACGTGTCGAAGATCAACGACCGTGACGTTGAACGGCTGGATAAAGATGGCAAGTTGGCCAACTACGCCGCCACACACGATATTGGCAAGCTGGGCATCGAACGCTATTACGAAGATACCCTGCACGGCAAAACCGGCTACGAAGAGGTTGAAGTCAACAACCGCGGGCGTGTCATTCGCCAGCTGCACGAACAGCCGCCTTCCGCCGGGCAGGACGTTTACCTGACACTGGATCTCAACCTGCAACGCTATATCGAACAGTTGCTGGTGGGCAGCCGGGCTGCGGTAGTCGTGAGCGATCCGCGCACCGGCGGCATTCTGGCGATGGTGTCCAACCCCAGCTATGATCCGAACCTGTTCGTCGACGGTATCTCCAGCAAAGACTACCAGGGGCTGCTGAACGATCCGAACCGGCCGCTGATCAACCGTGCAACGCAAGGGCTTTATCCCCCAGCCTCCACGGTGAAGCCGTACATTTCCGTCTCGGCACTCAGCGCAGGGGTGATCACCAAAAATACGACGCTGTTCGATCCCGGTTGGTGGCAATTACCCGGTTCGGAAAAACGCTTCCGCGACTGGAAAAAATGGGGCCACGGCCGCCTGAATGTGACCAAAGCGCTGGAAGAATCGGCGGATACCTTCTTCTATCAAGTCGCCTACGATATGGGCATCGATCGCCTGTCGACCTGGCTGACCAGGTTCGGTTACGGCGAATATACCGGTATCGATCTGTCCGAAGAGCGTTCTGGCTTAATGCCAACCCGCGAGTGGAAATTCAAGCGTTATAAAAAACCCTGGTACCAGGGCGATACCATTCCTGTAGGCATAGGCCAAGGCTACTGGACGGCTACGCCTATCCAGATGTCCAAGGCACTGACCACGCTGATAAACGACGGCAACGTCAAAACGCCACATCTGTTGCAGAGCACCAGAATCAATGGGGCACTGGTGCCATTTAGCCAAGAAGAAAGCAAGCAGATCGGCGATATTCATTCCGGCTTCTGGGAAATTGCCAAAGACGGCATGTATGGTGTAGCCAACCGTCCGAACGGGACGGCGCGTAAGTACTTCGCGGATGCACCTTACAAAGCCGCGGCGAAATCGGGTACCGCACAGGTATTCGGCTACGAAACCTACAACGCCCACAAACTGGCGGAGCACCTGCGTGACCACAAATTGATGACGGCGTTTGCACCGTACAACAACCCTACGGTGTCGGTCGCCATCATTCTGGAAAACGGCGGCTCCGGTCCGGCGGTCGGGACAATTACCCGTCAGATCCTCGACCATATCCTGTTGGGCGATAACAATACGCAATTACCATCTGAAGCCCCACTGCCACCAGGCGTAGAGGGTGATTAAGGTAGAACATGACTGAAAGCCAACAAAAAGGGTCGATCTGGACCAAAATCCACATCGATCCTACATTCCTGCTACTCATTCTGGCCCTGCTGGTCTACAGCGCGTTCGTCATGTGGAGCGCCAGCGGGCAGGACATTGGCATGATGGAGCGCAAGATCGGCCAGATCGTCATGGGGCTGATCGTGATGGCCGTCATGGCACAAATCCCACCGCGGGTGTATGAAAGCTGGGCGCCGTATTTGTATATCTTCTGCGTAATCCTGCTGATTTTGGTGGATGCCTTCGGCCAAATCAGTAAAGGGGCTCAGCGCTGGCTTGATCTCGGCTTTGTGCGCTTCCAGCCGTCCGAGATCGCCAAGATTGCCGTGCCGTTGATGGTGGCGCGCTTTATGAACCGCGACGTCTGTCCGCCTTCGCTGAAGAATACCGCCATCGCACTGGTGCTCATTTTCCTGCCAACGCTGTTGGTTGCCGCACAACCGGATCTGGGGACCTCAATTTTGATCGCCGCCTCCGGCCTGTTCGTGCTGTTTCTGTCCGGCATGAGCTGGAAGCTGATCGCCGTGGCTGCGGTATTGCTGGCTGCCTTTATCCCCGTACTGTGGTTCTTCCTGATGCACGGCTATCAGCGCGACCGCGTCATGATGCTGCTCGATCCGGAAACCGACCCGCTTGGTGCCGGCTATCATATTATTCAGTCAAAAATCGCTATTGGCTCCGGTGGTCTGTCAGGCAAGGGTTGGCTGCACGGTACCCAGTCGCAGTTGGAATTCCTGCCGGAACGCCACACCGACTTTATCTTCGCGGTGTTGGCCGAAGAGTTAGGGCTGATCGGGGTGCTGGTGCTGCTGGCACTGTACCTGCTGGTGATTATCCGCGGGCTGATGATTGCCGCCAAGGCACAAACGACCTTTGGCCGAGTGATGGTCGGCGGCCTGATGCTGATTTTGTTTGTTTATGTGTTTGTTAACATTGGCATGGTCAGTGGCATTTTACCGGTAGTTGGCGTACCTTTGCCTCTGGTCAGCTACGGGGGTTCGGCGCTGATTGTGCTTATGGCCGGGTTCGGCATCATCATGTCGATCCACACGCATCGGAAAATGATGTCTAAAAGTTTATAAGAGGTGAGTAATGCGTAAGGAATGGCTTTGGGTCGGCGTAGTCGCGGTGTTACTTTCCGCCTGTACCGCCCCGACCTCGGAACAGCAAGCACCGCCGCAGCAGCCGTATAACGGGCCGGTGGTGGAAATCGGTGGCGTTGAGCCTCAATATGAACCCTATAACCCTAATAACTTGCAGGATTATAAGGTTAATGGCGACACTTACCGCATTGTGAAAGATCCGCAGAACTTCTCGCAAACCGGTCTGGCGAGCTCCTATGGCGAAGAAGCCCGAGGCAACACCACGGCGCTGGGTGAACAGTTCGACCCTAACGGTCTGACCGCCGCACACCCGACGCTGCCGATCCCAAGCTACGTACGCGTGACCAACCTGGCCAATGGCCGCCAACTGGTGGTTCGGGTTAACGATCGCGGCCCTTACACCAAAGGTCGCATTATCGATCTGTCGAGAGCCGTGGCCGATCGCCTGAACCTGTCCAACAACACCAAGGTCAAGGTTGATTTCATCAATGTTGCACCGGACGGCACCCTGAGCGGTCCTGGCACCATCGGTACTACCGTCGCCAAACAAAGCTACGCCCTGCCTTCACGCCCGGATCTTGGCTCCAGCAGCATGGGTACCCCGGTACAGCAGGACGTTCCTGTCGCGAGCGGCGCAGCAGTTCGCCCCATTGACAACAGCAGCCTGAATAACGGCGATGACGCCCCAGCAGCGGCCACCAGCAACAGCGGCCGCAGCGGTTTCCTTGGTGCGCCGAGTGCCGTACCGGCTGGCGTGTTGGAAGGCTCAGAGCCTGAACCTGCAGTCAGCGCTGCCGCCATTGCTGCCCCTGTAGCTGCCACTGCAGCCGTTGGTGCAGGCAGCATGGCTTCTGGCGGAAGCTATGTCGTCCAGGTTGGTGCACTGAGCAGTGCCGAACGTGCACAGACCTGGCAACAAAGCCTGAGCCAAAAGTTTGGCGTGCCCGGTAAAGTGGCTGCCAGCGGCAACGTTTATCGCGTACAGTTAGGCCCGTTCAGCAGCCGCCAACAAGCGACTCAGTTGCAGCAGCGCCTCGCTAGCGAAGCGCAGCAACAATCTTTTGTCACTGCTGCACCTTAAACAGAGCTCCGGCAGATATCGCGACTGATACTCCTTCCTTTAGCTGAAACATTTTCTTTCAGCTAAAGCCAGTAAAGCGCGATGAGTCAGAGGATTGGCTAATGCCTGCCGGGATCTCATCTGTTATAGTGTGGCTCGTTTTTAACTTTACCCTCATGGATGTTGTAGTCTCGATCATGAAACAAGTAACTTCTTTCCGCTTAATCAAGAGCATAGCGCTCGGCACCGTTATCGCGATGAGTGCAACTACTGTTGCGCATGCCGATGACGTTAATATCAAGACCATGATCCCAGGGGTACCGCAGATCGACGCGGAAGCCTACGTCCTGATTGATTACAACTCCGGTAAAGTTTTGGCCGAAATGAACGCCGATGCGCGCCGCGACCCAGCCAGCCTGACCAAAATGATGACCAGCTACGTCATCGGCCAGGCACTGAAAGCAGGTAAAATCGGCCAGGAAGACCTGGTTACCGTCGGACAAGATGCCTGGGCAACCGGCAACCCGGTATTCAAAGGCTCTTCGCTGATGTTCCTGAAGCCAGGCGACCGCGTACCTGTTTCCAAGCTGACCCGCGGCATTAACCTGCAGTCCGGCAACGATGCCTGTGTGGCCATGGCCGACTACGTGGCAGGCAGCCAGGACGCATTTGTTAATCTGATGAATACTTACGTCAGCAAGCTGGGCCTGCAGAACACCCACTTCCAAACCGTACACGGCTTGGATGCACAGGGTCAGTACAGTTCAGCGCGCGATATGGCGTTGATCGGCCAGGCGCTGATCCGCGACGTACCAGATGAATACGCGATTTATAAAGAAAAAGAGTTCACCTTCAACAATATCCGCCAGATGAACCGTAACGGTTTGTTGTGGGACACCAGCCTGAACGTGGACGGCATCAAAACCGGTCATACCGATGCAGCAGGTTATAACCTGGTTGCCTCTGCAACAGAAGGCCAGATGCGCCTGATCTCTGCGGTGCTGGGTGGTCGTACTTATAAAGGCCGTGAAACCGAAAGCAAAAAACTGCTGACGTGGGGCTTCCGTTTCTTCGAAACCGTTGCGCCACTGAAAGTGGGTAAAGAGTTTGCCTCTGAACCAGTGTGGTTCGGCGATACAGACCGCGTTGAATTGGGCGTAGACAAAGACGTCTATCTGACCATTCCACGCGGCCGCATGAAAGACCTCAAAGCCAGCTACGTGTTGAACACACCAGAAATTCATGCCCCTCTGGCTAAAAACCAGGTTGTCGGCAGCATCAACTTCCAGCTCGATGGCAAAACCATCGATCAGCGCCCACTGGTGGTGATGAACGAAGTGAAAGAAGGTGGTTTCTTCAGCCGTATCGTGGATTACATCAAACTGATGTTCCACCACTGGTTCGGTTAACAGTTGAAACGGGCGAAATCGCCCCCATATACTGATTAACTTTAACTCCCGCTCCGGCGGGAGTTATAATTTATAGATTAGCGATACCCTAAATAATTGGAGTTGCGTCGAGGCGGCAAGCGTATGAATCCCGATGAACTTACTCAAGTAAGTGATTCGGCTAAGTAAGGGCAGCCAACAAAGGGGCAGTTTCAAGTATGACGGGACTATATTGATAGCCGCACTCTGGAGCGCACATGAAAACTAAACTGAACGAACTGCTCGAATTCCCTTGCTCATTTACCTACAAAGTAATGGGCTTGGCACAACCCGAGCTGGTAGACCAGGTGGTTGAAGTGGTGCAGCGCCATGCTCCTGGGGACTATAACCCACAGGTTAAACCGAGCAGCAAAGGCAATTACCACTCCGTTTCCATCACCATTAACGCGACTCATATAGACCAGGTGGAAACCTTATATGATGAGCTGGGCAACCTTGAAATTGTCCGCATGGTGCTGTAATTCCAGCACAAAAACCTGCTTTTCAGCCCGGGCCAGAGCATTCTCTGCCCGGGTTGCGCATTTTTGGTCAGCGAAATGCTGGTCGCGGGCCAGAGCGCCCGGTATAATGGCATTACCACTTCTGTAACCTGGCGATGACTCTTTTGCAACCAGACAAGATCATTTTGCGTCAGCTGGGGTTGCAGCCCTACGAGCCTGTATCCCAAGCCATGCACAACTTCACCGATCGCCGAATCGAGACCACGCCAGATGAGCTGTGGCTGGTTCAGCATCAGCCGGTGTTTACCCAAGGCCAAGCCGGTAAAGCCGAGCATCTGTTAATGCCGGGTGACATTCCGGTGATTCAGAGCGATCGCGGCGGCCAGGTGACCTATCACGGCCCGGGGCAGCAGGTGATGTATGTGATGGTTGATCTGAAACGCAACAAGGTTGGCGTTCGGCAGCTGGTCACGGCTATTGAAGATACCGTTATTAATACCCTTGCCCATTTCAACATCGCGTCACGCGCCCGTCCGGATGCGCCCGGTGTTTACGTGGGGGAGCAAAAAATTTGTTCGTTGGGTTTGAGGATCCGCAAAGGCAGTTCATTCCACGGCTTAGCCCTGAATGTCGCCATGGATCTTACCCCCTTCCAGCGTATCAACCCTTGTGGTTACGCCGGCATGCAGATGACACAGGTCAGCGCGGTTGTGCCTGGCGTTGGTATTGAAGACGTACACCCAGTCCTGGTACAGGAATTTGTTCATTTACTCGGCTACCCGAAGGTCGAGCTTCGTAACTGGAACCTGCACGATTATGAGTAAACCAATTCAGATGGAACGCGGCGTCAAATACCGCGATGCAGACAAAATGGCGTTGATCCCGATTAAAACGGTGGTCACCGAACGGCAGGAGCTGTTGCGTAAACCCGAGTGGATGAAAATCAAACTCCCTGCCGACTCTACCCGCATTCAAGGCATTAAAGCCGCAATGCGTAAAAACGGTCTGCATTCGGTGTGCGAAGAAGCTTCTTGCCCGAACCTGTCTGAGTGCTTCAACCACGGTACGGCCACCTTTATGATCCTGGGCGCTATCTGTACCCGCCGCTGCCCATTCTGTGACGTGGCACACGGCCGCCCTGTGGCCCCGGATGTTAACGAGCCGGAGAAACTGGCTCAGACCATCGCCGATATGGGCCTGCGTTATGTGGTCATTACCTCGGTTGACCGCGACGATTTGCGCGACGGCGGTGCTCAGCACTTTGCCGATTGTATCGCTGCCATCCGCGCCAAGAACCCGACCATCAAGATTGAAACCCTGGTACCGGACTTCCGTGGCCGTATGGATCGCGCACTGGAAATCCTGACCGAAACGCCACCAGACGTGTTCAACCACAACCTGGAAAACGTACCGCGCGTCTATCGTCAGGTTCGTCCGGGCGCTAACTACGAGTGGTCACTGAAGCTGCTGGAACGCTTTAAAGAAGCACATCCTCACATCCCAACCAAATCAGGCCTGATGGTCGGTCTGGGTGAAACCAATGCGGAAATCGTTGAAGTGATGCGCGATCTACGTCGCCATGGTGTGACCATGCTGACTCTGGGCCAGTATCTGCAGCCAAGCCGTCATCACCTGCCAGTACAGCGTTACGTCAGCCCGGCAGAGTTCGACGAAATGAAAGAAGAAGCGATGGCGATGGGCTTCACCCATGCCGCATGCGGTCCGTTTGTTCGTTCATCCTACCATGCCGATTTACAGGCAAAAGGGATGGAAGTGAAGTAATCGCAGCAATGAATTGTTACGTTTCTCATCACGGAAACGCCAAAAAACGGATGTCCTTGCGGCATCCGTTTTTTATTGCCCAACCAAAAGCGTCATTACTGGTCTTTCTTTTCCACGCTCTGCGGGTTGGACTGGCTTTCAGCGGTGTTCGCTGCTGGCGGTGTCGTATCATCACCGACCGCCTTTTTAAAGCCTTTCAGCGCAGCGCCTAAATCTGCGCCCAAAGAACGCAGCTTGCTGGTACCGAACAGCAAAATGATCAACACCGCAATCACCAGAAGTTTGGTAATACTGAGACCTTCCATACTCACCTTCTTATTCATATAGCGCTGCGGACGCAGCGAAACAACAAAGCTTGCCTGATAATATTTACCTACTTTCCCTGAGCCAAAACAACATCAACATGTAACAGAGTGAGATCTTGAGCCAAGATGCTATTTTAAATGCATTGAACATTAATCAGACTATTCTGAGTTTCTTAGCTGCATGCTACGCTGTCATTCTACTTACTGTGGAGTTGCCGGATGTACACGCCTTCAGTCATTGATACCAGACGTTCCGGCCTCAGCTTCGCCAGACGCACCTATCTGCCTCGCATTGTCGGCCTTGGGGTCGGTTTTATCTGTGTATTCTCGGTGCTTTATTCACAGCAGACGTCTCCTTGGATATGGGGCCTGCTGGTTCTCCACGGTTTTATCTGGCCACACCTTGCCTACCAATGGGCACGTCGTTCCGCTATGCCTTTCAAGGCTGAGATCCGCAACCTGCTGATCGATTCATTTTTTGGTGGGCTGTGGGTGGCGATGATGGCATTCAATGCCTTACCGTCAGTCGTTATCCTGTCGATGATGGGCATGAACAACATTGCCTCCGCCGGAAAATCACTGTTCCTCAAAGGATTGGCCGTGCAAGTGTTCAGTGCCCTGGCGATCGGTGCCGTGCTGGGTTTTCCCTTTCAACCACAAAGCACAGCGCTGCAGATCTATCTGTGCCTGCCGATGATCTATCTCTACCCCACGCTATTGGGGTTGGTGACGTACCGCACCGCCAAACGGCTGGCGGAGAAAAAACAGGAACTGCTGCGTATCAGCATGCGTGACGGCCTGACAGGGCTGTATAACCGCCGTCATTGGGAACATTTGCTCCATCACCAATTTGACAGTTGCCGGCGCTATCAGCACAGTGCAACTCTGATTTTGATGGATATCGATCGTTTCAAAACCATCAACGACACCTTCGGGCATGCGCTGGGGGACGAGGCCCTGGCGGTGTTGGCCGAAGAGCTGTTAATTGGATTACGTGCAGTGGATATTGTTGGGCGCTACGGCGGGGATGAGTTTGGAGCCGTGTTGCCAAACACCAGTGCTGAACAAGCCAGTATTGCGCTGGTACGCATTCAGGAGCGGCTGAACGACATTATTTTCCGTGAGGCGCCACAGCTAAGATTGAATATCAGCGCCGGCATCGCCGATTATCACGGTGAAATGACCGGCTATCTGGACTGGTTAAAAGCCGCTGACAACGCGTTGTATCGTGCGAAGAACAACGGCCGCAATCGCCTGGAACTCGCGGTGCCCAATCATTAATACCAAGAGTGACAATTTCTGCTTTCCACGTCACTTTTGATACTACAAAACCGTCGGCGCTGGGTGTAAGATCCCACCAGCGCGGCAAAAACAGCGGCGTCGAATCACGGAGATGACATTCCTCCATAACCGCCTTCACAGGCTGATGATGTCTACGTAACCTCTCAGAGGGGTACGTAGCATTGTGCCTGGACCTTTCTGAGTTTGACTTCCCATTTAATGAAAGGCAGTTTTGACCATGTTGAGTTCTTTACTGGCAGTTTTTATTGGCGGCGGTGTGGGCAGCGTACTGCGCTGGGCCATCAGTATGAAGATGAACCCGCTGAATGCCCATATCCCCCTGGGTACTCTGGCGGTGAATTTGCTGGGGGGTTTTATCATCGGCGCCGCTATCGCCATTTTCTCTCGAATGACGCATCTGGATCCTACCTGGAAGCTGCTGATTACCACCGGTTTCTGCGGCGGTTTGACCACCTTCTCCACCTTTTCGCTGGAAGTGGTCTATTTGCTGCAAGATGGGCGTTTCGCCTGGGCTCTGGCCAATATGTTACTCAACCTGGCGGGCTCGCTGGCGATGACCCTGCTGGCGTTTATGCTGGTCATTTGGATTAATGGGCAATGAGCTAATTTCGTTGCCTTAATGTTTCCTTAATCTGCCCAGCCCATAATCTCATCCAGTATCCCCCACTGGATGAGAACTCAGATGTTTAGTCTGCCAAGAACCGCCACTGAAGTTACCGCAACTCTGCTGTGCCTGCTGATTGTTGGCACCTTCATCAAGGTTTATCTGTTCGCCTGACGTTCAGCGCCCCGACACCGACCTTTACAGTTGTGATATTGCCTATTGCCGTTGTTGCATTACAATTGAGAATGAACGTTCACACCCAGAAAGTGAAACGCATTTCTCTTGGCAAAGGATCGGGACATGATATCCACCAGCGACAGCAGGCAGGCTAAAGTACAGGCTCGCCGCGACCAGATTGTCGACGCAGCAAAACTCTGTTTTCGCCAGCACGGTTTTCACGCCGCCAGCATGGCGGAAATCGCACAAAACTCCCAACTGAGCGTCGGCCAGATCTATCGCTACTTCGACAACAAAGATGCGATCATCGAAGAGATCGTTAATCGTATCATCACCAGTAAAATGCGGCGGCTCGAGGATCTCGGCGATCATATCAACCTGATCGCTGGCACTTTGGCAGCACGTACCCTGTTTCAACAACCCGGTGAAAGCGAAACCGACCACATGTTGATGTTGGAGGTTACTGCCGAGGCCACACGCAACCCGAGCGTGGCGAAAATGCTCAGTGATGCAGAAACACGGTTATTCCACCATGTTTGCCAGAACCTGCAGCGGATCTACCCGCACTTCAGCGAGCAGGAAATCGCCGCCAGGGTAGAGTTTATTGCCGTATTAAGCGAAGGTACCGGTTATCGCATCCTCACCACCCAAAAAGCCGATATCAGCCTGCTCAGCGGCCTATACCAGCAAGCTATCTCTCACCTGTTCAGGAAACCATAATCCTCATGACCAGACACATAGCCAGACAACGTCTGGTGTACGCACTCGTACTTGGCCTGCTTGCCTCACTGGGGCCGCTGTGCATCGATCTTTACTTACCTGCCCTGCCGGAAATGGCCGGAGAGTTGAATACGTCAACATCCACGGCACAGCTCAGCCTCACTGCCGGTCTGCTCGGGCTGGGGGTCGGTCAGCTGATTTTTGGCCCCTACAGCGACAAACTTGGCCGCATGCGTCCGCTGCTGCTTTCTCTGGCACTGCTGTTGGTTGCTTCCCTGTGGTGTGCTCTGGCACCCAATATCGACCAGTTACTGATAGCCCGGCTGTTACAAGGGTTAGCAGGGGCAGGTGGTGCCGTTATTTCCCGCGCCATCGCCCGCGATCTCTATTCCGGGCACGAACTCACGCGCTTCTTCGCCCTGCTGATGTTAGTCAACGGCCTGGCACCGATCATTGCACCTGTATTGGGTGGCGCGATGCTGCAGTTTATGGACTGGCGTGGCATTTTCGGCGCGTTGGCGGCCATCGCGGTACTGCTGTTTACTCTCGCCAGCCTGAAACTGCACGAATCTCTGCCCGCGGAGCGTCGTAGCCAGGGTGGGATCTTGGCAATGTTGCAATCTTTGGGGGGGTTGCTCACTCAGCGCCAATTCATGCGCCTGTGCCTGACGCAAGGCTTTGTCATGGCCGGCATGTTCGCCTACATCGGCGCCTCTCCCTTCGTATTACAGCAGATTTATGGCCTCAGCCCACAGATGTTCAGCCTGTGCTTTGCCGTCAATGGCGTTGGGTTGATCATTTCTGCGCAAGTCGCCAGCCGTCTAAGCATGCATTTTGGTGAAAGAAAGGTACTGAAAGGCGGCTTAACATTAGCGGCTATCTCATCGCTGCTGTTGCTGCTGGCTGCCGGTTTGCACGCACCGCTAGGACTGTTGATGGTGCCACTGTTCTTCTCGGTAGCGGTGATCGGGATTGTCGGCCCGACAGCATCATCTTTAGCGATGCAAAGCCAGGGGGACAAGGCGGGGAGCGCATCTGCGTTGATCGGCGTGAGCATGTTTGCGCTCGGGGCATGCAGTGTGCCACTCACCGGGTTGGGCGGTACTTCCAGCGTGTCGATGGCACTGACGATTGTTGGCTGTTACGCCATTGCCATCCTGCTGTTTAGCTTACTGGTACGTAAACAACCGGCTTGAGTTACCGAAAAATAATAATAAAAAACCCGCTCAAGGAGCGGGTTTTAAGAATTTCGGCTACTGTAGCTTAGATAGCGATAACGTTAGCAGCAGATGGCCCTTTGGCACCGTTCGTGATTTCAAATTCTACACGCTGGCCTTCAGCAAGAGTTTTGAAACCATTGCTAGCGATAGCAGAGAAGTGAACGAAAACGTCCTTGCTGCCATCTTCCGGAGTAATGAAGCCGAAGCCCTTGGATTCATTAAACCACTTAACGCTACCTTTAATCTTAGACATCAAACTTACCTTTAACGTGAATGTAAGACACAAAACGTGTGTCCAGTACAGTACAGCAATTAGACGGGATTTTGTCCACAACCTGGATCACATAAAATCGATAAAAAGTGAAAAAATCCATCTCGAACGGTGTAAAGCCTGTGTCCTCTTGGCCATTACCGCATTGAGCAGTCCGATCCTCTTTAAACCCTGGCGAACAACGACCGAACGCCTGTTTCACGAACAGTCAACGCACGTTGCCACCGTGATGCAGACACAATCGCTATGAAATATAACCAGATAGTCTTTTTGCTTCCGGCTGCCCTGCACTAGGGTTAAAGCTTACTAACCACTGTGAGCCAAGACTATGACCCGCCAACTGGCCGAAAAAATCGTCGCCTACCGCCGTGAACTGCATCAGAACCCTGAGCTGTCCAATCACGAGTTTGCTACTACCGCCCGCCTCACCCGCTGGCTGGAAGAGGCCGGTATCCGTATTTTACCGCTGGGGCTGAAGACCGGCGTAGTGGCCGAAATCGGCAGTGGAAAGGGGCCAATCATTGCGCTGCGCGGTGACATTGACGCCCTGCCGATCGAGGAAATTTCCGGCGTGCCGTTCAGTTCGCAAAACAGCGGTGTGATGCACGCCTGTGGGCATGATTTTCATACCTCGGTCATGCTTGGTGCCGCACACTTGTTGAAAGCACGTGAGGCCACCCTGCCCGGTACGGTTCGTATTTTCTTTCAGCCGGCAGAAGAAACCTTTAACGGTGCTCAACACCTGATCGACGCTGGCGCGTTGGATAACGTAGCCGCCGTGTTCGGCTTGCACAATGCACCGGAACTGCCGACCGGCACCTTTGCTACCCGCGCAGGTGCGTTTTACGCAAACGTTGATCGCTTCCAGATCCTGATCACCGGCAAGGGTGCTCACGCCGCCAAACCGGAGCAAGGCGTCGACACCATTGTGACCGCCAGCCAGATTGTCAACGCGCTGCAAACCCTGCCCAGCCGTAGCTTTAGCTCGCTGGAATCGCTGGTCGTCAGCGTTACGCGCATTGAGGGCGGCAATACCTGGAACGTCCTGCCACAAACCGTGGAACTGGAAGGTACAGTGCGTACCCATAGCGATAAAGTACGCCGACAGGTACCGGATAAAATCCGCCAGGTGATTAATGGCGTAGCCGCTTCGCTTGGCGCAGAAGCGGAACTGCGCTGGCAGGCCGGTCCACCTGCCGTCGTGAATGACGCGCGCTGGGCAACGTTCAGTAAAACGGTCGCTGCTGAAGCAGGCTACCGGGTAGAAGAAGCCGAATTGCAAATGGGCGGTGAAGACTTCGCCCTTTATCTGCACCACGTACCGGGCGTCTTCGTCAGTATCGGCTCAGCCAGTGAGTTCGGTCTGCATCATCCGCGCTTTAACCCGGATGAACAGGCCATTTTCCCTGCGTCACAATATTTCGACCTGTTGGCAGAACGCACTCTGCAACAATTAGCTACCGCACCAGAAAAAGCCACCAGCAAGGTGTAAAAACTCACCCAGGAATAAGCCGCAGCGCAGTGTATTCTGCGCTGCGGCTTATTATTTTTGCGCTGTTATATTTGCTATTTTCAACATTTGAATATGCTGTTTTGTTGTTTTACATCCTGATGTTGCTCATCAATAGTGGTGCTCTAGAGATAGCGCCACAGGGGCACTTAACAAGGTGATAGCAATGAGCAACAGTGCGAAGAATCAACGACAATTGCGCCTTGGCGCCATTTTGCATGGCGCATCAGGAAATATGTCTGCCTGGCGGCATCCCGATGCCACTGCCGATGCCAGCATTAATCTCGATTTTAATATTGCCACGGCAAAAAAAGCCGAACAGGGTAAATTAGATTTCGTGTTTGTGGCCGACGGTTTATATATCAATGAGAAATCCATTCCGCATTTTCTCAATCGTTTTGAACCGCTAACCCTGCTTGCCGCCCTCTCTGCCGCCACGCGTAAAATTGGGTTAGTGGGCACCCTATCAACTTCGTACAGCGATCCCTTTACCGTTGCACGCCAATTCGCCAGCCTCGATCACCTGAGCAAAGGCCGTGCAGGCTGGAACGTGGTGACTTCGCCGCTGGAAGGATCGGCAAAGAACTTCTCACGTACAGAGCACCCCGAGCACAGCCTGCGCTACCGCATTGCCAGTGAATACCTCGACGTCACCAAAGGATTGTGGGACTCGTGGGAAGCCGACGCCTTTGTGCGCAACAAACACAGCGGCGAATTCTTCCGTGCCGATAAACTCCATACCCTGAATCACCAGGGTGAGTTTTTCTCGGTACAGGGGCCACTGAATATTGGTCGTACACCACAAGGCCGCCCGATCCTGTTCCAGGCGGGCGCCTCGGAAGACGGCAAGCAATTAGCAGCCAAACACGCCGATGCGATCTTCACCCACCATGATACCCAACAACAAGCTCAGACGTTTTATCGTGACGTCAAAAAACAGCTGGTAGAGCAAGGGCGCGAACCGGATGACCTGCGGATCTTCCAGGGTGTCAGCGTGATCGTCGGAGACGACCATGAAGACGTGGAGCGTCAGTATTGGGAAACCGCACGTCTGGTCAGCATCGAAAACGCACTCAACTACCTTGGGCGCTACTTTGAACACTATGACTTCTCCCGCCACCCTCTGGATGCGCCGTTCCCGGATATTGGTGAACTCGGACAAAACAGTTTCCGCAGCACCACCGACACCATCAAGCGCAATGCTCGCGAACGTAACCTGACGCTGCGTGAAGTCGCGCTGGAGGCGGCTTCACCGCGCCCAGTATTTGGCGGTACGCCAGAAGCGGTGGCGGACGGCCTGCAAAACTGGTTCGACACCCATGCCGCCGACGGCTTCATCATCAGCGGCGGCACGCCAAATTCATTCGGCCACTTTGTGGATCGCGTGGTGCCGATCCTGCAGCAACGCGGCCTGTTCCGCAGCGATTACAGCGGCGATACGCTGCGCGAGCACCTTGGTCTGAAACAGCCACTCAACCAATTTACGCAATGACCTGGCTGATGAGGAGCCTACCGATGGCAAATGACGTTTTTATCCAAACGCTGCCGGACGACCCGCTGATCGAGCCGGTAATCGCAGGGTTGTTCGGTGAGTACCGCCAACGCTATGGCGACTATTTTGGTGACCAAGAACAGGAACCATTGAGCCTGTACGCCCCCCCACAGGGCGCCTTTATCGTGCTGCTTCGCGCAGAGGAACCGATCGCCATGGGGGCGTTCAAACGCTACGATCAACAAACCGCTGAACTTAAACGCATTTGGACGCGGGCCGATCTGCGCCGCCAGGGCTTGGCACAACGGGTTTTGCAGCAGTTGGAAACGCTGGCGGGGGAACAAGGCTATCGCCAACTCTATCTGACCACCGGTTTTCGTCAGCCTGAGGCCGTGGGCTTGTATTTAAGTAATGGCTATCAACCACAGTTCGACACCACGATCGACAGCGAAGTCTACAGCCGCCCGCCTTATGACGGCCGGCTACCGTTTCGTAAAAGCCTGATAACAGCGGATGCGCTCTGTTGTGCACCCGAAAGGAAGATTGCCTAAAGCTCCCCCTTTTTTCTGTTTCAGGAGACCCGTAATGTCCAAACAAGAAGTCTTAAAAGTGGTGCCCGCACGCTACCCGTTCCGGCTGGTAGGCGCGCTGTTTTCGGTCTTTATTCTGGCGGCTATTGTGCAGTCAGTCGCGGTTAACGAGCGCTGGGAATGGGGTGTATTTGCCGAATGGTTCTTTGCACCTGCAGTGTTGTCGGGCTTGGGGCAGACTCTGCTACTGACGTTGCTCGGCACCCTGTTCAGCATCATCCTTGGCACCCTGCTGGCGTTGGCGCGACTGTCGCGATCTTACCTGTTGGCGTCCTTGGCATGGGGATACATCTGGCTGTTCCGTTCGCTCCCCCTGATTCTGGTGTTGATCATCCTGTATAACTTCTCTTACCTGTATGATGCCATCTCACTGGGGATCCCCTTTACTTCCGTGGTGTTCGCCAGCTACCCGACCATTGATATCCTCAGCCAATTTTCCGTCGCCGTACTCGGGCTCACGCTGGTCCAATCTGCCTATACCGCAGAAATCATCCGCGGCGGCATTATTGGCGTGGAGTACGGCCAGCATGAAGCTGCTGCCGCACTCGGCCTGCCAGGCTACCGCCGTACTTTCCGTATTATTTTGCCACAGGCGCTGCGCTCCATCATCCCGACGGGCTTCAACGAAATCATCAGCCTGGCGAAGGGAACGTCCATTGTCTATGTGCTGGCACTGCCAGAGCTGTTTTACACCATCCAGGTTATCTATAACCGCACCCAGCAGGTCATTCCGCTGCTGATGGTCGCCACCGTCTGGTACCTGTTCATTACCACGGCGCTGTCAGTCATCCAGTATTACATTGAGCGCTATTTCGCCCGTGGCGCGGTGCGCGAACTGCCGCCGACGCCATGGCAGAAACTGGCTGGCTGGTTAAAACGTTAGGAGAATCCCATGTCCGAAGCCATTGATTATTATGCCCTGCGCGAAGAAGCGTCGGTCCGCAGCATCGCGCCAGTGCCCGCACGTGGCCTGATTGAAATCAGTAACGTGAGCAAGTTTTTCGGTAAGCACAAGGCTCTGGACGACGTCAGCCTAACGTTGCAACCGGGTACCGTCACGGTGATTCTCGGGCCATCAGGTTCAGGAAAATCTACGCTGCTTCGCGCTATTAACCACCTGGAGCGCGTCGACGAAGGGTTTATCCGTATCGACGGTGACTACGTTGGCTATCGCCGCAAGGGGGACAAGCTGTATGAGCTAAAAGAGCATGCCATTCTCAAACAGCGCATCAATGTCGGCTATGTATTCCAGAACTTCAATCTGTTCCCTCACCTAACGGTACTGGAAAACATCACTGAAGCGCCGGTAGTCCATAAAATTTACTCGCGAGCACAGGCCAGAGACGTCGCCTATCAGCTGCTGGACACTGTTGGTCTGCGCCACAAAGCCGACGCTTATCCACGCCATTTGTCCGGCGGTCAACAACAGCGCATCGCCATTGCCCGCGCACTGGCGTTAAACCCCAAAGTCATTCTATTTGATGAGCCCACTTCCGCACTCGATCCAGAGCTGGTTGGGGAAGTCCTGGATGTGATCAAAGGACTGGCGGATCTGGGCGTAACGCTGGTGGTGGTGACCCATGAGATTGGCTTTGCGCGCGAGGCAGCGGATCAGATTGTGTTTATGGTCGATGGAAAGGTTGTCGAACAGGGCGATGCGCGTCGAGTACTGAACCATCCACAGCATCATCGCACCATCAATTTTCTCAACAAGGTGCTGTAACCGGTGGGGCGCAAAACGCGCCCCACTTATTCATGCCACTGCGAAACGGCGTTTTTCGGCATCGAAATCCAGCGGCTTGATACCCTGCTGGTTACGATCTTGTTCCGTCAGCAACGCAGCCGGAATAAACCAGGTCACTTCAAACAGCAACCCGTCCGGATCGTGGCCATAAATACTCTTATGCACGCCATGGTCTTCCTCAAGCCCAAGAATACCGCGTTGTGCCAACTGATCGCGAATGCGCTCCAGTTCTTCCAGGCTATCGACTTCCCACGCCAAATGGTACAACCCGGCCGGTGGCTCATTTTCCGCCGGTGGTTCACCGTTCGCACGAAATACCCCCGCTCGCTGCTGCCCCAGATTCTTGCTGAACAACGCCAAGTCGTGATCGTTTTCTGAATCAGCGGCTTGGGTAAACACTGCTTTGTCAGGGTTATCGGTGGCTTTAAGCTTAAAACCCAGAACCTGATGATAAAAATCCGCGCTCTGCTGCACGTCGCTGACATACAGAACCGCATGATTTAGCCGTTTAATTCCCATCTATTTTCCTTGTCAGAAATGAATAACGTCAGGCTGAAAATAGCATGCGGGCAGAAACCCGCTAAATGCCGTTATTGCATTATCAAATGCTGGGCACACAATCTGTCACTGCAAGGCATTCCGCGCTATCATAAGCACTGTATTGAACGACTTTATGAGAATGATGATGAACGGCAAGATAACGACTTTTTTTGAAGACAAAGGCTTCGGCTTTATTACCGATGAGAACGGGGAAAATCGTTATTTTCACGTGATTAAAGTGCAGAATCCGGAGCTGATCAAGAAAAACGCGGCGGTGACTTTCGAGCCGACCAACAATACCAAGGGCCCTTCGGCGTTTGCGGTCAAGGTACTGGCATCGAGCAAGTACATCATCATCGCCAACGAAAGAATCAAAATCACCAGCATTAAATCCTTCAACACCTTCACCAAAGAAGTGCCGGTGAAAGCGGACGTGGATAAAGAAAACACAGTGCTGTCTGTAGGCCTGTTGATGAATCGCATTCGTCCGCAGTCCGAAGATGCGGCGCAAACCATGCAGACGCTGCGTATGCTGACAATCACCACGTTCCAGAACGACACCTACACTTTCTCGGAGCACGAGATCGACATGGATGAAACGCTGAAAGTGCTGAAAAGCCTGTAATCACAACCCCCGCCAGCCGCATATACCCTATGAATTTCGAGTTGGCCGCTCTAGCGCGTCCATGCTCTCGCGGCATTTGTACATCCCCAGGTATGGTAGGGGCGCTGCATGCTGCGCCCGCATTAGTCGGGGCGAATATATTCGCCCCCTACAGTAACTGCGGGACCGCTGCAGCTTGAAAGGCGACGGGTATAAAACATTCAAAGCAATTTGATATCACCTGTGTTAGCGTGGGTTTTCACCTGACACAGGCCATTCATTATGTCTGATACCAGTAGTGTTAAAAGCTTCATTAACCGCTCGACTAAAATCGCCTGCCCTAAATGCGCTTACGTCACCACCCAAAAATGCGCCACGCTACGAAAAAATGTCATGCTGATCTGCCCAAACTGCGGCACGGAATTTGAACCCAAACAGAACTAAAAAACCTACTTGAACATAATGTGGCCAACACTGTTGCCACTGACCACATTAAACGACTCAACACGGTTACGCCCCTGCGATTTGGCGCGATAAAGCGCGATGTCCGCCATATTCATGAGCTGTTCCAGCGACTTCACTTCGTTCATCGCCAAACTGGCAACGCCGACGCTGATGGTAATGTTTAACGGCGTTTTCCCTCTGGGATACACATCAGCCTTTTCTACCAATTGCCGCAAATGCTCCCCCAAAGCCAACCCTTGCGCCGCCAGCGCACGCGGCAGCATGATGGCAAACTCTTCCCCACCCAAGCGGCCAAAGAGCTGATCGTGACGCAGCTCGCGTCGAACGACATGCGCAAAGGAAGCCAATACCTGATCGCCAACCAAATGGCCGTAAGTGTCGTTAATTTGCTTGAAATGGTCGATATCGATCAGCAGCAGCGACACCGCCTCTTTCGACTTATGTTTATGCTCCAACAACTCGCCCGCCTTGCGCGTCAGTGCGTTACGCGCCAGTACCCCGGTAAGGAAGTCGTGATTAGCACTGTGCTCCAGCCGCCGGAGTAGCTTGCGATTAACGGCGATCGAACTCGCCAGAATCAGCGGCCCCATAACCAACATGGCGATCCCCAGGCGGGCCGACATCAGCGTATCGAGAAACGCATTGTGGTTGTTCGGCGTTTCATACAGCATCAGGTTGGCGGAGATGCTGCTGATCTCGGTCATGCCCGTCAGCAGTGTCAGCAAGGTCACAGTGAACAGCTGGTAACGCACCGCGCACCACAACAACGCCGGGATAGGGAAGGCAATGGCGCCCGGCCCACCGATATACACACTGAACGCCAACGAAAACAACAGGGCAAACAGCGGCATACTGCCACGCAGTCGGTAGTTGATCTGCATTCGCAGCAGTTGCTTGAGCCGCGGTGCCGCCAGCAGCACCGGCAATAACAGTAAATTGGTTGAGAATTGTTCGCTGAACCACGCCAGCCAGGCGATCACCGCCGTGTTGTTGTACAGGCTTTCGTTACGCAATATCGACAAAGTCGAAGCCACGGCCGCCCCGCTCAGGCTAGCGGTAAACATATACAGTATTGCCTGAGGTTTACCCATCCGGCGCTGCGACTTCGGCAGCATCAGCATTACGGCATAACCGGTACCAATCAGCGACATGTTGCAAGCATTAAGCCACATAGCCAATGATAGGCTTTCACCATTAGCCAAATCAGCCGCAATCATCCCAAGATAGGTGATGACCCACCCCGCCGGGGTGGCATAAGCAGGCTTGCGTAATAACAGGCCGAGCAAAATCGCATTCACCGGCCAAAACAGGGAAAGTGAGCCTATTGGGCGAGTAAAAATACCCAGCAGTGAAAGTAAAAATGCCAGCAGAAAAAGTGTGATCAACTGGACGGCGGCAGGCAGGCTATGTTTGGTGTTTATTCTGGCGTTCATCGCCTTACCCATATATTGATAATAACCAGAGAAATTCTACGCATATTCCCCCGACAAACATAATGAGGAAGACATGACAACCGGACCTTAACGTAAAAAATAGAGACAATTCAAAACGAAATAAATGGCAGCTCGCCCGACAATAATACCCAGAGATATCTATCAGCATAGCGCAAACCCATGTCAGACAGCATTAACACAAAAACCATAAAATAAAGGAGGGTATTATTTGCCACCTTGCTGTTCTGCTGGCCAATATTTTCCTGTAACTCGCCCAGAAGCGCAATTCATAAAAAAAGCCCGCACAGTGCGGGCTCGCTTGAAGAGCAGCTAATCGACAGTTACGACACAGCCATTGCATGCCTGTGCTGCTGCTCATTGTATCGCCAGAAGCTTAAGCACACCTTAGCAACAAAAAACCCGGTCTAGGAACCGGGAATATTTGTACGAAATGCAGTGTTAGCCCAAGCAGGCTAATAACACGCACCATTTTACGCGTCAATTGTGTAGAGAAAATGAGCAAGACCATGCCTATAAAAGCACAATGCGAGGGCAATACCCCCCCTTCGTTGACGAAAAGGGGATTAACCGTTACGCCAGTTTGGCAGCAAAGCCCGCAACACGTTGGCCGTATAAGCTGGCAGTTTCCAAATCGCCCGACAGCATCTCATCCACACTGGCGTCGGCGGGTGTTTGCACCAATAGCCCGACTGACCCACCCAGATTGTTTACGTCGGTGCGCTGTGCCGATTTGGTATTAGCAGGCATCAATCCCAGGCTGACCCACAGACCACCATGCTGCGAAGCCAGCGTTTGCAACGCGATCAGCGTCACTTGCTTGTCGCCATTCAGGCTGGCACTGTTAGTAAACCCACCGAAAACCTTGTCCTGCCATTTGCGGCTAAACCAGGCTTTTGAACTGGCATCAGCAAACTTCTTGAATTGCCAGGATGGGCCACCCATATAGGTCGGTGAACCAAAGATGATTGCATCCGCCTCATCCAGTTTCTGCCAGGCTTCATCGCTGATATTGCCTTCCTGATCGATAGCGATCAGTTCTGCCTCTGCCCCTTGCGCGACAACTTTTGCCAAACGCTCGGTGTGGCCGTAGCCGGAATGAAAGATAACCACTGTCTTCGCCATATGAAACTCCAAGGTCGTTTCCGTCGGGCGCCGAAGCCGCCCATGATTAGTCATATCCAGACTAATCAACTGACCCCGGAGTGAATACCAAATTTATCTGACAGAGTTATTCAAAAAAACCGGACGCTGCTCATCCCCCCACAACCTTCACACTTTGCTGCCGTGCGAAATCGATAAACGCGCGAAGTGGGCGTGGCATTTGCTGATTGGCAGGATAATAAAGGTAAAAACCAGGAAACGGCGGCGTCCAGGCCGTCAATAACGATAATAGCTGCCCGGCTCGCAAGGCTTCGCTAGCCTGGCTCTCAAATAAATAGGCAACGCCCAGCCCATCAGTTGCCGCACGAATCAGAACCTGCGGATCGTCCACAATTAGCGGGCCTTCCACTGCGATCTCCGATACTTCCCCATCACGCTCGAATTCCCAGCGGTAAAGGTTGCCGTTGGTCGGCCAGCGAGTATTCAGGCAGCGGTGCTGGCGCAACGCATCGGGTGTTTGCGGTGTTCCGAAGCGGGCCAAATAAGTGGGAGAAGCCACCACGCACATCCGCTGTTTGTCACCCAGTGCTACGGCCACCATATCTTTCGGCAGCCGCTCATGCAGGCGCACACCCGCGTCAAAACCGGCTGCCACAATGTCTACCAGCCGATCCTCCACGCTCAGGTCCACAATAATGTCAGGATAGTGTGCATTAAACGGGGCCAACAGCGGGGCCAAATAATGGATAGCCGCCAGACTGGACGCATTGAGCCGCAGCGTGCCTGCAGGCTGCAACCGTAATGCCGCAGTCTGTGTAACAGCAGACTCAATCTCAGCCATCGCCGGCCTTAGTCGGGCCAACAGCTGCTCCCCTGCCTGAGTCAGAGCCACACTGCGGGTCGTGCGATTCAACAGGCGCACACCCAGCCGAGCTTCCAGATTACGCTGCGTTTGGCTAAGCGCTGAAGCGGACATACCCAATTGCACTGCCGCACGGGCAAAGCTGCCATATTCAACAATGGCAGCAAAGGCGCGCAGTTCTGCAAAGTCACTCCCTCTCATTATGCTCTCCATCCTTAATAATTCATGAAGATTATAGCGTATTCAATACACGCTAGACGGGGCCTATCCTTGAGAAAAACCACAGAGGAAACACCTGATGCAAACATCACTGGCCCTAAACCACTACCGCCTACTCGGCCGTTCCGGCCTGCGAGTCTCCCCATTAGCTCTTGGAACCATGACCTTCGGCACCGACTGGGGCTGGGGGGCGGAACAGGCAGAGGCTCGCCGTCTGTTTGACGTTTATGTCGAACGCGGCGGCAATTTCATCGATACCGCCAACCGCTACACCGAAGGCAGCGCCGAGCGCTTTTTGGGAAAATTCGCAGCCGGACGCCGCGATCGCTTGGTGATTGCCACCAAATACACGCTCCCCATGCAGATAGACGACCCTAATTCGGGCGGTAACCACCGCAAAAGTATGATCCACTCGGTGGAGGAAAGTCTGCGGCGCCTGAACACCGATTATATCGATCTGTTGTATCTGCATGCCTGGGACTTCACCACTCCGGTGGAAGAGATTATGCGCGCCATGGATGATCTGGTGCGTGCCGGTAAGGTGCTGTACCTGGCGGTTTCGGATCTTCCTGCCTGGCAAGCTGCCAGAATGCAAACACTGGCCGATTTACGCGGTTGGTCACCGTTGATTGGCCTACAGATCGAATACAGCCTGCTGGAACGCACCGTAGAGCGTGAGCTGATCCCGATGGCACGTGAATTAGGTTTGGGTGTTATCCCTTGGTCGCCGCTGTCTGGGGGTATATTAAGCGGTAAATACAGCCGACAAGACCTGCAGCCATTGGAGGAAGAAAGCGGTACCCGACGCGCTATGATACGCAATAAAGGTATGCTCACCGAACGCAATATTTCTATTGCCGAAACAATGCAATCATTGGCCGACGCGTCCGGCTTCAGTCCTTCGCAAGTGGCCCTGGCCTGGACGTTACGAAATCCGGCGGTAACCGCCCCCATTATTGGCGCACGCACACAGGCGCAGCTAGAAGATAATCTGGGGGCGTTGGATGTCAGACTAACGGAAGATCAATGGCAACGGCTGGAAATCGCCAGCGCCGTTGAGCTAGGTTTCCCTCATGATTTTTTGGCGTTGCAGGCCTCACGCGACATTATGTTTGGAGAACTCGTGATTTCACGCAGATAAAAAAAATCCCGCTCAAGGCGGGATAAACTTAACAGGGATGGGTACTACACTACAGGGAATGGATAACACACAACATCATCGGGTAGCTGTTAAACTACCAGCCTCAATGTATAGAACTGTCATCCCTGCGTAAGGTTGATCCGGCAGATGTAACGCCGGATGGAAATGTGACATTTTTACTGCAGCGCCCTGTGTTCAGGGCAGCAAAAATTCCCCCATCGCGCTCACAGAAATGATGAATAAATCATCAGTAAAGGGCTATTGATGACGCTGAATGGTAGAGTGAGTTTCCCTACATCGACCCGGTGAAAGATATGTCTATCTTTGAAGCCCTTAAGATGTTCAGCGACACATCAGTAAAAATGACCTGTCCAAAGTGCGCTCACGTTTCTGAACAAAATCGCCGGAAAGTGCGTAAAAACATCACCATGATTTGCCCTAAATGCGGCCACTATTTCCTTCCTGACGAAAAATAGTGTCTTCAACACCTCACCGCCTTTAGTGCGAAAGCTGAGTGGTATAGTTAGCGGCAACCCAGCGGTAGCCGTTGCCCTCGGCCTTCACATGGCCCAGTCCGGGGAATGAGATATGGGCTGCGGCCACCCAATCGCCCTCACGCGCCACCTGTGCCAGAATACGCTCTCGGGTTTGCACTGCCTGCTGCTGGTTCACATCAAAATGGATCGCCACCTCAGGGTCCGGCATTTGCACCGCCTTGGCGTGAATGATATCGCCCCACAATACCAGCGTTTGCCCTTCACTTTCGACCCGATAGACCACGCTGCCCGGCGTGTGGCCCGGTGCCGGTAGCGCCTGGATACCGTCCAGTACTTTTAGCGGCGCAGTGAAGGTTTTCAGCTTACCGGCGGCGATCACCGGGTTAAGCGAATCTGCCGACTCCTTGAAGGTATGCCTCTGGCTCGCCTCCACCTTGCTGAGATTGGCCGTGTTCAACCAAAAATCCACGTCTTTTTTATCGACATAAACCAGCGCATTAGGAAATGCCGGTTTGCCGTTTAACGACACTCCGCCAGAGTGATCGCCATGTATGTGGGTCAACAGCACCGCGTCCAGGGTTTCCGCTGGGTACCCCGCCGCACGGAGATTTTCCAACAGGTGCCCACCGGCTTTGCCGAATAACGGTCCGGCCCCCGTATCAACCAATACTCGCTGCTTGCCGGTATCAATAACAAAGGTGTTGATTGAAGTTTCCGCCTGCGGCGTCATCGCCTCCTGGGCCATCCTTTGCTTCAGCGCCTGCGGCGAGATATGGGTCAACAATTTATCGAGCGGAATGGTCACCGTGCCGTCGGACACGGCGGTAATGACAAATTTACCCAGTGGCATGCGGTAATAACCCGGTGC
This sequence comes from Serratia sp. CoH_134_PS_4, assembly GCF_058190535.1. Lineage (NCBI taxonomy): Bacteria > Pseudomonadati > Pseudomonadota > Gammaproteobacteria > Enterobacterales > Yersiniaceae > Serratia > Serratia sp. CoH_134_PS_4. Next base: position 115,234 of record NZ_JBXWKI010000004.1, read on the forward strand.
CTGGACCTGCGGCTCCGCCACGGCGGCCCCCGTCAACAGTAAGCCGGCAAATGCCAGCGCAGAAAGCAGCTTCATAACATCCCCTTCAGTTAGAAAAATGCGTCGCCTTTAACGCTGACGGAGATTATGGTAGCGGCAGTTAACATCATTCAAATTGATTGGAATGATTATGAACATCAGAGAAAATGATTTTAGTCGTATCGACCTGAACCTACTGACGGTACTGATGGTACTGTTTCGTGAACGCAGCGTGTCGCGGGCAGCAGAAAAGCTGTATCTGGGGCAACCGGCCGTCAGCGGTGCACTGGCACGTCTGCGTGACATGTTCAATGACCCACTGTTTATCCGTACCGCTCAGGGTATGGAACCCACCCCAAGGGCGCAAACGCTGGTGCTGGCATTGACACCCCTGCTGGAAGAGATGCAGCAGGTGCTATTCCAGCCACCCAATTTCGTTGCCGCCACGGCGCAATACAGCTTCCGGATAGGCATGGCCGATTGGGTCGAAATGTGGCTGATGCCCGCGCTAATGGCTGACCTGAAACAGCAGGCACCCGGTATCACTCTAAACGTGGTGGCCACCGATCCATTCCAGGACAGTGATGCACTGGAACAGGATCGTATTGACCTGGCCATTTCCGTCGCACCATCCGGGCCTAAATGGCTGCGGCGAGAAGTGTTGACCAAGATGCGCTTCTGCACTCTGTGGCATCCGGGACAGCTAAACCTGCCTACCCCGCTGCCGCTGGCGAATTACATTGCTAACGACCACTTGTTGGTTTCCTACCGTGGCGCAAACACCAGCGCTATCGATGAACAACTGACCCTTCATGGGCTGCAGCGTATGGTGCGTTACACCAGCCCGCACTTCGCCACACTGCCGCTGATCCTGCAGCGCAGCCCGGCACTGGCCACCGTACCTGAAGGGCTGGGCAAAATCTGGAGTCAGGATTACGGCCTGAAGCACAGCGAGCTACCGCTAGATCTCTCACCTTTCGAAGTGGCCATGCTGTGGCATCACAAGCGCAGTCAGGACCCCGCGTTACTGTGGCTGATGGAGCGGATACGTGCGCTGGTGGCATCCACTTATTATCTGGCGGAGTGAACCACAAACAGCCGTGACTCGAATCCGCCGCTTTTAAAGGTGCTTGTATTGACCCACCCCGGCTGCGTGCGACCAAAATCCTGATTGAAATCACCGCCGCTGACCAACCAAACCCGACGATGGGTCGCAGACAAGGACTTCAGATTATCGACGTAAGTTTGCGCCGCCCGATCGTGGAAAAAGGTACCGAACCCGTAGGCATTGGGTTTACCGGAAAGCCCATTGGGCTTGGCCGGCGTATACAACAATGCACGATAATCTTTTTTGTTGTAATACACGTAGCTCAGGTAATTAAACATATTACTGACAACAACGGCATCCCCAGGCTGGTAGCCGTTGTTGATATAGTGCACCATCCCCTTAAACTGATCTTTGTCTGACGAATAATCATTCTGTAGCCCACTACCGAACAACAAACCGACCAGCAACAGTAATGAGATCCTATAGGCTTTATTTTCGCTTTCCGTAATTAAAATGGCCAGGATGATCGGAATACCTAATGAGGCGAAAAACAAATAACGGTCGACGAACAAGGGTGTACGCAATGAAATGATAAACAGCAGGGTCACCGGAAGAAATACGCTGCACAGCAACAGCAAAGGATATTTCCTGTCGCTTTGCCGCCCCCGCAGCCACAAATACGACAACCCGGCGAAGCACAGCGGCAATAGCCAAAAAATTATCCCAGGATAGCCTCGGCCATCATTACCGGCGAAAAAGCGCCAATACATAGCGGGTAAGTCGCTCCACTCAACCTGAGGTATCCACCCCACATCCCCGCCAACTCTCAGTTCTGCAATATGAGTCAACAAATCGAACAGCACTAACAGCCATGGGATATAGGCCAACCCTATCGCCAGGTTGGCCAACCACCAGGCCGGTTGTTTGAGATAATTCACTGGCTCATCACGCTGGAACGATAAAGCCAGCAATACTATCCAATGACTGAATAAAGCAAAAATGGTGAAGTAATGGGTATAAAAACTCAGCGTCATCAGCAACGCATAGGCGAACAAATAGCGCCGGTTGTCCGGTTTTTTCAGCCACATCATCAACGCCATGGTGGCTGCAATCGTCAACATGCCCATCAGCGCATACATTCGCGCTTCCTGGCTGTAGCGCACTGCCATCGGCATGATCGCGACTAACCAACCCGCCAGTAGCGCTGCCCGTTTGCCGGCAATCCAGCGGGTCAGTTTGATTGTCAATGCGACCGTAATGACGCCAAATACCAAACTGAGCGAACGGACCGCCAGGATACTGTCACCGAACAGGGACATCCAACCATGCAGTAACAGATAATAAAGCGGGGGATGAACGTCAAAAGAAGCGTGGTACAACAATGCCCCCACGTCATAACGACTGGTCAGAACGCTGGATGCCTCGTCACACCAAAAATATTTGTCGGTTAAAGAAATAAACCGAATAACCGCCGCGAATATCACGATCAGATACGCATAATGCCTATAGCCGATGCCCTTCACCCTGTTGTTCATCAAGGAAGTATTTGATATTTGTTGCAGTGACATAGCCACATTCCACCGAGTTGTTCCACACAATGTGGAGACGCGGTGTCATCATTGCCGAGAAGAGGTAAATGGCGACTCAATCATCGCGAAAAAGTCCGTGAATCTTTTCCGGAAAAATTACATTCTGGGTACTCCGCCCGTGAACCACGGGTTCCCCCTTCAGATACCTGATCCCAGACAGAGAATACTCACGCATTGTCCTGCCGGCAGCCGCCCGAAAAGCCACGCTAAACTAAAGAGGCCGAACACAACCCGCTGACAGGCAGCGCCGTAAAAAGGGAACGCCATCATGCACAGAGAACGACACAGCATAGAGAAGATAGGTTGGCTCAGAGCCGCAGTCCTTGGCGCTAATGATGGGATCGTCTCTACTGCGAGCTTGCTGCTCGGGGTAGCATCGGCCAACGTCACCCACCAAAGTATTCTGCTAACCGGCATTGCCGGTTTGGTTGCCGGGGCGATGTCGATGGCAACCGGTGAATATGTCTCCGTATCCTCTCAGTCAGACACCGAGAAAGCCGCCCTGGCGGAAGAACAGGCCGAGTTGGATGCCGATTTTCAGGGTGAATTTCGCGAGTTAACCTCAATTTATGTCCATCGTGGTCTGGACGTTACGCTGGCAAAACAAGTGGCTGAAAAACTGATGAGCCATGACGCTTTAGCCGCACATGCGCGTGAGGAGTTAGGCATATCGGAAATCACCACCGCCCGCCCCTTGCAGGCGGCTTTGGCCTCTGCAGCGAGTTTCTCGGCTGGGGCAATCTTACCCTTATTGGTCGCCGTGATTGTCACAGGCCCGTGGGCGATCCCAGCAATTGCCCTTTCAGCATTGCTATCTCTGGCCATTCTGGGTGGCGTTGCCGCTAAAGCAGGCGGTGCTCCAATCCTTCCCGGCATGGTCCGCATTACATTCTGGAGTGCCCTGGCAATGGCGATGTCATCGGGCGTGGGGGCGCTTTTTGGTTCGATAGCCGGCTAAATACTGCTCCTCAGCCTCGGCTAATATCCTCATGAAGCCGGTGAGAAATGCATCCATCAAGACTGTGCGGATCTTACCGTCGTAGAAGTAGAAAAGGACCGACCGAATACCAAGGCTGACGTAATCACCATGCCTCCCCCTTGCAGGGTTCATTACCCGATACCGGATAATGAACGTAAAAAATCCCGACATAAGCCGGGATTGATTTACTTTGGTTATGCCGGTTGCGAAACCGGAATGTGTTGGGTAGTTACCTGCTCTGCGTAGCTTTCGAGCAGGATAAATGGATACTTGAATTCCCAGGTGTCTCCTGCGGCTGATACTGTCGGAGCACCTACGCCAGAAAAACAACGCCCATCGACAGAGATAGCCAGCGAGTATGCAGGAACTGTGTTCAGAACCTCATCGAATTCAGTACCTGGTTCCATTGGCACTGACATGCGGCCAAGGTATTTGTTCAGCAATACAGCATTTTCAAACTGGCCTGCGACTTCAACCTTAGTAAGAGTCTTAGCTTGCTCTGGGGTCAAAGTAATGTCGTTGTTTTCGCTAATAATCAGATTTGCCATGTGAGGCTCCTTGTCATTGACACTGTATCCATATACAGCCCATGAACGTTATCTATTAAGAAGCTGAGCATCACTTGGTAATCGTTGTCTCAAAGGTCACACAACCATGAATAGATGAGTGTCCTGAGCCACTAAAATCCACTGTTTAATTTGCACTAACAAACGGCTGCGTCGCTCTAGCAATATCGAGTCTGTCTGGCCGTGCGATAGGGGTCGCTCTCGACGACACCTGACCCCGTGACGTACTGCGATTTCGACTGAACACTGGTGACCATAGCCTGATACTGGTAGATCTGCCAGGTGTAGGTGAGAGTGAGCAACGGGATAAAGAATATGAATATCTATATCGCAATATTCTCTCTGAGCTGGATCTCATCCTGTCGGTTATCAAAGCCGATGATTTAGTGAGGGGCTTTTGCGTAACTGATTGAATCGAAATGGTACGCCCTACAGGGCTCGAACCTGTGACCTACGGCTTAGAAGGCCGTTGCTCTATCCAACTGAGCTAAGGGCGCATGGGGATGCGGCAACCGGAAGTTGCGGAGTGGGATTATACGGTCAGGGGTTACTGAGTCAATGCCTTTTCATAACGTTACGGCGGCAGCCGTGCTTTATGGCGTTTTTTCAACCATTACTGCCCCCGCCCACGGCGTTAACATCATCATTTGTTTTGTATTAAATCCAGCGGCGAGTCAGCGCTGCGTTGAGCCAGGCCGGAATTGGCCGGTTCGATAAGACGTTCTGATTGTTGCTCCGTAGGGCGCTGCAGGCAAATGCGTGCTGAATGCACCATCGCATTGATATTGCCCCAATCAGCATGTTCGGTCGCCAGTAGATTGCAGGCAACCGACAGCGGCGGGCTTAACGCAGCACTCACCGGTGCGGCATTGAGTGAAGCCTGACCCATCGGGGCCCACGCCAGTAGCATAAGCCCCACCCCTCTGATGCTTATCATGCGTGCAACCTCCGGCACAATGCGTTCAGACGCGTTATCCATGAGGACGGTGCTTTGTGTGCAGCACGTTGATGCAGCGCAATCAACTGTGCAACGTCTGCCGGATGTAATGACGAATCGAACACGGTTTCCCCCACGTGTCTTGGTGGATACGCCAGACTATCGATGGGCTGGTGCAAAGAGTGTAACCGAGTGATGACCATCATGATTTCTCCTCCCCTACCGCAATCTCACTGATTGCAGCTTACGTGGCACAAGGTAAAAAAGGCGTAGAGGATCATTCTGTTGGTATAAAAAAAGCGTAAATCACGCCCAGCAAACGCCATCGATCGCGATTCAACGCCTGACAGCGCGCTCCGCTTCTGACAAAATAGCGTCATTCCCCGCTTTTCTTAATTGATGGATTTCCTCACTGATGTCAGCAAAGATTATTGATGGTAAAACGATTGCGCAGCAGGTTAGAAACGAAGTGGCTGAGCAAGTTAAACAACGTCTGGCTGCCGGTAAACGTGCTCCAGGTCTGGCGGTAGTGCTGGTTGGCGAAAATCCAGCCTCACAAATCTACGTCGCCAGCAAGCGTCGCGCCTGTGATGAAGTGGGCTTTATCTCCCGCTCCTACGATCTACCTGCCACCACCAGTGAGGCCGAATTGCTGGCGCTGATCGACAGGCTGAACGCCGACGGCGAGATCGACGGCATTTTAGTGCAGTTGCCGCTGCCCGCTGGCATCGATAACGTCAAAGTGCTGGAACGCATACATCCGGATAAAGACGTCGACGGTTTCCATCCGTACAACGTCGGCCGCCTGTGCCAACGCGCGCCTAAGCTGCGTCCATGTACGCCACGCGGTATCGTGACGTTGTTAGAGCGCTATAACATCGATACCTACGGTCTGAATGCCGTGGTGGTTGGCGCGTCCAACATCGTCGGTCGCCCAATGAGCATGGAGCTGCTGCTGGCGGGTTGCACGACGACGGTGACGCACCGCTTTACCAAAAATCTGCGCCACCACGTTGAAAACGCCGATCTGCTGGTCGTTGCGGTCGGTAAACCGGGCTTTATTCCAGGCGACTGGATTAAACCGGGTGCCATCGTCGTTGATGTCGGCATTAACCGTCTGGAAAGTGGTAAAGTGGTCGGGGACGTAGATTTTGATGCCGCCAGTGAGCGAGCCGCCTATATTACGCCGGTTCCGGGTGGCGTTGGCCCAATGACCGTTGCTACACTGATCCAAAATACCTTGCAGGCCTGCGAGGTTTATCACGACGTTCAACCTAAATAAGTAAGGCAGTATGGAAACTTTTAATCTGGAAAATCACCCGCACGTCGAACTGTGCGATCTGCTCAAGTTCCAGGGCTGGTGCGAAAGCGGCGGTGCCGCCAAAGAAGTCATCGCCGATGGGCAGGTGAAAGTGAACGGTAAAGTTGAAACACGTAAGCGCTGCAAAATCGTTGCCGATCAGGTCGTGGAGTTTAACGGCGGCAAGGTGGTTGTTAAGCCGTAAACCCCGCTCCATAGAAAAAGGCGCTGAGTAAACCCCAGCGCCTTTTTTGTTTGTTAGCCTAACGCGAATTACTTACGGCGCCAGGTCGTCCCCTGCGGGCCATCTTCCAGCACGATGTTCATCTCGTTCAAACGATCGCGCGCAGCATCCGCCAGCGCCCAATCTTTAGCTTTACGGGCATCGTTACGTTGCTTGATTAAGGCTTCAATCTCTGTCACTTCAGCATCGTCAGCTTGTGCACCGCTTTGCAGGAACAATTCTGGTTCTTGCTGCAACAGGCCCAGCACCTTCGCCAGCTTGCGTAATTCAGCTGCCAACCCATTAGCTGCATTCAGGTCTTCGGCCTTCAGGCGGTTAACTTCACGCGCCAAATCAAACAGGGCTGAATACGCTTCCGGCGTATTGAAATCGTCGTCCATCGCCTCGCGGAAACGGCTTTCAAATACTTCACCGCCCGCCGGTTGAGCGTTGGCATCGGTACCGCGCAGCGCGGTGTACAGACGTTCCAATGCCGTACGTGCCTGTTTCAGGTTCTCTTCGCTGTAGTTCAGTTGGCTACGATAATGGCCGGACATCAGGAAGTAACGCACGGTTTCGGCGTCGTAGTAACCCAACACGTCGCGGATGGTGAAGAAATTATCCAATGACTTGGACATTTTCTCTTTGTCGATCATCACCATACCGGAGTGCATCCAGTAGTTCACGTACGGGCCGTCATGCGCACAGCTTGACTGAGCAATCTCGTTCTCGTGGTGCGGGAACATCAGATCGGAACCGCCGCCGTGGATATCAAAGTGGGTACCCAACTGCTTACCATTCATGGCAGAACATTCAATGTGCCAGCCCGGACGGCCTGCGCCCCACGGGGATTCCCAGCTTGGCTCACCCGGCTTGGACATCTTCCACAGCACGAAATCCATTGGGTTGCGCTTCACGTCGTCGATTTCTACGCGTGCACCGGCTTGCAGTTGATCCAGATCCTGGCGTGACAACAAACCGTATTGCGGATCGCTGTCAATGGAGAACATCACGTCGCCGTTGCTGGCCACATACGCATGATCACGGTCGATCAGACGCTGGGTGATCTCAATGATCTCAGCGATATGCTGGGTCGCACGTGGCTCGATGTCCGGGCGTTCGATCAACAGGGAATCAAAGTCGGCATGCATTTCTGCCAGCATACGCGTGGTCAGTTGATCGCAGCTTTCGCCGTTTTCTGTCGCGCGACGGATAATTTTGTCATCAACGTCGGTAACATTACGCACGTAGTTCAGCGAATAGCCGAGATAACGCAAATAACGCGCCACCACGTCGAAAGCAACAAAGGTACGCCCGTGGCCGATATGACACAGGTCATAGATGGTTACCCCGCACACGTACATGCCAACTTTACCGGCATGAATGGGTTTGAATTCCTCTTTTTGACGACTCAGGGTATTAAAAATCTTTAGCATCGGGACATTCCGTGGTGTGCGTGATAACAAAAAGGTCATTAGGGGTTAACCCAGTAGCATATTGAAACCCGAAGCCTGATCTAATGCAAGGTTAAGGCCACGCTTTGCTGAGCTGAACCGTGGAAAACGGCGATAAATCAGGGAATACAACCAATGTTATAATATAACAAAATTACTTTTACCACAGACTGTGCGCGGTTTAGCCGCTGCTGACTCATTAAAGGAGATATGTTATAACGACGGTCTGATTGTTCACTCGCTCTACGTGACATCTCACTTCATCTTGTTAGGACTAAAACTATGGTTACTTTCCACACTAATCACGGCGACATCGTTATCAACACCTTTGCTGACAAAGCGCCGGTTACCGTTGAAAACTTCCTGAACTACTGCCGTGACGGCTTCTACAACAACACCATTTTCCACCGTGTTATCAATGGCTTTATGGTTCAGGGCGGCGGTTTTGAGCCTGGCATGACTCAGAAAGACACCAAGGCTACCATCAAGAACGAAGCCAACAACGGTCTGAAAAACACCATCGGTACCCTGGCAATGGCGCGTACCAACGATCCACACTCCGCGACTGCACAGTTCTTCATCAACGTAGCTGACAACGACTTCCTGAACTTCCGCGGCGAAAACGCGCAAGGCTGGGGTTACTGCGTGTTTGCTGAAGTTGTTGAAGGCATGGACGTGGTTAACAAGATCAAAGGCGTGAAAACTGGTCGCAGCGGCATGCACCAGGACGTGCCGGTAGAAGACGTGATCATCACCAGCGTTACCGTCAGCGAGTAATCGCGGCTGCATGCACCAGCTGTTTATCGCAGATCTGCATTTAAGCGCACAGGAACCGGCAATCACTGCCGGTTTTCTGCGCTTTTTGCGACAAGATGCTATTCACGCCGACGCCTTGTACATTCTTGGCGACCTGTTCGAAGCCTGGATCGGCGATGACGATCCCGAACCGCTGCACGGTGAAATCGCCGCGGCGTTGAAGACGCTGCAACAGGCTGGTGTGCCCTGCTATTTTATCCACGGTAATCGTGACTTTCTGGTTGGCAAACGCTTTGCCCGCGCCAGCGGTATGCAGCTGCTGCCGGAAGAAAAGGTGCTGGACCTGTACGGCCGCAAAATACTGATCCTGCACGGTGACACACTCTGTACCGACGATCATGCATACCAAGAATTCCGCAGCAAAGTGCATAACACCTGGATCCAACGGCTGTTTCTGGCAATGCCGTTGCGCTGGCGTCTTAAGATCGCCGCCAAAATGCGCGCACGTAGCCAACAGAGCAACCAATACAAGTCTGAATCTATTATGGACGTCAACCCGCAAGCGGTTGAACAGGCAATGTTACGCCACAACGTTCACTGGATGATCCACGGTCACACACACCGTCCTGCTGTGCATGATCTGACGCTGAGCAACGGTAAAGCCCACCGCGCAGTACTGGGTGCCTGGCACGTTGAAGGCTCAATGATCAAAGTCAGCGCTGACGCCGTCGAATTGATCCAATTCCCCTTCTAAGTTCCTGACATATTGCGCGAGTAAAAAATTCGCGCTTTTGACGGTGAAAACTGGCGACGCAACCGTTTTCCTTGCCGTGCGCTCATGGTATGCTCTACGCCCTCATTCGGCCTCCCGCCGCAGGCAACCGGCCGTCGTTTGTACAATTACAGGAGCCTTACACCCATGGGAGCCAACGCCGCTTCAGCCACCCACGCTGGGGTTAAAATCGCAATTGTAATGGGATCGAAAAGTGACTGGGCCACCATGCAGTTTGCGGCCGACGTCCTGACCTCGCTCAATGTCCCGTTCCATGTCGAAGTCGTTTCCGCTCATCGTACGCCAGATAAGCTGTTCAGCTTCGCCGAACAGGCAAGTGCCAATGGCTTTGACGTGATCATCGCCGGTGCGGGCGGTGCTGCGCATCTGCCAGGCATGCTGGCCGCGAAAACTCTGGTACCGGTGCTGGGTGTGCCGGTGCAAAGCGCCGCATTGAGTGGCGTAGATAGCCTGTACTCCATCGTACAAATGCCACGTGGTATCCCCGTCGGTACGCTGGCGATCGGCAAAGCCGGCGCCGCTAATGCCGCACTCTTGGCAGCGCAAATTCTGGCACTGCACGACACGCTGCTGGCACAACGCCTGGCAGACTGGCGTCAAGCGCAGACCGACGACGTACTGAACAACCCGGATCCTCGGGAGGAAGCATGAAGCCGGTTTGCGTACTGGGCAATGGTCAGTTGGGGCGCATGCTGCGCCAGGCCGGTGAACCGCTGGGTATCGCCGTCTATCCGGTTGGCCTCGACGCCGAACCGGAAGCTGTGCCTTATCAAAACAGTGTGATCACCGCCGAGATCGAACGCTGGCCGGAAACGGCACTGACGCGCGAATTAGCGACCCATAATAGTTTCGTCAACCGCGATATTTTCCCGCGTTTGGCAGATCGTCTGACGCAAAAACAGTTGCTCGATCAACTGGGTCTGGATACCGCACCTTGGCAGCTGCTGGCCAACGCCGCCGAATGGCCGCAGGTATTTGCCACCCTCGGTGAGCTGGCCATTGTCAAACGCCGTGTGGGCGGATACGACGGTCGCGGCCAATGGCGTTTACGCCCAGGCCAGGAAGCCGAGTTGCCGGCAGATGCCTACGGTGAATGCATCGTCGAACAAGGTATTAACTTCTCTGGCGAGGTGTCTTTGGTTGGTGCGCGTGGGCACGATGGCAAGTCCGTGTTCTATCCGCTGACCCATAACCTGCATGAAGAAGGTATTCTGCGCACCAGCGTCGCATTGCCGCAGCCTAACCCAGCCTTGCAGCATCAGGCCGAGCAGATGCTAACCGCCATCCTTGATGAGCTGAACTACGTCGGTGTGATGGCGATGGAGTGCTTTATCGTTGGCGATCGTCTGTTGATTAATGAACTGGCACCCCGCGTACACAACAGCGGCCACTGGACGCAGAACGGCGCGTCCATCAGCCAGTTCGAACTGCATTTACGTGCCATTCTGGCCCTGCCGTTGCCAAAGCCGGTGGTGAGTACGCCGTCAGTGATGGTTAACCTGATTGGCACCGCAGTGAATCAGCAATGGCTGGCATTACCGCTGGTACATCTGCACTGGTACGAAAAAGAAGTACGTGAAGGTCGCAAGGTCGGGCACCTGAACCTGAACGATCCTGATGCCGTCGCTCTGCAACAGTCATTACTGGCTCTGGCACCGCTGTTGCCAGCCGAATACCAAAGCGGCCTGGCCTGGGCGCAACAAAAGCTGGCTTAAGCGTTACGCCGCACCAAAACAAAGGGTTCAACTCAATGGGTTGAACCCTTTTTTGCTGCCGATGAAAAGCTAATCACGCTGTACCCTAAATAATTGGAGTTGCATCGCGGCGGCAAGCTTGTAAGCCCCTGGAGCATAGATAACTATGTGACTGGGGCACGCAAGCGCAGCCAACAAAGAGGCAGCTTCAAGTATGACGGGTATAGCCCTGCGGATTTTTGCTCTGCCAATTCCAGGTATCACGCATCATCACGTCAAGCCCGCGTTGCACTTGCCAACCTAGCTCCTGTTTTGCCAACCCGGCATCAGCCCAGAAGGCAGGTAAGTCGCCCGCCCGGCGCGGTAAAATCTGATAAGAAATGGTGACACCCGAAGCTTTTTCAAACGCTTTCACCATCTCCAGCACCGAGTAACCGACCCCGGAGCCCAGGTTATACGCTTTGAAACCAGCGATCTGCGGTAAGTGATCCATCGCCGCCAGGTGCCCCTGAGCAACATCCATCACGTGAATGTAGTCACGCACGCCCGTCCCATCTTTAGTGGGATAGTCGCCGCCAAACACGCTCAGCGTTTTCCGCTGACCAATCGCCACCTGGGCAATGTAAGGCAGCAAATTATTAGGGATGCCGCTCGGGTCTTCACCAATCAAGCCGGACTCGTGAGCGCCCACCGGATTGAAGTAGCGCAGAGCGATAATCGAAAATGCCGGCTCCGCCTTGGCAAAATCCTGCAGGATCTGCTCTACCATCCACTTGGACGTACCGTAGGGGCTGGTGGTGCCGCCGATCGGCATATCTTCCCGATAAGGCACCGGTGCATGCTCGCCGTACACCGTGGCGGAGGAGCTAAAGATAAACCGATGAGCACCCGCCTGACGCATAGCTTCCAGTAACACCAGCGTGCCCGCCACGTTGTTTTGATAGTACTCCAGTGGCTTTTGGGTGGACTCCCCCACCGCCTTCAGACCGGCAAAATGGATCACGCAGGCGATCGGCTGCTCCTTAAAGATCCGCTGCAAGCAGTCGGCATCCTGTACATCGCCCTGGTAGAACTTCACGGCTTTGCCCGTCAGCTGTTCCACACGGCGTAAAGACTCTTCAGATGCGTTAATCAAATTGTCCAGCACCACCACATCTTCACCACGTTCCAACAATGTCAGTACGGTGTGCGAACCTATATATCCGGCACCGCCGGTAACCAGAGTCGTCATAATTTTCCCTTAATCTGTGCCTGACGCAAAACTCGTCCTATGGCGAGCCACACGTGAGCGCTTAACGTGAGCCAATGTTACGTAACGGCTTACCGGCCATCAGATTGCGCTCAATATGTTCCAGAGAGATATTCTTCGTTTCTGGAATCAATGCCAGCGTGATGAAAATAAACACGACATTGAGTGCAGCATACACCCAGAAGGTGTGTGCACTGCCCAGCGAATTCAGCATGGTCAGGAATGTCGCACCGACGATCATGTTGGCGATCCAGTTGGTTGCTGTGGAACAGGTGATACCAAAATCGCGGCCTTTCAGTGGCTGAATCTCTGAGCACAGTACCCAGATCAGTGGGCCGGCACTCATGGCAAACCCGACAATAAACATCAGCAACATGATAATGGCGAAGTATTGTTCCGTCGGTGAACTCATCCCCACATTCATCATCGTCCCCAGCGCCCCCATGCCCACGGCCATGACGATAAAGCCCAGCGTCAGCGTCGGTTTGCGTCCCCAGCGATCAACCAAACCAATGGCAATAAAGGTGGCCAACACGTTAACCAAGCCAACAATAACCGTGCCCCACATCTGCTGCGCAGTACTGGCAAAACCCGCCAGACCAAAAATCTTCGGCGCGTAATACATGATGACGTTCATCCCGGTGAACTGCTGCATTACCTGTAGCAGAACGCCGAGGAAAACGGCACGTCGGAAATTTTTATTGTCCTTAAACAACGTCCAGCCACTTTGTTTCAGCTTAAGGCTCTCACGGATTTCGTTCAGTTCGTGCTGTGCCTGGGCACTGCTGTCGCGCAGTTTTTCCAATACCTGGCGCGCCTGCTCATGACGATTACGTGACGCCAGCCAGCGTGGGCTATCCGGCAAGAAAAATACCCCAATCAGCAGCAATACGGCAGGAATCGTGATCACCCCCAGCATCCAGCGCCAGGCACCGGTATAACTGAATGCAGTATCCGACAGGTAAGCGGCCAGGATACCGATAGTAATCATCAGCTGGTACATGGAAATCATACTGCCACGGATTTTTTCTGGTGCGATTTCAGACAGATAAATAGGGGCGGTGTAGGATGCAACGCCCACCGCCAGCCCAAGCAGCACGCGAGAAATCAACAAGATCTCCACGTTGGGTGCCGCAGCTGAGCACAGCGAACCCACGACAAACAAGACTGCGCCAATCATCAGGCTGTATTTACGCCCGATGCGGAAGTTCATCCAACCACTGCCCACGGCACCGACAGCGGCCCCAAACATCATTGAGCTAACCACCCACTCCTGCTGGGAGCTCGTGATATGGAACGAATCCGTAATAAATGGCAGGGCACCCGCAATGACGCCGATATCCAGACCAAACAGCAACCCGGCCAGCGCAGCCAAAAAACAGACGAAAAAAGTCATACCTGCATTGTTTTGGCTTTTATCCGCCGCTGCAACGTTGACGGTAGTAATCATACTGCCTCCGATGAATAACGTTCTTAAGTTGTCGTTATGATAGGAGGCAATCCATCCAAGAGAAGTGAGTGTGATCACATTAGTGGAAACGATTACATTATTTTATTTACGATACACAAAAGCAAGCCAGCCTGTAAATCCACTAAATAGCATTGATTTTCATGAACAATGATGGCATTCACTCTTTTACCATGACGAGACAGGTAACATCTCCTTACCCTAATGCGCGGTGTGCATTTTAATAATCCGAACCATAAATGTAATCGATTTCACAATAAATCTATCAAGCGCCAGAACCCATTGGCAAGGAACGGAAATGACATACGGGAGGTTTTTGACACGCGAGGGGCATGGTGGCAGGAGCAATATTTTGTTCAGGCGGCCCCGGAATCAGGGCCGCCTGATAATGAGGGCGAGTTACCCGTCGTAACTGCGGAACAGTGCCTGACCGCGCAACAACCTCACGCCCAGCCAACCACCACATAGCGATAGCAGCAGCGCACTGAGTAACGGCAGCGCCCACCACAGCACAGGCGTTGGCGCCCAGGGGAAGTCAAACACCTGGCTTTGCAACAGCCACAAGGCAGCTTCCGCGCCCACCGCAGCAGCAATGCCCGCGACCAGCCCCAGTAAGGCAAACTCACACCATAACGTGCTGCGTAACAGGCGTTTGCCGGCTCCTAACGTGCGATACACCACCAGTTCCTGACGCCGTTGGCGCATGCCTACCTGCACCTGGGCCATCAATAGCAAACCACCACAAAGCACCACCAGCACCACCATCACTTCCAGTGCGCGGCTCACCTGCTGCAGCACACCGCCAACCTGTTTGAGGATCGAACCTATATCCAACAGGCTGAGCGTCGGGAACTGGCGATTAAGCTGGGTCAACATCTGGCCGTCCCCGTCGTAGCGGAAACTGGTGAGCCAGGTTTGTGGCTGACCGTCCAGCGCACCCGGCGGGAAGATGAAGTAAAAGTTCGGTTTCAGGCTTTCCCAATCCACCTGCCGCAGGCTGGTGACTTTCGCGCTGAAAGACTGGGTATCACCGCTAAAGGTCAGGGTATCGCCCAGCTTGACGTTGAGCCGCCCGGCAATGCCTTGATCCATCGAGACCTCCCCAGTCTTCGGCGGCCAGTTGCCTGCCAGCAAAGGATTGTGCGCGGGCAGATCAGCCAGCCAGGTCAGGTTCAGCTCACGATTCACTGCCTCACCGCCCGGATCGTCCTCATGCACCCGTTCGGTCGCCACCTGCTTGTTAATCTCGGTCAAACGTACGCGGACAATCGGGTAGTAAGTCTCCGGGTTAATTTGATGTTGCTGCAGGAAGGTTTTCACCTGCGGCACCTGCGCTTCTGTCAGGTTCAGCAGGAAGTAGTTCGGGCTATCCGGCGGCAATTGCTGCTGCCAGCGGTCGAGCAAATCACCGCGTAGAACCAGTAGTAATGCCAACAACATGAACGACAAAGAGAAGGCTGCCAGCTGGCTGACCGTGACCCAGGGTTGATGCAGCAGCCGATTAACCGCCAACCGCAGTGCAAGATTTTTCAGCGTAATCCGGCGTAGCAATAACAAACTGCCCCAACCAATACCGCCCAACAATAAGGCCAGCACCAAAATACCGGCGAGGATAGACCACAACAGCGTGCTGGCCCCCATCAGCGCGGTCAATAACACCACGACAATCAACGCCGTCGCTGGCAGGAAATAGCGCAGTGGCCAGACAGTGGCCACTACATCGCGCCGCAATACCCGGAGCGGTTGAGTCGCCAGTAACTGACGGTACGGGCGTAACCCCACCAGCAACGAAATCATCAGCAACGCGCCGATTGCCCACAGCCACGGCCAGGTACCCGCCGCGGGCAGTTCAGCTGGCAGAACGGGGGCCAGCAACCGAATTAACACGGCCTCAAACCCCAGCCCGATAAGCCCTCCACAGGCGGCGGCCAGCAGGATCACGGCCAGCCACTGGCCAACAATCAACTTACGCAACGCGCTACGGCCCGCGCCCAGCGTTTTTAACACAGCGATCAGATCGTAACGGCTACGGCAATAGTGGCTCATCGCCACCGCCACGGCGGCAATCGACAGCAGCAGCGTCAGCAACGCCGACAGCAACAGGAACTGCTGCGAACGCTGTAGTGATTTGCCCAACGCACTGCCAGACTCCTGCGGCCCAAACCAGCGCTGATCGGGTGTAAGTTGTGACGTCAGGCGATCCTCGTAACGCTGGACATCTTGCGGGGCGCCGGCAAACATATACCTATAGGTCAGCCGACTGCCGGGCTGCACCGCCCCGGTTTTATCCACGTCCGCCAGATTGATCATGATGCGTGGCGCGGTCTGGAACGGGTTGAAGCCAGAATCGGGTTCCTGAAGGATTTCACCGACGATACGCAAGCGGGTATCGCCAACATCCAGCGTATCCCCCACCTTCACGTTCAACAGCGCCAGCAAGCGCGGGGCGACCAATACACTCCCCGGCGTCAACTTGACGTTGGCAGGACGCGTTTCCAGTTTGCCGTACAGCGGATAGGCCAGATCGGTGGCCTTCACGTCTGCCAACTGCGGCCTGTCCCCGGCATAGGTCATGGTGGTAAACGACAGCTGCCGGCTGACTTTCAGCCCTTGTTGCTGCGCATCCAGCAACCAGCCATCCGGTACCGGTCGGGCGCTGCGCAATACCCGGTCGCCCGCGATAAAGTCACGACTCTGCTGGCTCAGGCCCTTATCCATACGATCACTGATGCTACCCAGAGCCAGCACACAGGCCATCGACAGCGTGAGCGCTAACCAGACGATCAGCAGTGACGGCGATCGCCACTCTCGCCAAAACCAACGCCAGATCATACTTCCTCCCACAGCTTGCCTTCGCGCAGGCGCAACCGACGTTGGCATCGCGCCGCCAACGTTTCATCATGGGTCACCAGGATTAGCGTGGTGGAAAAATCGCGGTTGAGGGAAAACAGTAAATCGGCAATGCGTTCACCCGTCTGGCGATCAAGGTTGCCGGTCGGTTCATCAGCAAACAGCACCCGCGGCCTACCGCTGAACGCCCGCGCCAGCGCGACACGCTGCTGCTCGCCACCGGAAAGCTGCGCCGGCAGGTGAGTAAGGCGTTTGCCCAGCCCAAGCTGTTCCAACAACTGCACCGCCTGGTCTCTGCTTTGGCGATCGCTTTCACCACGCAATAACGCCGGTAACTGCACGTTTTCCAGCGCATTGAGCGTGGGTACCAACATAAATGACTGAAACACAAAGCCGACATTCTTAGCACGCAGCGCGGCCCGGCCCTCTTCATCCAACGCGGTCAGCGACTCGCCCAACAAATGCACGTCCCCCTCACTGCCGTCATCCAACCCGGCGAGGATCCCCAGCAACGTTGATTTCCCCGAGCCGGACTCGCCAATCAAGGCAATTGTCTGTGCGGGTTTGACAACCAGCTCGACTCCGGTAAGGATGGAGAGCTGATGCTCACCCTGACCAACGTGTTTACTAAGATGATGAACTTCAAGAACGTTTTCCGCTGGCATCTTCCCTTCCTTTTGCTGTTGGGATTATTCAGTTTACGCGCTATCGCCGCCGATACATTATTGATTTTAGGCGACAGTTTAAGCGCCGGTTACCGCTTGCCGGTGGCGCAGGCCTGGCCGACGTTGCTGGCCGAGCAGTGGCAGAAAAAACCGGGTGATCCGCAACTGGTCAATGCCAGTATCAGCGGCGACACCGCCGCACAGGGGTTGGCACGTCTGCCCGAGTTATTGAAACAACACCAGCCACGCTGGGTGCTGATCGAACTGGGTGCCAACGACGGTCTGCGTGGTTTCCCAGCGCAGGACCTGCAGCGCGATCTCAGCCAGATTATCACTTTGGTGCAGAAAGCCGGCGCACAGCCATTGCTGATGCAGATCCGTATTCCCCCTAACTATGGCCGCCGTTATACCGAAGCCTTTAGCGCCATTTACCCAGCGCTGGCTAAACAGTTCAACATCCCGCTTCTGCCGTTCTACATGGAACAGGTGGTGATTAAAGCGGAATGGATGCAGGATGACGGATTGCATCCCAATAAGGATGCCCAACCGTTTATCGCCACCTGGATGGCGGAACGCCTGGAACCTCTAGTAAAACATGAGTCTAATTAAATAGGGCTGCACACTAGGTAAAGTTATGCAAAAAGCAGTGTTGATAACCGGCTGTTCCAGCGGGATTGGATTAATTGCAGCGCAGGATCTGCGTAATCGTGGTTACCGGGTGCTGGCCGCCTGTCGTAAACCACAAGACGTGGAGAATATGCGTCAGCTTGGGCTCGAAGGCGTTGAGTTGGATCTGGACGATAGCGATAGCGTCGAACGCGCCGCTGCGCAGGTGATCGAACTGACCGGTGGTCGGTTGTATGGCTTGTTCAATAACGGTGGATTTGGCGTTTACGGCCCGTTGAGCAGTATTTCCCGCCAGCAGTTGGAACGGCAGTTCGCCACCAACCTGTTTGGTACCCATCAGTTGACCCAGCTGCTGTTGCCGGCGATGCTGCCGCACGGCGAAGGCCGCATTATTCAGACCAGTTCGGTGATGGGTCTGGTTTCCAGCGCCGGGCGAGGAGCATATGCCGCCAGCAAGTTTGCGCTGGAAGCCTGGTCTGACGCACTGCGAATGGAATTGCATGGCACGGGCATTCAGGTCAGCCTGATTGAACCCGGCCCAATTTCCACCCACTTTACCCAAAACGTCAATCAGGCGCAGAGTGATAAGCCGGTGCATAACCCCGGCATTGCCAAGCGTCTGACGCTGCCGCCAGAGGCCATTTTACCCAAATTGCGCCATGCGTTGGAAAGCCCAAGGGCCAAACTGCGTTATCCGGTCACCCTGCTGGCGCACGCACTCAGCGTATTGCGTCGGATCCTGCCAGGCCGTTGTCTGGACTGGGTGTTACGCAGCAACGGTTAATTTGGCTGGCGGGGTTGAAGAATGCCGCTCCGCCCCCATTTAAAAGCCAATGGCTCCGAAAGATCAGAGAGAAAATTACATGCTAGCTCAAGCTGTTGTTGATATTAACGAAACTAACTTGCACCAGACGCTGGAACAGTCAATGTCCATGCCGGTGGTGTTCTACTTCTGGTCGGATCGCAGCCAACACTGCCTGCAACTCACCCCGATATTGGATAAGCTGGCGGCGGAATATGCCGGTCAGTTTTTACTGGCAAAGGTAGATTGTGACACCGAACAAGCCATCGCCGCCCAGTTCGGGTTGCGCTCGCTCCCAACCGTGTATTTGTTTAAAGAGGGCCAGCCGGTCGATGGTTTCCAGGGGCCACAGCCGGAAGAGATGATCCGTGAGTTCCTGCAGCGTTTCCTGCCAAAGGAAGAGGACTTGAAGCTGGCGCAAGCGACAGAATTGCTGGCTGAAGGCAATGCGGCAGAAGCACTGCCGCTGTTGAAAGACGCCTGGCAAGCGAGCCAACAACGCAGTGATATTGGCCTGACGCTGGCGGAAACCCAGATCGCACTCAACCGCTCTGAAGATGCCGAAGCGGTGCTGGCAACCATTCCGCTGCAAGATCGAGATACCCGTTATCAGGGTCTGATCGCACAGATTGAGCTGCTGAAGCAAGCCGCCGACACGCCGGAAATTCAACTGTTGCAACAGCAGGTCGAGCAGCAACCAGAGAACGTCGATTTAGCCGTGCAATTAGCATTGCAACTGCATCAGGTTGGGCGCAATGAAGAGGCGCTGGAACTGTTGATGGGGCATCTGAAGAAAGATCTCGCGGCCGCCAACGGTAATGCGCGTAAAACGCTGATGGATATTTTGGCTGCATTGGGTACCGGCGACGCATTGGCGGGCAAGTACCGTCGTCAGCTCTACTCACTACTCTACTAAATACCCGTCATACTTGAAGCTGCATCTGTGTTGGCTGCGTTTGCTCACCCCAGTCACTTACTTAAGTAAGCTCCTGGGGACTCACAAACTTGCCGCCTTGATGCAACGCCAATTATTTAGGGTATACCCTTCGTTATTTGGGGCAAATCCCCTATGGATTTCCCGTCACATCTAGGCGGCAAACGCGAGAATCCCTGGGAGCTTAGATAACTAAGTGACCAGGGTTCGAACGTGCAGCCAACAACGATGTGGCTGGAAAGACGAAGGGGATTTAGCGGTAAACCCGCACGCCGCCGTCGATCCCTTTCGGACTGAACAACACCTGCCATAACTGAATATCACGCGAACGGAAAGCGCCCGCGCAGGCATTCAGATAATAGGTGAACATCCGTTCGAAACGTTCGGAATAGCCCTCGGACAGCATCGGCCAGGCCTGTTTAAAATTCTCATACCACGCCATCAGCGTGCGATCGTAGTCAGCACCGATGTTGTGCCAATCTTCCATCACAAAACGCCCTTCGCTGGCTTCGGCAATATGGCGCACCGAAGGCAGGCAGCCATTGGGGAAGATATACTTGTCTATCCAGGCGTCAACGTGGAGATTAGTTTGATTGGCGCCAATGGTGTGGAGCAGGAACAAGCCGTCGGGTTTGAGATTACGCGCCGCAACGCGGAAATAAGTGTCGTAGTTTTTCGGGCCCACGTGTTCAAACATGCCGACAGAAACAATGCGATCAAACTGACGGTTCAAGTCCCGGTAATCCTGCAACAGTATTTCGACCTCCAGGCCTGCGCAACGGTCTTGCGCCAATTTTTGCTGTTCGGCCGAAATGGTCACGCCGTGCACGGATACGCCGTAATTTTCAGCCGCATACTGCGCCAGCCCACCCCAACCGCAGCCGATGTCCAGCAGTGACATCCCCGGCTTCAATTGCAGCTTTTCGCAGATCATTTTCAGCTTGGCCAACTGTGCCTGTTCCAGCGTATCGGCGTCTTTCCAGTAACCGCAGGAATATTGCATATAGGGATCGAGCATCGCACGGAACAAGTCATTGCCGATGTCATAATGTTCTTTACCCACTTGCCAGGCCCGTTTCCGAGACTGGCGGTTGAATAATCGGGCATAGGCGATGCGCGCAATATCACTCAGGTTTTTCGGCAACCGCTCATCAACACCGGCTTGCAGAATGCGGGTAAACAGCGCATCCAACCGCTCGCAATCCCACCAGCCGTCCATATAACTTTCGCCAAACCCGAGCGACCCTTCCTGCAAAATACGTTTAAACAAGGCGGGGTTGTGCACCTTGATATCGCAGGCACGGCTGCCGTTGATAGTAATGCCAGCTGCGGACAGTAATTCTTCCACAATGCGATACCAACGATCTTTTTTCGGGGCAAGTTCATCAACACTGATTGAGTCCATAACAATCCTTGGCAAGATGTCATTTCAAAAAGCATAGTCGCAAATAAAAATGACAAATATTCGAAGTGAAAAGCGACAATGCTTTTTACTGTAGCCAAGGCAGACAACATCATGAAATGAATTAAAATTATTACAAACATGCCTATTTGGAATGTTAATTGTTCAGTACCACTGATTTATTAGTCTTTACACTGCAGCTGGCGTAATATCTGTTTACATATGTCTGACAGGAGGTTTGCCATGTTTACCCTTATCCCCATCGTGATTGTCGTCGCGCTAATCATCGTATTCGCCGGCGTCAAAATTGTTCCGCAAGGGTTCCAATGGACGGTGGAACGTTTCGGTCGATACACTAAAACGCTGATGCCCGGTTTGAACCTTGTGGTGCCGTTTATGGATCGCATCGGCAGAAAAATTAATATGATGGAACAGGTGCTGGACATTCCTTCACAGGAAATCATTTCGCGCGATAACGCCAACGTCGCCATCGATGCAGTGTGTTTTATTCAGGTCGTCGATCCAGCGCGTGCCGCCTATGAAGTCAGCAATTTGGAACTGGCGATCGTCAACCTGACCATGACCAACTTCCGTACCGTACTCGGCTCCATGGAGCTGGACGAAATCCTCTCGCAACGTGACAGCATCAACAGCCGTTTACTGCACATCGTCGACGAAGCCACCAATCCGTGGGGCATTAAAATCACCCGTATCGAGATCCGCGATGTCCGCCCACCGGCGGAACTGATTGCGTCAATGAACGCCCAGATGAAAGCCGAGCGCACCAAGCGTGCAGACATTCTGGAAGCCGAAGGCGTGCGTCAGGCCGCGATCCTGCGCGCAGAAGGTGACAAACAGTCCCAAATTCTGAAAGCGGAAGGCGAACGTCAATCGGCATTCTTGCAGGCGGAAGCGCGTGAACGTGCCGCAGAAGCCGAGGCTCGCGCTACGCAACTGGTTTCCGACGCGATCGCCAGCGGTAATATCCAGGCGGTAAACTACTTTGTGGCGCAGAAATACACCGATGCGTTGCAGAAAATCGGCTCCGCTAACAACAGTAAGGTCGTCATGATGCCGCTGGATGCCAGCAGCCTGCTTGGTTCAATAGGTGGCATTGCCGAACTGTTGAAAGAGACCAAAGGCAAGTAATCATGCTTGAGCAAATTGCAGCAAACCCGCATTGGTTCTGGCTTTCCCTCGGTGGGCTGCTGCTGGCGGCAGAAATGCTTGGTGCCAGTGGTTACCTGTTATGGAGCGGTGTGTCTGCGGTAGTGGTCGGTGCAATCGTCTGGCTGTTACCGCAGTTGGCCTGGGAGTGGCAGGGGGTGATTTTTTCGGTGCTGACGGTGGTCGTGGCCTACCTGTGGTGGTACTGGCTGCGTCAACGCCCAGCGGCGCCCTCTAGCGGTTCACAGGTGCTAAACCAGCGTAACCGTCAGTTGATTGGCACCCGCGCCACGCTGACAGAACCGATGCACAATGGTATGGGTCGCATTAACATCGGCGACAGCAGTTGGCGCGCACAAGCCAGTGAAGACCTGGCCGTAGGCACCGAGGTAGAAGTGATCGCCGTCGAAGGCATCACTCTGGTGATCCGTGCACTGCCCCAACAATCTCGTTAACGAACAAGCCGGGTAACCCCGGCTTGCTTTGTCTATGACACCAAAGTGGTATTAACAACAGTGACGCTCGAATCTGCAGGATACTCCACGAACCATGGCAAGCTGCCATCTGCATAGCGTTCAATAATTAAATGCACTTTCTTTCCACGAACAGCGGGTTTGACCTGTGGATTACCCATGATTTTCCAATCATTAACTCGTGAAAAACCCATGCCAAATAGTTTAATTGCGGAGTCGATAGCATCCGCCGTTTGTTGAATAACGAGATTTTGTGGCAGTAAGGTAACGTCGGCTGTGGTTTGCAAACAAACAGCCTTGCTGTTATTTACTATAAGGTTATCAATATTGGCATTAGACTCCATGATCACAACAGGAAGTGTATTCGTTGCCAATTGACTGTTGAAAATTAAACTGCCAATCGTAACAGGCTGTCTGATAACACAAAGCCGTTCAGCATTAGCATAATTACTGGCATATTCATTAACTCTAATCTCATCGATCACCAGACCATTCATCGCAATGTAGAGTGCCTGATTACCCGCAAGGCGTTCAAACTTTAACTTACCAATACGGCAATCTAACTGTATACCTGATGCGCTCAACCCCGGATGTATTTGGCATGACTTGATTGAAACGTCATCGATAACAGTACCCTTAGATCCATCGTGTAATTCAACACCTCTCAGGCATTTTCCTGCAGTAACATTTCGAACTCTATGTCCGCTGCCATCGGTATATACTGCCGGAGCTCCATTTAATATGGCGGAAGAATTAGGATTGTTAAGATAGTAGCAGTCGCCAATGCTAATATTTTCGCATAGATTGTTTTCCCCTGAAACAATAACACCACCCCCACCCCAGCTATTACAAGTGACATCAATAATATAACAGTCAGAAGTTGCAGCGCCATCTTGCCCAACGGCAAAAACAGACCCAGATAGATAACCAGGCTCGAACGTGCTTGCGGGTATACCTGCGCCAGCGATGCTAACTTTGGCTACAATATTTTTAGTCCCCTTCATTAAGAACCCATCACCCAGGCAATAGCCGCCAATGATATTACTCACAACATTATCTGAGTTATTAACCGTGAATAAATTATCCCTGCACTCATCTATATTCACATCAAAAGCGACGGAGTTGCCCATCAATACCATACCGTCACAGAATCCCCGCACAGTCATATGGTAAAAATAACTTTTATCCCCAGCAACAAAGCCGTTATGTGCAGACACCTGATGATAAACACTTTCACGCTTTACCCAGCCATATAACATACCGCCAAACATTTCCACGCCATGTAAATAATCATAGGCTTCAAGTGTAGAGGTTTGGTTGGCAAAAAATGGTTTCAGATGACCGGGTTTAGCCTTAATGGTTGCCCCATTAAGATTAATAACTTTCTTATTAGGCGTCCCATTTTTAATCCGCACGGTGTCGGACGTCATGTAGGTCGCACCCTGTTGGCAAACGGTGTCATACGCCGTCAAAAAAGCCGCGGTTAACGCACGGGTATCATCTGCAATACCATTCCCTCGCGCACCAAACATATTTGGTGATACCAGAGAGTGGCTGTTCAATACACGAATCCATGTCCACTGTGAATTAGGCTTTATATAAATACCTGCATCATCAATAAGGCCGGGATCATTAGATGCAATGAAAACCCCACCGCCAGATTGTAACTTATCTTCTCCGTGCCAATCAGGATAGTAAGAGACAACCTCGATGGACTCCCCAGCAGTGGCCGGGATAAGGGTTCGTAATGTTGCGATATCAGGGCAAGTATTCATAACAGAAAGCCTCTTAGTGAGTGAAGTCCTCATGGACATAGCAACAATAAGAGGTGTTTCAGCAGGGAAGAATGTAGATAGGTTGTATGACTGTTCAGCGGACAAAATCTCAGTAATCTAGCTGATAGTCACTGTTTCTTTTACCTTTTCTCTGTATGGCAGCACCCCGCCAGATTATTAATGATTGGGCAGTCTGCTCCGTCATCGCCTGGGCATTGATCCGCCAGCGCCAATAAACGCTGGCGCATCTCACCCAATTCGGCAATGTGCTTTTCAATATCCGCCACCTTTTGCAACGTGCGCGCTTTCACATCGGCGCTGTGACGGCCCGGATCGTTGAACAACCCGACCAGTTCGCCGCACTCGTCCAGGTTAAACCCCACCTGCCGCGCCTGGCGTAGCAACGTCAGCTCTTCGATGTGCTTCGGGCTGTAGCTGCGATACCCGTTATCGGTTCGGATTGGTGCAGTCACCAGGCCTTTTTCTTCATAAAAGCGAATTGCCTTGCTGGTTAAGCCGGTTTTATTTGCCACGTCGCTGATATTCATTCTTCCCCCTTGACCTTCCCCTTGCTGGAAGGTTTAAGCTTCATTCTTAGTGAAAACAGGTCAAGCGGTCAACCTTTAAACACCGCACTTGAGCGAGGGAATCGAATCATGTCACAAACTACCGTGCTGGCATTGCAGGGGCTAACCTGCATGAATTGCGCACAACGGGTGAAAAAAGCCCTGGAAAGCCGCAACGATGTTGAACAGGCAGAGGTTAATGTCCATTACGCCAAGGTCACTGGCGATGCGCCAAGTCAGGCACTGATTGATAGCGTGATTGCCGCCGGCTATCAGGCCGCTGTGGCGCAACAGGCAGATACCGAACTGCAGTTGAATGGCCTGAGCTGCATGCACTGCGCCGCCAGCACGCGCAAAGCGCTGGAAGCCGTGCCGGGTGTGATCGCCGCCGACGTCAGCATTGATAGCGCTAAGGTTTATGGCAATGCCGCTCCCGAGGCGCTGATCGCCGCGGTTGAGGACGCCGGATATCATGCCAGCGTTACCGGAGCCATCATCCCCCCAAAATCTGAGCCGTTGACTGAAACAGCGCCAACTTTGCCGGAAACCCAGGCAGCGGCCCCGCATTCCCTTCCGGTAACCCACAATGATGATGATGACAGCGTGCAGCTGCTGCTCAGCGGCATGAGCTGCGCCAGCTGCGTCAGTAAAGTTCAAAATGCGCTGCAGAACGTACCGGGCGTAGCGCAAGCACGCGTTAACTTGGCAGAGCGCAGTGCGTTAATCACTGGCAGTGCCGATCCGCAAACACTGGTCGCCGCAGTCGAAAAAGCCGGCTACGGCGCAGAAATGATCCAGGACGAAACCGAACGCCGCGAACGCCAACAGCAGACTGCGCAGGCTAACATGAAGCGCTTCCGTTGGCAGGCCGCGCTGGGGCTGGCGCTGGGTATTCCGTTGATGGCATGGGGGGTGTTCGGTGGCAGCATGTCGCTGACGCCGGAAACACAGCGCCCATGGTTGCTGGTCGGCCTCATAACCCTGGCCGTCATGGTGTTTGCCGGCGGGCACTTCTACCGTAATGCCTGGCGCGCGTTGATGAACGGCAGCGCGACCATGGACACGCTGGTGGCGCTGGGTACCGGTGCGGCCTGGTTATATTCGATCAGCGTAAACCTGTGGCCAGATTTCTTCCCAATGGCGGCGCGGCATCTGTATTACGAAGCCAGCGCCATGATCATCGGTTTGATTAATCTGGGTCATGCGCTGGAACAGCGCGCTCGCCAGCGTTCATCACAGGCGTTGGAACGGCTGTTGGATCTGACACCGCCGACGGCACGACAGGTAACCGAAGAGGGTGAGAAGAGTATTCCGTTAGCGCAAGTGCAGCTTGGTATGACATTGCGGCTGACTACCGGTGATCGTGTCCCGGTTGACGGTGAGATCATTCAAGGTGAAGTCTGGCTGGACGAAGCGATGCTGACCGGCGAGGCAGTCCCCCAGCAGAAAAGCATTGGCGACACCGTTCATGCCGGTACGGTAGTCGATGATGGCACCGTCTTGTTTCGAGCAGGCGCTATCGGCAGCAAAACCACACTGGCGCGCATCATTAAGTTGGTACGTCAGGCGCAAAGCAGCAAGCCAGAGATTGGCCAACTGGCGGACCGTATTTCTGCGGTATTCGTCCCCGCAGTCGTCGCCATCGCACTGTTGAGCGCCGCAATTTGGTACATCTTTGGCCCGCAGCCGCAATTGGTTTACACGCTGGTGATCGCCACCACGGTACTGATTATTGCCTGCCCTTGTGCGCTAGGGCTGGCAACGCCGATGTCGATTATCTCTGGCGTAGGACGCGCTGCGGAATTTGGCGTTCTGGTACGCGATGCCGATGCATTGCAGCAAGCCAGCCAGTTGGACACATTGGTCTTCGATAAGACCGGTACTCTGACAGAAGGCCAGCCACGCGTGGTGGAGATCCTCACCTTTGCCCCGATAAGCGAGCAACAGGCGGTGTCTTGGGCTGCCGCGTTGGAACAAGGTGCCAGCCACCCTTTGGCACGGGCCATTGTGGATCATGCCGGTGAACAAGCGTTGCCGCAGGTTGAGAAGTTCCGCACCCTGCGCGGCGCCGGCGTCAGTGGCGAAGTGGACGGCGTGAAGCTCCTGCTAGGCAATACGGCACTGCTGCAACAGCATCAGGTTGCGATCACCGCGGAGCTGGATACTCAGATGCAGCAACAAGCGGAACGCGGTATTACGCCAGTATTGCTGGCTGTCGACGGTAAACCCGCTGCGCTGATTGCCATCCGTGATCCCCTGCGTAACGACAGCGTTGAGGCGCTGCAGCGCTTGCATCGTCAGGGCTATCAACTGGTGATGCTGACCGGTGATAACCCGGTGACGGCTAACGCCATTGCCAAAGAGGCCGGTATCGACCAGGTCATTGCCGGTGTGCTTCCTGACGGTAAAGCCGAGGCCATTAAACGGTTGCAGGTACAGGGCCACCGGGTAGCCATGATCGGCGACGGCATCAACGATGCCCCGGCGCTGGCGCAGGCCGATGTCGGCATCGCAATGGGCAGTGGCAGCGATATCGCGATTGAAACCGCCGCCATCACCCTGATGCGTCACAGCCTGAACGGCGTTGCCGATGCGCTGGAACTGTCTAAAGCCACGCTGCGGAATATGAAGCAAAACCTGCTCGGGGCCTTTGTTTACAACACGCTCGGCATTCCTATTGCCGCCGGTGTCCTGTATCCGTTGACAGGTACCCTGCTCAGCCCGGTGGTCGCGGGTGCCGCGATGGCGTTGTCTTCTATCACCGTCGTCAGTAACGCCAACCGGTTGCTGCGTTTTAAACCCAAACGCTGAATGCCGACAGGGCGCAAATCACTGCGCCCCGTTTCCTTTGAGATAATTCCTTCACTCTTCAGGCTTTCTTGTATGCCGGTTAGCGTTTAGCATGGGGAAAATTCCCTTTCAAGCTGAAAGGCGAACAAGTTCTCCAGGAGTCACGTTGTATGGGTCAACTGTTACGTCGTATCGCTGCCTTTTTCGGTCTGATTTCCCCCATGACCTACGCTTACCCGGCACTCGACATCCGCTTGCCTGGCGATCGCCAGTTCCATTTGGTCGGCAGTATTCATATGGGCACGGTGGATATGGCCCCGCTGCCCGCTAAACTGGCCGCGCGCCTCAAGCAAGCAGATGCCTTGATTGTTGAAGCCGATATCACCGACTCCGCCTCTCCTTTTGACCACGTTGAACGGCAACCGGAACTTGAACAAAGACTCTCCGAACCCGAGTTCCAGCAGTTATTAACGCTATGCCAGGAATTGGGCACGGATGCAGAAGCATTCTCTACTCTGCCCGGCTGGCAAGTGGCGCTGATGATGCAGGCACGACAGGCTCAGCGGCTTGGCCTGCGTGCCGAGTACGGGGTGGATTATCAGTTATTGCAGGCCGCCAGGGCGCAGCATAAAAAGGTGATCGAGTTAGAAGGTGCACAGCAACAGTTGGCGATGCTGGAACAGTTACCGGAAGGCGGCATGGCGTTGTTGCGCGATACGTTGGAACACTGGCACACCAACGCCCGCCTGCTGCAAACCATGGTGAGTTGGTGGTTGGATGCAAAACCCAGAGGCGCACTGGAAACCCTGCCCGCTACGTTCAGCGCGGGTTTGTATGATGTGTTGATGCATCAGCGCAATCGCGACTGGCGACAAAAACTGGAGAGATTGCCGGCGGGTAATTACGTGGTAGCGGTAGGTGCGCTGCATTTGTACGGCGAAGATAACCTGCCAGCGATGCTGCAAGCAGAGTAAAAAAGTGGCCAATATCGCTACTGGCCAGTCAAAGAGGAATTTCTTGTATTTTAGTTATACGCATAGCAACCGTGTTAACGGTTACAATAGACAGGGTAGCAACCTAGTGAACATATTGGCAACCCGCTTTACGTAACAGTCTCTCAGGTTGCTGTTACCGTTATATTTTTGTAATTTTATTGCCTCGCCTTACAACTTCCCCTCAGGGGGAAAGAGGAAAATACCATGACGCCCGCAGTGATCCTGCTTGAGAAACAAAAGGTCGCATTTACCCTTCATCCGTACCATCACGACAGTGCAGAAACCCATTTCGGCGATGAAGCAGTACAGAAGCTTGGGCTGGATGCCGACCGCGTCTATAAAACGCTGCTGGTAGCACTGAATGGCGATGCCAAGCACCTGGCCGTCGCGGTTACCCCGGTCGCCACTCAATTAGATCTGAAAAAGGTCGCCCGTGCGCTGGGTGCGAAGAAAGCTGAAATGGCCGATCCGCTGTTGGCTCAGCGTGTTACAGGTTATTTGGTGGGGGGCATCAGCCCACTGGGGCAGAAAAAACGGCTGCCGACGGTAATCGACAGCCCTGCGCAGCAGTTCGCCACCATTTACGTCTCTGGCGGCAAACGCGGGTTGGATATCGAGCTAGCCGCAGAAGACCTGTGCCGATTACTTTCAGGTAGCTTCGCCGATATCGCCAAACGCGACTGAACAGCCGGGAACATCTGCCCCCAGCCCCCCGTGTAAGTCCCCCGTCTCATAGATATAACGATGAGACGGGGCGAGCGGGCACAGCCACCGAAAAGACAACGTTGACGATGAAGGGTAAAACTTACTGATAGACGATCTCACCCTTCGGCTCATACGCCGCCGCATCCAGCGGTGAGTGCTTCTCGATATATTGCTTCAGCACTTCAGCATCGATAAAACCGGTATTAACATAGCTCGGCAGGGTATCCAGCTTCGGATAGCCATCACCGCCCAACGCATTGAAGTTCAGGGTCGCCATGCGGTACGTTTTATCAGCCTGTAGCGGCTCACCGTTGATTTTGACATTGCTGACGCCCTGTTGGCCGTCCGCCGTCAAGCTGACATTGGCAAACTGCGCGTAGGCCCCGGAATCCACTTTCATATTGGCCACTACCGCCAGGTATTTTTCTACGTCGCTGCCTTTCATCTCGACGTAGACCAACGTATTGCCAAATGGCTGTACCTTAAGCACGTTCTTGTAGGTAATGTCGCCCCCCTCAATCGAGTCACGTACACCACCCCCACTCATCACCGCAAAGTCAGCTTCGGCACGTTCCATTTGCGCAGCCAGCAGCACGCGCGCCAGATTGGTCTGTACGAAACGCACCTTGCTGCGATCGCCCTCCAACTTGCCGTTCACGCTGCCAATTTTCACGTCCAGTTGTGCCTTGCCCTTCTCCTGGAACGGCGTCAGCAGCTTCATCATCGACGGATCTTCTGCGATCTGCTGGGTGTAATACACGCGTTCACTGGTACCGTCGGCTTTCTCTACCTTTTTCTTCAGGTTGACCGGGATCAGTTGATAATGCATCAGCTTCAGCTCGCCGTTACGGAACTGGAAATCGGCGCGGCCCACATACTTACCCCACTCATGCGCCTGCACGATCCAGGTGCCGTTCTGACGATCCGGCGAGCACGACGTGCCCGGCACATAATCCACCTGCTTGTGGTTCTCACTGGCCATGCAGACAGGATCCTGCGAGTGACCACCGACAATCATGTCCAGATAGCCGGCAGGCAGGCTGCGCGCCATTTCCACGTCGCCAGGTGCGTTGGAACCATGCTGACCGTCATCATAATGACCCATATGGGTCGCAGCGATAATCACGTCCGGCTTTTCGTCCTTACGCAATTGCTCGACCACCTGTTTGGCTTCCTGCGCTGGCACGCGGAACTCGATGTCGGTGAAATATTCCGGGTTACCAATCTTGGCTGTATCATCGGTCGTCAGGCCGATAACTGCGATCTTGATGCCCTGCTTATCAAATAAGGCATAGGGTTTAAATAAGCGTTGCTGGGTGCTTTTCTGATAAATGTTGGCCGACAACAGCGGGAAGGTCGCCCATTTTTCTTGTTGGCGCAATACGCTGAGTGGATTGTCGAATTCATGGTTGCCAATCGCCATCGCATCGTAGCCCACCAGATTCATGCCGCGAAAGTCCGGCTCGGCATCTTGCAGGTCTGACTCAGGTACACCGGTATTGATATCACCGCCCGACAGCAGTAGTAGACTCCCGCCTTTGGCTGCAACATCCTGGCGAATGCTGTCGACCAACGTCTTCTGCGCGCCCAAGCCATACTCACCGTGATCGTTCTGCCAAAAATGACCGTGGTGATCGTTGGTGTGCAAAATGGTGATGTCGTAGGTCTTATCCTTTTCCCAGGCGCTGGCGGCTCCCGACAGGAAAGTCAGGGACACAGCCAAGGCGCATGCGGTGGTCTTGAACGAAAAGCGCATGGCGGAACTCCATATGATTATTAACTGTTTTTTTGAGATGGACGAAAGTGTAGCGCGAAACGAAGGCAACTAATTTCAATTTTTTGCGATGTGCGTCAAATTATGTCGGATATGGCAAATATTGACCAACTTGCTAAGATATCTGCTCTGTCCTCTAAAACTTACCAGGCTAATAATAAAATGACCGACCGTAGCGATACTGCCATGCCACCGGCCAAAGGCAGCGCGGTTAAAGGGACTGCATTCTCGATTCTTGGTGCCATCAGCGTCTCTCACCTGCTTAACGATATGATTCAATCGCTGATCCTGGCGATTTACCCGATTCTACAAGCCGACTTCAGCCTCAGTTTCGTACAGATAGGTATGATTACACTGACCTATCAGCTAACGGCGTCTTTATTGCAACCCCTGATTGGCTACTACACGGATAAGCATCCGCAGCCGTATTCGCTGCCGATCGGCATGGGCTTTACCCTGTGCGGGTTACTGTTGCTGTCTGTCGCCAATACCTTCCCGCTGGTTCTGCTGGCAGCGGCACTGGTTGGCACCGGCTCTTCGGTGTTCCACCCGGAGTCCTCTCGCGTAGCACGCATGGCTTCCGGTGGTCGACATGGCCTGGCGCAGTCGCTGTTCCAGGTTGGCGGTAACTTTGGCAGTTCCCTTGGGCCACTGCTGGCAGCGTTGATTATCGCGCCTTATGGCAAGGGTAACGTCGCCTGGTTTTCATTAGCGGCACTGTTGGCTATCGTCGTGTTATTGCAGGTCAGCAAATGGTACCAGCTGCAGCATCGGGCAACAAAAGGTCAGCCTAAAACGGCCTCTTCAGTGAAACAGCTGCCAAAACGTACCGTTACCTATGCCATTGGCATTCTGCTGATACTTATTTTCTCCAAATACTTCTACCTGGCGAGCATAAGCAGCTATTACACCTTTTATTTGATGCATAAGTTCGGTGTTTCAGTGCAAAATGCCCAGTTCCATTTATTTGCATTCCTCTTCGCCGTGGCGGCAGGAACCATTATTGGCGGCCCTATAGGTGACAAGATAGGAAGAAAACGGGTCATTTGGGGCTCAATCCTCGGTGCAGCCCCCTTCACACTTGTTTTACCCTACGCATCACTCTATTGGACCGGCATTTTGACGGTGTTTATAGGAGTAATCCTCGCGTCAGCGTTCTCCGCCATTCTGGTTTATGCCCAAGAGCTTATTCCGGGTAAAGTCGGCATGGTTTCCGGTTTATTCTTCGGCTTTGCCTTTGGTATGGGCGGGTTAGGTGCGGCAGTTCTTGGTTATGTCGCAGATTTGACCAGCATCGAGTTAGTCTATCAAATATGTGCTTTCCTGCCGTTAATCGGCATTATCACTGCGTTACTGCCCAATATCGACCATAACTCGCAATAACCCTGCTTTAACACCGGTTGAATGCTGCCATTCAACCGGGTCTTCCTCAACACAAATCCATGTTATTTGACTTATTAAGTGTTAAATCCCCTCATTGGCTAGTAAAAGACGGAATCCTCTGCTTTTTCACAAAATAGCTCAATTTAGCTAAGCGCAACGCGAACAAATGCAATAAACTAAATGTATCTTTTCGTAACTTTGTTGCGTTTCCCCTCTGCTGCCATGCATAGCTAGAAGGAGTCTGGATGCATAATTCAACACCGTTAATCACCACCATTGTCGGAGGGTTAGTACTCGCCTTCCTCCTCGGTATGCTGGCGAATCGCCTGCGCATCTCCCCGCTGGTGGGGTACCTTGCCGCAGGTGTGCTCGCTGGCCCTTTTACCCCCGGTTTTGTTGCCGACACCTCGCTGGCACCGGAACTCGCGGAAATCGGCGTGATTCTGTTGATGTTCGGTGTTGGCCTCCATTTCTCTCTTAAAGACCTCCTCGCAGTAAAACATATTGCCATTCCCGGTGCGGTGGCACAGATTGCCGTCGCCACCTTGCTGGGTATGGGATTGTCGAAGCTGTTGGGCTGGGATTTGATTTCCGGTCTGGTGTTTGGTCTCTGTCTGTCCACAGCCAGTACCGTGGTGCTACTGCGGGCACTGGAGGAACGCCAGTTGATCGATAGCCAACGCGGGCAAATCGCCATCGGCTGGCTGATCGTCGAAGATCTGGCGATGGTGCTGACGCTGGTGTTACTGCCCGCGTTCGGCAATATGCTGGGCAATAACAACGCCAGCAGCGGCCAGTTGCTGATTGAACTGGCAATGACCATTGGTAAAGTTATCGCCTTTATCGCGCTGATGATTGTGGTTGGCCGTCGCCTGGTGCCGTGGATCCTGGCGAAAACCGCCAGTACTGGCTCCCGCGAGCTGTTTACCCTGGCCGTATTGGCGTTGGCACTCGGCATTGCCTATGGCGCAGTGAAACTGTTCGACGTTTCATTTGCACTGGGGGCATTCTTTGCCGGTATGGTGCTGAATGAGTCGGAGCTGAGCCATCGAGCGGCCCACGACACCTTACCGCTGCGCGATGCCTTTGCCGTCCTGTTCTTTGTGTCGGTCGGCATGCTGTTTGATCCAATGATTTTGATCAACGAGCCTCTGGCGGTATTGGCAACGCTGGCGATTATCGTGTTCGGTAAATCGCTAGCAGCCTTCCTGCTGGTGAAAATGTTCGGTCACTCCAAACGCACCGCGCTGACCATTTCTGCCAGCCTCGCACAAATCGGTGAGTTCGCCTTCATTCTGGCTGGCCTTGGGATCACGCTGGGCATGATGTCAGAACACGGTCGTAATTTGGTGCTGGCCGGGGCCATCTTGTCGATTATGTTGAATCCGTTACTGTTCACGCTACTCGAGCGTTATCTGGCCAAAACCGAAACCATTGAAGATCAGATACTGGAAGAAGCGGTAGAAGAAGAGAAGCAGATCCCGGTGGATATGTGCAACCACGCGCTAGTGGTGGGCTATGGCCGTGTTGGCAGCCTGCTGGGGGCCAAATTAGCCGAAGCGGGCATTCCGCTGGTGGTGATCGAAAATTCGCGCCCACGGGTTGAGGCACTCCGTGAACAAGGCATCAAAACGGTGCTGGGTAATGCCGCCAATCCAGAAATTATGGATCTGGCACGGCTCGACTGCGCACGTTGGTTATTGCTGACCATACCTAATGGTTACGAGGCCGGTGAAATCGTGGCCTCTGCGCGGACCAAACGGCCAAACATCGAAATTATCGCCCGTGCGCACTACGATGATGAAGTCGCGTATATCTCCGATCGCGGCGCAAATCAGGTGGTGATGGGTGAGCGGGAAATTGCCAACAGCATGCTGAATATCCTCAAGTTGGATACACTGACCGAAGAAGAGAAAATGGGCGGCTGTCCGATCTGATGTGACGGGTCATCGAGATAAAAAAGGTCCGGCATGCCGGACCTTTTGCTTTTTACCGTTCCCAGTAAGACTCTTCCAGGCTATCTTCCCGCTCTGGCAAGCCGCGCGTCAAACGTGGTGAGTGCTGGTTCAGCACCTGATAACTGACACGGTTAGCGTATTTACACACCTGCGCCAACGAAGAGTAGGTCAGATAACTGCGAACGTGCTTGCTGGAGTTAGGCACGTTATTACGGTGGTAACCGTTGGCCGCGATATCATGCAGCAGTGCCGACAAGGCCCCATCACCGGCACCGTTGGTGTTCATGATTTTCTCAGGCCCGCCCATGTATGGCGCGATATGCGAATAGATGCGGAACGGATTTTCACAGCTTTCCCGGCGCATGGCACGGCTGAACTCATAGCGGTTGAATTCGGCAATATGCCCCGGCAACAGCGGATGCTGGGTCTCCCGCTTATTGGACTCTTCGGTGTAACCCGCCATATACAAGCCATTTGGCCCCGCGGTGCACAGCACCAGATCCACCCATTCAAGCGCCATGTCAGAAGCGGTGAGTGGATCGCTCAACCCGGTCAACTCCAACGCTTCATCTTCGTTCATCGCCAGAATTGAGACGTGTTCTTTTAGGAAATCACGCCACCACTGTGGATTGTCGGCAATGACATACTTGGTTCCCAGCGTCAGTACGACAGGTACATCGTGCTTTTTGGCAAATTCGATCGCCTGCATGGTGGCAGCCGGCATCGGCTCACCTTCCTTGCAACGCACCAGGTAAGATGTCAGCACTAGCGCAGAAGCGCCGGCAATCACCTCTTCCTTCACGCTTTCCGGTCGCAGTTGGTTCATCTGCCCAGGGCTGATAGCAAAGGTACGCTCACCGCTTTCGCTAATCAGCGTAAAACAGCGGCCAATGGCACCGTCAACCGCCTGCAGGTGGTTAAGATCGGTACGGCTGGAGGTGTTGCACAGATAGCGATAGGCATAGCTGCCGATCTTGATGTTGCTGCACATCACGCCGAGCAGGACCGAACGGTCATCTGCCAGTACCGAATAGTTGTGCAGCGTATTGCCGATGGTGCCGCCGGCAAATTGATGGGTGATCAGATTGTTGTCGAGCAATTCCTGATACAGCGCTTCGGCGACGTCATCCTCAATCACCAGAGAGTGCCCCAGGCTCAGGCCATAGCGCTGGACGAAAGTGTCATCCACTTTTGCCTCAATATCCACCAGCGTCTGGTCGATACCGACGACATAAGAGGTGCTGATTTCATTTTCAGGTTGAACCTGCTGTAAAAGCGGATCGCGTGCGTTCACCGGAAAATAGTGTTTGGACTTACGTTTACCAGGAAATTTCATTTAATTGGCGGCAGTGGCAGTTAACAGGCAGAGAATGTTAGCACATTCCTGCCCGATTGATGATGGCTGTCACCATTTTGCGCATTGAGGATCAGAAGCGCTGTGCCACCAGTTGCTGCATCATATCAATATGCGCCGGATCGTCGTTCAGCGCAGAGATATACTCGAACTTCTCACCGCCGGCATGAAGGAAGATCTCGCGGTTTTGTTCCTTGATCTCCTCCAGCGTTTCCAGACAGTCCGCCGAGAAACCGGGGCAGATAAGCTGAATATGCTTAACGCCCTGCGCGGGTAAGCTCTTGAGCGTTTCATCGGTATAAGGCGTCAACCAGGGCTCGCGACCAAAGCGCGACTGGTAGGTCATCATTACCCGATCCGGCGCCAGCGGTAAGGTGGCCGTCAGCGCGCGCAAAGTGTCTTCGCAACGCTGCGGGTAATCGTCGCCCAGGCGCGCATAGCGCTTGGGAATACCGTGAAACGACAACACTAAACGATCCGGTTGACCATGCTCGGCGAACGAGCGTTCGACGCTTTCACGCAAAGCAGAAATGTAGGCCGGGTGTTCGGCATAGTCGCGGATAAAGCTGATCGACGGCAGGCGACGGTACCCCTTCAATATGCGGGCCACGCCGTCCCATACCGCTGCACTGGTGGAACAGGAGTATTGCGGGTATAACGGCAGCACCACCAGATTGGTTACCCCCTGCGCCAACAGCTTGTCTATCGACTCCCCAAGGCTCGGTGAGCCGTAGCTCATGCCCAATTCAACCGGCGTATTTGGCATACGAGCGGCCAGCGCACGCTGCTGACGACGGCTGTAGACCAGCAATGGTGAGCCTTCGTCCATCCAGACCGACTTATACAGCTTTGCCACCCGCGGCGAACGGATTGGCAGGATCGCACCGTTGAGGATCGGCCACCAGATCAGTGGGGCGGTATCCACAACGCGGTCGTCACTGAGGAATTCCTTCAGATAGCGTTTTACCGCCGACGAGGTCGGAGCATCCGGCGTGCCCAGGTTCACCAGCAATACCCCGTG
The DNA here is from genome assembly GCF_058190535.1 of Serratia sp. CoH_134_PS_4. Classification (NCBI taxonomy): domain Bacteria; kingdom Pseudomonadati; phylum Pseudomonadota; class Gammaproteobacteria; order Enterobacterales; family Yersiniaceae; genus Serratia; species Serratia sp. CoH_134_PS_4. The sequence continues at coordinate 152,549 of NZ_JBXWKI010000004.1, forward strand.
TTTCTCTTGCTTCATCTCAGTTCCCCTTGATTCCTTGCAAGCTAACCCCCCGTTCTGGGTCAGGGGGTTAACGTCGATTAATGGCGCCTATTGTAACGGAAAAGCGCCTCGTCGGAACCGATATCAGCAACAGGCGTTGCCCATGATAAAGGGAATAGCAGTTAGCCCTGTGCCAAGCGCCAGACGGCGGCTACATTACGCGCAGTGACTTCCAGGTTATTGGCCGCCTCCGCCAATGCGTCCTCTAACGAGACGACACGATCGAGCACCGAAAAGGCCGCGTCAATGCCATGTTGGTGCACCACCTGATAATCTTTCGACAGGCTGCCGGCAATGCCGATCACCGGCAAACCATAACGCTTGGCTACCCTCGCAACGCCAATCGGCGTTTTACCGTGGATTGATTGGCTATCGAGCCGCCCTTCGCCGGTGATCACCAGATCGGCATCGCGCAATGCCTCGTCCAGCCCCAAGGTTTCAATCACGATCTCGATGCCCGGTCGCAGCCTGGCGTTGAGCATACCAAGCAATGCGGCCCCCATGCCGCCCGCCGCACCGGCCCCCGGCATATTGATCACCTCACGGCCGGTTGCTTGCTCCAGCAAGGTGCCGTAATGACGCAGCGCCGCGTCCAACTGCGCAACCATTTCTGGTGTTGCCCCCTTTTGCGGGCCAAACACTGCAGAGGCCCCATGCGCACCACACAGCGGATTATCTACATCACAGGCCGCGGTCACACTGACCTGCTGCAAACGTGGATCCATGGCTGAAAGATCGATATGCGCCAGCTGCGCCAGTGCCGCGCCGCCCGGTAGCAATAGATTTTGTTGATCATCCAGCAGCTTGGCACCCAGCGCCTGCATCATACCGGCGCCACCGTCGTTAGTGGCACTGCCGCCGATGCCAAGAATAATCGACTTCACACCGCGTTCTAGCGCTGCCAGTATCAGTTCACCGGTACCGTAGCTGGTGGTGATCCGTGGATCACGCTGCGCTTTGGGTGCCAGGTGCAGGCCAGAGGCCGCAGCCATCTCAATAACGGCGGTTTCCCCATCCCCCAGCAACCCGTAAAAAGCCTGTACCGGTTGGCCCAACGGACCCGTAACCTCAACCCTGACGATTTCCCCACCGGTAGCGGCGACCATTGAATCCACCGTACCTTCACCGCCGTCTGCCATCGGCAGCTTTACATACTGCACGTGAGGGTAGACTTGGCGGAACCCGCGCTCAATCGCCTCGGCCACCTCCAGCGCGCTCAGGCTCTCTTTAAACGAGTCCGGGGCAATAACCACTTTTTTCAGCGTTTTCATCAGTATTCCTTATCCCGCCAGATTAAATACGCCAAACATCAACGCCGAGACGGTTGCAATAGTGAAGCCGATCAAGGTTTCATACGGCAACAATTTCAACCGCTGATGCACCGCCATATTGACGCTGCCACCTGTGGCGTGGAAGAAACTGCCGTGTGGCAGATGGTCCAGCACTGTCGCACCGGCATGGATCATCGCCGCCCCAGCCAGACCACTGACGCCCAGTTCCAGTAATGTGCTGCTGAATACGCCAGATGCCACCGCGGTACCCGCCGTCGTCGACGCAGTCGCCATCGACATCAGTGCCCCCGACAGCGGCGCAAGCAGCCAGGCCGGCATACCGGTGTGGGTCAGCCCGTTAATCAATGCATCCTTCAGCGCCGAGTTGGCGATAATACCGGCCAGCGTGCCGGTACCGAGCAGCATAATTGCCACTGGAGCCATACGGGACAGCCCAGAAACCATAAACTGATTGCACTGGCGGATTCGCCCCATCAGCAATGCCCCCACCAGCCCCCCGGCCGGCAGCGCAATCAGCGGATCAATGGCGATGCCCGCAATGGGACGTAACGACAGCAATACAATGGCAACCAACGGCGCACTGATCGCCGCCGCAAAGCCCGGGCGAGACCCTTCGGCATGTTGAGTCAACTCCTCCGCCATCACCTTGTCACCCTTGTTACTCAAACGCCGGGCAAGCAGATAAGCCACCACCAACCCGCACAGGCCAGGCACGATACCGGCCATCATCACAGAGGTCAGCGGTACGTGGAAGTTGTCGGCAGCCGCAATGGTGTTTGGGTTTGGCGACATCACGTTACCGGCCTTACCCCCCCCGATCATCGCCAGCAAAATGGCGGCGCGTGATATCCCGGCCTTTTGAGCGATTGAAAGTGCGATGGGTGCCACAGTGATCACCGCTACGTCGATAAATACGCCGACCGCAGTCAGGATCAGTGTAGCCACCGCCAGGGCCAGCAGCGCACGGGTTTCTCCGACTTTACGAACGATAGTTTCAGCAATCGTGTGTGCAGCACCGGACTCAATCAGCACCCCGGCCAGCACACCGGCCGCCAGAATGCGCATCACGGCATTGGTGATGCCCTGAGCACCGGTAATCATCAGTGTCACGGTCTGCACCAGATCGGCGCCGCCGCATAACCCACCGGCCAATGCACCGGCAATCATGCCGTAGGCAGGTGGGACCTTGCGTAGAATCAGGACAATAGCGACGATCAATGCGACCAGTGCCCCAAGCGTGGATACCGTTGTCATTATTATTTTCCCCGTTGTTGGTGTGGGGAAAACATATCCTGAGCCTCAGGCATTAGCGTGAGAGAAAGCCACAAAAACGTGCGCGGCTGTCCGCCACAAAGTTGTGGCTTTACACAATTCAGTCGTGCATCAACATGCCGATATACAACTGCAACGCATCAGTTAACTGATTGATTTTTAGCCCCGTAATAGCCTCAATGCGCTGCAAGCGGTAGCGGAGTGTATTGACGTGAATATGAAGTTCGGCGGCGGTTTGCGTCTGATCACAATTCCGCGAAAAATAGTGCCGCAGGGTGCTACGCAATACCCCTTTTTCATCGCTGGCACCTAATACCTGCCAAGGCCGAGAAAGCTCTTGGGCACGCCAATCCTCACCTAAGTCACACAGTAATGAGGGCAACGGAAAATCTTGATAGAACAGCGTTTTATGGCGCAACTTCAGTCGCTGCGCCATCGCCTGCGTAGCGCGTGCCGTCAGATTTGAACGATGCAGCCCCGATTCACCGTTAAAAAAACCGCCGATGATCAGGCGCAGGTTAAAGCGCGATTGAAGCTGTGCCTGCAACTGCTGAGCCTGCTTGCGCTCCTGTTTCAAACTCCATTTGCCTTGCACCAGGCAGGCAGGCCGCAGCAGGATCATTTCATTGAAGCCCGTCATTGCGATCAGTGCTTCACGTTGGGTGTGTTCCAACTCTGTCAGCAGTTCACGCAGAAAATGCGGCTGGGGATCCTGCAATTCAACTATCCAGACAATACGCGGTTGTTGCAGATCCAACCCCAAATAGGCAGCCATCGCCTCCAGTGAGGCCGATGCCGGTTGCGGTTGCAGTAACTGATTCGCCAGTTCCTCGCGGTAGCGTTTTTCCCACTGGTTTTGATCCAGCAAAGCCGCCTGCTCCACCATCAGCTCCGCCGCCATTTTCACCAACTCGGCATAGGCACGCACCTGTGCCGGCTCACCGGAAATGCCGATCACTCCCACCTGCTGGCGACGAAAACTGAATGGCAGGTTGATGCCGGGCCGAACACCTTTCAAATGCGTAGCGGTCACCGCATCGATTTCCACCACGCGATCCTCTGTCAGTGCCAACACTGCGCCTTCATGGCGTTGAAACAGTCGTGAGGGATTGCCGGAAGCAATGATGACACCATTGCTGTCCATCACGTTGACGGAATGATTGATGATGCCCATCGCCCGCTGCACGATCTGGCGTGCGGTGGATTCTGCCAGCAAATTAGTGGGTCTGTGCATACCGGCTCCTGCTATGCATGGAAATGCTGGCAGTTATACGCCATTTTCCCGGCGTTATTAAAGATCGGTGCCGCAACAAGCCGTAGCGATCACACTTCGGCGGCAAAAGACAAAAAAAACGCCAGGCCTAAGGCCTGGCGTTACGCACAGCAATAAAAACCGATCAGCCGAGGATGGTCGCCAGTTCTGCGCTCACTTCGGTCACTTTACGGGTGCCGTCGATTTTACGGTATTGGGTGTTACCTGCTGCAGCTTCTTTGCTGTAATAGGAAATCAGCGGTGCAGTCATCTGATGATATTCCACCAGACGTTTACGTACGGTTTCTTCCTGATCGTCTTTACGTGTCGTCAGCTCTTCACCGGTCACGTCATCTTTACCTTCCACCTGCGGCGGATTGAATTTAACGTGATACACGCGGCCAGAAGGCGCATGTACGCGACGACCCACGATACGATCAACGATCAGTTCGTCTGGCACGTCAAATTCCAGCACGTAATCCACGTTGATACCGGCTTCTTTCATCGCGTCAGCCTGTGGAATAGTGCGTGGGAAACCGTCAAGCAGGAAGCCATTACGGCAATCTTCCTGGGTGATGCGTTCTTTAACCAGTGCAATTACCAGTTCATCGGTCACCAGCTTGCCGGCGTCCATGATCTCTTTCGCCTGCTTGCCCAGTTCACTGCCGGCCTTCACGGCTGCGCGCAACATATCACCAGTAGAGATTTGCGGAATACCGTATTTCTCCATGATGAATTGAGCCTGAGTACCTTTACCAGCGCCCGGAGCGCCCAGCAGAATGATACGCATTGCGTAAATCCCCTTGCTATTATTCCCTTCGTCTTTCAAACCGCAGCGTTGTTGGCTGCACACACTCATCCCAGCCACTTACCAAAGTAAGCTCCCGGGTCTCACGCGCTTGCCGCCTGGCCGCAAATTGAAATCTTTTGGGTATTAAGTTTTTATAAAATTGCGAAAACGCTCAACCATACCATTTCAGGGGGGGCTGGCTCAAGATACGCGAGGAAATCGATTGCGGAACACAGGGCGTAAAACAGAGGATAAAACGCGGAAAATCAGTGATAAAACAAAAAAATACGCCCCTAACACGCAGGTCAGGGGCGTATACAATCGGAATTATGCGGACAACAGCTTATTCATGCGGCGAATAAACTGGTTTGGATCTTCCAGTGTGCCACGTTCAGCCAGCAGCGCCTGATCCAGTAACAGGTCAATCCATTCAGCGAATTGTTCGTTATCACCCACGTCGGATGCGCGTTTGACCAGTGCATGCTCCGGATTCAGTTCGAAAATGTATTTCACGGCCGGTGCTTCCTGGCCGGCAGCGGCAAACAGTTTCGCCATCTGGGTGCTCATTTCGTCGGCATCGGTGATCACGATAGCCGGCGTATCCGTCAGGCGGTGCGTCAGGCGCACATCCTTCACACGATCCCCCAGCAGCGTTTTCACGCGATCAACAAACGGCTCCAACTGCTTCTCCGCGGCCTTCTGCTCTTCGGTTTCATCCGCCAGCTTGTCCAACGCCTCGTCCGCCTTGCTGACCGACTGGAACGGCTTACCGTCAAACTCGGTCAGGTAGCTCATCATCCATTCGTCAATGCGATCGGACAGCAGCAGCACTTCGATGCCTTTCTTACGGAACAGCTCCAGGTGCGGGCTGCTCTTGGCGGCAGCATAGCTGTCAGCAGTGATGTAATAGATCTTCTCCTGCCCTTCCGCCATCCGGCCAACGTATTCCTCCAGCGAAACGGTTTGCGCCGAGCTGTCGCCGTGAGTGGAGGCAAAACGCAGCAGTTTGGCAATGGCTTCTTTGTTGCCGCCATCTTCCGCTGGACCTTCTTTCAACACCAGACCGAACTGCTGCCAGAATTTTTGGTAGCCTTCGGCATCGTCTTTAGCCAGCTTTTCCAACATCTGTAATACGCGCTTGGTCAACGCACCGCGCAGGTTTTGCGTCACGCGGCTGTCTTGCAGAATTTCACGCGAAACGTTCAGCGGCAGATCGTTGGAATCTATCAAACCACGCACAAAACGCAGGTAATTCGGCATGAACTGCTCGGCGTCATCCATGATGAATACGCGCTGCACATACAGCTTCAAACCGTGCTTGTGATCGCGGTTCCACATATCCCAAGGTGCCTGTGCCGGGATATACAGCAGGCTGGTGTATTCCTGCTTACCTTCAACCCGGTTATGGCTCCAGCTCAGCGGATCGGTAAAGTCGTGCGCGATATGCTTGTAGAATTCTTTGTATTCTTCGTCGGTAACGTCAGCCTTGCTGCGGGTCCACAAAGCCTGCGCTTTGTTGATTTTTTCCCAGGTAACGGTGCCGTCTTCTTCGTTTTTGGTTTCAATCTCAACAGGCAGTGCGATGTGATCAGAGTATTTGCCGATCACCGAACGCAGACGCCAGGCATCGAGATATTCATCTTCGCCTTCGCGCAGATGCAGGGTGATCTCAGTTCCGCGATCTTCTTTGCTAATGTCAGCGATGGTGTAATCACCTTCACCAACGGACTCCCAGAACACGCCCTGATCGGCCGCGGCGCCGGCAGCGCGGGTGCGCACGGTCACTTTATCCGCCACGATGAACGCGGAGTAGAAGCCCACGCCGAACTGACCGATCAGTTGGCTGTCTTTAGCCTGATCAGAGCCGATAGACTCCAGGAAGGCCTTGGTACCTGATTTGGCAATAGTGCCGAGGTTCTCAATCACTTCTTCACGGCTCATACCAATGCCGTTATCAGCAATGGTCAGCGTACGCTTGTCTTTATCGAAGGACAGACGTACGCGCAGCTCGCCGTCACCTTCATACAGCTCAGGCGTAGACAACGCGCGGAAACGCAGTTTGTCGGCGGCGTCTGAGGCATTGGAGATCAGCTCGCGCAGGAAAATTTCTTTATTGGAGTACAGCGAATGAATCATCAAATGAAGCAGTTGTTTTACTTCAGACTGGAAACCACGGGTTTCTTGACCTTTCATACTCATTGATTACCTCAAAGACAATTTACCCGTCGCCTTTCAAGCCACAGCGTTGCTACCTGCACTCGCTGCAATTTGAAATTCATAGGGTATAACTAATAAAAGCGGACAATGAGGATCAAGTGGGGATAAGGGTGTTGTTTTTCAAGCGACTGGCGGGAAATTTTTGCAGAATAACTGGCGGGGCCGGATAGCCCCGTCAGAGGAAAACATCAATACTTAATGACGTGGCGACCTGCCAATGAATGTGACAGCGTGGTGCCGTCAACCATCTCAAGTTCGCCACCCACCGGCACGCCGTGGGCTATGCGGCTGGCAACCACACCATACTGACCACACATTTCGGCAATATAGTTGGCGGTCGCCTCGCCCTCCACCGTCGGGTTGGTGGCCAGGATCACTTCGGTAATGCTTTCTTTTTCCAGCCGTTGCTCCAGCCTGTCCAAACCAATATCGCCAGGCCCAATGCCGTCCATCGGCGACAAATGGCCCATCAGCACAAAGTAGCGGCCGGCGAACTGGCCGGTCTGCTCAATGGCGTGAATATCAGCCGGGCTTTCCACCACACAGATCTGGCCGTTTTGTTGACGGCGCGGATTGGCGCAGATGGTGCAAATATCTTGCTCGGTGAACGTGCGGCAATCGGCACAATGGCCAATTTCCGACATGGCACGGGTCAGCGCCTGCGCCAGGCGCATTCCGCCGCTGCGATCGCGCTGCAACAGCTGGAATGCCATACGCTGCGCCGATTTAGGGCCTACGCCCGGCAGGCAACGCAACGCCTCCATCAGTGTTTCAAGGAGCGGGCTGGTTTGCATCAGAACGGCATCTTAAAGCCAGGCGGCAGTTGCATGCCATTGGACACAGATGCCATCTTCTCTTTCTGGGTTTCGTCGATACGGCGTGCCGCATCGTTGATTGCCGCCGCGATCAGATCTTCCAGCATATCTTTGTCGTCTTCCATCAGGCTCGGATCGATCTCCACACGACGGCAGTTGTGCGCGCCATTGATGGTGACTTTCACCAGGCCAGCACCAGATTCACCCGTCACTTCCAATTTGGCGACTTCTTCCTGCATCTGCTGCATTTTTTCTTGCATTTGCTGGGCTTGCTTCATCAGGTTGCCCAGACCGCCTTTACCAAACATAGTCGTCTCTCGTCGCTAGGGCCGCGCACTTTACGCGGCGTTTAAATGGGGCGAATACTCTCTTCATCCAGATCCGCGTCAAAAAAACGACGCAGCGTCTGGATATTGGTATCCGCAACGATCGACTGACGCGCCTGCGCCAGTTTTTCTTCATAAATGGCTTGTCGCCACTCCAGCGGAGTCCGCTCCGCCGGATTATCGTCTTCCACCACGGTCAACTCAACCGGGCTGCCATACAGCTCGCTGAGCGCATCCGCCAGCACCTTCTGCGCCGAAGGCGAGTTCAGATGACGCTGTGACGACCGCAGATGGAGACAAATCTTACCCGGTTCCAGCCGTTGTTTAACCGCGTTTAATGCCAGTTGCTGTACCAGTTTCGGAATTTTTAGCTTATCGATTTCCGCTGCCCAGGCATCGCGCTCCAGCGACTCAACCACCAGCTTAGCTGACAGTTCGGGCGTTTTCTCATGCTCAAGCGCGGTGCGCAGCGCTTTTGGCGTCGCCAGCGGCTCAGGTTCGGCCTCCGGCTCGGTCAGTGCGCGCCAGCGATAAGCTTCCGGCTTGGCCGGTTTTTCATTTACGAGCTTTTCCGCCTGGCGCTGCTGGCTGCGCTCAGTCACGGAAGCTAACCGCTCCAGTGCTGAGTTTGCCGGCCGCGCTTTTCCTGGCGCTGCCGGCTCACTCTTTTTTGGTGTGGATGCTCCCTGCTGCCGTAACAGTTGGGTTCGCGCCTTTAATAATTGCGCGGTGGCATCCGGTAGATTTGCCGATTGATTGGTCTGTGGTGCAGCCTGCCCTAACGGCGGCGGCGCATCCTGAAACTGTGGTGCCTGAGCCAGTTGAGACTGCGGTTGTGCCATTTGCACGGGCGCCGTCTGCACCATTGCCACCGGCTCTGGAATCACCGCTTTCGGGTGAAACGCCAGCGCACGCAGTAAGGTCATTTCAACCCCCATACGGCGATCCGGTGCAAAAGCCAGCTCTTTACGCCCGACCAGCAGCGTTTGGTAATAAAGTTGCACGTCAGTCGGCGGCAAAGTACGCGCTAACTCACGCAGCCGCTGTTCGATAGCGGCGTAATGGTTGTCCAGCACTGATGGCAGCAGTTGCACCATCGCGATACGGTGCAGCAACACCAGGGTTTCGACGAGCAAATTCTCCCAATCGACCCCGCGCGAAGCGGCCTGCGCGACTTGTGCCATCACCTTTTCACCATCGGCGCTCACCAACGCTTCGAGAATAGCCAGTGGCTGTTCGTCGTCGAGTGTGCCAAGCATCTGGCTGACCGTGGCGGTGGTTACCTGCCCCTGCCCCATGGCAATCGCCTGGTCAGTGAGGCTCAATGCATCGCGCATGCTGCCGTCAGCGGCGCGCGCTAAAAGCTGCAATGCACGCTGATCGCTGGTGATATGTTCTGCCTGCAGTACCGTTTCCAACTGGCTGCGGATCTGATCGACATCCAACGCCTTGAGATGGAATTGCAGGCAACGTGACAGAATGGTCACCGGCAATTTTTGCGGATCTGTGGTTGCCAGCAGGAATTTGACATGCGCAGGCGGCTCTTCCAGCGTTTTCAACAGCGCATTAAAGCTGTGGCGCGAGAGCATGTGCACTTCGTCAATCAGGTAAACCTTGAAGCGACCACGAGCGGGTGCATACTGGACGTTATCGAGCAGATCGCGGGTATCTTCCACCTTGGTTCTGGACGCGGCATCAATCTCGATCAGATCGACAAAACGCCCCTGCTCAATCTCGCGGCAGTTATCGCATTGGCCGCACGGCGTGGCGGTGATGCCGGTTTCACAGTTCAGGCCTTTGGCCAGCAGGCGCGCAATGGTGGTTTTACCCACGCCACGCGTTCCCGAGAACAGATAGGCGTGATGAATCCGCCCCAGCGAGAGGCCGTTAGCCAGCGCAGTCAGGACGTGTTCCTGTCCGACAACATCTGCAAACGTTTGAGGGCGCCACTTACGGGCAAGAACCTGATAGCTCATTAATACCGGAAAAGTCGAGTAATCTGGAGGGTCATGCTAACACAGGCCCGCGCCGATCCGCGAGACCGTTTATCCCCTTCATCTTTCGTGCCATCGCGTTGTTAGCTTCAGGCCTCACTCCAGTCGCTTACTTGAGTAAGCGCTTGGAACTCACGCGCTTGCCGCCTGACGGTGACACGAAATCTTTCGGGGATATCAATTTTAGATCAGTGGCCGGCGAAATTGACCAGGCTGTAGCATTCAATACCCAAGCCATTCAAACGCGCTTCACCGCCAAGATCCGGCAGGTTGATAATGAATGCTGCGTCTTTAACTTCACCGCCCAGGCGGCGGATCAGTTTTGCCGTTGCCTCAATGGTGCCACCCGTCGCCAGCAGATCGTCAACCACCAGCACTTTATCACCTGCGTTGATAGCATCGGTGTGGATTTCCAGCTTGTCAGTACCGTATTCCAGCTCATAGCTTTCGCTGAGGGTCGCACGCGGTAGCTTGCCTGGTTTGCGTACGGGCACAAACCCCACGCCCAGCGCCAACGCAACAGGAGCGCCAAACAGGAAGCCACGCGCTTCGGTACCCACCACTTTGGTGACGCCCGCTTCGCGGAAGCGCTCAACCAGTAATTCAATACTGGCAGCATAGGCCAGCGGGTTTTCCAGCAGGCTGGTGACGTCACGGAACAGTATGCCCGGCTTAGGGTAATCCGGGATGGTTTTGATACTGTCTTTAATAAACTGAAGCTGCTGCGCAGTAGCGGTCATAATTATTGCCTGATAAAACTGCCTAATGACTTGCGCGCAGGTCGTCTTAAACCCAATCCCGCGATAAACAGGAAAAGGGGAGCACCCCGCGCACGAAAACGCCCAAATCTATGCAAACTGGCGGACAAATGCAACTGTCGCCTGCATCTTTCAAGCTGCAGCCGAAAAGCTACTGGCCATCATAAGCCATAATCAGCGCTGTTTTTGTTGCGACAGGTCAACAACAGGTAGACGCAGCATAAAGGCCAGCAGAATGGCCAACATCAATAACAATAATCCACGAACCCACCAGATTTTAACCAACCACAGCGAAACCGAAAAAGTCAGCACAATCACCAACACGGCCTTCCATTTCGCCCCCGGCGGCAATGCGCGATGCTGCTGCCAATGACGCAGGTAAGGCCCGAACCATGAACGGTACAGCAACCAAGAATGGAATCGCGGCGACGAACGTGCAAAACACCAAGCGGCCAGCAACAGGAACGGCGTCGTCGGTAACAACGGCAATACCAAGCCCAGCGTTGCCAACACCACCGCCAGCCAACCGAGGACAATCAATAACCAACGCGTCATGCCACCCCTTAGTGCTTCATCCTGTTGCCGCCTACTTTACCACCGGCATCTGCCGCATCGCCAGCCACTGCAGCCGGAATATGCGCGTGACGCTTGTTTCACGGCGTGATCGCGGGCAAGCTGAACCCAATCTCATTGTCATGGAGCCAACGTGAGCACTCAGCGTCTTTTACAGGTGTTAGAACAACAGATCACCGTACTCGCCGGTGAAATCACACCGCGCGGTGATGCCCCCATTCCGCAGGCACGCTTTGACACAGCGCTGTTTGCCAATCGCGGCACGCGTCTGCGCGATTACCTGACGGAAGTGCAAAAGAATTTTACGCAATTGCAGACCGCAGCCAACGACAATCGCACGACGCAGGTTGCCTTCTTGGCCGAGCGGCTGGTGGCGCAGATCACCGCTCTACAGCGTGAGCTGGCGACTCAGGCACTGCGCCGCAAGAATCAACCCAAGGAAGTGGCGGCAGTCGATTTGTACCACAAGCTGGCTGAGCATCAGGATTATGAGCGCCGAATCATTGCAATGATTCAAGATCGGGAAAGTCTTTTAGGAAGACAAACGACGTTGGCCGCACAGCAAAAATTACAGCATGAACTCGCGGCGCTGGAAGGTCGCTTGATGCGTTGTCGCCAAGCGTTGGCACGCATTGAACGCAGTATTGAGCGCAAAGAAAACGGTTTTTGAAGATTTATCACAATATTTTAATGATTATTCCCCTCTGAGGATCTTGTTCACTATACTCAGCCGAAGCGAAGCATCACTCATTCATCTCAATTAAACGTGGGTTTTATGTCTCTAGAAAATGCCTCTCCAGAACTGCAACTGGCGGTAGACCTGATTTACCTGTTGGAATGCAATGAAATCGATCCAGCCACCGCACTGGCGGCGTTGGATATCGTCAAACGGGATTACCAGGAAAAGCTGCAACGCAATGGCGTGACCTCTCCCTACCTGCCCGTCGGGCAGTAAAAAGGGTTCAGCCTGCGCTGAACCCTTGATTCTCATCCCACTACCCTGCCGATACTCCACCTTCCCCCGGTGATAGCGTCCGTTTGACCTCCTGCACTTCATTGCCCTGCTGATTGTGCAAGTACACCTCAAGCTGGTTGAAGGCAATATTGATGTCGTTCTCACGACATAGGCGTTCGATCGAACGGTTCAGTTCATCAACGGTATAGCTGCGGTCACGCAATTCCCGCACATAAAGGCGCAGTTCATGATCCAGCGTGCTGGCGCCAAAATTAAGGAAGAACACCTGCGGTTCTGGATCGGTCATTACCCGTGGATTGTCATGCGCCGCTTTTAACAGCACAGCTTTCACCTTATCCAGATCTGAACCATAGGCCACACCCACTTTGATCAATACGCGGGTGATGGTGTCTGACAGTGACCAGTTGATTAACCGCTCGGTCACAAAGGCTTTGTTCGGGATGATCACCTCCTTGCGGTCAAAGTCGGTGATGGTTGTGGCGCGAATGCGAATTTTGCTGACCGAGCCTGAGAAACTCCCGATAGTAATGGTATCGCCGATGCGGATCGGCCGTTCGAACAGGATGATCAAACCAGAGACAAAGTTGGCGAAAATCTCCTGCAGACCGAACCCTAACCCCACCGTTAAGCCCGCAGCCAACCATTGCAACTTATCCCAAGAGACACCCAGCGATCCGAGTGCGGTCACGGCACCCACGGTGGTAATCAGATAAGTCAGTATGGTGGTAACAGCGTAAGACGTCCCCTGCCGCAACTGCAACCGCGACAACACCACTACCTCCAGTAAGCCAGGTAAGTTGCGGGTCATGACGTAGGCGACGATCACCGCAGCTATCGCGACCATCATGTTGCCCAGCGTCACCGCCTGCGCCACGCTGCTGCCGGCAACAGTCGCGGTATAATGCCAGAGCGTGATGCTGTCCAGATACGATATTACCGTCACCAGATCCGACCAAATACCGTACAAGGCGCTGGCGAAGATAATAAATAGCGCCATTGTGGTCAGACGCAACGACTGTTCGTTGATCTGATCCAGCGCCAAAGGCGGCTCTTCGACCGGCTCGACCCCTTCGGCCCCCTCTTTCTCCTTCGCCAAACTCTGGCGTCGAGCCAACGCACGCCGGTATGCCAACCGTCGCGCCGCAACGCTCAAACCGCGAATAGCGGTCAGATAAACAATGTTCCACAGGAAGAATAAGTAGAGGCTGTCGATCCAGCGGCCAGCCAGACGCAGTGTGGTGTAGAAGTAACCGGCGAACATCAACCCGAGCAAGATTAGCGGCGTCGCTGCAATAGCGGTGACGATCACCAACCGCACCGCATGTGAGCCTTTCTCACGCCAACTGTCGCGACACATTGGGAACACCAGCACGGCTAACAGCGCCAATGTCAGCATCACCACGACCTGGCCAATAACATCTTCCACCAGCCGTAACGGGGCTTTCTCACCCAGCACTGACCAGAAGATCAGCGGCAGCAGTGCCAAGCCCAAACGCACCGTCTGACGCCGGTAGTGTGCACAGAGTTCAACAGAAAAGTTGAAATGCCGCTCGCTAATGCCGCCACGTGCCAATAAGCGGTAGGTAAAACCGAACACCAGCCAGAACATTGCTAGCTGCTGCGACAACGCCCAAATAAAGTCGCTGAGGCCAATATCCGCGCGGTAACACCAAAAACCAGCGCCGAGCAGTAACGCCGACCCCGGCAATACCTTCAGCAGGGTCAAAATAATGGCTTTTGGCGTATGCAATTGGCTGTCGCGCTTTAACTGTCCGACATCATTCGCCAGCTTCTGCAAATGGTTGTCGATCAGCTTATAGCGCCAGCGTAACAGACCCAGTAACAGCAGCAGCGGAATAAGGATGACTAATGAATTCAACCCACCCTGCAGCATTTTGCGGAGGTCTATTTTGAAATCGAGCGCGGCGATTTGATCTTTGACCGCTCCCGGCAATGCTTTCAACCACGCCAAATCGACCGGCTTGTTGCTGTTAACCCAGAAAATCTGCTGGGTTAGCGTATCTCGCAGCGAAGTGTTTACGCTGGTCAACTGTTGCTGATTGATCTGCAAGCTGATCGACTGCGCCAACTGATTACTGAGCTGTTTATTCAACTGATCCAACAGCTCACGCCGCATATCGACGATTTCATTCAAGGCATCAAGCACGTCCGCACTGGCTTTTTCTTTGCTGTCGGCCACCAACTTATTGATGTAGTCATCACCCTTGAACAGATCGTCGCGCTGCTGGTTGATATCAAATTGCTCCAGGCGAAGATCGGCAATGCGTGTCCCCATATCAGCCACCAGCGTTCCTTGCGGCAAACTCTGTTGCTGCTGATACAAAATACGCGACAGCACCAAACTGCCTTTGAGCACCTGGATTTGCTCCTTCAGATTGCGCTCTGCCTGCAAGCCGCGATCGAGCCAGTTCTTTACCCGAATATTCTGTTGGAACAGTACGTTGCTCTCTTCAGTCGCGGCGATTAACCGCTGACTGAGCTGACGGTTAACGTCCAGCTCTTTGCTGACCAATTGATTGTGCTGAATGTCTGTGGCATCTTCCGGGTTCTGTGCTTCTTTTGCGGTTTTTTCCGATAACGTCAACCGCTTACTGTTGACCACTTCTTGCAGGAGTTGCACGTTGTGGTCCAGAGCATCAATATGGGCGGTGGTGTAGTCACGCTGCTTCTGCAACAGATCCTGCAAGGTGGTGTTGGCTTCCAGACTTTTCCGTTGCAGATCAATTTGCGCGTTGAGCAAGGTCTGTTCAGTGGCCAGCATCACCAACTGACTGTCGCGCAATGAGCTCTGACCCGGCGTCTGATCGTTGATTTGATTGCGGATTTCCTGCAGGCGTTGCGAAGCGGTATACATACTGCTTTGTACCCGCTCTGGCTGGGTCTGCAATGAAACGAGTTGGCTGTTATATGTCGACAGGTTTTCCTGCGCTGCCTGCAAGTCGTCGAGCGTCTGATAGAGGCGGGTTTCTAACTGTCGCAGGGAAAGCGGCAGCAGTTCAGCTCTGGCAGCCGCACTGTCTACCGGCGCTTTCAGCGCCTCCAGATCGGTAGTGACCTGCCGCAATTTACCCGGTGCCAATTGCAGCTGCTGTTTAAGCTGAGCCCCATCTTGTTTGCTGCGTTCAATAGCCTCCAGCAGTTCAAGCGTGCGGGTCAAATCCTGCTGGGTCAGTTTATTCACCGGCGTCAGCGTTTTTTGCTTATTCAACGCATCCAGTTGGCTTTGAATTTCGCTGCGTGACGGCAGATCGCCATTCAGTGTGGCATAGGCCGTGGGCTGGCAGACCGCGCAAACCGCGATCAGCAAAAATAGGGCAAGAGTGCGGTAGAGATCCACACCCAGGAACGGGGGTAACGCTGAAAAAAGGCGTTTAACTAACCTGCGATGCATGATTTAGCTTCGAATCAATAAAGAAGCAGAAAGATTATCACGATCGCAGATAGCCAAAGAATAAGAAAAGCATTGCTGGTGATGTACAGATGTACCGGGATCAGAACGTCAGCACTTTCTCGGCCGCCAGCGTCCATTGCGCCAACTCAACCAACGTGCCAATCTCTACGCCATCTGCCAACGGCAGCCGGCTGACACCGCGCGCATCCGCGCAGGTTTTACACAGCTTCACCGGCACCTGCTGCGCAGTGAGAATTTCCAGCATCTGCTGCAAATGGTAGCCTTCATGCGGCTGTTGCCCGGCGAGGCCCGCCACTACCGCATCGGACATCAGGAACAGTTTCAGATTGAGGTCGGTTTGCTGTTCTTTCAGCGCAATCGCCAGGCGTAATGCATTAAATAACGATTCGTGGCCATAGGCGGCGCCATTGGCGATCAACACAACAGATGACATAGTGCTTCTCCTTATAAAGGATGACTTTCGACGCTGCACGGCAGTGCCGCCAGCTCTTCCGGCTTGATACGCAAGGTGGGGCTAAACTGAGCCATTTCGAGGAAAGAATCGATCAGCATCGTGGCTTCTGCTTTCAAGTCAAAGCTCTCCGGCATAAACAGCCAATTTTCCATTAGGCCGGTAATATAGGCGTGCAGGATGATCGCCGCACGGCGGGTATGTAAATCAGCAGGCAGTTGGCCATGGCTCATGCAGTCACGCAGTACCGACTCGATGCGTTCGTAACCAGCCAGGTACAGCACTTTACGCGCTTCCTGCAACGGCATCATTTCACCCACGAACTCGCACTTGTGGAAAACGATTTCCATCAGGGCTCTGCGGCGGCTGTCATCGACCGTAGCCGTCAGAATGTAAATCAGAATTTCTCGTAAAATACGCAGTGGATTCTCGGGGAACTTTGCCTGATACTCTAGTTCGAGATCGCCTATTTTCGACTCTGATAATTCCCAAACTTCGTTAAACAGGTCTACCTTGTTCTTGAAGTGCCAATAAATTGCACCACGCGTAACCCCAGCAGCGGTGGCAATATCTGTCAGTGACGTTGCAGAAACGCCACGTTCAGAGAATTCTTGCACTGCAGCATCAAGTATGTGCTGCCGAGTTTCTAGCGCCTGCTGTTTGGTTTTTCGTGCCATGACGTTGTTTTTTAGGGGGAGTGTGATTTACATACATTCGCGTATGTATGTACCATAGCACGCACATATAATTAACGCAGCAATGGGTTTTAAAGCTTGTGATCCATTGATCATTTTGAAATCGGACACTTGAGGTTTTTCTATGAACAAAAACAGAGGGTTAACGCCTCTGGCGGCAGTTCTGATGCTTTCAGGCAGCTTAATGCTTACAGGATGTAACGATAAAGAAACCCAACAGCAAGGCGCCCAACCACCGGCTCCCGAAGTGGGTGTAGTGACGTTGAAGGCAGAGCCTCTCAACATTACTACCGATCTTCCTGGCCGTACCGCTGCGTATCGTATCGCCGAAGTTCGCCCTCAGGTTAGCGGTATTATCCTGAAACGCAACTTCGTTGAAGGCAGTGATATCAAAGCAGGGTCTTCCCTGTATCAGATCGATCCTGCTACCTATCAGGCAAGCTATGACAGTGCCAAAGGCGATTTGGCCAAAGCACAGGCCAGCGCATCGATCGCGCGCGTCACGGTAAACCGCTATAAACCATTGCTGGGTACCAGTTACATCAGTAAGCAGGATTACGATACCGCTGTCTCCACACTGCAGCAGGCAGAGGCCGCAGTGGTCGCTGCAAAAGCCGCAGTGGAAACCGCACGCATCAATCTTGCTTACACCAAAGTGACTTCACCGATCTCCGGGCGTATCGGCAAATCTGCCGTAACTGAAGGTGCGCTGGTGACTAACGGCCAGACCACTGCCCTGTCCACCGTGCAGCAACTTGATCCGATGTACGTTGACGTCACGCAGTCGAGCAACGACTTCCTGCGCCTGAAGCAAGAACTGGCCAGCGGTGCGCTGAAACAGGAAAACGGTAAAGCCAAGGTGAAACTGCTGCTGGAAAACGGCGTGCAGTACGAGCAGGAAGGCACGCTGGAATTCTCTGACGTCACCGTTGATGAAACCACGGGCTCCATCACTATTCGAGCCATGTTCCCGAACCCGAACGATATCCTGTTGCCGGGCATGTTCGTTCGCGCCCGTCTGGATGAAGGCGTGCGTAGCGATGCGTTGCTGGTTCCACAACAGGGTGTGACACGTAATCCACGTGGCGAAGCGACGGCTCTGGTCGTGGGCGCTGACGACAAAGTCGAAATGCGCACGCTGAAAGCGGATCAGGCGATTGGCGACAAATGGCTGGTTACCGACGGTTTGAAAGCCGGCGACCGCGTGATCGTCACTGGCCAAATGAAAGCCCGCCCAGGCGCTCAGGTAAAAGTGCAGGAAGTTGACACTCAGGCGCAAAAGCAGCCGCAGTCTGAAGCGCAGAAGTCATAAAAAGGAGCCGGTAAGACATGGCTAAGTTCTTTATAGATCGCCCGATTTTCGCCTGGGTAATCGCCATCATCGTCATGTTGGCGGGGGTGCTTGCAATAATGAAACTGCCTATAGCGCAGTATCCAACTATTGCACCACCTGCGGTCAGTATTTCCGCAAACTATCCGGGCGCGGATGCAAAAACGGTTCAGGATACCGTCACTCAGATTATCGAACAGAATATGAACGGTATCGATAATCTGATGTACATGTCCTCCACCAGTGACTCCTCTGGTAGCGTCACCATTACATTGACATTTAACTCTGGCACCGACCCTGATATCGCACAGGTTCAGGTTCAGAACAAACTGTCACTGGCTACACCGCTGCTGCCACAAGAAGTACAGCAGCAGGGCCTGAAAGTTGAAAAATCGAGCAGCAGCTTCCTGATGGTTGCCGGCTTCATTTCCGACGATCCGAGCATGACTCAGGACGATATCGCGGACTATGTGGCCTCTAACATCAAAGACCCTATCAGCCGTTCATCCGGCGTAGGTGAAGTGCAACTGTTTGGTGCCCAGTATGCCATGCGTATCTGGTTGGATCCGAACAAGCTGAACAATTTCCAACTGACCACGACGGATGTGACGTCCGCCATCACCGAGCAGAACAACCAGATCGCCGCAGGGCAGCTGGGTGGGATGCCACCGGTGCCAGGTCAACAACTTAACGCCTCCATCATTGCGCAGACCCGTCTGACCTCTCCAGAAGAGTTCGGTAAAATTCTGCTGAAGGTGAATGCTGACGGTTCTCAGGTTCGCTTGAGCGATGTAGCGCACATTGAACGCGGTGCGGAAAGCTATGCCGTTACGGCGCGTTACAACGGTAAACCTGCTGCAGGCTTGGGTATCAAACTGGCCACGGGTGCCAACGCCCTGAACACCGCGAAAGCGGTTAAAGACGCGTTAACCAAGATGCAACCTTTCTTCCCTCAAGGGATGAAAGTGGTTTACCCGTACGACACGACCCCGTTCGTTAAAATCTCCATTAACGAAGTGGTAAAAACGCTGATCGAAGCCATCATCCTGGTGTTCCTGGTGATGTATTTGTTCCTGCAGAACTTCCGCGCAACGTTGATCCCAACGATTGCGGTACCGGTGGTATTGCTGGGGACCTTCGCTATTCTCGCGGCGTTTGGCTTCTCGATAAACACCCTGACGATGTTCGGCATGGTGCTAGCGATAGGCTTGTTGGTGGATGACGCCATCGTGGTGGTAGAGAACGTCGAGCGTGTGATGTCCGAAGAGGGACTCCCGCCGAAAGAAGCCACCAAGAAATCGATGGAACAGATCCAGGGCGCGTTGGTCGGTATTGCTATGGTGCTGTCAGCGGTATTCGTACCAATGGCATTCTTTGGCGGCTCAACGGGTGCCATTTACCGTCAGTTCTCCATCACTATCGTTTCTGCGATGGCACTGTCAGTCCTGGTTGCGTTGATCCTGACACCCGCGCTGTGCGCCACCATGCTCAAACCGGTGCCGAAGGGCGATCACGGGGTTAAAACCGGCTTCTTCGGTTGGTTTAACCGCATGTTCGAAAAGAGCACCCACCACTACACCGACAGCATCGCGGGCATTCTGCGCAGCACAGGTCGTTATCTGGTGATCTACCTGCTGATCGTCGTCGGTATGGGGCTGTTGTTCCTGCGTCTGCCTTCTTCGTTCCTGCCAGAAGAAGACCAGGGTATTTTGTTAACCATGGTGCAGTTGCCAGCGGGTGCGACCGAAGCACGTACCTCTAAGGTACTGGAAGAAGTCACAGACTACTTCCTGACCAAAGAAAAAGATAACGTGGTTTCTGTGTTTACCGTAGCGGGCTTCGGCTTTAACGGTAATGGTCAGAACAACGGTCTGTCGTTCGTCAGTTTGAAAGACTGGTCCGAGCGTAAAGGTGAGCAAAATAAAGTGCCC
Source organism: Serratia sp. CoH_134_PS_4 (assembly GCF_058190535.1). Taxonomy (NCBI): domain Bacteria; kingdom Pseudomonadati; phylum Pseudomonadota; class Gammaproteobacteria; order Enterobacterales; family Yersiniaceae; genus Serratia; species Serratia sp. CoH_134_PS_4. Next base: position 172,693 of record NZ_JBXWKI010000004.1, read on the forward strand.
GCGATTGCAGGCCGCGCCATGGGTGCGTTCTCGCAAATCAAAGACGGCTTGGTATTCCCGTTCAACTTGCCAGCGATTATCGAACTGGGTACCGCGACCGGTTTCGACTTCCAGCTGATTGATCAGGGTGGCCTGGGCCACGAAAAACTGACTGAAGCACGTAACCAGCTGTTGGGCATGGCAGCCAAGCATCCCGACTTGCTGGTGGGCATGCGTCCAAACGGCCTGGAAGATACGCCGCAGTTCAAGCTGATTATCGACCAAGAGAAAGCCAAGGCGCTGGGTGTCAGCATCACCACCATTAACAGCACGCTGACAACGGCACTGGGTGGTTCGTACGTTAACGACTTCATCGACCGCGGTCGTGTGAAGAAAGTATACGTACAGGCTGACGCACCGTTCCGTATGTTGCCAGAAGACATCAATAAATGGTTTGTTCGTGGCACCAGCGGCCAGATGGTTCCGTTCTCCGCCTTTGCTTCCGCGAAGTGGGAATACGGCTCACCGCGTCTGGAACGTTATAACGGCCTGCCTTCCATGGAGATTCTGGGTCAGGCTGCACCGGGTAAGAGTACCGGTGAAGCAATGAACATGATGGAAGAGTTGTCTTCGAAACTGCCGAGCGGCATTGGTTACGACTGGACCGGTATGTCTTATCAGGAACGTCTGTCCGGTAATCAGGCCCCAGCGCTGTACGCCATCTCGATTTTGGTGGTGTTCCTGTGTCTGGCAGCGTTGTATGAGAGCTGGTCAATTCCGTTCTCGGTTATGCTGGTTCTGCCACTGGGGGTTATCGGTGCGCTGTTGGCAGCGACGATGCGCGGTCTGAACAACGACGTGTACTTCCAGGTGGGGCTGTTGACCACTATAGGTCTGTCGGCGAAGAACGCCATATTGATTGTGGAATTCGCCAAGGATCTGATGGATAAAGAAGGTAAAGGTCTGATAGAAGCCACGTTGGAAGCGGTGCGTATGCGTCTTCGTCCAATTCTGATGACTTCACTGGCCTTCATCCTCGGGGTACTGCCGCTGGTTATCAGTAGCGGTGCAGGCTCCGGTGCACAGAACGCAGTAGGTACCGGCGTGATGGGCGGGATGATTACCGCAACCGTCTTGGCCATCTTCTTTGTTCCGGTCTTCTTCGTGGTGGTTCGTCGCCGCTTCAGCAAGAAGTCTGAGGATGTGGAACACAGCCATCCGGTCGAGCATCACTGATAACACGGTGAGTGCTTACCTCTGAATACAAAGGCCGCTTATGCGGCCTTTTCCTTTTGCTTCATCCGCTTAATGCAAATCACTCTCATTAATTTATCTACAAATGCATTTTGTACTTGATCCGTGATGCCGTGCAGCGCATAATTATTGTTATAGTATAACATTACATTGGAGCGCATCATGAAAGCAGGCATCCACCCAAACTATCGCACCGTCGTGTTCCACGACCTCAGTGCCGATACCTACTTTAAGGTGGGTTCGACGATTAAGACCGACCGCACCATTGAGCTTGAAGGTGAGAGCTGGCCGTACGTCACTCTCGACATCTCTTCCGCTTCTCATCCGTATTACACGGGCAAGCAGAAAGAGTTCTCGAAAGAAGGCAGCACCGCACGCTTCCAGCAGCGTTTTGGCCGCTTCTTTACTGGCAGCAAGTAAAAGGGAATCAATATGCAGGTTTTGAGCTCGTTACGTTCTGCGAAAAATCGCCATCCAGATTGCAAAGTCGTGCGTCGTAAAGGTCGTATCTATGTGATTTGTAAAAGTAACCCACGCTTCAAAGCGGTACAGGGACGTAAGAAAAAACGTAAGTAATGCAGTACCCGCTGTCTGTCGCAAAGCCCCGTTGCTGCTCAACGGGGCTTTTTTTATGGAGAAAGCTGAAACAGCAAAAATGCCCTGCCTGACAGACAGGGCAAATCCGTTATTTCATACTGCCGAGCAGAGTATCGACATTGTGCTTGAACGCCTGCACGTAAGTGGCTGCTGGCCCGTTGGCGTTGGATAAGGCCTCTGGATACAGTTCGCCCCCTGCTTTGGCCCCCGTGGCAGCGGCAATTTGCTTCACCAGGCGTGGATCGGTCTGGTTTTCAATAAAGTAAGCATTAACCTTTTCTTGTTTGATTTGCTTGATCAAACCGGCCACGTCGCTGGCGCTGGCTTCTGCCTCGGTAGAGAAACCGACCGGGGCAAGGAAGGTGACGCCATATTCTTGCCCAAAATAGCCAAAAGCATCATGACTGGTCAGCACCTTACGCTTTTGCTGAGGCACCGCGGCAAATTCTGTTTTTGCCCACAGATCCATCTTTTGCAACTGCTGGATATACTCCGCGCCTCGCTGGCGGAAATAGTTGGCATCTTCAGGGTCTGCCGCAATCAGTGCATTCATCACGTTAGTCGCATACAGCACGCCATTCTTCATACTGTTCCAGGCGTGGGGATCGGTGATTTCCTTACCATCTTCATTCGTCTTCCGCGAATTAACCCCCTGCGATGCCGTAACCACCTGCCCTTTGTACCCTGATGCGCTGACCAGGCGATCGATCCACCCTTCCAAGCCCAGGCCACTGACAAACACCACATCCGCTTGTGAAAGCAGCTTGCTGTCTTTCGGTGACGGCTCAAAACTGTGTGGGTCGCCGTCCGGGCCTACCAATGTAGAGACACTGACATGCTCTCCCCCCACCTGCTTGACGATATCACCGAGGATAGAAAAACTGGCAACGGCGTCAACGGTCTTCGCCATAGCCAATGGGCTGGACAGCAGAGCAGCCACTGCCAGCGATATAGGTAAACGTTTCATACTTTCTCCTTGCACATAGCACTTCTCAACGGCGCGCGAGAGAGTAGATTCCCCCACGCGTCCCAAACAGAATCGAAGCAAAAAAGATTACGCTGGCACTCAGCACGATTGCAGGACCGGCGGGCAATGACGCGTAGTACGACCATTCAAGCCCAATAAAGCTCGAAAGCATGCCGATCCCCATAGCAACCGCCAACATGTGCGGCAGATTGCGCGCCCAAAAACGGGCGCTGGCAGCGGGCAACATCATCAACCCAACCGACATCAGGGTACCGAGGATCTGGAAACCGGCGACCAGGTTGATGACCACCAAAGCCAGAAACATCCCGTGTATCAGCGCCAACCAACGGGGTGCGCTGACGCGTAAAAAGGTGGCGTCAAAAGATTCAATCACCAGCGCACGGTACAATGCGGCTAACACCAGCAGAGAGAAGCTGGTTATCGCCCCCACCATTAAAATGGCATGCGTGTCCACCGCCAGGATCGAACCGAACAACACGTGCAGTAAATCAACGCTGGACCCCCGTAGCGAAACTAAAGTCACCCCCAGAGCCAGAGATCCCAGATAGAAACCTGCAAAACTGGCGTCTTCTTTCAGCAACGTCCGGCGACTGACCAATCCGGACAGCATCGCTACCGCCAACCCGGCAATAAACCCACCGACGCCCATTGCGACCAGCGACATGCCGGAAATCAGATAGCCGATCGCGGCCCCTGGCAGCACCGCGTGAGATAACGCATCACCAACCAGACTCATGCGCCGCAGCAACAGGAAAACCCCTAGCGGTGCGGCGCTCAGCGACAACGCAAAGCAGGCAACCAACGCACGACGCATAAAGCCGAATGAAGCAAAGGGATCAATAAGTGAATCAAGTAACATCATTGCGCCACCGCCATACGACATACCGGTGGGCTGGCGACATTCAACGCGGGGATATGCTCCAACACTCGACCGGCTGCTCCCCAATGGCAGCATTCTGGTGTCAGTAATAACGCTTGAGGGAAATGGTTAGCCACCATCGACATGTCATGCAGTACCGCAATGACGGTTCGCCCTTGTTGATGCAACTGCGCGATCACCTGCAACAACAATTGCGTCGTTGCGCTGTCGATGCCGGTAAAAGGTTCATCCAGTAAAATCAGCGGCGCCTGCTGGACCAGCAGACGTGCGAACAAGACTCGCTGTAGTTGGCCCCCAGAAAGCTCGCCAACCGGGCTATGTGCCATCGCCGTCATACCCACGGTCTCTAACGCTTCAGCAATTTGCAGTACAACGCGTTTGCGCAATCCACCAAACATGCCGCTCTGCGGCCAGCTTCCCATCGCCACCAGATCGCTCACCACGATCGGAAACTGGCGGTCCAATTCAGCCTGTTGCGGCAAATACGCCATCCGCGGTAATGAATGGCCGCTGAAGGACAGACTGCCGTTCTGTAGCGGCAAAAGCCCAGCCAACGTTTTCAGCAACGTGGACTTTCCGGCCCCGTTTACCCCGACAACGGCGGTCAGAGACCCCGTAGCAAAGTGACCACTGAGCGGTGGGAACAGAGGTGCACCACCGTAACCGATCACGGCCTCTTGTAACGTTATCATGGCAATGCCACCGCCCAGAGTATGCCTAGCCAGAGTAAAACCAACAGCAATGCGGCAATGCCACAGCGCAACCCTGCAGAGTCCGTGAACAGTGAATGTAATGACGGCGTAGCGTCATCGTGTGATGTGGATGTCAGTTTCATGGTCAGACGACAGGAAATTAAATTGTTATAGTATAACATCACAAACACTTCAACAGCTCAAGCGCCGACCCGGTGATTAGTGCAACCGAACGTAACAATAAAGTGAGTAACCTGCCGACATGTGACACTTTTTCGAAAACGAGAGCGACTCTTTAGAGGTATGCTGGGTAGCGTCAGGGTTATTAACTGATAAGCAACGTTGGGTTAGTGTAAAAAAGCCTTTAGTTAACGAAAAGTTTACCGACGAAGTGTCCAAAAAGGAGTAAGATAATTAGACGGGAACGCCATAAGGTCAGGCATTAAATGGATCTAATTCTCCACTGTCGAACAATGACGGAAGCACTTTCTGTTAAAAAACTAAAGAAAGCGATCCTCGATAAAATGTCAGAGTTGGAACCGGCATTGACCAGCGGCTTGAGTTTTTATTCAGAAAGTGCGCATTATGCTGAGGGTTCATTAGAGATACTTGATATTCAAGCACTGAGCAACGATAAGTATTCAATGAGTTACCGCTATAAATGGACAATTTTCAATGCCTGTCTGGATATCAACGCCGAGGAATACATCAGCGATAGTGTCACTTTTCGCGTTGCCGAACAGGGACTCATCTTTGACATCATTGATAACTCTCGGCCATCTACAGCAGATGAATTGTAAGTTTACGTAATAACAGCAGGCCAGATGCGAAGAAATGATTTATATTCATTATACGGAAAGTTTATTCTGTCACCTTCATTAAGCTGTCTCCGTCTATGATGTAAATCAGCTTACTCACAGAGTGTTATCAACACCGAAATTAAGACTTACGGAGGGGATGATATGGATGAGTATTCGCCTAAAAGGCACGATATTGCTCAGCTAAAATTCTTGTGCGAAAACCTGTATGATGAAGGCATTGCCACGCTGGGCGACAGCCATCACGGCTGGGTGAACGATCCGACATCTTCCGTCAACCTTCAGCTTAATGAGTTGATAGAACATATTGCTTCGTTTGTGATGAGTTATAAAATTAAATACATGGACGAAAGTGATTTATCGGAGTTAGTCGAAGAGTATCTCGATGATACCTACACGCTGTTCAGCAGTTACGGTATAAATGATTCCGATTTGCGTCGTTGGCAAAAAACCAAGGCGCGATTATTCAGAATGTTCTCAGGAGAGGACATCTGTACGACAATGAAAACTTAGGGGATAATTATCCCCAAATTATTCTTCTCTACGGTTTATAACACCAAAGGTTATCATGACTAAAATTGATTATCTGATGCGTTTACGTAAATGCACCACAATTGACACACTGGAACGCGTCATTGAAAAAAACAAATATGAGCTTTCAGATGATGAGCTTGAGTTGTTTTACTCTGCAGCCGACCATCGCTTGGCTGAGCTCACCATGAATAAACTGTACGATAAAATCCCAACGGCCGTTTGGAAGTTCGTACGATAGTCCCAGCGTAAAATGCGTTGAGCCGATACATTCATCGGCTTCAATGTTCCCCTGCTAGCGTATTTATCTCATTGACTTCCTAGACTTTCATTCGCTTTTGGAATTCTTGCAATAACAATTGGAAACAATCATCAATTAATACCGGATGGTTTCGGTGTGCGCTGCGCATTAACGCCACGGTGCGGCTGAGCATTGGCTGCTGTAGCTGAACCACGGTTAATTCTTCATCATTCAAATGCGTGGTGTAAAGTTGCGGTAAAATTGCCACGGCTAATTTTGAACGCACTAAACCATATAACGTCTCTAAAAAATCCACCTGGTAACGTGCGGTTAAATTCAAACGGTGGCTTTCCGCCAATGCCAACACCAATCTGCTGATATTCCCTTTAGAAAAAACGGCGATATCCCGCCGGGTTAATTGCCGCCACGGTAGGTGATGTGATTCCGCCAGAGGATCGTCACATCGCATGACGACCACAAAGGGGTCTTCCTGCAACGGATATATCTCCAGCGATTCTGGCACCGAGCTATCCAGTGCACCAATACCAAAATCGATTAACCCGTTATCTAACTGTAATAACAGCGAGTCATTTGTTTGATCATGAAACTCGATACGCAGACGGGGAAAGTGCGTCGCCAGCAATTGCGGCACCGCCGGAAATAATAACCCGCTGACTGAAGGCACCAGCCCGATACGCACAGTCCCGTCGCCACCTGCCAACATAATACGCTGCATATCGTCAAACGCGGCCTGCGCCACATTCAGCAGCCGTTCAGCATGTGGCAAGATAGCCGCGCCCTGTTCAGTTAAGGTCACCGCCGAGGCGGTGCGATTCACCAACTTGCCCCCTAACACCAACTCTATCTGCCGCAGCGCACTGCTCAATGCCGGCTGACTGATAGCCAGTCGGTTTGCCGTATCGGTAAAATGCCGCAACCTCGCCAAAGTAACGAAATATTGGATCTGTTTCAGAGAAAGCGCGGGCAACCGGCGCCAGGGTTCAGACATGTCAGGTTTCCGTCAGCCAACAAAGTAAACGTTTGCGACAGCATAAACGTTTCTTATCAGGCGATAAATTAAATCATCTGTGCAAAGCCCGTACGCCCGCCTAGAGTAACAACCCTGTCATTATGCCGGGTAATCACCATGACCACTCATTGCACCAGCACGGGCGAACGCCAGCGTGCGGTGAAAGCCGCACTAGGCCAACATCCTTTTGATTTACTGCTGACAAACGCTGCACTCATTGACATGGCAACCGGTGAGGTTCGCCACGTTGATGTCGGCATCGTTGGCTCGCTGATTGCCAGCGTTCACCCTTGCACCACAATGACTGACGCCTTGCTGACACAGGATTTGGCTGGTGCGTATCTGAGCCCTGGGTTGATCGATACCCATGTGCATGTTGAGAGCTCGCACTTGCCACCAGAACGCTATGCTGAGATCGTCGTCGCCCAGGGGACCACAACGATCTTCTGGGATCCGCACGAACTGGCCAACGTGCTCGGCGTTGCTGGCGTGCGTTATGCCGTTGATGCCAGCCGAGGCTTACCGCTCCGGGTGATTTGCGCTGCGCCCTCAAGCGTACCTTCCACACCAGGATTAGAAATGTCCGGGGCCGACTTTGGCGGCCAGGAGATGGAAACCATGCTGGCATGGCCGGAGGTCGGCGGCGTTGCCGAAGTCATGGATATGCATGGCGTACTCAACGGCAGCGACCGTATGCTCGAGATCCTTAATGCCGGGTTAAACAGCGGTAAGTTGATTGAAGGACATGCACGTGGATTGAGCGGTGCTCAACTACAAGCTTACCTGGCCGCAGGTGTTACTTCTGACCACGAACTGACCTCAGGGGCAGATGCGCTGGAAAAATTACGCGCAGGTCTGACGTTAGAAATAAGAGGCTCTCACCCTTACCTGCTGCCGGAGATCGTCGCAGCACTGAAAACGCTCCCGCATCTGTCCTCACAAGTCACAGTGTGCACCGACGATGTACCACCCGATATGCTGTTGGAAAAAGGCGGCATCGTGGCATTGCTTAATATGTTGATCGAACAAGGGTTACCGGCGACTGATGTGTTACGCATGGCTACGCTCAATGCCGCCATCCGCTTGCAGCGTAACGATCTTGGGCTGATTGCCGCAGGCCGTATCGCAGATCTGGTGGTATTCGATTCGCTGGAACACCTTCATGCCCGGCAGGTTTACGTCGCAGGAAAGCTGATGGCACAAGACGGCAAAATGCTGGCTCCCCTCAACGCTAACCCGGATGTCACGGCTCCGCGTAACACCTTGCAGCTGCAACCGCGAGTTGCAGACGATTTCATCCTGAAGGTTCCTGCGATCCGCCATGGCCAAGCGACTCTGCGCCACATCAAGGGTGCCCGTTTTACCCAGTGGGGAGAAAAAACGGTCGAAGTACGTGACGGTAACGTACAGATTCCAGAGGGTTTTAGCCTGATTTGGGTTCAGCATCGTCATGGACGTCACCAAGCCACGCCACAACTGGCGCTACTGGAAGGTTGGGGTGAACTGCGTGGCGCTATCGCCACCAGCTATTCGCATGATTCACACAATCTCGTGGTGCTGGGCCGCGATCCTGCCGACATGGCACTGGCCGCCAATACCCTCATCACCACGGGCGGCGGCATGGCCTTAAGTCAAAACGGCAAGATCCTGGCACAGGTGGCGATGCCGATTGCCGGAATGCTTTCGGATCTACCTGCCAGCGAATTGGCACAACAGTTTAAAAACCTGCGCGCCATGAGCGCACTGATAGCTGACTGGGAGCCGCCTTACCGGGTTTTCAAAGCAATAGAAGGCACCTGTCTGGCATGCAACGCCGGACCACACCTGACCGATCTCGGCCTGACTGACGGCACAACGCGCCAGATTGTCGATCCACTGATCGCCTGCTGGGAAACACCAGCATAAACACAAACATAATAACAACAGATAACCTATAGATTTCAAGCTACGGCCAGCCGTTCAACATGAAATACGATAGGTATAGCGACGGGAGATTGCCATTATGGCAGAAAATTCAGTACCTGCTCCAACACCAGGGAGCTGGCTGCAGCGGCGTTTTCAACTGCACGCGCGGCAAAGTAATGTCAAAACCGAATGCCTGGCCGGGATCACCGGTTTTCTGGCTGCGGCCTATCTGCTGGTCGTGATCCCCGGGTTACTGGCTGTCGGAGGCATGGATAAAGGCGCCGTCACCACAGGCACCATTCTGGTGTTCGTGCTGGGTACCTTGCTGATGGCATTTTACGGCAATCTGCCGTTTATTGTTGGGCCGGGTATCGGTGGTTCGGTGCTGGTCGGTGTGACATTGGCAGGCAGTGAAGGCATTAGTTGGCAAATTGGTCTGGGTATCGCTTGTTGGTCCGGCATTTTATTTTTTGTCCTGACCCGGCTAGGGCTACGTGAAGTGGTCACCCGTTCGGTACCACAGTCGATCAAGCTTGGGCTAACGGCCTCGATCGGGCTGTTTGTTGCAATACTGGGGTTCCGCAACGCCGGGCTGGTACTGGCCAACGCAAAATCCAACGCGCTAATGCTGGGGGACTTCACTGCGCCCGGTGCATTGATTGCGCTGTGTGGCCTGTTTTTAGCGATTGCTCTGCAGGCCCGCCGCATCCCCGGCGCTATTCTCTGGGCGATCCTGGTCGCTACTCTGGTCGGCATCCCATTCGGCGTCACGCATTTGCCAACCAGCCTGATGGCCATGCCGCATTCATTGGCTCCGGTACTCGGCCATGTCGATCTGGTCGGCGCATTGAATATTGCCTTCTTACCCTATCTGTTCGTGTTTTTCGCTTCGGAGTTTTTCTCAACCATGGGCACGACGCTGGCTGTGGGGGGTGAGGCCGGATTGTTGGACGAGCACGGCAATATGCCGCACATCAACCGACCATTCATGGTGGACTCTATTGCCGCAGCCCTCGGTCCCTGTGTCGGTATTCCTGCTGCCACAGCGCTGATCGAGTCCTCTGCAGCGGCTGAAGCCGGCGGAAAAACCGGGCTAACCGCACTGGCGGCGGCAGTGATGTTTTTACTGATGCTGCTGTTCACACCGGTTGCCCTGATGATCCCGAAAGAAGCCACTGCACCAGCGCTGATTTTGATCGGCCTGAATATGTTCAGCGGGCTGCGCAAAGTCGACTTAGCCAACTTTACCGACGGCTTGCCGGTACTGATGATGGTAATGATCACATTGATCGCCAACAGCTTTGGCACAGGCATCGCAGGTGGGTTGTTGTTTTATATTATTATCAAGGTGATTGCCGGTAAGTGGCGTGAAGTACCTGTAGGTCTTTATCTGCTGGCGATCCCACTGGCGTACTACTTCGCCACGCTGGTTAGGCACTGATGTGGAAAAGCTGGCGAGCAGTCGGCGCCGGCAGTATTCCTGCTGCGACATTATTAGCCTGGCAATGGCAAACGAGCGGGATGAAGGTTAAAGAGGCTGGCGTGACGCTGAAATTGGTGGAGGCCCTGCCAGCTACATCCCGGCACACACGTCACCTGCTACGGCTGCTTCCTTCCGGATCTGACCGAGTTCACAAGTTAGTGTTGCGGGAGAACCAACAGGGCCCCCATTGACGGCTTCTGTACTCTGAAGCGGTGGGCATTATCGGCTATGCCCCGCCAAATAGCAAGCCAACCCCGGCCAACCGCTGTTTTCTTACCCACCTCGCCTGTGGCACACTCTTCGCTTGGGATTTTACTCGCGCAGGAAGACACTATGGAACCAGAAGACGCCTCCTTCAGCCAACGCGTATTCCACGTGGTGGCCGCCATCCCCTATGGTAAGGTCACGACCTATGGAGAAGTCGCACAGCTGGCCGGCTCACCGCGTGCAGCTCGGCAAGTCGGCGGCGTACTCAGACGTTTGCCTGAAGGCAGCAGCCTCCCTTGGCACCGGGTCATTAACCGGCACGGGCAAATATCGCAGCAGGGAGAGGATTTCCAACGCCAGCGGCAGGCATTGCTTGAGGAGGGGATTATCTTCGGCAAACACAGCACGATTGATCTGCAGGTGTACGGCTGGCGCTGGTAGTAACAAAACAGCCTTTGGCCAGAGCGCAAAGGCTGTTCATCGTTTACTGCTTCAGACTTGCCGGGTTATGGCATCGTTGTCGGGGCAGCCTGTGCGGCCATGCCCTGCACCGGAACCATCACCAAGTCAGCACGGGTGCCGTTACGATTCACCACTTCCTGAATGGTGTCGGTAATGAACATCATCCGACCATTTAAGGTAATTGCCGCACTCAGGATAATGCGCGCATTAGGCTGTATATCGGACGGATTGTACGGCAGTACAAAATTAAACGGAGCCTGTTTGCCCTCGGTGCGAACGGCACGCTGGGCAATCACTTTAGATGGCGCATCCGCCAGTGAGGCATCAGAGAGCGTAACGGTCAGTACCGCATCCGGCGGCAGCGCTATGCGCTGGCGAATGTTAACCGAACCAGTCACCGCCGGGCCCTGAATCTGCGTTTGCGCAATCGCTGCGTTTCCCGCGGTCGGTGTGGGCACTTTCGCGCTCTTTTGGGCACAGCCCGCCAGGGCGATCGTTAATGCTGTTGCTCCACCTACGATTTGCCAGAGTTTCATGGATCGGTCTCCTTTTTTATTATCAACATGTTGGTGGCTTTCACCACCGCACTCATTAAACTTAGCACAAAATACTGAAAAATCCATTTAGTCCTGCCTATTAATCATTTAGCCCTCTAATAACGCTCAGTATTCAGTCCATTTTCCCTGCGCTTTAACGCAATATATTGACGTCTTGCCGTGATATTCCGCACACTGCTCAAAATGATTATAAAAGGGTAGTAACTTTATGAGCCAGGCACTGCAAAACCTCCTTGATCTGCTGGATCTGGAGAAAATTGAAGAAGGGTTGTTCCGTGGTCAAAGCGAAGACCTGGGACTACGTCAGGTATTCGGTGGCCAAGTCGTTGGCCAGGCACTGTATGCTGCCAAGCAAACCGTGCCGGCTGAGCGCAGCGTGCATTCATTCCACAGCTATTTCCTGCGCCCCGGCGACAGCAGTAAGCCGATTATTTATGACGTGGAAATCCTGCGTGACGGCAACAGCTTTAGCGCCCGCCGCGTCAGCGCTATCCAGCACGGCAAACCGATCTTCTATATGACGGCCTCTTTCCAAAGCCCAGAAGAAGGGTTTGAGCACCAGAACACCATGCCAGATGTGCCGCCTCCGGAAGGATTGATGTCTGAATCGGAGATTGCCCAGAAGCTGTCGCACATGTTGCCGGATAAAGTGCGCGAGAAGTTTATCGGCCAGAAACCGATTGAAATGCGCCCGGTCAAATTCCATAACCCATTGAAAGGCAGCGTGGAAGAACCGCACCGCTACGTGTGGTTCCGCGCCAATGGCACCATGCCGGACGATCTGCGTATCCATCAGTATTTGCTCGGCTATGCGTCTGACTTCAACTTCCTGCCAACCGCGCTACAGCCGCACGGCGTCGGGTTCCTGGAACCGGGCATGCAGGTCGCGACGATCGACCACTCAATGTGGTTCCACCGTCCATTCCGCATGGATGACTGGTTGCTGTACGTGGTGGAAAGCCCTTCTGCTTCCGGCGCCCGTGGCTTTGTACGCGGCCAATTCTATACCCGTGATGGCCAGTTGGTTGCGACGACGGTTCAGGAAGGCGTGATCCGCCAACGCGAAGCCTAATCGCCCACCAAAGAAAAAGGGCGATGTCACCATCGCCCTTTTTGCATCATCATTATTTTTCGAGTTATTTAGCGCACTGCCCTTCTTCAAGGCTTATTGGTTGTAGGCACTCTCGCCATGGCTGTTGACGTCCAGACCTTCGCGCTCCTGCTCTTCCGGCACGCGCAGACCGACAATAGCCCCTGCCACTTTGAAAGCGATAAAGGCAGCCACTCCAGACCAGACCAGGGTTATCACGACACTCAACAACTGGATCCACACCTGATGGCCCATAGTAACGCCTTCTGCGTAGCCCGTACCGCCCAGCGAAGCAGAGGTGAACACACCTGTCAGCAGACAGCCGACGATGCCACACACGCCATGCACGCCGAACACGTCACAGGTATCATCAACTTTCAGCCATTTTTTCAGCGTGACCACACCCCACAGACCGGCAATGCCGCCGACCAGGCCGATAATCAACGCCCCGCCAACACCCACGGTGCCCGCAGCCGGTGTTATCGCAACCAGCCCGGCGATCATGCCGGAACAAGCACCCAACAGTGAAGGTTTGCCACGCACAATCCACTCAGCGAAGGTCCATGAGAGAATCGCGCCCGCAGTAGCCACCACGGTATTCAGGAACGCCAGGGCCGCAACACCGTTAGCCGCGCTGGCAGAACCGGCGTTAAAGCCAAACCAACCGATGTACAGGATGGACGCACCGGTAAACACCATTGGCAAGTTGTGCGGCTTGAAGGCTTCTTTACCGAAACCCGCGCGCTTGCCCAGCAGGTAAGCGCCAATCAGGCCAGCACTGGCCGCGTTGATGTGCACGACGGTACCACCGGCAAAGTCCAGTGCACCATCTGTAGCGAGCAAACCACCGCCCCACACCATATGGGCAATTGGCAGGTAAGAAATGGTGAACCAAATTGCCGCGAAGATCACTACCGCAGAGAAACGGATTCGTTCGGCAAAGCCCCCCACAACCAGCGCAACGGTAATACAGGCAAATGAGCACTGGAATGCCACGTGGATCATTTGGTTAAAGGTGCCGGTAACGCTGTCGATGCCAATGCCCTTAAGCATCGCCGTCTGGAAGCCACCGAAGAACGCATTGCCTTCGCTGAAAGCCAGACTGTAGCCATAAAGCACCCATAACACGCACACCAATGCGAAGGTGACTGTCACTTGGGTCAACATGGAAAGCACGTTCTTGGAACGCAGCAAACCGCCGTAAAACAACGCGACGCCCGGCAAGGTCATGAACAGCACCAAAGCGGTGCAAATCATCATGAAGGCGTTGTCAGCCTTGTCTGCGACCGCCGGAGCGGCCAGGGCCAAAGAAGGAACCATGGTTACCGTACTCAGGCCCAACATGGATAAAAGTTTTTTCATTATCAATCCATCCCCATTACTTTACTGAGCCTGTGATTACAGTGCTGCTTCATCTGTTTCGCCGGTGCGAATGCGAATGACACGTTGCAATTCGGCAACGAAAATTTTGCCGTCACCTATTTTGCCGGTGTAGGCCGCTTTACTAATGACATCAACCACTTCATCTAACTGGTCGTCAGCGATAGCAATGTCGATTTTTACTTTGGGTAAGAAGTTGACGCTGTACTCGGCTCCGCGATACAGCTCAGCATGCCCTTTCTGACGACCAAAGCCTTTCACTTCGCTTACGGTCAGCCCCTGAATACCTACAGAGGATAGGGCTTCACGCACGTCCTCCAGCTTGAATGGTTTAATCACCACGGTCACCAGCTTCATATTGCCTCTCCACGAATTAAGCCCAAACTCACCCCGGGTACGAGTCTTATAAAGCAAAGGCTATGCCACAAATGATTTTGTACGCTAATTCAGCAAATTAACCGGCAGGACGGCGATCCGTTGCACTGCAGGTCGCCGCCAATGCGCCAGCGCACAGAAGATTGATTAAATATTGCGCACTATTTTGGTGCGTGACGCGTCGAAAAAGTGCAGAGAAAGGGATTTAAAAAGCCGTGATGCCTGTTTGTGGTGCGTAGGCGTGGGAAAAGTAAGAGGCCGCCAAAGCGGCCCCAGGCATTACGCCGTTTGTGTTTCTTCGCGGTTAGCGGCGGCCAGTTCTTCCCCCACCAATTGCAGCTGATACATCTGGTAGTAACGTCCCTGCTGCGCCAGCAGTTGCTGATGATTGCCCTGCTCGACGGCCTGGCCACGGTGCAGCACCAGAATAGTATCCGCATCCACAATGGTCGACAGACGATGAGCGATCACCACCAGCGTGGTATGTTCGCGAATCAAACGCAGTGCGCGCTGAATCGCCTGTTCCGTTCCCGAATCAATGTTGGCTGTCGCCTCATCCAGGATCAAGATTTGCGGTGCCTGCACCAACACCCTGGCCATCGCCAGCAGCTGTTTCTGGCCCACAGAAAGATTGTTACCTTGCTCACCCAGGCGCGTATGAATACCCTGCGGGAAGCCGCGCACCAGCTCAGCCAGTTGAACCCTTTCCAGCGCTTGCCAGACGGCTTCCTCACTGATATTGCGCCCCAGGGTAACGTTAGCCAGCACTGACTCGGCAATCACTACCGGATCCTGCTGCACCATCGCCACGCCCTGACGCAACGTACGGTGTGACAGACTGGCCAGCGGACGCCCATCGAGACGCACCTCTCCCTGGTTAACGGGGTAGTAGCCCATTAACAGATTGGCCAACGTACTCTTACCGCTGCCGGTATGGCCGACCAGCGCCACAAAACCACGCGACGGCACCGACAGCGAAATATGCTGCAGCACCTTTTTGTCATCACGGTAGGCAAAGCTCAGATCGTCTATATCTATGCGCCCGCTTTCCAGCGGGCGTTCATCCGTGCCGTAACTCTGCTGCTGACGATCCATCAATTCGAAAATACGCTCGCCGGCGACAACTGCCTGCTGCAAGATAGATTGCTGCGCCGTCAGCTCTATCAGCGGCTCATTCAGACGCCCCAGATAGTTGATAAAGGCATACAACACCCCAACGCCGATCGCTCCCTCACCACTGAAGCCGAACAGCATCAACAGGCCGCACAGCACGAGCGCCGAAAACAGGCTGAGCAGTGGACGCAAAAGAAAACCATCCAACCGCAAGGTTTGCATGCGGGCGGTATAATGAGAACGACTGGCGGCGCTCATGCGTTCGCCAAAGCGAAGCTGCTGACGGAACTGCTGAATGACCCCCATACCGTTGATCACTTCGTTAAAGCCATCGTTAATGTCTGCCAGATAACTACGTACTCGCCGCACAATCGGTATGCTGTAATATTGATAAATCCCCATCACCACAAACACCGCAGGAAAGATGCAGATCGCCACCAGTGCCATACGCCAGTCGAGGCTAAACATCGCCACCAGCATGGCGCCAATCAGCGCAGCACTTTTCAATACGGTGGACACGACCATCACGTACAGATCTTTGATCACTTCCGTGTCGTTGGTTACCCGCGAGATTAACTGCCCGACCGGCTGCGTATCAAAGGCACTCAGCGGCTGGCGTAACGCGGCATCCATCACGTCCGTACGCAGGCGTTGAACCACCCCGACTGCCGCCTGGTTGAACAGCAACGCCTGAAAATAGTGTAGCGCTGCTGCGAGCAGTTCCAACAGAATATAGGCGGCTGCCAGCCCACAGACGATCATCAACGGCAGCTGGCCCTTGGCAACATAGTTATCGATAAAGTAGCTGACCAGAATGGGTCCGGCGACTTCCGCCGCTGCTGCGACCCACAGCATTAACACCGCCAACCCCAGCGGTTTCCGGTACGGCGATCCATAAGCCAGCAACCGTTTCAGCGTCGGCCACAGCTTTTGCACCTTATTCATTGGGTAACATCTCCTCACCGCTTTCAGGAGCCTCATCGAGTGCCGCTTCCAGTTGCTGATAACGATACATATCGCGATACCAACCGGGTTGAGCCGCCAGCGACGCATGCTGGCCACGTTGCGCCACGCTACCGTGCTGTATCACCAGAATTTCACTGGCTTCGGTCAACGCCGAGAGCCGGTGTGCGCTGATAATCACCGTCCGGTTTTGTCCCCAGCTACGCAGGTTATGCAGAATTTGATGTTCAGTACGGCCATCCACTGCCGACAGCGCATCATCAAGGATCAGGATTTCCGCATCCAGCAACAGGGCTCGGGCAATAGAAATACGCTGTTTCTGCCCGCCGGACAGCATCACGCCACGCTCGCCCACTTCGGTTTCATACCCCTGCGGCAGACGCAAAATATCCTCATGTACGCTGGCCAGCCGAGCTGCTCGCTCAATTTGTTCCTGCGTCGCACCCGGATTCCCCAGTGCAATGTTATTTGCCACGCTGTCAGAAAACAAGAACGGCGTCTGGCTAACCACAGACAAGCGTGAACGCCAATCGTCGAGCTTCACCTGCGTCAACGGCAACCCCTGATAGCTGATTTGGCCATCATCAATATCAAACTGACGCTGGATCAACGACAGCAACGTCGATTTACCGGCACCGGTCGGCCCACACAGCCCAAGCATTTGTCCTGGCTCCAGTTTCAATACCACATTGTGCAGTGCCGAATGCGTATTGCCCGGGTAGTGGAAAGCCCGGATATCGACAGCCAGACTGCCTCGCCCTGCTGGCAACCTATGCTCGCCATCGGTTACCGCGGGTGCTTCGTCCAGCAGACTGCGAATACGGCTATAGGCCGCGCTGCCGCGCTCGACAATGTTAAACATCCAGGCCAGCGCCAACATGGGCCAAATCATCAGGCCAAGATACATGACGAAACTGGTCAGTTGCCCCAGCGTCATAGAACCGTTTACCACCATCCAACTGCCGCCGCCGATCGCCAACAGATTGGCGGTACCGATGGCGATATAAATCGTCGGGTCAAAACGGGCATCCACCCGCGCCACATGCATATTTTTGGCGCCAGTTTGGGCTGCCACTTCAGCAAACTGATTGGACTGATGATCTTCCAGGCCAAACGCCTTGATCATCCGAATACTGGTCATGCTTTCCTGCGCCTGATCGTTCAGGCTGGAGAACGCGGCCTGCGCTGATTTAAAGCGTTGGTGCAACTGATCGCCATAATACTTGATAACGATCGCCATGATCGGCATGGGAATGAGCGATATCAGGGTGAGCTGCCAGCTAATTTGGGTGCTCATTACCACCAATACAGCCAACCCCATCACCAGCGAATCCACCAGTGTTAATACACCTTCACCGGCAGCGAACACCACCCGATCGACGTCGTTGGTGGCACGCGCCATCAGATCGCCCGTACGGTGACGCAGATAGAAGGCCGGGTTCTGACGGCTAAGTTGACGATAAAAGTTTTCACGCAGTTCAACGGCGAGCTGATAGGACGCGCCAAACAGCAATACCCGCCACACATAGCGCAACAGGTAAACAACCACCGCGGTGCCGAGCATTAGCCCCAGCCATGCCATCAGCACCCCACCGGACATCTGTTTTTCGGTGATGCCATCCACAATGATCCCCACCAGCTTGGGCGGCAACAATTGCAGTATGGCAATGATGATCAGCAGCACCACCGCCCCTAAGTAGCGGCGCCACTCGCGGCGGAAATACCAGCCGATTTGAGCAAATAGTCTCACGCAGTTTTATTCCAAGATGTAGATGTAATCGTTTTTTCTCTCGATCTGCCTCAGCAGAGTAGGATACCACCGTTACTTCGCCGATTTGGTGAACTTTTCACTCAGGAACCGGCAGTGCAGTGGTGTATTTGATCTTTTCCATCGCGAAGCTGGAAGTCACGTCGATCAGCCCCGGCACACCGTTCACCAGGCGCTTGTAAAAGCTGTCGTAGCTCTTCATATCCGCCACTTCTACCTGCATCAGGTAATCGTATTCTCCCGCCATGCGGTAAAACGCCAGCACCTCCGGCATCTGCTTGGTCAGTTGCACAAACTGTTGATACCACTCGCTGCTGTGCTGCTGCGTTTTGATCAGTACAAATGCCGTCAGACCCAAACCGAGCTTTTCGTTATCGAGTAGCGCAACCCGTCCACGGATATAGCCCTCCTCTTCCAACCGCTTGAGCCTTTTCCAGCAGGGTGTCGACGTCAGATTGACCGCATCCGCCAGTGCCTGTAACGGCTGCGTGCAATCCTGCTGCAGCATGCAAAGTAATTTACGGTCTGTTTTATCTAACATATCGACAACCAGGAGAATAATTTTCTCCCATTAGGCGATTAAACAGGAAAAATGGCAATCCTTTTTTCTCAGCGGCGGGCTATATTATGCGGTAAATAAGCTCCCCTATTCTGAGGCCAGATGATGACAAATTCTTGGGTAAAATATGCTATCGGTGAAATAGAAGCGGATTTTCAACGCTCCGCCGACACGCACCTGATCCGCCTGAACCTGCCTGAATTTCCTGGTATCTGCCTGTACCTGAAAGACGAAAGTACGCACCCGACCGGCAGCCTGAAGCACCGCCTGGCGCGCTCGCTGTTCCTGTACGGCCTGTGCAACGGCTGGATCACCGAAAACACCACCATAATCGAGGCATCATCCGGCAGTACAGCGGTGTCAGAAGCCTACTTCGCCAGATTAATTGGCTTGCCTTTTATTGCTGTGATGCCTTCCTGTACCGCGCGCCGCAAAGTTGAGCAGATTGCCTTCTATGGTGGCCGATGTCACTTCGTCGATCATGCAGCGCAGATTTACGCCGTCTCCGAGCAACTGGCGAAAGAACTTAACGGCCACTACATGGATCAGTTCACTTACGCAGAACGTGCTACCGACTGGCGTGGCAACAACAACATCGCCGACAGTATTTTCCGCCAAATGGCTCGCGAACCTTTCCCGGTCCCTAAACACATCGTCATGAGCGCCGGCACCGGCGGTACCTCCGCAACGCTGGGCCGCTACATCCGCTATCAGGGGCACGACACAAGCCTGATGGTAGTCGATCCGGAAAACTCGGTGTTCTATGATTGTTTCCACCAGCGTGACCGTACCCTGATTGGCAGTTGCGGCAGCCGAATTGAAGGCATTGGCCGCCCTCGCGCCGAGCCATCATTTATCCCTTCCGTGGTCGATAGCATGTTGCGCGTGCCTGATGCCGCCAGTGTTGCGACTATCCATTGGCTGGAGACGGTCTTGGGACGCAAAGTGGGCGCATCCACCGGCACTAACGTCTGGGGCGCATTACAGCTGGCAAAACAGATGCGGGAAAACGGCGAGCAGGGTTCCATCGTCACCTTACTGTGCGACAGTGGCGAACGTTATTTGGATACCTACTACAACGAAGAATGGGTCAGCAACAATATCGGCGATCTGACCCCCTATCTGGCGCAGTTGGCAGATTTGTAATCAGCAATAATCCCCAATGGCTTTCGAGTTGCAGCCAACAACGCTGCGGCTTGAAAGATGCCGGGTATAAAAAAAGCCGGGTAAGTCTTACCCGGCGGCCGCCAATAAAACCTCATAATTCGGGGGAATAGGTGAGGCAAGGTGAACGCAGCCAATGTTGCAAATAGTGAGCCACTGCCTGCTGTTCGCAGTGGCCGATAACCTGTAGCTGTGGCAATAACGACTTCAACTGTGGCAACGCGTTGCCCATCACCACCCCGTGCCCTACTGCCGCCAGCATCTCCTTGTCGTTCATCGCATCACCAAACGCCATGCAGTCCGCCATTTTCAGCCCCAGATGACGGCTTAAGGTGTCCAGTGCTGAGCCCTTATTGCAGCCCAACGGCAAAACCTCCAGGCATTCATACGCGGAGAAGCAAAGATCAACGCGGGCAGCAAAATGTTGCCGCAGTTGTACCTGAAGCTTCAGCAGTTCTTCATGCGGCCCAACAAAGCAGACCTTGCTGTTGCCAAACGCCGGCAAGCGCCGCACTTCGGTAAGTTGGTAATGGAAACCACTCAAGTGGTGCGCCCGGAGCATCTCCTCCGGCACCGCGAACTCCGTCATCCAGCCTTCGTCACGAAATACGTGCATACTGGCTTCGGTGCACCAATGGGTATGCAAGACCTCTTCAGCAATATCGGCAGGCAAATCGGTGGCGTGCAGCTGCTGCCCCTGATTATCATAGACCCGTGTACCGTTGCCCGTAATCAGATACCCTTGCAGACCCAGCTGCGCCATGATCGGCTGTGCATCCAGGTAGTGACGCCCAGTCGCGAAAGTGACGAACATCTCTCGCTCAACAAGCTGCTTTAGCACCGCCAGAGTTTCCGACCCAACCCGGTGATCCGGTGTCAACAAAGTGCCATCCATATCAAAAGCCGCCAGGCGATACATAAAGACCTCGTGAATGTGAACGCGATTACAGTCCCTGCAGTATGAGATGGTATTTGCGGAAGTAATAGTGAACAATTCTGGAAAACTGTTCCGGATTTCCCCTTATGCGCCTGACCCACCGCCTCAGCCAATATCAACGCCTGTACCAGCAACTTGGCGGTACGCCAGTCGCCATCACCATCAGCGAACTGGCGGCCATGTTCTATTGCAGTGAGCGCCATGCCCGCACGCTGGTGCAACAGTTGCAGGATCAAGGCTGGCTAAGTTGGCAGTCGCAGCCTGGGCGGGGAAAACGTGCACGGCTGCATTGCCTGAAAACACCTGATGAACTCCGCGCCGCCCACCTGCAAAGGCTATTACAGGACGGCGATCATCAGGGTGCATTGGAAATGGCGCAGCTGGACCCACAACATTTGCAGGAATTACTCAATCCACACCTCGGCGGCCACTGGCAGGCAGGTAGCCCAACGTTGCGTATCCCCTACTACCGTACGCTGGAGTCTCTGGATCCGCTGACGCTCACTGGCCGTGCCGAACAGCATTTGGTTGCCACTCTGCATGCCGGCCTGACGCGCTTTATTACCGGTAATACCGAACCGCAATCAGATCTGGCTCATCACTGGCAAACCAGCCATGACGGTTTACGTTGGCAGTTCTTTCTGCGCAGCCAATTGCGCTGGCACAACGGCGAACCCTTGACCGGGCAACAACTGTTACAAACACTGGAAAAACTGCTGAAGCATCCGCGTAGCCAACCCAGTCTGGCCAACGTCGCCACGCTCAGTCTGCCGCATGCGCTGTGTCTGCAGTTTGATTTACACTCCCCAGATTACTGGTTGGCGCACCGACTGGCAGAGCTGCCTTGCCTGCTCACCCACCCCGATACGCCGAGCATGGGCGCAGGCCCATTTAAGCTAACGCTCAACGAGCCTCATTTGGTGAGGTTGGAACAACACCCGTTTTACCATTTGCAGCATCCTTATCTGGAAAGCATTGAGTATTGGATCACACCGGAACTGCAAAACGGCGATGCATATACCAGTTGCCAACACCCCGTACGTATTACCATTGGCCAGCAGGAGGACTTGGCGCTGGCGCGGCCGGTACAGCGCAGTATGAGCCTGGGTTGGTGCTATCTGGCGGTGAATTTAAAACATGGCGAGCTCAGTGAGGCGCAAGGGAAAAAGCTGCTGATGTTGATCCAAAAATCCGGCTTACTGGCCAATCTGCCGGTTCCAAACAGTGTCATCACCCCCAGCCACGAAATGCTTCCCGGTTGGGCGATCCCACAACATCACGTTGAGGAGGGTATTACCCTGCCGGCCAAACTGAAGCTGCTGTACCGGCCCCCTGTGGAGCTGGAAACGGTCACCGTTGCGTTACAACAGCTGTTGGCACGACACGGTTGCGAACTGGAGGTGTGTTACTACGCGGGCAAACGCTGGCAAAGCGCCGAGCAAATCGAGCAGGCCGACATGCTGCTTGCGGACAACTTAATTGGGGAGTCGCCGGAGGCAACGTTAGAAAGCTGGCTACGGCAAGATACGCTGTGGCGCGGTATCCTGCCCGACTCTCGCTGGCAACATCAGCAACAGACGCTGCAACAGATCCAACAACGACCAGCACAACAACAACGTCATGAGCAGTTAAAAGATTACTATCGGCAACTGATGACAGCGGCGATCATCACTCCCCTGTTCCACTACCAATATCAGATCAGCGCGCCACCGCGTATCCATGGCGTCACATTGACCGCCCACGGTTGGTTCGACTTCTGCCAAGCCTGGTTACCACCACCGGTGGAGGATACAGAGCCGCCCTCAGCAGACTGAGCATGGGTGCGGCCCTGCGGTATCCAGCTATTTCTGCTACCATTGCTGCCGCAACGCATTTTTATCCTGCCGCCCGATTGTGTGTCGGGAAAGGCCAAATCCAATAAGGTGATTTTATGAAGCGCGCGGTTGTCGTTTTTAGCGGTGGACAAGATTCCACGACCTGCTTGATCCAGGCATTACAACAGTATGACGAAGTTCACTGCGTTACCTTCGATTACGGCCAGCGCCATCGCGCTGAGATTGAGGTGGCTCAGGCGTTGTCGGTAGCTCTGGGAGCCAAAGCGCACAAACTGCTGGATGTCGGCCTTCTCAACGAATTGGCGATCAGTAGCCTGACCCGTGACAATATCCCGGTACCCGCCTACAACCCAGATGAAAAGAATGCGCTACCGAGTACCTTTGTGCCGGGCCGCAACATTTTGTTCCTGACGCTAGCGGCTATCTATGCTTATCAGGTTGAAGCCGAAGCCGTGATCACTGGCGTGTGTGAAACCGATTTTTCCGGCTACCCGGACTGCCGCGACGAATTTGTCAAAGCATTGAATCACGCGATAGTGCTGGGTATCGCGCGTGATATCCGTTTTGAAACACCGCTGATGTGGTTGAACAAGGCAGAAACCTGGGCGCTGGCGGATTACTACCATCAATTGGCGTTGGTGCAGCAAGAAACGCTGACCTGCTACAACGGCATTAAAGGCAACGGCTGTGGCGAATGTGCCGCCTGCCATCTGCGCGCTAACGGCCTGCAGCAGTACCAAATCAACAAAGCCGAAGTCATGGCAAGTCTGAAACAGAAGACCGGCCTGGTCTGAAGGAAGATAACCTGAATAGGTGAGTTGCATCGAGGCGGCTAGCAAGCCGTCGCTACTATGGAAGCAACTTGCCGCATGATGGGTAGAACGGCGGCAGCATTGCCGCCCGTTATTTTACTGATCCTCTTCCGGCTGCGTGAATACCTGCAAGTGTTCGCGCAGTTGCCCTTCAATAGGCAGCGCCCGCTGAGTTTTTAGATCCACACAAACAAAGGTCAGCATTGCGTCTGCAACCGGCGAGCCTGTAGCATCTTGTATCACCTTCTGGCTCAGCACACCGCTTTTGCTGTTTAGCTGCACCATCTGGCTGTCGATACGCAGTTTGTCTCCTAACAACGCCGGCGTGCGGTAGTTTATATTGATGTTCACCACGATAAAGGCAATGTTGTTTTGCGTCATCCAACGGAAGCCTTCCTGATTCTCCAGCCAATCCCAGCGCGCCTCTTCCAAAAACTCCAGATAGCGGGCGTTATTAACATGCTGATAAAAATCAAGATGATAACCACGGACTTTGATAAAGGTATGGTGCATAGTGTACGGCCGCTCCTGCCTGGTGATTACAGTAAAGAAGGAGCCGCTGGCGGCTCCTTTACGCGTTTGGTCAACTCGCCAAACTGGTAAGACCTGTAAAATGTAGCAGAGGAAAAAGAGCTGTATGGGCACTTTGCCACTCAGCTGTGAGTAACATCACATTTTGAGCCGTGCACGATTCATTTCAAATAAGGCAGGCCCAATGCCCGGCACTTCCTGGAGCTGTTCAATCTGTGTAAAGGGGCCATGCTGTTCACGATAGCGCACTATGCTCTCCGCTTTCTTCAGCCCCACGCCCTTCAGCACGCTCGCCAGTTGTTCGGCATCCCCCTGATTAATACTGACCGACGCCTCTTTATTGGCAGTCACACCGGGCTCGGTGCTTTGCCCTACTTTAACCGGCTGTGTTGATAACACCGGTTGCCCGGTAGCCGCTTTCTCTTCCGCCGCCAGTGTCGGCCCTGCAAGGCAGATCAGCGCTGCCATCAACAACGCTTTAATGCTCAAGCCACGGCCATTAGCCGCTTTTATTTCTGTAAGTTGCATGCTGTATCCTCCTTGTGTTTAACAGCAAGCTCACCTTGCCGCAACGGACGATCTTCAGCAATTCACGGATTCCAGATGTGGAAAAGGCCGCGAAAGCGGCCTTTGAGGATTACATTGCGTTGCAGAAAATTGCGGTACTTTACTGAGGTTGCTGCTGCTCAGAGGCACCCATGGTGATTTTGGCTTCTTTACGCAAGCTGGCCAGCAGAGAGTCAAAGGACACGCCGGTCGCACCTTCTTCCATTTTGCTGACGAAGGTTTTCATTTCTTCCGCTGGCAAGGTGCCAGGATTCACAGCATCGAGTGCAATAAGCACCACGTTGCCCTGATTATCCTGCGACATGCCGTAAACGGGTTTACCTTCCTGCGGATGCGCCAGCGCGAATACACTCTGCACCAGTTGGCTATCTTCCGGCGCACGTGCCATCTTCTGCACGCTACCAAAGCTCAGACCCGCCGCTTTCATTGCTTCGTCGCCTTTGCCTTGTTTCAGCTCCACCAGCAGTTTCTCGCCCTGCAGTTTCGCTTCCTGTTCCGCTTTGTTGCGTTTAACCAATTCAGCTACGCGATCTTTCACCTGGTCGAAGGGTTCAATGCCTTCTGGTTTATGGCCAGAAACACGGATCACGAAGGCGCGGTCACCATCAACGGTGATCACATCAGAGTTGCTGCCCGGAGCACCCGCTTCGCCAATCAGTGAACCGTCAAAAATCGACTGAATCACAGGTTTGAAGTTCAGTGCTGCCGGGATGTTATCGCGAGTAAACCAGTCAGTGTGTGCCGCTTTCACGCCCGCGGCCTCTTCTGCTGATGCCAGGGACTCGTTATCGCTGGTGGCAGCTTCGCTGACCTTCTGCTGCAGCGCGTAATACGCATCTACGGCTTTTTCCTGCTTAACCTGCTTGGCGATAGCGTCATGCACTTCGCTCAAAGGTTTCACTTTCTCAGGTTCGATGTCGTTCAGACGCACGACCAGATAACCTACGGAAGACTTCACCGCGCCAGACAGCTGGCCTTTTTCGGTCAGGTTAGCTTGTTTCAATTCGTCTGCTGTGGTTTCCGGTTCCAACCAACCCAACTCACCACCGGTACGGCGTGAAATGATGTCGGTGGATTTTTCTTTCGCCAGAGTGGCGAAATCGCCGCCTTTTTTCAGTTCATCCAGCACTGCATTGGCTTCCGCCTCAGTTTTCAGCTGGATAACGCTGTAGTTCTTGCGTTCAGGTTGGCCGTAGCTGCTTTTGTGCTGGTCGTAATAGGCGCTGATATCCGCGTCGGTTACCGTCACCTTGTCCTGCATAGAGGCCGCATCCATCGGGATATAGCTTACTTTGACCTGCTCCGGCGCAATGAAGCTGTTCTTGTTCTGGTTGTAGAACTCTTTCAGCTCGTCGTCAGTCACGGTTTGCTTGGCCTGCAACGCTTTCAGATCCAGCGTAGCCAGGCGCACATCGCGTTCTTGCAATACCAGTGCTGTCATGCCTTGCGCTTCAGCGGGCAAAATGAAGCCGGAGCTACCAAAGGCTTGGATCACTTGCTGATTAACCAATTGCTGGCGCATTGATTGCGCAAAGTTATCGGCGGTGTAACCCATACGGCTAATCAGATCGAGATATTTAGCGTTATCGAACTGGCCGTTAGTTTGGAAATAAGGCGCCTTGCGGATGGCGTCCTTCACCTGATCGTCGCTGACGCTCAGGCCTAATTTCTTGGCGTATTGATCCAACAGCATGTTGTCGATCAACTGTGACAACGCCTGATGGCGCATCTGCTGCATGTAGCCTTCATTGCCCGCCAGCGCGGAGAACTGGTCACCCAGCTGTTGCTGCATACGGCTGCGTTCGCTTTGGAAAGCCTGTTCCAGCTGAGCGCGCTCGATCACCTGACCATTTACTTTCGCTGCATAATCGCCGGAACCGCCGATCAGGTAGTTACCCACCCCGGTCAAAATAAATGACAAGATGATCAGGGCCAGGATGATTTTGAGCACGACGTTATTAGCAGCCGCGCGTAAATTGTCCATCATAGTGTGACAACACTCCGCTGTGATGTGGATTAAAAACACCCTTGCGCAGGCGCGTTCCCTGCGACAAAAATAAAAAAAGCGCATCAATCTGATGCGCCTTATATCTTACCTTACCAGCACCGTTGCGTCAGGTGATTGTTTATTACAAAACCCTGTAACGCTAAACGGTTAGACGCAAACAATCAGTTTACTGCGTCTTTCAGCGCTTTCCCTGCACGGAAGGCCGGAACTTTGGCTGCCGCGATTTTGATCTCTTTACCGGTTTGTGGATTACGGCCAGTACGGGCTGAACGCTCACGCACTGTAAAAGAACCGAAACCAACCAGAGCCACGTCATCCCCTTCCTTCAAGGATTCGGTAACAGATGCAATGACTGCATCTAAAGCACGTCCAGCTGCCGCTTTGGAAATATCAGCACCTGCGGCAATTTTGTCGATCAGTTGTGACTTATTCACTCTATCATCCCCTCTAGAATTCAATCGTCGCACCGAAAAATCCCTACGGTTGCGACAGCGCAGCTGTTATATCAATCCCATCGAACCTTGGCAAGCCACCGAAAGCATGACAAAACGCGGGCCGATAGCTTTCTAACTTAGCGGTACAAAAAAAGACTGGCAAGTCCGAAATGACTTGCCAGCATAAGTTTTATCAATGGTTTTTGCGATTCGTCACTATTTTGCCGCTACCGGCAGTGCACCGAAGGCCGGGTTTTGCAACGCAAGGTTCAAAACTTCATCGATTCGCTGCACCGGATGAATATCCAGATCGGCGATAACGTTGTCCGGAATCTCTTCCAGATCGCGCTTGTTCTCAAAAGGAATCAGCACGGTTTTGATACCGCCGCGATGCGCCGCCAGCAGTTTCTCTTTCAGACCACCAATAGGTAACACCTGACCACGCAACGTGATCTCACCGGTCATTGCCACATCTGCGCGAACCGGGTTGCCTGTCAGGCAGGAAACCAGTGCTGTGCACATCGCAATACCGGCACTTGGGCCATCTTTCGGTGTAGCGCCTTCCGGCACGTGCACGTGGATGTCACGCTTCTCGTAAAAATCAGGATTAATCCCCAATTTGTCCGCGCGCGCACGCACCACGGTCAGTGCAGCCTGAATCGATTCCTGCATCACTTCACCCAGAGAACCGGTGTAGGTCAGCTTGCCCTTGCCCGGTACGCAGGCGGTTTCAATGGTCAGCAGATCGCCACCCACTTCCGTCCACGCCAGGCCAGTAACTTCGCCCACACGGTTTTCGGTATCCGCACGACCATAATCGACGCGCTGCACACCCAGGTAATCCTTCAGGTTCTCGCCGTTGATCTCAATATGCTTGGTCTTCTTGTCCATCAGCAGCGTTTTCACCGCTTTACGACACAGCTTGGAAATTTCACGCTCCAGGCTACGCACCCCAGCTTCACGGGTGTAGAAACGGATAATGCCGACAATGGCGCTGTCGTCTACCGTCAGTTCACCTTTCTTCAGGGCATTGCGCTCAAGCTGCTTCGGCAACAGGTGTTGCTTGGCAATATTAAGCTTCTCATCTTCGGTATAGCCTGACAGGCGGATCACTTCCATACGATCCAGCAACGGCGCAGGAATGTTCATCGAGTTTGAGGTGGCAACAAACATCACGTCGGACAGATCGTAATCGACTTCCAGGTAGTGATCGTTAAACGCCACGTTCTGTTCCGGATCCAGCACCTCAAGCAGTGCAGAAGCAGGATCGCCACGCATGTCCGAAGACATTTTGTCGATCTCATCGAGCAGGAACAGCGGGTTTTTCACCCCCACCTTGGCCATTTTTTGGATCAGCTTGCCCGGCATTGAGCCGATATAGGTGCGTCGATGCCCGCGGATTTCCGCTTCATCACGCACGCCGCCCAGTGCCATACGCACGTACTGGCGGCCGGTCGCCTTGGCGATCGACTGCCCCAGCGAGGTTTTACCCACGCCTGGAGGCCCTACCAGGCACAAGATCGGCCCTTTGATTTTGCTAACGCGGCTCTGCACTGCGAGATACTCAAGGATACGATCCTTGACGCGTTCCAGGCCGTAGTGATCGATATCGAGCACTTCCTGCGCCTTAACCAGGTCTTTTTTCACCTTGCTGCGCGCATTCCACGGTACCTGCAACATCCAATCGATGTAGCCGCGTACCACGGTCGCTTCCGCAGACATCGGTGACATCATTTTCAGCTTTTGCAGTTCCGCTTCGGTTTTTTCGCGCGCTTCTTTCGGCATTTTGGCCGCTTCAATCTTGCGCTTCAGCGCTTCATGCTCGTCCGGCGCGTCGTCCATTTCACCCAGTTCTTTCTGAATCGCCTTCATCTGCTCATTCAGATAGTACTCGCGCTGGCTTTTTTCCATCTGTTTTTTGACGCGGTTACGGATACGTTTCTCAACCTGCAGCAGGTCGATTTCCGATTCCATCATCGCCATCAGGTACTCCAGACGTTCAGTAATATCGAACATCTCCAGTACCGACTGCTTGTCGCTGAGTTTCAGCGGCATATGCGCAGCGATGGTATCCGCCAGGCGTGCAGCATCGTCGATGCTGTTCAATGACGTCAGCACCTCCGGTGGAATTTTCTTGTTCAGTTTGATGTAGCCTTCAAACTGATTGATGGCGGTACGCACCAGGACTTCTTGCTCACGCTCATCAATTGCCGGCGACTCAAGATATTCTGCCTGGGCAGCAAAATGCTCACCGCTGTCGGAAAGCGTAGTAATACGTGCCCGTTGCAGACCTTCTACCAGCACTTTTACCGTGCCATCGGGCAATTTCAGCATCTGCAGGATCGACGCTACGGTGCCGACAGAGAACAAATCATTAATGCCAGGTTCATCCGTTGAGGCCTCTTTCTGTGCCACCAGCATGATCTTCTTATCATGATCCATTGCTGCTTCGAGGCACCGAATCGATTTTTCCCGGCCAACAAATAACGGGATCACCATGTGCGGATAAACCACCACGTCGCGCAACGGCAAGACGGGGATTTCAATGCGTTCGGAACGCTCAGGGTTCATAGAGCTCTCTCTTAAGTTTAACTTCCGCCAGGTTGAGGGGAATCTCATGAGACGCAAGCATCAAACGTTTCATAAAATCTGGTTAATGAGTATATGGGGATGAATCTCTTACATTCAACGGCAAGAATGCAGGAAAAAGAAATGGGGGATAAAATCCCCCATTTTGGTATTAACTTTCTGGTTTGACTGGCGAATTATTCGCCTGAAGCCTGCGCTTCCGGCTTGCCGTAAATCAGTAACGGTTTGGACTGACCGGCAATGACCGACTCGTCGATCACCACTTTGTCGACGCTGTCCATAGAGGGCAGGTCATACATGGTATCCAGCAGCGCGCCTTCTACGATAGAACGCAGGCCACGTGCACCGGTTTTACGTGTCATGGCTTTCTTGGCGATAGCATTCAACGCTTCTTCACGGAATTCGAGCTCGACACCTTCCAGATTGAACAACGCCTGATACTGTTTGGTCAGGGCATTTTTCGGCTCTTTCAGGATCTGAATCAGCGCATCTTCGCTCAGCTCGCTGAGCGTAGCGACCACCGGCAGACGACCAATGAACTCTGGGATCAAACCAAACTTGATCAGATCTTCCGGTTCAGCCTGCAGCAGCAATTCGCCTTCCGTTGCTTTCTCTGCTTCACCCTTCACGGTTGCGCCGAAGCCGATACCGGAACCGGTATTGACGCGCTGACCGATCACCTTATCCAGGCCGGCAAATGCGCCACCACAGATAAACAGGATTTTCGAGGTATCAACCTGCAGGAATTCCTGCTGCGGATGCTTACGACCCCCTTGCGGTGGAACGGCAGCAATAGTGCCTTCGATCAGCTTCAACAGTGCCTGCTGCACGCCTTCACCCGAAACATCACGGGTAATAGACGGATTGTCTGACTTACGAGAAATCTTATCGATTTCATCGATGTAGACAATGCCACGCTGTGCTTTCTGCACATCGTAGTCACATTTCTGCAGCAGTTTCTGGATAATATTTTCCACGTCCTCACCCACATAACCGGCTTCGGTCAGCGTGGTGGCATCGGCCATGGTGAAAGGGACATCCAGGAAGCGCGCCAGCGTTTCCGCCAGCAAGGTTTTACCGCTACCGGTCGGGCCAATCAGCAGAATGTTGCTTTTGCCCAACTCAATACCGTTACTGGTATCGCCGTTGCGCAAGCGTTTGTAGTGGTTATACACCGCAACAGCCAGCACTTTCTTCGCCTGCTCCTGACCAATGACGTAGTCATCCAGGTGGTGGCGGATCTCGTGCGGCGTCGGTAGCGCACTGCGCTCACGGTGCGGGGCAACTTCTTTAATCTCTTCGCGAATAATGTCGTTACACAGGTCAACACATTCATCGCAGATATACACTGACGGACCGGCAATCAGCTTACGCACTTCATGCTGGCTTTTGCCGCAGAAAGAGCAGTACAGCAGCTTTCCTGAACCGTCTTTGCGCTTATCTGTCATCAGTAAACCTCTTCTTTAGTCTTTGTTCCGCAGGAAAATCACGGCGATCGTGCGCCCCAATTCATACCGGGAATGCCGATAATGCTCACCAGAGCGAGCCGCGCCCGCTCTGATTACTATAGTCTATCGGCTCGCACATATTACCTCGCCAGCCGCGTGGTCTTACTTGCGGTGCGTCAGAATGCCGTCAACCAGACCATATTCTACTGCTTCTTCCGCGGTCATAAAGCGATCACGCTCGGTATCGCGCTCGATCTGCTCCAATGACTGGCCGGTATGTTCTGCCATCAGTTCATTCATGCGAGCCTTCACCTTCAGGATTTCACGCGCATGGATTTCGATATCCGTCGCCTGGCCCTGATAGCCGCCCAGCGGCTGGTGGATCATCACACGTGAATTTGGCAGGCAGAAGCGTTTGCCTTTAGCACCGGCAGTCAGCAGGAACGAGCCCATCGAGCATGCCTGGCCCATACAAATGGTGCTGACATCCGGTTTGATGAACTTCATGGTGTCATAGATTGACATGCCAGCAGTGATCACGCCACCCGGGGAGTTAATGTACAGGTAAATGTCTTTTTCCGGGCTTTCTGCCTCGAGGAACAGCATCTGTGCCACAATCAGGTTGGCCATGTGATCTTCGACCTGGCCGGTCAGGAAAATAATGCGCTCTTTCAGCAGGCGGGAATAGATGTCGTAAGAACGCTCCCCGCGTGAAGTCTGCTCTACCACCATCGGCACCAGGGCCATGTTAGGTGCAAATTGATCTCGTTCGCCACTGTATGACATTACCGTCTCCTAATAGAAATTGCCTTGGCGGCCAGGGTTACACCCTATTACACCGATTCTACTTGAGAACGGTCATGATGACTATGCTCAAGCATTCGACCCACGCCACACGTACCCGACGGTTTTTCTTATCCCGCGCACTCTGGCAAACAGCCTTTCCCCGTCATCTTTCAAGTCACAGCGTTGTTACCTGCACTTGCTCATCCCCAGTTACTTACTCGAGTAAGCGCCTGGGGATGAGCGAGTTGGGCGCCTAGCTGCAACTTGAAAGCTATAGGGTATACATATACTTTTTACAGATTGGGGCCGCTGAGAGATTTTCAAGCCCGGCAACGTATTTTTAGCGGTTACCCTGTGCACCCACGAACTGGCAGTAAACATCATGCCAGACTGTTCCAAGAACAACAGTGTAAATATAGTGCATATTGTCACGCTTAACCTGAGATTAATCAGCAACGTGGCCAAAAGAAAAGCCCGCAACCGAAGGTTACGGGCTTTTTTAACGCCGGGACTCAGCAAGCCGTTCTCAAGGGCGCAACCTGTGCGCCCCGACGTACAGACATTACGCCTGTTGAGTCTGGTTCATCAGCTCGCTGAAGGTAGTGGCTTTCTCAGTCACTTTCGCTTTTGCCAGCAGGGCTTCAACCGCTTGTTCTTCCAGAGCAACGTTGCGCATATTGTTCATCAGCTCTTTGTTTTTGCTGTAGAACTCAACAACTTCACTTGGGTCTTCGTAAGCAGAAGCCATTTCTTCGATCAGCGTTTTAACGCGATCTTCGTCAGCTTTCAGATCGTTGGTGCTGATCACTTCGCCCAGCAGCAGGCCAACAACAACGCGACGCTTAGCCTGTTCTTCGAACAGTTCACGTGGCAGTTCCAGCGCTTGCTTCTCGTTGCCACCGAAACGCTGTGCAGCCTGACGGCGCAGAACGTCAACTTCGCCGTCGATCAGCGCAGCTGGAACGTCGATTTCGTTAGCACTGACCAGACCGTCGATTGCCTGAGTCTTGATGCGGTTACGCACTGCACCTTTCAGCTCGCGCTCCATGTTTTTACGCACTTCAGCACGCAGCCCTTCGATAGAACCATCAGCCACGCCGAAACGTTTGATGAACTCTTCAGTCAGCTCTGGCAGCTCACGCTCTTCTACTTTCTTCAGAACGATAGCGAACTTAGCCGCTTTGCCCTTCAGGTTTTCAGCGTGGTAATCTTCTGGGAAGTTAACGTCGATGGTGAATTCTTCACCGGCTTTATGACCGACCAGACCTTCTTCGAAGCCTGGGATCATGCGGCCCTGGCCCATAGCCAGTACGAAGTCAGAGGCTTTGCCGCCTTCAAACTCTTCACCGTCGATAGAACCAGAGAAGTCAACAGTCACACGGTCTTCAGCTTGCGCTGCGCGATCGCTGTCTTTCCAGGTCGCCTGCTGTTTACGCAGAGTGTCCAGCATAGTGTCAACGTCAGCGTCGTTAACTTCGACAACTGGCTTCTCAACTTCGATGCCATCCAGGCCTTTCAGCTCAACTTCTGGATACACTTCAAACTCAACGGCGAAGGTGAAGTCTTCACCTTCTTTGTACTCGCCCGGCACATAGTTTGGTGCGCCAGCCGGATTGATCTTTTCTTTGATGATCGCATCAACAAAGCTGCGTTGCATCGCTTCGCCCAGCACGTCTTGGCGAACGGAAGCGCCATAACGCTGCTCAACGATGTTCATCGGTACATGGCCTTTACGGAAGCCATCGATACGAACGCTTTTTGCCGCGTTGATCAGCTCTTTTTTGATAGCCTGCTTGATTGTATCAGCGGGTACAGTAATAGAGAGACGGCGCCCAAGGCCTTGAGTGGTTTCTACTGAAACTTGCATCTTGTTACCTCAAAAAAATCACAGTGCTCGGTCAACTCCGTTCCAAGAACCAGGACGGCTACATTACAGAACCGAGTTTCCTGATGACAGAAGCGTCCCGAAACCATTCCGGAAAAATAAGACGCGACATTATAGCGGCGCATGCGGAGCGAGTCGAGGAAAGCAAGGCGGCGGCGGCGCGCTAAAACTCACACTTTTGTCGATTTGATCGCCAAAAGGCCGCCGAAACCGACCCGGCCTTAGCTGCATGGCGCATCGGCTGTGTCGTCGTCAAAAACAGAAACGGCCCGCAGGCCGTTCCAAAATTCGTCTGTAGTAATACCCCAATTCGTGGTCAAAGTTCCACTGATACCGCAAATTTAGCCATCAGGCTAGGGTACCGGCCCCACGACATGGGGGTGATGCTGGCACGGTATCTTGCAAACCTTCCCACTCTTTCAGGGTATAGGTGTGCAATGCCAACGCATGGACGCCATCTGCCAACTCTTCAGACAGCACGCCGTAAATTGAACGATGCCGAGTCAGAAAACGTTCGCCGACGAAGCGATCGCTGACCAATACGACTTTAAAATGGCTTTCTGAACCCGCCGGAACGTTGTGACGATAACTTTCATCAACGACTTCCAGATACGCGGGCTCAAACGCCGCCCTTAACTTTGCTTCTATTTGCTCGCGAATCATAGGATCTCCTTTACTACACCGGCAGAGGACCGCCCCATCTATTTCAATATTAGCCGCTTTCCCCCCTTTTAGACCATTCCTCAGGTAAATTTCTCTTTTCTGCGGGCAAAAAATGGTCAACATCCGCCGCCGCTTGAGGTTTATCTGATTGAGGCGGTCAAAAAAGCATGTTTTTATCAACGGCAGGTAAAAATTTGTCACTCCGGTGCGTTCTGCGCTTCCTCCGGCTGGCGGCGATGCTATGATGTCGACAATTTGTTGTTGGCTATCCCGCTCTGATTATTACAGAAAGCGTGCTCAAACCCGCCGCTCAGCCTTTGGCGGTTTGCAGCAGCTTAAAATCCATCGAGAATGAGACAGTAACTATGTTGAAAAAACTTTGCCTTCCACTGTTGGCCGCACTGATGCTGGCTGGCTGTGCTACCAGCAGCAACACCTTGAACGTGACGCCAAAAATTGTGCTGCCGCAGCAAGATCCTACGCTGCAAGGCGTAACCATCAGCATTAACGGTGCGGATCAGCGTAAAGATCAGGCGCTGGCAAAAGTGAACCGCGACGGCCAGCTCGTGACGCTGACGCCATCACGTGATCTGCGCTTCCTGCTGCAAGAAGTGCTGGAGAAACAAATGGGCGCTCGCGGTTACATGATTGGCGCAGACGGTGCGGTCGACCTGCAAATCGTCGTCAATAACCTGTATGCGGACGTCTCTGAAGGCAACCTCCGCTACAACATCACCACCAAGGCGGATATTTCGATCATCGCTCAGGCGAAGAACGGCAGCAAGCAGGTGAAGAACTATCGCTCCACGTATAACGTCCAAGGCGCCTTCACCGCAACCAACGAGAAAATCACCAACGCGGTTAATAGCGTGCTGGGTGACGTTATTGCCGACATGGCGCAAGACACCAGCGTCAACGACTTTATCAAGCAAAACGCGCGTTAAGCCGCGCTCGCCTTGTGCCGCCCGGATCATCGGGCGGTGCAGACAGGGAACTCATGTCGAAACAGTATCTGAATATCTTCACCCAGCGTAATTCTGCCATCCTCCTGCTGCTGGGCTTTGCGTCGGGTCTGCCACTGGCACTGACCTCCGGCACGCTACAAGCCTGGATGACCGTCGAAAACATCGATCTGAAAACCATTGGTATTTTCTCTCTGGTTGGCCAGGCCTATGTGTTCAAATTCCTGTGGTCCCCCTTTATGGACCGCTATACCCCGCCATTCCTTGGGCGGCGGCGTGGCTGGTTGCTGATCAGCCAATTACTGCTGGTCGCGTCGATTGTTGCGATGGGCTTTATGCAGCCGGCGCAAGACTTGTGGTGGCTGGCGGCGTTGGCGGTACTGGTCGCCTTCTGTTCTGCATCGCAGGATATCGTTTTTGACGCCTATAAAACTGACCTGCTGAGCGCCGAAGAACGCGGTGCCGGCGCCGCTATCTCGGTTCTGGGTTATCGCCTGGCGATGTTGGTCTCCGGTGGGTTAGCGCTGTGGCTGGCCGATCGCTATTTTGGCTGGCAGTCAACCTATTGGTTGATGGCTGGGCTGATGCTGATTGGTATTGCCGCCACCTTGATGGCTCCCGAACCGGACGACAGCATTCCTGCGCCACGCACCATGGAACAAGCGGTGGTTGCCCCGTTGCGTGATTTCTTTGCGCGTAACAACGCCTGGCTGATTTTACTGTTGATCGTGATGTACAAGATGGGGGATGCCTTTGCCGGCAGCCTGAGCACCACCTTCCTGATCCGCGGCGTTGGCTTCGATGCCGGGGAAGTCGGTCTGGTGAATAAAACGCTGGGCCTGTTCGCCACCATCGTCGGCGCCCTGTTTGGCGGCGTGCTGATGCAGCGCCTGAGTTTGTTCCGCGCGCTGATGCTGTTCGGTATCCTGCAGGCGGTTTCCAATCTCGGTTATTGGATCCTTGCCGTTACCGATAAAAACCTTATGACCATGGGCAGCGCCATTTTCCTGGAAAATCTGTGCGGAGGAATGGGGACCGCAGCCTTCGTCGCATTACTGATGACGCTGTGCAACAAGTCATTTTCCGCCACCCAGTTTGCACTTTTGTCTGCACTGTCCGCCGTTGGGCGCGTTTATGTTGGCCCGATTGCCGGCTGGTTTGTCGAAGCACACGGCTGGCCGCTGTTTTATTTATTCTCAATCGCCGCTGCCCTGCCGGGCCTGTTGCTGCTGCGCCTGTGCCGTCAGACGCTGGAATATACCCAACGTACCGATAATTTCATGCCGCGCACCGAGTTCCGCCAGTATTACCGTTGGGCATTACGCATGCTGACGCTGGGCTGCTCGTTGTTGGGCCTGTGGCTGGTTCTACTGATCACGAACGCGCTTGACTGGAGTGCCTTGCCAAATCTGGCCGATCGGCTGTTGCAGTTAGGCGCCGCGTTGAGTCTGGTGGGCATTGCAATGGGCAGTGTGCTGGATTATCTGGCGTTACGCCGTACTAAATTGGCGTGATATCGCCGACCGGTCATCGCGCCGGTCGGCAAAAATGCATCAGAGTGATGTATTTATTTAGTTAAAAAATATAATTCCCGTCCAAATTATTTTTTTATCCGAGTGCGGCAGTCAGAAATAAAATTAAATTCACTTTTAAGACACAATAATTTTACATTAAATAAACCTTTCATTCGTATTTCAAAAAAGGGTTTCTACCTGCAAGATTCATCATACCTTTAGTTTTCCTTAACATACGAATTACCCGGCACGATTCAGCGTGCCAACGCGTTGTTGCCATTAGTAAATTGTCACGCAGCGTGACATCTGTGACCCCCTTAACAGAAAGTGTCAACAAGCCGCTGACACTCCCTTAAGCATGTTTACAGTACTGCAACCTTCCCGTAAAATGCCCGCACACATGAAACGACAATAGAGCCTTTGTAATTGAGGTCGTTAGATGAGACTTAAGAAATACAATAAAAGTATTGGGATGTTGGCCTTAATTGCTTCCACTGTAATGCTCAGTGGTTGCAATATGGTATTGATGAATCCCAAAGGAGCAATTGGTGTTGAGCAACGGACACTGATTATCACCGCAATCGCATTAATGTTGATCGTAGTGGTACCAGTTATCTTTATGGCGTTCGCCTTTGCCTGGAAGTATCGTGCTTCCAACAAAGATGCCAAATACAGTCCGAACTGGTCACATTCCAACAAGATCGAAGCGGTCGTCTGGACCATTCCTATCATTATCATCGCCATCCTTGGCACCATTACCTGGAAAACGACGCACGAACTCGACCCGTTCAAGCCGATTGTCACTGACAAAAAGCCAATGACGATCGAAGTCGTGTCGCTTGACTGGAAATGGCTGTTTATCTACCCAGAACAAGGCATCGCAACCGTTAATGAGCTGGCCTTCCCGAAAGATGTTCCAGTCGAATTCAAGATCACCTCTAACTCGGTAATGAACTCGTTCTTTATTCCTCAGTTAGGTGGGCAGATTTATGCGATGGCCGGGATGCAGACCAAACTGCACCTGATCGGCAATGAAGCAGGCAAATACGACGGTATTTCCAGCAGCTTCAGCGGTCGCGGGTTCTCCGGCATGAAATTCACCGCCATTGTCACCCCAACCGAAGGCGACTTCGATCAGTGGGTTGCCAAGGTGAAAGCATCGTCGACTAACCTTAACGCCACCAGCGACTTTAACAAACTGGCAGAGCCGAGTGAAAATAACCCGGTCGAGTACTTCTCCAGTGTCAAACCGAATTTGTTCAAAGAAACTATTGGCAAATTCATGGGCGATATGGACATGCACAAAGGCGCTTCCGCGCACGAAGGTATGGACATGAGCCAGGGTATGGACATGGGTGAACATGCTCACGCCGGAGCCGAGGAATAAAACTGATGTTGGGAAAATTAACGCTTGATGCGGTTCCGTACCACGAACCAATCATCGTAGTCACCGTTGCTGCAATTATTATTGGGGGCTTGGCTCTGCTGGCCCTGATAACCTATTTCGGCAAGTGGAAGTGGCTATGGAAAGACTGGCTGACTTCGGTCGACCATAAAAAAATTGGTATCATGTACATCATCGTGGCAATGGTTATGTTGCTGCGTGGTTTCGCCGATGCCATCATGATGCGTAGCCAGCAGGCGCTTGCGTCCGCCGGCGAGGCCGGATTCCTGCCGCCGCACCACTACGACCAAATCTTTACCGCTCACGGCGTGATCATGATCTTCTTCATGGCGATGCCTTTCGTGGTCGGTCTGATGAACGTGGTCGTACCGTTGCAAATCGGTGCGCGTGACGTTGCCTTCCCGTTCCTGAACTCCCTGAGCTTCTGGTTCTTCGTGGTGGGTGTCGTGCTGATCAACATCTCTCTGGGTGTCGGTGAGTTCGCGCAGACAGGCTGGTTGGCGTATCCGCCGCTGTCGGGCAAGGAATACAGTCCTGGTGTCGGGGTCGATTACTGGATCTGGAGTCTGCAGATTTCTGGTCTGGGTACCTTGTTGACCGGTGTGAACTTCTTCGCAACCATCATGAAGATGCGTGCTCCTGGCATGCCTTTAATGAAGATGCCGGTGTTCACCTGGGCGGCGCTGTGTACTAACGTCCTGATCATCGTTTCTTTCCCAATTCTGACCGTGACTATCGCGTTGCTGACCCTGGATCGCTACCTGGGCTTCCATTTCTTTACCAATGATATGGGCGGCAACATGATGATGTACATCAACCTGATTTGGGCCTGGGGTCACCCAGAGGTGTATATCCTGGTTCTGCCAGTGTTTGGTGTGTTCTCTGAAGTCACCGCGACCTTCTCAAGAAAACGCCTGTTCGGCTATACCTCACTGGTATGGGCAACCATCGCGATTACCGTTCTGTCGTTCATCGTATGGCTGCACCACTTCTTTACCATGGGGTCCGGCGCTAACGTTAACGCCTTCTTCGGTATCGCCACCATGATCATTTCCATCCCTACCGGGGTGAAAATCTTCAACTGGCTGTTCACCATGTACCAAGGCCGCATTCAGCTCAACTCCGCAATGCTGTGGACCATCGGCTTCATCATCACCTTCTCCGTTGGTGGGATGACCGGCGTTCTGCTGGCAGTACCGGGCGCGAACTTCGTGCTGCACAACAGTCTGTTCCTGATTGCCCACTTCCATAACGTGATTATCGGTGGTGTGGTGTTCGGTTGCTTCGCTGGCCTGACCTACTGGTTCCCTAAATCCTTCGGCTTCACGCTGAACGAAAAATGGGGTATCCGTGCGTTCTGGTTCTGGATCATCGGTTTCTTCGTGGCCTTCAT
This sequence comes from Serratia sp. CoH_134_PS_4, assembly GCF_058190535.1. Lineage (NCBI taxonomy): Bacteria > Pseudomonadati > Pseudomonadota > Gammaproteobacteria > Enterobacterales > Yersiniaceae > Serratia > Serratia sp. CoH_134_PS_4. The sequence goes on from NZ_JBXWKI010000004.1 coordinate 212,498, forward strand.
GCCGCTGTATGCTCTGGGCTTTATGGGTATGACTCGTCGTATCAGCCAGAACATCAACCCAGAGTTCCACCCACTGCTGCTCGTAGCAGCTGGCGGCGCGGCTCTGATTGCCTGCGGTATCCTGTGCCAACTGATTCAGATCTACGTCAGTGTGCGTGACCGTGAGCAGAACCGTGACCTGACCGGTGACCCATGGGGTGCTCGTACGCTGGAGTGGGCGACCTCGTCTCCACCGCCGTTCTATAACTTTGCCGTAGTGCCACAGATTCATGACCGTGATGAGTTCTGGGACATGAAAGAAAAAGGCGAAGCTTATAAGAAGCCGGCGAAATACGAACCCATTCATATGCCGAAAAATACCGGCGCCGGTGTGATTATTGCTGGCTTCAGCCTGGTATTTGGTTTCGCGATGATCTGGGACATCTGGTGGATGGCGATCGCTGCCTTCGTAGGTATGATCGTGACCTGGATTGCCAAGAGCTTCGATGAAGATGTTGATTACTATGTGCAGGTTGATGAAATCGAGCGCATTGAAAACCAACACTATGAACAAATCAGCAAAGCAGGCGTGAAACATGTCAACTGATACTCTGACTAACCATAACGCAGCCCATGCAGAGCATGGGCACCACGACGCAGGAGAGACCAAAGTCTTCGGATTCTGGATCTACCTGATGAGCGACTGTATTTTGTTTGCGAGCTTGTTCGCGACTTATGCAGTACTGGTGAACGGGACCGCGGGCGGTCCCTCTGGCAAAGACATCTTCGATCTGAAGTTTGTCCTGGTTGAAACCTTCCTGCTGTTGTTCAGCTCCATCACCTACGGTATGGCGATGATCGGCATGAACAAAGGCAAGGTTGGCAGCGTTAATACCTGGCTGTTCCTGACCTTCCTGTTTGGTCTGGGCTTCGTAGCGATGGAAATCTATGAATTCCATCACCTGATTGTTGAAGGTTATGGTCCGGATCGCAGTGCGTTCCTGTCCGGCTTCTTCGCACTGGTTGCTACCCACGGTCTGCACGTGACTACCGGCCTGGTGTGGATTGTCATCATGATGATTCAGGTCAGCAAGCGTGGCCTGACGTCAACCAACAAAACCCGTCTGATGTGCCTGAGCCTGTTCTGGCACTTCCTGGACGTGGTCTGGATCTGCGTATTCACCGTTGTTTACCTGCTGGGGGTTATGTCATGAGTCATTCATCCCATGAAACTTCTCACGGCGGCGCAAGCCACGGTAGCGTCAAGACCTATCTGATCGGCTTTATTCTGTCGATCATCCTGACGGTGATTCCATTTGCGATGGTCATGAGCGGTACAGCCTCTCATTCAACCATTCTGGCGGTTGTCGTTGGCATGGCAGTGATTCAGGTTGTTGTTCACCTGATTTACTTCCTGCACATGAATACCTCATCGGAAGAGCGCTGGAACCTGGTGGCATTGCTGTTCACCGCTATGATCATCGGTATCGTTGTTGTAGGTTCACTCTGGATTATGTACAACCTCAACATCAATATGATGGTCGATTAAGAGCAGAGCTGGACGTGATGATTAAGCAATACCTGCAAGTAACTAAACCAGGAATTATTTTCGGCAATTTAATTTCTGTCGTCGGGGGATTTTTGCTCGCCTCCAAAGGGAGCATCGACTATCCCCTGTTTCTCGCCACCCTCGTGGGTGTCTCGTTGGTTGTCGCTTCGGGCTGTGTGTTTAACAACTACATTGACCGTGACATCGACAAGAAAATGGAGAGAACGAAGAATCGGGTGCTGGTTAAAGGCCTGATCGCGCCGAGTGTAAGCCTGGTTTATGCTACCGCTCTGGGTATTGCGGGCTTTGCGTTGCTGTATATCGGTGCCAACCCGTTAGCCATGTGGCTGGCGGTGATGGGTTTCGTGGTGTATGTCGGCGTCTACAGCCTGTACATGAAGCGTCACTCGGTATACGGCACCTTGATCGGCAGCTTGTCGGGCGCTGCGCCACCGGTTATCGGTTACTGCGCGGTGACCAATGAGTTCGATGCTGGTGCGTTGATCCTGCTGGCTATCTTTAGCCTGTGGCAGATGCCGCATTCCTATGCGATTGCCATCTTCCGCTTTAAAGATTACCAAGCGGCGAACATCCCGGTATTGCCGGTCGTCAAAGGCATTTCGGTGGCGAAGAACCACATCACGGTCTACATTGTGGCGTTTATGATTGCCACCCTGATGTTGACCCTGGGCGGCTACGCTGGCTACAAATACCTGATCGTCGCTGCGGCGGTAAGCGTATGGTGGTTGGGCATGGCACTGCGTGGTTACAAAACCGAAAATGACAGCGTGTGGGCACGTAAGCTATTCGTGTTCTCGATCGTTGCCATCACCTCGTTGAGCGTCATGATGTCTATCGACTTCAGCGCCACCGCGGCGCCGGAAGCCCTGATGACGTACGTCTGGTAAGCCAAATCGTCTGTAAATGGGCCGCGTAAGCGGCCCATTTTATTTGTCAGTTCAGAAATCCGTTTACTCCCGAAATGATCGGAGCTGCAACAAGGCGGCAAGAGTGCGAATCATCAGGAGCTTGGCCAACCAAGTGACCGGGCTAAGTGCTCGCGGCCAACAGCGCTGTAGCTTCAAGGGGAAGCTGTAATATCTGCTAAACAACATTAGATTTACCCCCCCTACCCTTCACACTAAAATGACGCAGTTTTAACAGAAGCTATCCCATCAGGCGTTATCACCGATAACCTGACGGAATGGCTTTTAATGAGGTTTTAATGAACGATAATGCAATGACCCCGCTGGAGCGCCGGGCGACCTGGGGATTAGGAACGGTATTTTCACTGCGCATGCTCGGCATGTTTATGGTGCTGCCGGTACTGACCACCTACGGCATGGCATTGAACGGTGCCAGCGAAACATTGATCGGTATTGCTATCGGCATTTACGGTCTGGCGCAGGCTGTCTTCCAGATCCCCTTTGGTCTGATCTCCGACCGCATCGGCCGCAAACCGCTGATTGTCGGCGGCCTGCTGATCTTTGCTTTGGGCAGCGTGATTGCCGCCGCAACCGACTCTATCTGGGGTGTTATTCTTGGCAGGGCATTACAAGGTTCTGGCGCTATCGCGGCGGCAGTCATGGCGCTGCTGTCAGATCTCACCCGGGAACAAAACCGTACCAAGGCCATGGCGTTTATCGGCGTGAGCTTCGGTATAACTTTCGCTATTGCTATGGTCGTTGGCCCGATTGTCACCCACGCCTTCGGCCTGCATGCGCTGTTTTGGATGATTGCCGTGCTGGCACTGGCCGGTATCGTAATCACTCTGGCGGTCGTGCCTTCCGCAAGCCATCACGTGCTGAACCGTGAATCCAGCATAGTGCGCGGCAGTTTCAGCAAAGTGCTGAGTAACTCCCGCCTGTTAAAACTGAACATCGGCATTATGTGCCTGCATATTCTGCTGATGTCCAGCTTCGTGGCACTCCCATTGGCGATGGAAAAAGCCGGTTTGGCCCCGAGCGAACACTGGATCGTCTACCTGGTCACCATGCTGGTTTCTTTTGCCGCCGTCGTGCCCTTTATCATTTACGCTGAGAAGAAACGCCGAATGAAGCAAGTCTTTATGGGCTGCGTGGCGGTGCTGTTCTGCGCTGAAATACTGTTGTGGCTGTCCGGCGCGCACCTGTGGGGCATCATTGCAGGTGTACAGTTATTCTTTATGGCTTTTAACGTGATGGAAGCAATCCTGCCTTCACTGATCAGTAAAGAATCCCCTGCTGGCTATAAAGGCACGGCGATGGGCGTTTACTCTACCAGCCAATTTATTGGCGTCGCGATAGGTGGCAGTCTGGGCGGTTTCCTGTATGGCCTGCAGGGCGCTGGGCTGGTATTTATCGCCGGCGCGGTGCTGGCGGCCATTTGGTTCTTGGTCAGCAGTACCATGCAAGAACCGCCATACGTCAGTAGCCTACGTATTACATTGTCGGAACTGGCAGTGAAAGATTCAGCCTTGGAAAGCCGCCTGAAAGCCCAGCCGGGCGTGGCGGAGGCAATAGTGGTACCGGAAGAGCGCAGCGCCTATGTAAAGGTCGATACCAAACAAACCAACCGCGGCCAATTGGAAGCGCTGGTGAATTCACTGTAAAGAAAAGGGCCAGCAAGCTGGCCCCTCACGATCTTCGCCTTCGCAAAAACCTTAATCGCGGAAGTTCTTGAACTGGAACGGCTGCCCCAGATCGGCACCGCGTACCAGCGCCATCACGCCTTGCAGATCGTCACGTGACTTACCGGTTACCCGGACTTCTTCACCCTGGATTTGCACCTGAACTTTCAGCTTGCTGTCTTTGATCAACTTGACGATTTTCTTCGCCTGGCTGGCTTCGATACCTTGCTTCAGCTTGGCTTCCACACTGTAGGTTTTGCCGCTGTGGGTCATTTCGTCCGGGATCTCAAGCGCGCTGCCTTCGATACTGCGTTTACTGAGCTTTTCACGCAGAATATCAAGCAACTGCTGCACCTGAAAATCAGATTCGCTGGCAACTTTAATGCTTTCATTTTTTTCGTTCAGCTCGAAGCTGGCCGGCACGTTACGGAAATCCCAACGCGTGCCAAGATCGCGCGTGGCGTTCTCAACGGCGTTACGCACTTCCTGCATATCAATTTCGGAAACAATGTCGAAAGATGGCATACTTCTTCCTCCTGAATGAGAGCCTAATGCGATAGGCGATTTCGATGCCGAGCATGATAACCGCTTTAAGGCCTCAGGCAAAATCTGCCTAACCTGTTGGCGAATAACCCGTCGAACAACGGAAAAGTCTATAATTATACGACAGTAATAGAGCGATATTCCCGTTACCCCAAGGAGTCTGGATGAAAATAACTATTCTTGGTTGCGGTGCGCTCGGACAGCTGTGGCTCTCTCGACTTTATCAGCAGGGCCATGACGTACAGGGATGGTTGCGAGTGCCACAACCCTTCTGCGCAGTGAACGTGATTGAGCCTAATGGCCCCTCGTTCAACCGTAATTTGCCCACCAACGATCCCGAACATTTGGCGCAGAGTGAACTGCTGCTGGTCACCCTGAAAGCCTGGCAGGTATCCGGCGCAGTCAGTGCGCTGTTGCCGAAGTTGAACCCGCGCTGCGCCATCCTGTTACTGCATAACGGCATGGGTACTCAGGATGAACTCCCGGCAAACAACCAGCCGATATTGCAGGGAACCACAACCCATGCAGCACGCCATGACGGCAGCACGATTATCCACGTCGCGGGTGGCACCACGCATATTGGCCCAACCTCCCCGTCGGCAATACCCCTCAGCCATCTGGCAGAGGTGCTGCATCAAGCCCTGCCTGATGTCGCCTGGCACAATAATATTGCCTCTGCGAATTGGCGTAAGTTGGCCGTCAACTGCGTAATCAATCCGCTGACGGCGCTGTATAACTGCCGTAATGGTGATCTTCAGCGCTATCCAGAGCAAATTGAAGTTATCTGCCGCGAGGTCTCCAGTGTGATGGAAATGGAGGGCTACCACACCTCTTGTGAAGGGTTGCTGCAGTACGTCATGGCCGTGATCCAGAGTACCGCAGACAATATCTCTTCGATGCTGCAAGACATCCGTACCCAACGGCACACGGAGATCGACTACATTACCGGCTACCTCCTGCGCCGCGCACGTAGCCACGGCATCACCCTGCCAGAAAATGCGCGGCTGTTTGAATTGATTAAGCGAAAGGAAAATGAATATGAGCGTATCGGCGCTGGTCTGCCTGGCACCTGGTAGCGAAGAAACCGAAGCCGTCACTACCATCGATCTGCTGGTACGAGCGGGCGTTAACGTCACTACGGCCAGTGTGGCCAGTGATGGCGACCTGACCATTGTCTGTTCGCGCGGCGTTAAGCTGTTGGCGGATGCGCCCTTGGTATCGATTGTGGACGAGCCTTTTGATGCCATCGTGCTGCCCGGCGGCTTGAAAGGTGCCGAATGTTTCCGTGACAGCCCGCTGCTGGTGGAGAAAGTGCGTCAAATGCATCTGCAAGGCAATATCGTCGCGGCTATCTGTGCAGCACCTGCACTGGTGTTACAGCACCACGACCTGTTTCCCATCGGGAATATGACCGGGTTCCCAGGATTGAAAGAACAGATCCCTGCGGACAAATGGATGGAGCGCCGTGTGGTCTTTGATGCACGCGTTAACCTGCTCACCAGCCAAGGGCCGGGAACGTCTATGGAGTTTGCGCTGAAGCTGATTGATTTGCTGTTGGGTAAAGCGAAAGCGGCGGAAATCGCGGCGCAATTAGTGCTGATACCGGGGATGTACGACTTCCGCGATTAGCAAGCATCAGTTCTGAGGTTAAAATATATAATCCACAAAATAATTGGAGCTGCAACCCGGCGGCCAGTGCGGGAATCCCCGAGAGCTTACTTGAGTAAGTGACCGGGGTGAGCGCATGCAGCCAACACAGGTGCAGCTTCAAGTATGAAGTGGATTTAAGGACGATAGACTTTGACGTTACTATACCCCTGCTCCAGCAAGTACAGCGCCTGCAGGCGGCTCATCACGCCACGCTCACAGTACAGCAGGTAGGTTTTGCTCTGGTCCAAATCGCCAAACTGGGTACTGAGCTTGTAGAACGGCAGGGATTTTACCTCTACCTGATCCAGCTTCAGCGGTTTATCTTCCTGTTCGTCGTTGGAACGAATATCCAGAATCACCTCGTCAGTGCCAAACGCCGCCACGGTTTCCACTTCGGTAACCTGTTCCTGCGTTTGCTCGGCGATAGTACGAATATCCACGTTCTTGGCTTCGCTCACCACACGATCGAGAATGCTGAAATCAAAGTTAGCTTCTTCTTCTTCGATCTTCGCTTTGATTGCTTTTACCGTCGGGCTTTTCGAGATCACACCGCAGTATTCCGGCATGGTCTTGGCGAAATCCTCGGTGCCAATCTCACGCGCTACTTTAATGATGTGCTCTTTATCGTGGGAGATCAGCGGACGCAGGATCAGCGTATCGGACGCATTGTCGATCAAGCGCAGGTTCGTCAGCGTCTGGCTGGACACCTGGCCCAAGGCCTCACCGGTCACCAGTGCCTGCACGCCATAACGTTCAGCAATCTGCGAAGCAGCACGTACCATCATGCGCTTGAGCACCACGCCCATCTGGCCGTCTTCAACCTTTTCCAGGATCTCGCCAACCACGGGTTCAAAGTCGATAGCGATAAACCGCACCTTGTGCGAACTGGCAAAGCGGTTCCACAGATAGTGAGCCACCTGGCGCACGCCAATTTCATGCGCAGCGCCACCCAGATTGAAGAAGCAATAATGCACGCGGCAACCACGACGCATTAGCATATAGCTGGAAACGCCTGAGTCGAAACCACCAGAAATCAGCGACAGTACGTCTTCCTGTGTCCCCACCGGGTAACCGCCGATGCCTTCACGGCGGGCTTTCACCAACATCAGCTTGTCGTCTTCAATCTCCAGGTTGACCGTCACCTGCGGGTGCGACAACTTAACGCGCGCGCTTTCGATATGCTGGTTCAGACCGCCGCCGACGTAACGCTCCACGTCCTGAGAATTAAAGTCCTGTTTGCCACGGCGTTTAACCCGCACACAGAAGGTTTTACCTTCCAATTGCTCGCGATAGGCTTCCAGCGTCTGCTCGAAAATATGGTGGATGTCGGTATAGTCGCGGTCTTCCACTTCCAAAATATGGTGTATACCGGGAATGCGCGTCAGTGCGTCAGCAATAACCGGACGCTGGTTTTCATCTTTGGCGCGAACTTCGATATGATCCCAGTGACGGACAACCGCCAGTGTTTCATCATACTGCTTCAGGACGTTGCGGATACTGGTCGAGAGGATCTTGATAAAGCGCAAGCGCACAGATTGGCTCTTGATGGTGATTTCCGGGAACAATTTAATGATAAACTTCATGGCGGTCTTTATTGTCAGAATTACGTGGGAAAAGGATTTACAATGTATATGCGATTGATAAAGCCCTCGGGGCTACCGAATGTTTTATCAATCGCATTTGCGGCGCAGAGTATACCATCATCTGGTGGGGCTCGGTGCACAAAACCACACATGCGCGCCATGATTTGCTAATCAAAATCCGCTAGGATAGGCTCTGGCGCTACTGTTCACATGATGATGTAAAAAGAAAACTATGCCGAAAAAACCTGCACAATCAGACAGTACAGAGCAAAGCATCAGCTTTGAAAGCTCACTCAGCGAGCTTGAAAACATCGTAACGCGTCTGGAATCGGGTGAATTGCCGTTGGAAGACGCGCTCAATGAGTTCGAGCGTGGCGTACAGCTCGCGCGTCAGGGCCAGCAGAAGCTTCAGCAGGCGGAACAACGCGTACAAATTCTGCTTAACGACAGTGCCGATGATACTGCGCTGGCACCTTTTACACCGGATGCCGAGTAATCACCATGTCCGAGACCGTCCAACAAACCGCTTTTTCTGACCAGCTGCAGGCGTTGCGCCAGCGGGCCGACCGCACGCTGCTGGATTTTATCGCACCCTTGCCGTTCAACAATGGCAATATGGTGGCGGCAATGCGCCACGGCGCGCTGCTGGGCGGCAAACGCCTGCGTCCGTTCCTGGTGTACACCACTGGGCAGATGTTTGGCGTATCACTGAATAATTTGGATGCGCCCGCAGCTGCGGTAGAATGTATTCACGCCTACTCACTGATCCATGACGATCTGCCGGCCATGGACGACGACGACCTGCGTCGTGGTCAGCCGACTTGCCACATCAAATTTGGTGAGGCCAACGCAATTTTAGCCGGCGATGCCCTGCAAACGCTGGCCTTTTCCATTCTGGCCGATGCCGACATGCCCGATGTGGCGTTGCGCGATCGGTTAGCGATGGTGTCTGAATTGGCAATCGCCAGCGGCGTTGCGGGAATGTGTGGTGGTCAGTCGCTGGATCTCGAAGCCGAAGATCAGCAGGTTGGTCTGGAAGCATTGGAGCAGATCCATCGCCACAAGACCGGCGCATTAATCCGCGCCGCAGTCCGTCTCGGGGCCTTGGCCGCCGGAGAACCTGGTCGTGCCGCGCTGCCACAGCTCGACCGTTACGCAGCTGCAATTGGCCTGGCGTTCCAGGTGCAGGATGATATTTTAGATGTGGTCGGCGAAACCGAAAAAATTGGCAAACGCCAAGGCGCAGACCAGCAACATGGAAAGAGCACCTATCCAGCTTTGCTCGGGCTTGACAGCGCGAAAGCAAAAGCGTGGGATCTCTATCAGGAAGCTTTAGCTGCATTAGATACTTTGGCAGCACAATCTTATAACACAGCGCCATTGCGAGCGTTAGCCAGCTTCATTATTGAACGCGACAATTAACGTGTGACGTAATACCCAATTGACTTCAAGTTGCAGCCAGGCGGCAACTGAGCGAATCCCCCGGAACTGGGCAATCCCAGTGACTGGGGTGAGAGAAGGCGGCCAATACCGCTGCACCTTGAAAGATGAAGGGTAACATCCTCTGATATGAGTATCGAATGAGTCTTGATATAGCCAAATACCCGACCTTGGCGCTAGCGGAAAATCCCGATGAACTCCGCTCGTTGCCGAAAGAGAGCCTGCCGAAACTGTGTGACGAACTTCGGCAATACCTCCTGGACAGCGTCAGTCGCTCCAGCGGCCACTTTGCGTCTGGGCTGGGTACCGTCGAACTGACGGTGGCGTTGCACTATGTGTACCAAACCCCGTTCGATCACCTGGTATGGGACGTGGGCCATCAAGCCTACCCACATAAGATTCTGACCGGTCGCCGTGACAAAATCGCCACTATTCGCCAGAAAAATGGCCTGCATCCTTTCCCGTGGCGTGCGGAAAGCGAATACGATGTGCTGTCAGTTGGCCACTCTTCCACCTCGATCAGCGCCGGGCTCGGCATGGCTGTGGCAGCGGAACGTGAAGGCAAAAATCGCCGCACTGTCTGCGTGATCGGCGATGGCGCAATCACCGCAGGTATGGCGTTTGAAGCCATGAACCACGCCGGCGACATTAATCCAGACATGCTGGTGGTTCTGAACGACAACGAAATGTCGATCTCGGAGAACGTCGGTGCGTTGAATAATCACCTGGCCCAACTGCTGTCCGGCAAGCTCTACTCCACCCTGCGCGAAGGCGGAAAAAAAGTACTGTCTGGCCTGCCGCCAATCAAAGAATTGGTCAAACGCACCGAAGAACACCTGAAAGGCATGGTCGTGCCAGGCACGCTGTTCGAAGAGCTGGGCTTTAACTACATCGGCCCGGTAGACGGTCACGATGTCCAGGGCCTGGTTGCCACGCTGAAAAACATGCGTGACCTGAAAGGCCCGCAGTTGCTGCATATCATGACCAAAAAAGGCCGTGGTTACGCCCCTGCGGAAAAAGACCCGATCAGCTTCCATGCGGTACCCAAATTCGATCCAGCCAGCGGAACTCTGCCAAAAAGCGCGGGGGGCCTGCCAACCTATTCAAAAGTCTTTGGTGATTGGCTATGCGAAACTGCCGCCAAAGACAGCTCGCTGATGGCCATCACTCCCGCAATGCGTGAAGGCTCAGGCATGGTGCAATTCTCCCGTGACTATCCACAGCAATATTTTGATGTGGCTATCGCCGAGCAGCATGCGGTGACCTTCGCCGCTGGCCTGGCGATTGGCGGTTACAAGCCGGTGGTGGCCATTTATTCCACCTTCCTGCAACGTGCTTACGATCAATTGATCCACGACGTTGCCATTCAAAAATTGCCGGTAATGTTTGCTATCGATCGCGGCGGCATTGTCGGCGCCGACGGCCAAACTCACCAAGGTGCATTCGATCTGTCATTCATGCGTTGTATCCCAACCATCGTGATCATGACACCAAGCGATGAGAACGAGTGCCGTCAGATGCTGTACACCGGTTATCACTACAATGAAGGCCCAAGCGCCGTACGCTATCCACGCGGCAACGGCACCGGCGCGCCACTGGAACCGCTCAGCGCGCTACCGATAGGCAAAGGCGTGGTCCGCCGTGAAGGTGAAAAGCTGGCGATCCTGAACTTCGGTACACTGTTGCCGGAAGCGGCACAGGTAGCGGAAACCATGAACGCTACGTTGGTGGACATGCGCTTCGTGAAGCCACTTGACGAACAGCTGATACTGGCGCTGGCAACCAGCCACGACGCACTGATTACGCTGGAAGAAAATGCCATTATGGGCGGTGCTGGCAGCGGTGTGAACGAGTTGCTGATGGCCAAGCGCCGAGTCGTACCTGTGCTGAATATCGGCCTGCCGGACAGTTTTATCTCCCAGGGCAGTCAGGAAGAAGTCCGTGTTGAACTTGGCCTGGACGCTGCAGGCATCCAGCGGCAAATCGAGGTCTGGCTGGCGCAGTAATCCTCACGCCACACTGACAGGCGCCTCCGCTTTGCGGGGGCGTTTGCATTTCTGCCGTCTGAAAATCCGCTATATGTGCTAACGCAGGAAGAAATGCCGAGGGGGGAACGCCCTGTGTGCCGCGTTGCGTGCCAGGATTTGAATAGTCGGGTGAGTGGTGCTCAAGGGCGCAGTATTGCACTGCGCCCTTGTTATCAGAACAACCCAACCGGCCAGTGGTGACCAATCAGGTAGATAATACCGGCGGAAAATACCCCAGCGACGATGTCGTCAACCATGATGCCCATACCACCATGAACGTTGCGATCAAACCAACGAATCGGCCACGGCTTCCAGATATCAAGAATGCGGAAAATCACGAAGCCTGCCGCTACCCACTGCCAATCATTGACCGGCAGCGCCATCAGCGTGATCCACATCCCGACAAACTCGTCCCAGACGATACTGCCATGATCGTGCACCTTCATGTCTTTGGCCGTCTGATGGCACAGATAAACACCGATGCAGATACTGAACATCACTAAGAGTGAATACAGTTGCCAAGGCAGTTGGATCAGCAGCAGCCAAAAAGGAATCGCAGCCAGTGATCCCATCGTCCCAGGCATTACCGGTGACAAGCCGCTGCCGAAGCCGGTTGCCAGCAGGTGCCAAGGATTACTCATCCGCAAGCGGCGTTTAGCGTCATCCATGTTACGCCTGCCCTTCGCTGAAATGGTCGAAGCCATGCCACGGCAATTCCACTGCTTCATCGTTGCGATAGAACTTAATACCTTCGGAGAGCGGGCCAATTTGACCAATGCAGGTGTAATCCGCACCCAGATGGCTCAGCGCCACTTCCAAAGCGCCACGATTGATCTCCGGCACGGTGAAGCACAATTCGTAATCTTCACCACCGGTCAACGCCCAGCGCAATGCTTGCTCAACGTCCACATTGCTGCTTAACGCCTGTGACAACGGCAGCTCATCAAGGTTGATCCGCGCACCGCACTCGGAAGCGCTAAGCACGTGTTTCAGATCCGAAATCAAACCGTCCGAGATATCAATCGCCGAACTGGCCAGATCGCGCAGTGCCTGCCCCTGCAATACCCGCGGTTGCGGCCGCAGGTGACGGCCAACCAGGTAATTACGTGCGTCAACGTCCGCCACCTGCAGACGATCCTGCAGAACAGCCAGGCCGGCGGCGCTGTCACCCAGCGTTCCGGTGGTGTAGATCCAGTCACCAATGCGCGCACCGCTGCGGGTCAACGCACGGCCGGCAGGGATAAGCCCGTGAATGGTTAACGTCATGCTTAATGGGCCGCGTGTGGTATCGCCGCCAATCAACTGCATGCCGTAATAATTAAGTTGTTCGAACAGGCTGTCACTAAACGCCTTTAGCCAAGGCTCATTCACGTCCGGCAGGGTTAATGCCAGTGAAAGCCAAGCGGGATCGGCGCCCATAGCGGCCAAATCGCTCAGATTGACGGCCAGTGCTTTGTAGCCGAGATCGGCCGGATCGATATCCGACAGGAAGTGAACGCCCGAAACCAGCGTGTCGGTACTGACGGCCAAAAGCTGTTTTTCTGCCACTGTCAGAAGTGCGCAGTCATCTCCAATGCCCAACTGTACGTCCCGGCGCAGACTCTTAAACCGGTCAAAATAGCGGGCAATGAGGTCAAATTCGCCGCATGCCATGGTCATATTCCAATATACTCTTCATACTTGAAGCTGCATCTGTGTTGGCTGCAAGCGCTCATCCCAGTCACTTACTTAAGTAAGCTCCGGGGAACTCACGCTTTTACCGCCTTGATCCAACCCCAATTATTTTGTGTATAGATAAAATTAAGGCCGGGGATACCGGCCTTAATGCTTTATTTTTTCTTGCGGATGCTGGGTGCTACTTTATCCAGCACACCATTCACAAACTTGTGGCTGTCCTCAGCGCCGAAGGTTTTCGCCAGCTCGATCGCTTCGTTGATGGCCACTTTGTAAGGGACATCTTCACGCATTTTCAGCTCAAACAGCGCAATGCGCAGAACGGCTCTTTCGACCTGGCCCAGCTCTTCGAGCTGGCGCGACAGGACAGGTGCCATCAGGCTATCCAGCAGACCTGCATTCACCGCCACGCCGGACAGCAGCTCCCGAAAATAGGCGATGTCTACATCTTTGACATCTTGCTCCGACAGGAACTGGTGTTCAACATCGGCAATGTCATTTTTAGACAACTGCCAAGAGTAAAGCGCTTGAACAGCGCACTCACGAGCGCGGCGACGAGCAGCAGGTTTCACGGAATTCCCCTTAACTAAATTCAGGCTTTAATAGCTTTGATAACATTAATCATTTCAAGTGCGGTCAGAGCCGCTTCAGCGCCCTTGTTGCCTGCTTTGGTGCCAGCACGTTCGATAGCCTGTTCGATGCTTTCGGTTGTCAGCACGCCAAAGGCAACCGGGATTTCAGTGTTCATAGAAACGCTGCCCAGGCCAGAGCTGGCTTCGCCCGCGACATATTCAAAGTGCGCGGTGCCCCCACGGATAACGGTGCCCAGTGCGATCACTGCATCATATTTGCCGGTGTTAGCCAGCACGCGTGCAGTCAGTGGCAACTCGTAAGCGCCCGGGACCCAGACAACGGTTATGTTGTCGTCAGCAACCTGACCAATGCGCTTGAGTGCGTCGATGGCACCTTGCAGCAGGCTGTCGTTGATGAAATTGTTAAAACGTGCAATTGCAATCGCCACACGGGCATTTGGAGTAGCAACAACACCTTCGATAACTTTCATGGGCTTTCCTTAAAAATGGGTTCAGTACCCCGCAGGGGGGCGGATTCTATCATATTCTTTATACCCGTCATACTTGAAGCTGCATCTGTGTTGGCGACGCCCGCCGACTCGAGTGGCTTACTTGTGTAAGCTCACCGGGATACGCGCGCTTGCTGCCTTGATGTAACACCAATTATTGACGGGCACCAGACCGTGCTGTCGGTGTTGTAAAAGACCCATCCCCCCGACACACAGACATTAAAATCAGTATTTTGCTTTCAATCGCAGCCGCAAATCGGGCCCGACGTGCCGCACTTCGCTGAAGACAAACTCCGGCGCATCAGCCAAATGTTCCAGGCCCGGTAGGTGGCACAAACCGTGGCCATTATCGCCCAACAATTTTGGCGCGATGTACAAAATGAGCTCATCCACCAACCCGGCCTGCAGTAAAGCCCCTGCCAAGTGCGCGCCAGCCTCGACCCAGATGGAATTCACTTGTCGTTTGGCCAATTGCATCATCATCACGACCAGATCAATCCCGGCGCCATGGGCCGGGAAGGTCAGTTGTTCGACATCCTGCGGCCAAACGTGGTCATCCGGCTGCAAACGCGCCAGCCAGGTTGCCCCCGGCTGTTGCACCACCCGGTGCTGCGGGGTGACACGATTTTGGCTGTCGAGGATAATGCGCAATGGCTGCCGCAGGTTTTCACGTGGATAAATGCGTTGAGTTTCAGCATCCAACTCATCCCAACGCACCGTCAGTGATGGATCGTCAGCCAGTACAGTGGCACTGGTACTGAGAATCGCCGCGCTTTGCGCTCGCAACCGCTGTACGTCCTGGCGCGCCTCGGGCGAGGTGATCCATTGGCTTTCACCGGACGCCATCGCCGTACGGCCATCGAGAGAGGCGCCAAGTTTCAATTGTACATACGGGAAACCGGTACGCATCCGCTTGAGAAAGCCCAAATTCACCGCTTCGGCTTCAGCCAACATCAAACCATGACGCACATCCAGCCCCGCCTGCTGTAATTTGTACAGACCCCGCCCCGCCACTTCCGGATTCGGGTCTTGCATGGCGGCCACGACACGAGCGACCCCGGCGGCAACCAGTGCATCGGCGCAAGGCGGTGTACGACCATGGTGGCTGCAAGGTTCCAGCGTGACATAGGCAGTAGCACCACGTGCTTTTTCGCCCGCCATGCGCAGCGCATGCACTTCCGCATGGGGCTCACCGGCTCGCAGGTGGTACCCTTCACCGACGATTTCGCCATCGCGCACAATAACACAGCCGACATTCGGGTTCGGTGCGGTAGTGAAACGCCCCAGCCGCGCCAATTCGAAAGCGCGTGCCATGTAGAATTCATCGTTATGCATGAGGGGTCCCTTAATCCTGTAGACGGGCGATCTCTTCGCCGAACTCGCGAATATCTTCAAAGCTGCGATACACAGAGGCAAAGCGGATATAGGCGACTTTATCCAACTTCTTCAACGCATCCATCACCAGGTTACCGACCAATTTGGTTGGCACTTCACGCTCGCCGGTGGCACGCAATTGGGATTTAATGTGGTTAATCGCGTTTTCCACGTCGTCAGAACTGACCGGGCGTTTTTCCAACGCCTTCAGCATGCCGCGACGCAGCTTGTCTTCGTTAAATGGCTCGCGCACATCGTCGCTTTTTATCACCCGTGGCATCACCAGTTCAGCCACTTCAAAGGTGGTGAAACGTTCATTACAAACCAAACACTGGCGACGACGGCGCACCTGCGAACCATCACCCACCAAACGGGAATCAATGACTTTGGTATCAACAGCGGCGCAGAAAGGGCAATGCATAACACGTCCTGATAAACGTTTTCATAGTTAAGAGCAGTTTACCCCGAAGTGCGGCCACAACAAAGGCCGTCGGCCATTTGTTGCGAGCCCACCTGCGGAACAACAGGACAAAAACGGACTGGCATGACTTTCCCTGCCAGGCGGGCTAAGCTGATAAAAGGAGATGTTGAATAGGAAATCCCCGCTATGACAACCCATTACCCCAAGATTATCCTGCTGAGCACCCTGGCCCTGCTGGCAGGCTGTGCACAAACTCGCGAGGTGCCGAAATTGCACAATCAGGTGGTTGCGCTGAATCAACAGTTAACCACTCTGACTACCCAGGCTACGGCACTGGAACAGCAAAATCAGCTGAACAAAAACTCCACCAGCGGTGTTTATCTGCTGCCGGCGGCCAATAATGCCGCACGCTTGCAGAGCAGCCTCGGCGAGCTGAGCGTGTCACTGAGCCACGTGAAAGCCGAAGCTAACGGCACCCAAGCCTTATTGCACGTCCGAACGCTTTCACAGGCATCCCTGCCCGCGTTCAACGCATTAGTGGAGTGGGGCCAGTTGGATCCTGTCACCGGTAAACCCCTGGCGGCAGATTCCCTCTCGCAACCTATTGCCAGTGCAGATTCACTGCTGCCTAAAACTGAACATACTTTTGAGCTGCGTTTCAGCGGCCTGACACCTGAACAACTGGGTTTTGTACGGCTGCATAGCGTAGAGCCCGTTAAAGCCGCGCCAGCGCAAAACTAACAGCAAAAAGGCCCAACCTCCGATGGTTGGGCCCTCAGGTTACGCCAAGCGTTGCAGCCTTGCCGGTAATCCCTGACGAACCGCCGCACCGCTGACCCAATCAAGCCAGCTATTACCGATCTCTCTGGTCGGATCCGGCAACCCAAGATCATTCAGATTGATGCCGGCGGCAATGCGTGGATCTGCCGCCATCGGCTGCCCATCCAGCAGGTGTGCACGGGCCCCCATCTCGCGATGGCCATAGCCGTGCTCGATAGCAATAACGCCTGGCATCACGCCATCGAGTAAGCTGACTTGCGCCTCAACGCTGCCGCCCGGGGTCTGCAACCGAACCCGATCGCCATGCTGCAATGCATAGCGCTCAGCGTCGACCGGATTAAGCGCCACCAGATTGACGGGCTTCACCGCACGCAAGCGATCAATGGGCGCTGTTGAACTGCTCATCAGATGTGACTTAAACGACATCAAACGGAACGGCCACTCGTCCGATGGATAGTGTTTCCCCACGTCTGAACCGTCGGCAAAACGCGGTGGGTAATACGTCGGACACCCACTGTAACGCTCTCCTGTCATCGCATGGCGGTGACGTGCCACCTCTTCATTCCAGATATTAAGCCCCTTCTTCCATTGCGGGCCAGTTTCATTGCCTCGCCAGGCTTGCTCATACGGCGCGAAACGTCCACCCCGAGCCAACATATAACCCACCCGCAGCCGCTCATCCGCTTTCAGCACCCTGTCTAGTGCCGGTTGCAGGCGATCAACACCGGTCAACCGTAGCTCGCTTTCTGTCGCCTCAGGCAATGGCTCCCCGGCAAAAGCCACGTTGGCCGCTGCGCGCAGGTAATAATCCTCGGCAGTGTGCAACCCAAAAGCATTGCCTTGCGTATCCTGCAAAGCGGCATCACCAAACCCCGGCAGCGCCATCGCCTTCGACAACGCAATGACGAAGCTTTCCAGTGCCACCGGCTGCCCCTCTGCGGTGCTCAGGGTGCGTGACGGGACGACAGGCCAACGCGCAGTGCTCGATCGCACCATCACGCCGGACCAGGGCGCCGTAAATCCCCAGCTTTCGAAGTTGTGAGTGTCCGGCACGATATAATCTGCCAATGCGCTGGTTTCGTTAATAAAGGCGTCCACTGCAATAAACAGCGGCAGTTGCCGAGGATCTTTAAGTCGGCTTTCGACCACTTCGCGCAGGCCGGCAACACCGTAGAGCGGGTTGCCCATATGGCTGATCCAGGCCTTTAACGGGTAAGGATACCCCATCAGCGCCGGAGCAAGCTGCTCAGTGAACTGCCCCGCAACAAAGGGGTACCAAGGCCCACGGGCCGGGTACGGTTTATCGCCTTGCTCAACCTTACGGCGATACTCGTCTGATTGTTCATACGCCTGTTTGCTGCGCGACAATACCAACCCTTTTGGCTTCACCATGCCCGGGAAAGTTTTTAAGTCATAACGCGGCCCATCGGCAAACTCCTTGAACTTACCGCCGCCGACCGAGACGCCGCCCTTAAGGTTCAGGTTACCGATCAGCGCATTGAGCATCATCACCGCCCAGCTGTTATAAAAACCGTTGCCGCTCATCATACCGCCGTGGGCAATCACCGCTGCCTGCCGCTGGTAAGAGGTGAACTCTTTGGCCAACGCGGCAATGGTCTCGGCGCTGACACCACACCGGGTGCCGTATTCGGCCAACGTGAAGCGTTCAGCGGCCTGTTGCAGGCAAAGAAAACTCGAGCGTACCTGAACCTGTGAACCGTCGGCGAGACGTAACTGTTGCTCCACCCGCAACGGCCCCTGTAAAGCCTCATTCGCCGGCACTGGCTTAGCCCGCTGCGTATCCCAGACCAAAGACGGGCTTTCGGCTTCCCCGGTTGCCCCTCCGTCCAAATGCACCTGACGTAAAAACTGCCCGCACAACGGGTGATCCTCATCGGTCACAACCAAATGCGTGGCGTTGGTCCAACTCTTTTCGCCGGCGGCCTGCATCGCCACCTCGCCAGGTAATGCCAGGTAGTCGGCGTTATAGCGTTCTTGCTCAATAATCCAACGGATCATGCCCATCGCTAATGCAGAGTCCGTACCCGGCAACACCGGCACCCAACGGTTGTGATCATTGGCCAACGTGGTGGTCAGTGGCAGCGCCGGCGCCACTACCACGTAGCGGAATTCATCACGCATGCGAGCATTGGCTAACTGCCGCCCCTGTCGCTTGAACGGGTTGCCCGACTGCGCAGGGGACGTACCGAGAAATAGCCCAAAACGTAAATGATCCCAATCGGGTTTGACGTGCGCATTCGTTTCCAGATCCCCCATTAAGGCCCCGGATCCCGCGCGGTAAGCCAACCCGCAATAAGCCCCATGATGGCCGAAGTTGCGCGTCCCAAACGCATTCTGTGCAAAACGCTTGATAAAAGCATCTCGGCCTTCATCACCGGCATTAGTGACCAGCAGCTGATTGACCTTTGGCCCCAGTGAAGGTTGTTCCGGATCAAGCGGAGTTTCAAGATCGCGGATCGCCCGTAATCCCTCAACTGGCCCCTCGCCAAAAAGGTCACCGCCCTCCACCACCTCATGGATCAACTGTTCAAAGCTGATCCGTTGCCATTGGCCACTGCCACGTGACCCTACCCGCTTCATCGGCTCCAGGACGCGATAAGGGCTGGTCAGCCCTTCCAACAACGTCGCCCCACGTGCACAGGCCGTCGAGCGCTGTTCAAGACCCGCATCGCCCCCCAGGCGGTTGAGCGCATCACTCACCGGCAGCGAATAAGGAAAGTGGTGATCATGAGACAACGGATGATACGGGTTACCCGCCACGCGTAATATTTGCTGGCTTTCGCGATCCACCCGGACCCGTAAGCCACACAACGTCCAGCAACCAAAACATTGCGTCATGGACACCGCTTGCTGCGGGTTGGCCTGCCAGCCATCAGGATGCCGGGTCCCCTCTGTCGGTAGCGCGTTGGCACTGATTCTGTCCAGCGTCAATTTACCGCTGCTGCCGTCGCGCAGGCCGGTAAAGACTTTTTGCACCATCTCGCTGTAGCTGGCACCAAACAGCGTCAATCCACCCAGAGCGAGACCGCCTTTCAACCACTGACGCCGCGTTGACTTAGCCATAGTGTCTTTTCTCCATCAGCTGATGCTGCAATTCACGAATTCCAATGATTAACGCAATCCACAAACCCAGGGTGCCCAGAATCGCCAACAGCCCTTCACTGCCCAGCGGCAACACATAGGGATTAGCCACTGCATTGAATTTGGGTAACGTTTGGGTTTGCATCAGCAACATCCAACGCGTACCCCAGCAAAGCAACAGCGCCGCAATGCACTGCATCAACAGCCCATGAACACTTAGCCGCTGGTCGAACATTCGCCATGCCAACATCAACAGCAATAACGTCATCGCGATAAAGGCGATACCGGCCACCCACCAGGCAATGCCCTGAGCCGCCAACGTGTGTAACGCAGAAGAAGAGGTGCTGCCATCCACCCACCAACCAAGACAAGAAAGACACAACAGCACAAGCGTGACGGCCTGATAACGCGCCAGGCGTGGCTGCCATTGAGGTTCCTGACGTAGCCAGTAGGCCAGCAGCGGCGAAACGGCCTGCATGGCGGTAAGCAGCAGTAACCAAGGCAGCCAAAGGCTGAACCACAGCGGCTGCGACCGAAGAACGGAAACCTCACGCCCGGTATAGAGCAAGATACTGGCCGCCGACACCAAGGTCGCCAATGCCACCCAGCGCAGCCACGCTTCCTCACGCCATGCCGGTCGGACCATCAGCCAACGTGCCCAAAGCGGCAAGGTTTTTGGCCTTAACTGATTACGCAGCAGCAAGACGAAATAGCTGACCACTAACAGGGTAAACAGCGGTAAAAACAGCGAGCCGAGTGACATCCACGACCAGGGGGCGAAGTACGCGTAGAAATGCCAGATGCGCGCGGGTTGATGCAAATCGGCACTCAAGGCCAAGGGCGCAACGGTACCGCTTACCACTGCCAACGACACGGCAGCCAATTCCAGACGTGACGTCTTATTTGGATCGCGCCAACGCAGCCAAACGGCAATAATGATGCAGCCGCATGCCAGGCCAATAAAGAAAAAATACTGTACCGCCCAAGGTAACCAGGCGATCTCCTGCGGGCGGGCCATAATTTCGCGAATCATGCGTGCACCTCCTGCCACAGCGCCGGCTGTCCCCGAACGTGACTGACAAATGCCTCATCAAGCCCCAGATAGAACACCTGAGGATGGGTTCCCTGTTCAGGTTTCAGTACCTTAAGCTGCACCTGATGCTCATCCAGAGCACGCCTTAGTGCACCTTGGCGATCGTTGAGATCACCGATCATTCGCGCACCACCAACGCAAGACTCGACGCACGCAGGCAGCAGGCCGGCATCCAGCCGATGCACGCAGAAAGTACATTTATCGGCAGTCTGGGTTTCATGATTGATAAACCGTGCCTCATAAGGGCAAGCCTGTACGCAATAGGCACAGCCGACGCAACGGGTGTTATCGATCACCACAATGCCATCCTGACGCTGGAAAGTGGCCTGTACCGGACACACCGGCACGCAAGGCGGATTATCACAATGGTTGCACAACCGCGGTAACAGCACGTTGGTGGTCGAGTCCTGTCCTTCAAGAGTGACCTGGTATTGCAGTACACTGGTGCGGAATTGTCCCTGCGGCAGCCGGTTTTCTACTGCGCAACTGACTGTACAGGCCTGGCAACCGATGCAGCGGCGCAGGTCAATCAACATCGCCATGCGTCTTTTACCGTCACCTTCCCGCCGAGCTGGCTGCAACTGCCACCCTGACTGTGCCAATGGCACCAGTGCGGCACCGGCTGTCAGCGCACCGAGTCGTTGTAAAAATTGCCGTTTCCCACTGTCCATTGATTTCTCCCAATAAGTATTCGCCGGGGAATTGATACAACGGAGTGTAAAAACGGCAACCGATCGCCAATATTGTGGTTTACCACATTCCCGGCATCGGCTTGATCCAGGACAATTCAACCTGGTGATACAGGTCATAAAAGCGGAGATGATGTGAAAAGAGCGGCGCTATTCCTGTTGCTGAGCAGTTGGTTAAACGCGGCTTGGGCGGGACAATGGACTATCGCAGTACTCGCACTGCGTGGTGATGCTCATGCACTGGCCCAATGGCAACCCTTGGTCGACCATCTCAATCGTCAGTTTCCCCAGGACAGCTTTCAATTGTTGCCGGTGAGCCTGTCCGGTATGGGTGAAGCAGTCCGCAGCGAACGCGTCGATTTTTTGCTCACCAACCCGGCACAATACGTCCAGTTGGATAACCGCTACCCATTGCGTTGGCTGGTTTCACTGCGTTCCTCCCCATCGTCGCAACAGGCGTCAAACAACGTGGTCGGCAGCGTCATATTGGTGAGGCGCGACAGCCCTGTC
The DNA here is from genome assembly GCF_058190535.1 of Serratia sp. CoH_134_PS_4. NCBI lineage: Bacteria > Pseudomonadati > Pseudomonadota > Gammaproteobacteria > Enterobacterales > Yersiniaceae > Serratia > Serratia sp. CoH_134_PS_4. The sequence goes on from NZ_JBXWKI010000004.1 coordinate 234,601, forward strand.
ACCACCGCCAGCCAGCTCGTCGGTCGAAAAGTTGGCGCAGTCGCCGCTGACGCATTTGGCGGTTACCTGCTGGGATATAAAGAACTCCTTGGCGCGGGTCTGCGCCCGGAAAAAGATCTGACGCTGCACTTCAGCGGTTATCCGGCAGATGCCTTGCTGTATCAGTTGCGCGATGGCGCACTGGACGCCGTGATTGTGCCCGTTTGCCTGTTGGAAAAAATGCAAACGGAAGGGTTGCTGCAAGCCAGTGGCTACCGCGCCCTGTTGGAAAAACACAGTGGCCAGCACTGCCTGACGAGCACTGAGCTTTACCCTAATTGGTCATTTGCAGCCTTAAACCACGTGCCAGATCGGCTGGCCGACGAGTTGACCCGCCAGTTACTGCAAATGGACATACCCCGTTTACCTGTTTGGGGTGCCCCAGCATCATCTCATCAGGTCAATCAGTTGCTGCATGATCTGAATATTCACCCAACGCAGCGCTCACTCTGGCAGGACGTGTCTCTTTGGGCGCAACAGCACCTGCTGTTACTCAGCGCCATTATCGGCGCGATGGTGTTGCTGGGCGCCAACCATCTGTGGATTGGTCATTTGGTGCACCGGCGTGGACGTCAGATCGAACAGATGCATCAGACGTTACGCGCCAGAGAAGCAGCCCTGGCTCAAGCGCAAAGGCTCAGCACGCTGGGCGAGATGGCCTCTGGCTTTGCTCATGAGCTGAACCAACCGCTGGCCGCAATTCGTCATTATGCGGAGGGGTGCCGCATTCGTCTTGAACGTAGCGATAGCCAACATGCGCTGCTGCCGATACTCGAACAGATTGGCCAGCAAGCACAGCGTGGTGCGGAAAGCATTGTCAATTTGCGACGCTGGGCGAGTAAAACACCGCAACATGAAAGCGCGAAGCCACTCTTGCTGCGCCCACTGGTGGAACACCTTCTAAAATTGATGCAGATCGAACAACAATACCCGCAGTGCCGTTTAACCCTTGCCATCCCGGCCCAAAGTCAGTTGTACAGCCAGGCAACGCTGTTGGAGCAAGTGCTCACCAATATATTGAGTAATAGCCTGCAAGCCGGTGCCCAACACATTTTCTTGCGGCAGGAAACCAACCAACATCAACAACGGCTAATCATAGAAGATGATGGCGGCGGCCTGAGCGCAGAACAACTGGCACTGCCGTTTGTACCCTTCCGCAGCACTAAGCAGGAAGGTCTCGGGTTGGGGCTGGTGATCTGTCAGAAACTGCTCAAGAGCCAGGGTTGCGATCTGACGCTGGAAAATTATATGGCTCCCTCACAACGGCAAGGGCTACGCGTTACCTTGCACTTCCCTGTTATTCAAAAGGAAACTCGCCATGGCGCTGATACATCTGGTCGATGACGATTTTGCGGTTACCGACGCCTGCCGCTTTTTACTCGAGGGACTGAACTACCGGGTACAGATCTGGCACGACAGCCAAAGGTTTGTCGACAAGGTCGATCTTTACCAATGTGGCGTAGTCATGTTGGATATCCGCATGCCAGGATTGGACGGGCAGCAAGTTCATCAGCAACTGCGCCGGCAGGAAAGTACGCTGGCGGTGGTGATTGTCACCGGCCACGGAGATATTTCTATGGCGGTGGCGGAAATGAAATTGGGTGCATTGGATTTCTTGCAAAAACCGATCGCCGCCGCCCCGCTGATTGAAGCGCTCGAACGCGGGTTAGCCCACTCCCAACGCCTGGTTGAGCGCCACCAACTGCAACAGCGTTTCAGTGCGCTGACGCCGCGCGAGCGTGAGATTGCCCGTGCTGTGGCCGCTGGGATGACCAATAAACTGATCGCCGACCGGCACTTTATTGCGGTTCGTACCGTAGAGGTTCATCGGGCCAAAGTGATGGAAAAAATGCAGGCAGCCAGCCTTGCGGAACTGGTGAACTCACTCAACCAACTGACGTCGATTGAGCGCCCGTAAACCCAAAAGTCATGGTCTATAGGCAAAAAAATGCCGGTCGGAATAAACCGACCGGCATTGTATTTTCAACTCACGGGCAAATCACGGCATAATCGAAGGCTGATCTGCGCCTTCTTTTTCCACTTTCTGCTGCAGCATGTGTTCGCGTTTCATACCCAGTTTCAACGCCAGCGCGGACGCCACGTAGATAGAGGATATGGTACCGATAGACACACCGATCAACATAGCCAGAGAGAAGCCATGCAGCATCGCGCCACCGAAGATGTACAGCATCAGAACAACCATCAAGGTTGTACCGGATGTCATCAGCGTACGGCTTAGCGTCTGGGTCAGTGACACGTTCATGATTTCGTAAGGCGTCCCGCGGCGGATCTTGCGGAAGTTCTCACGAATACGGTCAGAAACCACGATGCTGTCGTTCAACGAGTAACCGATAACCGACATCAATGAAGCGACGATGGTCAGGTCAATCTCAATATGGAACAACGACAACACGCCCATGGTGATGATCACGTCGTGCGCCAACGCAATAACCGCCCCCAGCGCCAAACGCCATTCGAAACGGAAACCGACGTAAATCAGAATACAGATCAGCGCAACCAGCAGCGCCATGCCGCCGTTTTGCGCCAGTTCGGTGCCCACGCTCGGGCCGACGAACTCAATCCGTTTTACGCTCGCGTTTTTATCGACCGACTCGTTAATCACGCCGATCACTTTGTTACCCAGTTCCTGGCCTGCGGTACCTGTCGCAGGTGGCATACGCACCATCACGTCACGGCTGCTGCCAAAGTTCTGAATAACCGGGTCCTGGAACCCGGCTTTTTCCAGCGTGTCGCGCATCAGATCGAGGTTGGCAGGTTTTTCCAGGCTGATTTCAATGACGGTACCGCCAGTGAAGTCCAGACCCCAGTTAAAACCACGCACCGACATAATGGCGATTGACGCGATCAACAGCACCAGCGAGATGCCGAAGGCCACGTAATCCCAGCGCATAAAGTCATAAACTTTACGGCCGTAGTTGAGTTGTTCAACAGTATAATCCTGTGCCACAACGCACTCCTCAGATAGACAGCTTATTAATGCGCTTGCCGCCGTAAAGCAGGTTGACGATGGCACGGGTACCGACAATTGCGGTGAACATGGACGTCGCCACACCGATTGCGGTGGTAATCGCAAAGCCCTTGATTGAACCGGTGCCCACTGCGTACAGAATGACTGCGGTAATCAGGGTAGTGATGTTGGCGTCAACGATACTGGAGAACGCGCCTTTATAGCCTTCATGGATCGCCTGCTGAACGGAACGCCCGTTCTTCAGCTCTTCCTTGATACGTTCGTTAATCAGTACGTTGGCATCGACAGCGACCGCCAGCGTCAGCACGATACCGGCAATCCCCGGCATGGTCAGTGTCGCCCCGGGTAACAGGGACATCACGCCGACAATCAGCACCAGGTTGGCGACCAGCGCCGTGGTGGCGATCATGCCGAACTTACGGTACCACACCACCATAAATACGATGGATGCCACCAAGCCCCACAAGCAAGCTTCCAAACCTTGGGTGATGTTCTGTTGCCCCAGGGTTGGGCCGATAGTACGCTCTTCCACAATCTGGATAGGCGCAATCAGCGCACCGGCGCGCAGCAGCAGCGAAAGCTGGCGTGCTTCGTTCGGATTGCCAATACCGGTAATACGGAAGCTGTTGCCCAGACGCGACTGAATGTTAGCCACGTTGATAACTTCTTCCTGTTTCACCAGAATTGCACGGCCGTTGGCGTCTTTCTTGCCGCTGTCCTTGTACTCCACAAACAGGGTCGCCATCGGTTTACCGATGTTGTCCTTGGTGAAGTTAGACATGGCAGTACCGCCGGCGCTATCCAGTGAGATATTAACCTGCGGCTGGTTGTATTCGTCGGTGCTGGACGTCGAGTCAGTGATGTGATCACCGGTCAGGATCACACGCTTGTACAGCACAACGGGCTGGCCTTCACGCGTGTCTTTTACTTCTGAGTCACCCGGTACACGGCCGTTGGCTGCCGCTGTGGCATCCGCATTGGTGTTAACCAGACGGAACTCCAGCGTCGCGGTAGCGCCCAGAATCTCTTTGGCGCGCGCAGTATCCTGAATACCCGGCAGCTCGACCACAATGCGGTCAGAGCCCTGACGTTGCACCAGCGGTTCGGCAACGCCGAGCTGGTTAACGCGGTTACGCAAGATAGTGATGTTTTGTTGCACCGCATATTCGCGAGCTTCGCTCAGACGGGCATCCGTCAAGCTGGCTTTCAGGGTGTTGGTGCCGTTGGCAGAGAACACCATATCGCGCTGACGCGGGCTGAGGTAGCTGATGGCCTGATCGCGGGTAGCATCGTCACGGAAGCGCACTTCCACGCCGTTGTTGTCCAGCTTGCGGATAGACGCATAAGGAATGCCCTTTTCACGCAGCTCGCTGCGCAGGGTATCCATAGTCTGCTCCTGCAGCTTGCTCAGCGCAGTGTCCATGTCCACTTCCATCAAGAAGTGCACACCACCGCGCAGGTCCAGACCGAGTTTCATCGGCTCTGCACCCAGCATGGCCAACCAGGCCGGCGTAGCCGGAGCCAGGTTCAGCGCAACGACAAACTTGTCACCCAACTCAGCCATTAAGGCTTCACGGGCGCGCAGCTGAATGTCAGGATTGCTAAAGCGAGCCAGGATAGCGCCGTTTTCCAGCGCAATCGACTTGCTCGCGATCTTGTCTTTTTCTAATACGGTACGGACTTGGTCCAGCGTAGTTTCACTGGCGGCGACACCGCGCGCGCCAGTGATTTGTACAGCCGGATCCTCACCATAGAGGTTGGGAAGCGCATAAAGCAGACCGACGATGATCACCACAATCAACATCAGATACTTCCACAAAGGATAACGGTTTAGCACGGCAATTCCCTTAGGGAAAACAAAATTACAGGGCCTTCATGGTACCTTTCGGCAGAACGGCCGCCACGAAGTCACGCTTGATCATCACTTCCGTGGTGTCGTTCAGCGCAATGGCGATGATGCCGGTGTCAGCCACTTTGGTTACGCGGCCAATCAGGCCACCCGTGGTCAGCACTTCATCACCTTTACCGATCGAGTCCATCAGTTTTTTGTGCTCTTTAGCGCGTTTCTGCTGTGGACGCAGGATCATGAAATAGAAAATCAGACCAAAAACCACCAGCATAATGATCAGAGAGTACGGGCTTCCCTGAGCCGGGGCCCCTGCGGATGCGACGGCGTCAGAAATGAAAAAGCTCATTGAAATTCCCTCATTAAGTTATCAATTATTAATTCAAGCGTTTCTACCCTTCATCTTTCAAACTGCGGCGGTGTTGGCTTTCCTCTTTCACCCCAGCCACTTAGCTATCTAAGCTCCTGGGGATTCATTCGGTTGCCGCCTTGCTGCAACGTGAAATCTATTGGGCAGTTAAAGGTGGAATCGGTTTACCGATCCGACCGTAGAAGTCCGCAACAAACAGCTCTAATTTACCCTGTTCAATGGCCTCGCGTAAACCCGCCATCAGGCGTTGGTAGTGACGCAGGTTATGAATGGTGTTCAATCGAGCACCCAGTATTTCGTTGCAACGATCGAGATGATGCAAGTAGGCGCGGCTGTAATTGCGACATGTGTAGCAATCACAGTCTTTATCCAGCGGAGAAGTATCATCCTTGTGCTTGGCATTACGGATTTTTACCACACCGTCAGTCACGAACAGATGGCCGTTACGGGCATTACGCGTTGGCATCACGCAGTCGAACATATCGATACCGCGACGCACGCCTTCAACCAGATCTTCCGGCTTGCCAACGCCCATCAGGTAACGTGGCTTATCTTCCGGAATTTGCGGGCAAACGTGTTCAAGAATACGGTGCATATCCTCTTTTGGCTCGCCTACTGCCAAGCCGCCCACAGCGTAACCATCAAAACCGATATCCACCAGCCCTTTTACTGATACATCACGTAAATCTTCGTAAACACCGCCCTGAATAATACCGAATAACGCATTCTTATTATTCAGTTCGTCAAAACGCTGGCGGCTACGCTGCGCCCAGCGCAGCGACATTTCCATCGAACGCTTCGCGTAATCCCAATCTGCCGGGTAAGGCGTACATTCGTCGAAGATCATCACGATGTCAGAACCCAGGTCATACTGGATTTCCATCGATTTTTCCGGGCTAAGGAACACCTTATCGCCGTTAATCGGGTTACGGAAATGAACGCCTTCTTCTTTAATCTTGCGCATCGCCCCCAGGCTGAACACCTGGAAGCCGCCTGAATCGGTGAGGATCGGGCCGTGCCACTGCATGAAATCATGCAGATCGCCGTGCAGCTTCATGATTTCTTGCCCTGGGCGCAGCCACAGGTGGAAGGTGTTACCCAACAAGATCTGTGCACCGGTCTCTTTCACTTCTTCCGGCGTCATGCCCTTTACCGTGCCGTAGGTGCCGACAGGCATAAAGGCCGGCGTTTCTACCACGCCACGGTCAAAAATCAGGCGGCCACGGCGGGCGCGACCATCGGTAGTGTCTAATTCGTACTTCACAAAGCCTCCAGCATCAGAGAAACAGTCTGATGTCATTAATACCCAATGATTTAGGGCATACCTCGAAAATTTATTTGCCGACGGACTCTTGTTCCGCCTGCGGGTTACGGGTGATGAACATCGCATCGCCGTAGCTAAAGAAACGGTATTGCTCGGCCACCGCCTGCTGATAGGCATGCATGGTATTTTTATAACCGGCAAAAGCGGAGACCAACATAATCAGCGTCGACTCCGGCAGGTGGAAGTTGGTCACCAGTGCGTCAACCACCTGGTAATGGTAACCCGGGAAGATAAAGATGCTGGTGTCGTCGAAGAACGGGGCAATTAATGCCTCTTTACTGGCGTTGGCGGCGCTTTCCAGCGAACGCACCGACGTGGTGCCGACGGCTACCACGCGCTTGCCGCGTGCTTTACACGCCAGCACCGCGTCAACCACATCCTGCGGCACTTCCGCGTATTCGGCGTGCATGACGTGTTCTTCAATAGTTTCGACCCGCACTGGCTGGAAGGTGCCCGCGCCCACGTGCAGGGTGACAAACGCCATCTCTATGCCTTTCTCGCGCAGCGCAGCCAACAGCGGCTCGTCGAAGTGCAGCCCGGCGGTCGGGGCCGCGACGGCACCCGGTTTTTCGCTGTAAACCGTTTGATAAAGCTCGCGGTCGGCGTCTTCGTCCGGGCGATCGATATACGGCGGCAATGGCATGTGGCCGGCAGCATTCAGGATAGTGAACACGTCGCGTTCATCGTTGAAACGCAGTTCAAAAAGCGTATCGTGACGCGCCACCATAGTCGCCGCGATACTTTCATCGTCACCCAGCAGCAGGTCGGTGCCTGGCTTGGGGGCTTTAGAAGCGCGCACATGTGCTAACACCCGATGATCGTCCAGCACGCGCTCCACCAGGACTTCAATCTTGCCGCCGCTGACCTTACGGCCGAACATACGTGCGGGGATCACACGGGTGTTGTTGAACACCAACAGGTCACCTGCTTCCAGGTTATCCAGCAGATCGGTGAAGACGCCATGCTTAAGCTCCCCGCTCGGCCCATCCAACTGCAGCAAACGGCAACCGCTGCGCTCAGGTTGGGGATAGTGGGCAATCAGGGACTCGGGAAGTTCAAACGAAAAATCGGCGACGCGCATGGCTCTATTCACTTCTTCATTGTTTATACCCGATGGCTTTCAAGTTGCAGTTAGGCAGCCAGCCTGCGCATCCCCGCAGGCTCACTTGAGTAAGTGACCGGGATGGGCAAGTGCAGCCAACAACACTGCGGCTTGAAAGGCGACGAGTATGTTGGTCATAAAAAAACAGGCGGCCTAGTCTAAAGCTGCGGGCGGTCAGCGGCAAGAAATAAGGAGGATTTGCATGACTTCAGGTATAGTTGCCCGATGAATTATCTCGCTCATCTCCATTTAGCCTCACTGGCGGAAAGCTCACTACTGGGCAATTTGTTGGCCGACTTCGTGCGTGGCAACCCCGCAGGCGAATACGCTCCCGAGGTCGTGGCCGGCATTATGATGCACCGTCGCGTCGATGTATTGACCGACAGCCTGCCGCAGGTCAAGGCCTGCCGCGACTACTTCACCGATGAGCATCGGCGCGTAGCCCCCATCACACTCGACGTCGTGTGGGATCACTTCCTTGCGCGTCACTGGCAGCAATTGGAGCCCTCTCTTAGCCTGCAGGGTTTCACGCAGCAAGCCCGTAACCAGATCGCCCCGCATCTGCCGATGACACCACCGCGCTTTCAGAATTTAAATGGTTATTTATGGCCGGAACGTTGGTTGGAGCGTTACGCAGAGCTGCCGTTTATCGGCAACGTGCTGGCCGGCATGGCTAGCCGTCGTCCACGCCTGGCGGCACTGGCTGGCTCCTTCGCCGACGTGGAACGCAACTATCATCAGCTTGAAATACAATTCTGGCAGTTTTATCCGCTGATGATGCAACAAGCCAAAGATAAAAAGCTGTAAGGCCGAAGTAAAACCGTTGAAAATGCGACGCTTTACAATAAATTGCTTTTTAACCCTTGCCCTTTTGCGGGAAAAGGTTATTTTTAAAGCTCGCTAAATTTAATTGCCGACTTTGATAGGTAAAAGCTATCTCATCGATTGGTCTTTTACCCTTTATTCACCACGTCGTGGCCCCTATACTGGCCCTTGCTTTTACATCAACCCCTTAACACCTATTACAGGAGTAATTATGGTCCTGGTAACTCGTCAAGCCCCTGACTTCACCGCAGCTGCCGTACTGGGCAGTGGCGAAATCGTTGAAAACTTCAACTTCAAGAAGCACCTGAACGGCAAACCAGCTGTCCTGTTCTTCTGGCCGATGGACTTCACCTTCGTATGTCCTTCTGAGCTGATCGCTTTCGATCACCGCTATGAAGAATTCCAGAAGCGTGGCGTTGAAGTGGTTGGCGTTTCATTCGACTCCGAATTTGTACACAACGCATGGCGTAAAACCCCCGTCGAGAATGGCGGCATCGGGGAAGTGAAATACGCAATGGTTGCTGACATCAAGCGTGAAATTCAGAAAGCTTACGGCATCGAGCACCCAGAAGCAGGCGTTGCCCTGCGTGGTTCTTTCCTGATCGACAAAGACGGTGTGGTTCGTGCTCAGGTTGTTAACGACCTGCCAATCGGCCGTAACATCGACGAAATGATCCGTACCGTTGACGCGCTGCAATTCCACGAGCAACACGGCGAAGTGTGCCCGGCTCAGTGGGAAAAAGGCAAAGCAGGTATGGGCGCATCTCCAGACGGCGTCGCTAAATACCTGTCCGAGAACGCTTCCAAGCTGTAATTTTCAGCCTGTGAGTGTATCAACCGGCCCTTGCGGCCGGTTTTTTTTGCGCCAAATTAGGGCGCGCTGCCCACTTTCCGTGCTTCATTTCCTTGTTTCCGCTCACATTTCTCCGGCTGTTTCCCGCGTAATCCCTTAACTGTAGCTAGTATCAATAGGCTGGCCCGCACTTTGCAGTGCAAACATGGCAAGCCAAACACAATAAGAAAACTGACAGGGTAGAATAACTATGTTTTTACAAAAATGGAGCAAACCGCTGACCATGGCAGCGCTGCTCGTCAGCAGCAGCCTGTATGCTGCGTCCAATCCAGCTGTTGAAGCCAAAAACGGCATGGTGGTGACATCACAACATCTGGCATCACAGGTTGGTGTCGATATCCTTAAGTTGGGCGGTAACGCGATTGATGCCGCAGTCGCTGTTGGCTATGCGCAGGCGGTGGTTAACCCATGCTGCGGCAACATCGGCGGCGGCGGTTTTATGACGGTGCATCTGGCTGACGGCACCGATACCTTTATTAACTTCCGTGAAACTGCGCCGGCAGCGGCCAGCGCCAATATGTATCTGGATGCCGACGGCAACGTGAAGAAAGGCGCCAGCCTGTACGGTTATCTGGCGGCGGGTGTCCCCGGCACCGTGCTTGGCATGGAAACCGCGCGCAAGAAATACGGCAAACTGAGCCGCGAACAGGTGATGGAACCGGCCATCAAACTGGCGCGTGAGGGCTTTGTGCTGACCCGTGCCGATACCGATATCCTCGACACCACTGTCGCACGCTTTAAGCAGGATCCGGAATCCGCCAAGATCTTCTTGCGCCCAGACGGCACGGCGCTACAGCCGGGCGATCGTCTGGTGCAAAGCGACCTGGCCAATACCCTGGAAGCCATCGCCAAAGGGGGGCCTGATGCCTTCTACAAAGGAAAAATCCCGCAGGCGGTAGAAGCGGCAGCCAAACAAGGTGGCGGTATCCTGATAGCAGCCGACTTCGCCAACTACAACGTCACCGAAACCCCGCCGATTACCTGTAGCTACCGCGGTTATAAATTTGTTTCGGCACCGCCACCCAGCTCAGGCGGCGTGACACTGTGCGAAATCCTCAACGTGGTCGAAGGTTACGATCTCAAAAGCATGGGCTTTAACTCGGCGGCAGCGATTCACACCATGACCGAAGCCATGCGCCACGCCTATATGGACCGCAATACCTACCTCGGTGACCCGGAATTCATCAAAAACCCGATCGACAGACTGGTCAGCAAAAGCTACGCCGAAGAGATCCGCAAGAAAATCGTCGCCGATAAAGCCACGCCGTCAGAGAATGTCCAACCCGGCATGGAACCTCACGAAAAACCGGAAACAACCCACTACTCGATTGTCGATCATGACGGTAACGCCGTCTCCACCACCTATACCGTCAACGGTCGCTTTGGCGCGGTGGTGATTGCTCCGGGTACCGGCTTCTTCCTCAACGATGAAATGGATGACTTCACCGTCAAAGTCGGTGAGAAAAACCTCTATGGGCTGGTGCAAGGTACCGCCAATAGCATTGCCCCCGGTAAGCGCCCACTATCGTCAATGAGCCCAACACTGGTGACCAAGGACAATAAAATCTTTATGGTGCTTGGCTCGCCGGGGGGATCACGCATCATTACTATTACCTTGCAGACGGCACTGAACGTGATCGACCACGGTATGGCTCCGCAAGAAGCCGTAGATGCGCCGCGTATCCACCATCAGTGGCTGCCGGATGAGGTTTACTACGAACAGCGTGGGGTTTCGGCCGATACGCTAAAACTTCTCAGCGGCATGGGCTACAAGATGGTAGAGCAAACGCCGTGGGGTGCAGCTGAATTGATTCTGGTCGGTTTACCCGGCGCGGTTGGCGTCAGCCCGGCCAACTCCGGCAACGACTCAGCAGTCTCTGGCAAGGTGCGCGAAGGCTACCTGTACGGAGCTAACGACGTTCGTCGCCCAGCGGGCTCTGCGGTAGGCTATTGATTTCACTGGGCGTGTGAACGCCCACTAACCCAGTCAGGGGCCGGTTTACCGGCCCCTGTACAGCGTTAACCGATTCGTCGCCACAGGGTCACTGATTCCTCGCCTAATTGCAGCGAGACAGCATTCTGCCCGTCATGCAACTCGCCGTCCCCTTCCAGCCGTTGCCATTTGCCTGCGGCCAGCAGTGGACTATGCTGCAAGGTCACTGCGCCACTGCCTCCACGCTGTAACGCCACCAGCACTTGCTCCTGTTGATAGATGCGCACAAACACCAACGTTTCACCGGAGGCGTGCAGTACCTGACAACCACCGCGGCGCAGCGCCAGGCTCCGTTTACGCAATGCCGCCATACGCTGGCACAGGGCCAACAAGCGCTGGTCCCACTGGCTTTCGTCCCACGGGAAAGGCTTGCGACAGAAGGGATCATTGGCACCATCCAGGCCAATCTCGTCGCCATAATATAAACACGGCACGCCGATCCAACTCATCAGCCACACCGCCGCCATCTGCATGCGCGCCTGATTGCCTTGCAATAGCGTCAGAAAACGTGCGGTGTCGTGGCTGTCGAGCTGGTTGAACTGGATCAGTTGGCGGCCATGTGGCAGCCCGGCTCGGTAGCCATCCATCCACTGGGCGCAGTCCGCAGCATCCATCTGCACCGGATGGTGTGCGACGTCCAGCCCAGCAAGGAACCCTCGTACCGGTAGAGCGAACCCCATGTAGTTCATTGCTGCATCTTCCACGCCGGCATGCAACCAGCGGCGTGCATCACCAAAATGCTCACCCAATACGTAAGCTTGTGGATTTTCCTGTTTTACCGCCTGATAAATACCCGCCAGATGCTGCAAATTGCCGGTAGCACCGCCGTTCTCCCCCAACATATGTACGACATCCAGTCGCCAACCATCAATGCTGTACGGCGGGCGTAGCCAGTGGCGCACCACGCTGCCATCCCCCCGGTAAATCGCCTCCGCAACCTGCGGTTCGGCAAAGTTGAGTTTTGGCAGGCTGGCATTGCCTTTCCAATCAAGCGCGCGGCCATCCGGGTAGAAATTAAACCAACCACGGTACGGCGAGTCTGGGTGGTGGCAAGCGCCGTTCTCACCTTGCTGGTGACGATCAAACCACGGATGTGAATCGCCGGTATGGTTAAACACCCCGTCTAACACCAGTTTCATCCCTACCTTGTGAGTGCTCACTCGCAAACGTTGCAACGCGGCATTACCACCGAAATAGGGATCGACCTGATAATAATCTTCGGTATCGTATTTATGCACACTCGGTGCGGTGAAAATCGGGTTCAGGTACAGTGCCGTTACGCCCAACGCCTGCAGATAAGGCAGCTTTTGGCTGATACCATCCAAATCGCCACCATAGAAGGTGGACGCGGCATGACGGTCCTCCAACGGATGTTCCCAGTCATGGCGCACAACCTCACAACCCGCTGCATGATGCCGATAGCTCCCGTTTTGAATGCCGTGCTCACCACCGCTACTGGCAAAACGGTCGGGGAAAATTTGATAAAAGACCTGATCCGCCACCCAGTCCGGGCTGCTATCAGGCACATCGACCGCCACCTGCGCCAATTGCGCAGGTGGCGTAACCAGCCCCCCTTGTGGCCCAAACCATTGCTGGCGATCGTTCCAAACCAACTTGAAGCAGTAACGGCGGGTCGGTTCTCCTTCATTTAGCGTCAGACTGGCCTGATAGCGAGACATGCCATCAACGCGCTGCACTTTCATGATCAACAGCCATTCTTCATTGTCCGGCTCGGCACGTAAAAACACGCGTTCGGGCAGATCATCCCCTTGTAACCAGAGCGTGATATCCAGGCGTTGTCCCTTTTTTACCACAAAGGGCGGGACCGGTTGATGCCAGGCATTAAGCATACTGTTCTCCTGCTGTACAAAACGAAATCGACGACGTTATTCAATGCCACGAACAATGCCACGTTGAGTGCAAGTCCCCCTCCTCTCTGGCCTGCAAACTCGGGGAGGAGCCGGGGGGTGGAGAGCGTCAGTCAGTCAGCGGCGACCCTATGTAAAAAAGGGTAAACAGGCGCACATTATGGCCCGCAGCCATTAGGCTAACGTCTTTTGAGTGTATTGGATATTTCTTGCGCATTTTTTAAGGAGCCGTAATGCAACAACAGATAACCCTTTGGCTGGAGAAGTTTGGGCTGGAATTCAGTGGGGTGATGTCTCTGCTCATGGTGCTGGGATTGATCGTGCTGATCTCGGTGGTGATCCACCTGGTGTTGCATCGCGTCGTATTGGCGGCGATCCAACGTCGTGGTCAACAATCGCAACGGGTATGGCAGCAAGCGCTTACCCAATACAAACTCTTCCAGCGCGTGGCTCTGCTACTACAAGGGGTGATCATTAATGTGCAGGCGGTACTGTGGCTGCACGCAGGCAGCCAGACACAGGCGATTATCGTCACCGCCGCACAAGTCTGGATCATGGGCTTCGCTCTGTTGTCGCTGTTTTCCCTCCTGGATACGCTGTTGGCAATGCTGCGCCAAAGCCCGATCTCAAACCAGTTACCGTTGCGCGGTATTTTTCAGGGGCTAAAGCTGGTCGCCGCCATTTTGATTGGCATCATGATTGTTTCGCTATTGATGGGCAAATCGCCATTGCTGCTGCTCAGCGGCCTGGGGGCGATGACCGCAGTGCTGATGTTGGTGTTTAAAGACCCCATTCTCGGTCTGGTGGCCGGTATTCAGCTTTCCGCCAACGATATGCTGACCATCGGCGACTGGCTGGAAATGCCGAAATACGGCGCTGATGGCGCGGTCACCGACATCGGTCTGACCACGGTAAAAGTACGCAATTGGGACAACACCGTCACGACGATTCCGACTTATGCCCTGATTTCCGACTCCTTTAAAAACTGGCGTTCAATGTCGGAGTCCGGCGGACGCCGCATTAAGCGCAGCATCAATATCGATACCACCAGCGTACATTTCTTGTCGGACGAAGAGCAACAGCGGCTGAACCGCAATCCGCTGCTGCAGCGTTATCTGAACGATAAAACGCAGGAGCTGAGCCAGCATAATCAGCAGATTGCCGTAGATCTCAGTTCTCCACTCAACGGCCGCCGTCTGACCAATCTGGGCACATTACGTGCTTATCTGGTGGCATACCTGCGCGCTCACCCAGGTATCCATCAAAATATGACGCTCATGGTGCGCCAGCTAGCCCCGCAGCCGGAGGGATTGCCGCTGGAGATTTACGCCTTCACCAACACCACGGTCTGGGCGGAATACGAAAGTATTCAATCTGATATTTTTGACCATATTCTGGCGGTGATTAACGAATTCGATCTGCGGGTGCATCAGATGCCAACCGGCAACGACATGCGCAGCATGCTCAGCCAAATGCGGCAGGCAACAGAGATTTCCTGACGCAGACTGACGTAACTGTTTCTGCCGGTAATGACTATCAACCTATGGGCAACGGATGTCTCAGACCTCTTTTCTTTCGGCATAAAAACAGCGTTAATGCGCTGATTATCGCCCGCTGAAGGAAAAGAGGATTGCAGAAAAAATTACGCCACCGACTGTTTACCCTACTGGCTGCTCTGATGTTTGTCGGCTGCCTGCACAGCGCCTCACTGGACGAAAGCCGTCTGAGCCGCACTTTGCAACCCGCACTGAGTACCCTGAGCAACAAAATGCAGGATATCCGCGAGATACTGGCACGCACCGCAGGCGATGAGCAGGAAGAACGATTGAATGACAGCAGCCTGCGCATTGAAGCCCGCGCCTCTGGTGACGACGAACCGGAAGATAAGCGATAAAAAAACACCGGCGCCAGGCCTAATGCCGATCGGCTAAGCCCGATTGGCATTTTTTATTCGGTCTCTGTAGGTTCAGTGCAGCCAGAATTGCCGTAAATATCTTATCTTTCTCTGTAGCCACAATGAACGGCAATTGGAAGGGCCGAGGGCGCGGCCCCTATGTCTTCAGTGTGACGTTGCGAGATGAAAGACAGTGGAAATGATGAGATGAGCATTCTGTTGGACGCCCTTGAAGACGTCGAACGCAAGAACAACGCATAGGCGAAACCGCCATGGACGGCGGTTTCAGGCGAGACAGGCAGGGACGCCTGTCGTAGCCGGCCGTGATGCGGCGTGATGAAGTGAGAGCCATTGGCGCAGCCAACCGTCTGAGTGGGCAAAGGCGCGGGTTGCAAGGGACCGCGCCTTACGGTCCCTTGCTCGGTCGAGGCGTATGAGCGTCAGGGTACGCTGCTCGTTTATCGACCGAAAAACGCTGAGCCCGCTAAAAAAACACCTTAAGTGACCAGCATTCGGCGCCAGGCCGGTGTCTTTATGTTCAATCCTGCTGTTGCGCCAGCAACGTCAATTTCTTCTGGCGATTAACCTTGAAGTAATAGCCCGCCAGCAGCACCACCACCCATACCAGACCGGCATACAGGGACACGCGGGTCGTTGGGAAGTAACCTATCAGACCGATGATAAACACCAGGAAAATGATCGCCACCACGGAAGTGAACACGCCGCCTCGTAGCGGGAAGGCCAGGTTCTTCACCTGTTCTTTACTCAGGCTACGGCGGAAAGCAATCTGAGAGAACAAGATCATGATCCACACCCAAACGGTAGCGAAGGTTGCCAGTGAGGCGATCACCAGGAACACATTTTCCGGCATGATGTAGTTCAGATACACCGCCAGCAGCAACGCAAACATCATCACCACAACCGTGACCCACGGAATGCCGCGTTTAGAGACCTTGCTGAACATCTTCGGCGCGTGGCCCTGTTCGGCCATGCCGTGCAACATGCGGCCTACACCAAACACATCGCTGTTAATTGCAGACAACGACGCGGTGATCACCACAAAGTTAAGAATACCCGCCGCCACGGTAATACCCATGTGTTGGAAAGTCAGTACAAACGGACTGCCGTTAGTGCCCACCTGATTCCACGGGTAGATCGACATGATGACAAACAACGTACCGACATAGAACACCAGGATACGCCACGGAACCGAGTTGATGGCCTTGGGAATCGAGGTTTTCGGGTCTTTGGCTTCGCCCGCGGTAATGCCGATGATTTCGATACCGCCGTAGGCGAACATCACCAGTTGCAGCGAGAGGATCATCCCCATAAAGCCGTTGCTGAAGAAACCGCCGTTGGACCACAGGTTATGGATCCCGGTCGGTTGCCCACCGTTGCCTATCCCCCAGATAATGATGCCGATACCGGCAGCAATCATGATGATGATGGTGGCCACTTTAAAGAACGAGAACCAAAACTCCAGTTCACCGAAGACCTTCACGCTCATCAGGTTGATGGCGCCGATCACCAGCACCACGCTAAGCACCCAAATCCAATGCGGCACCTCAGGGAACCAAATGCCCATATAGATACCGAAAGCGGTCACATCGGCAATGGCGACAATCAGGATTTCGAAACAGTAGGTCCAGCCCGTGATATACCCCGCCATAGGGCCAAGGTAGTCCTGCGCATAGCGTGAAAACGAACTGGCCTGCGGGTTGTTGACCGACATCTCGCCCAGCGCGCGCATGATAATAAAGGCGACGATACCGCCAATCAGGTAGGCCAGCAAAACGCTCGGGCCTGCCATTTTAATGGCGTCTGCCGAACCATAGAACAGACCGGTACCGATAGCCGAACCCAGAGCCATAAAGCGAATGTGACGCGTACTGAGACCGCGTTTTAGCTTATTGGCCGCAGGGACGGCAGGTGACTGTTGTTGCATGAAAATAACCCGTGTTTTTTAAACGTAAAAAAGCCACGGACAAGTCCGTGGCCCAAAATTTAGCCGGGAGATTAGGAGTGCGCGGTCACTTCAGTGCGCGTACAAACCCGGTCATAAATGGCGACCAGCACCAGTATCAACAGAGACGGCGGCAACCATGCCAACCCCTGATCCGCCAGTGGCAGGTGATTCGTCCAATTCGGCAGTAAAGACTGGAAGGTGGACGCTTTCACTGCGTCAAGGATACCAAACAACAGGCTGACTAACATCACCGGCGCGATGATACGCGGCGCGCTGTGCCACCAACGCAGGGTGAAGCTCAGCACCACCAGGACGATACACGGCGGGTAAATCGCGGTCAGCACCGGGATAGAGATCTGAATCAGATGGCTCAGGCCCAGGTTTGAAACCAACATCGAGAACAGCCCCAGGATAAACACCAGCGTCTTATAGGAGAACGGCAGGTACTGGGCGAAGAACTCGGCACAGGCGCAGGTCAGGCCCACGGCCGTTACCATACAGGCGATGAAAATCAAGGCCGCCAGGAAGAAACTGCCCAACCCACCGAAGGTGTTTTGCACGTAAGCATGCAGAATCACCGCACCGTTGGTGGCATCAGGAACCAGCACGCCGCTACCGGAACCCAGTTTGAACAGGCTCAAGTAAACCAGCGTCAGGCCGACACCGGCGATCAAACCGGCCAGAATGGTATAACGCGTCAGCAGACCGGCATCTTTAACACCACGGGAACGCGCGGCATTAACGATAACGATACCGAACACCAGCGCACCCAGCGTATCCATGGTCAGATAGCCGTTAACGAAACCGGTAGAGAACGGAACGTTCTGATAAACCTCAGTCGCCGGAATTGGCGTACCCGCAGGCCAGGCCAGCGCGGCAATGCCGAGTGCACCCAGCGCAACAATTTTCAGCGGTGCCAACACGTGTCCCACGGTATCGAGCAGACGGCCCGGATACAGGGAAATGCCGATCACCAGGGCGAAATACACCAGGCTATAAATAAACAACGGCATGGCGCCATCACCGGTCAGGGGGGCAATACCCACTTCGAAGGAAACGGTCGCGGTGCGCGGCGTAGCAAACAGTGGGCCGACGGCCAGATAGCAGACCGTTGCCAGCAGCAAACCCGCGCGACGGCCAATTGGCGTGCTCAGGGCGTCAATGCCGCCACCCACACGAGCCAAGGCAATCACGGTCATTACCGGTAGGCCGACAGCGGTAATCAGGAAGCCGATAGCTGCGGTCCAGACGTGTTCACCGGACTGTAAACCGACCATCGGCGGGAAAATGATATTCCCAGCACCGACGAATAAGGCAAAGGTCATAAAACCCAATGCAATAATATCTTTTGACGTTAAACGATGACTCATACGATGTCGTGTTGCCTGTTCAAATGAAAAAAAGTGCCCGATATCGTGGTGGCGTTATGCCCCACCCGGTTGCCGGCTTGCCATTTCATCGCGAGACCAATAAGAGCAGAAAACGCATTTTTTCCGGCGTTTTGTCCTTATTCGAAAGTGACCACTCATGATGATGGGCAGAGTTTTAAGAGTTATAAATGGAGGTTTAGTCCGACAACGAGGCCTAAGTTAAACGTTTATAGCGTTGAAAGGCAAGACGCATGACAAAAAGCAGAGCTATCGACCAGATAATCTTTAAGCACCAGTCGATCATAGTGGTTATCAATAAATATACAATACATGATTTGTATCATTTTTGAGCAACCATCTCACAAAACGTGAAACCTATAGCCAATGTCCGCGCGAAAACGCCAATAAACACTCAGTTTCCGCGCGGTATGAACGGGTTTCAGCCTTTATCAAAGCCGCCAAAAGAGGCTCATGGCGTTTTTGCAGCTTATTCCACTGCGGCTGTCTGCCAACCTTTAACATGCGTGCAAGCCGCTGCAAAACGCGGCGCTTCGCCGCCGCCCGCGCAGCGCCAAATCAGGATGCGTGTTTCTGGAGCGCTTATTTCAAGCCCAATGCCAATCGGGTTTTATGCAGGGTATCGGGGGGCAGCGGCAGATAACCGTCGTGATTAACCAGGTCTTGCCCGGTATCGGACAATACGCGATCGAGGAAGGCTGCGGTCAGCGGCTCCAACGGCTGGTTGGGCGCTTTATTGATGTAGATATACAGGTAGCGCGACAGCGGGTAGCTGCCATTGCGTACATTGGCATCATTGGGAGTGATATAGTTTTCACCAGACTCAGCCAACGGCAGTAGCCGCACACCACTGGCACGAAAACCGATGCTGGCGTAACCAATGCTATTGAGTGAACCGGCAACGGCCTGCACCACCGAGGCAGAACCGGGCAATTCATTGACGCGCGGCATAAAGTCGCCGCCGCACAGCGCACGCAGCTTGAAATAGCCGTAAGTACCGGAGGCAGAATTACGCCCAAAACGTTGCAAGGCTCGCTGCTGCCAATCACCGGTCAGCCCCAGTTCCCCCCAGCGCGTCAACGGTTGGCTTTCACCACAGCGCAGAGTGGCGGAAAAAATTCGGTCAAGCTGCTGCAGGTTAAGCCCACGCAGAGGGTTGTCCTGATGGACCAACACGACCAGCGCATCGACAGCGACCGGTACCGCCAACGGCGCATAACCGTAGCGGTGTTCGAACGCCGAAACCTCTGCCGCTTTCATCGGTCGGCTCATCGGCCCAAGCTGCGCCGCCCCTGCCGCCAATGCGGTGGGGGCAGTAGAGGACCCCGCGGCCTGGATCTGCAAATTAACGTTGGGATAATGCTGACTGAAATCTTGCGCCCACAGCGCCATGAGATTTGCCAGCGTATCGGAACCGACGCTCGACAAATTACCGGACAGCATGCCGTCCGGCTGCGCCAGCGCGCCACGACTCGCCAACAGCACCAGGCAAAGCAGTAGCCCTCGGGTAATTCGGATCATTGAGCCTCTCGCGCGTTAATTTTTCACCGCATTCTCTGATAAAGCTGCGGGAACAATCAACCGGTTAGGCAAGGTAAAAATGAATCGGGTACCCATGCCCTGTTCGCTGAGGATCTCCAGACGTGCGTCATGATGACTTAATGCATGCTTAACGATCGCCAACCCCAACCCACTGCCGCCAGTCTGGCGTGAACGCGCCTTATCAACGCGGTAAAAACGTTCGGTCAGACGTGGAATATGCTCTGCAGCGATGCCCGGCCCGTTATCACTGACCTGGAACTGCGCGCCGCTTGGCGTTTGTTGCCAGCTCACCTCAATATTGGTGCCCTTTGGCGTGTGATTCACAGCGTTATACACCAGGTTGGATACCGCACTGCGCAACTGGTCGTCGTTGCCAAAAACCTTAAGCTGTTCGTTCACCCGGAAAGTAATCTCATGGTTCCCGCCGCTCAATGACTGCGCTTCGCGTTGCAGCACTCGCAGCATCAACGGAATATCGACCCGCTCGTTCATTTCTACATTTGGCGCGGCTTCAATACGCGACAGTGTCAGCAGCTGCTTGACCAGACCATCCATGCGGCGAGTCTGTTCCTGCATGGTGCCCAACGCCTTGCCCCGCAGTGAACCATCCAGCTCTTCGTCGCTCATCATTTCCAGGTAGCCCTGCAATACCGTCAGCGGAGTACGCAACTCATGACTGACGTTGGCAAAGAAGTTGCGCCGGGCGCCTTCAAGCTGACGCATTTGTGTAACGTCACGCGCAACCATCAACAGTTGCCCTTCTGAATACGGCATCACGCGAAACTCAACGTAATGCTCATTGTTCAACTGCAGCGTTAACGGTCGAGAGAACTCCTGCTGTTGCAGATAGTGGCTGAATTCCGGATAACGCAGCAGGTTCAGGATGTGTTGGCCGTTATCTTCAGGCCAACGGAAACCCAGCAGATGCTGCGCCAACCCGTTACACCAGAAGATGTTACCTTCAACGGTCGTCATCACCACCGCATCAGGCAGTGACTCTGCGCCGCTGCGGAAACGTTTGATCAATAACGCCAGCTCACGACGTCGGCGACGGTTTCGCTGTTGCATCTGGTATAAGCCGTAAAACAGCGGTTCCCAGCTCCAGCGCCCGGGTGGCGGTGTCATGCTGCGGTCAACCCACAGCCAGTGAGAAAGTTTAAGTTGGTTGTAGAAGTTCCACACCAGCGCAGCCAGCACGGAGGCAAGCAGCAACCAGGGCAGATAACCGAAAATCAGCCCCAGTAATAAGGCAGGTAGGCAGAAAAGGGCCAGCTCCAGGGCCAGCCTCTTCCAGGATAGACGTTCTAACACGGCATATTCTCCAGCGCGGCGCGATCAGTAGCGCGTTGAGAATCGGTAGCCTGTGCCCCGAACGGTTTGAACCATTTTGTCATGACCAGTGGTCTCTAACGCCTTACGGAGTCGGCGGATATGCACGTCAACGGTGCGGTCTTCCACATAAACGTTAGTGCCCCAGACGTGATTAAGCAACTGTTCGCGGCTATAAACTCGCTCAGGGTGGGTCATAAAGAAGTGCAACAGCTTGAACTCGGTCGGCCCCATATCCAGCGCTTGCTCGTTAGCCATCACGCGGTGTGAGGAAGGGTCCAGGCTCAGCCCTTGCATTTCAATCACTTCTTCCACTGCCATGGGTGAAATACGGCGCATTACCGCCTTGATACGTGCCACCAGTTCCTTCGGCGAGAACGGTTTGGTGATGTAATCATCCGCACCGACTTCCAGACCACGAACCCGGTCTTCTTCTTCACCACGCGCTGTCAGCATCATCACCGGAATATCGCGGGTTAGCGCTTCACGCTTCATATGCTTGATAAACTGAATGCCGGATCCCCCGGGTAACATCCAGTCGAGCAACACTAAATCAGGGAACGGTTCAGACAGGCGTGTCACGGCACTGTCATAATCCTCGGCTTCCAACGGTTGGTAACCATTCTGTTCCAACACAAAGCACACCATCTCACGGATCGGCGCTTCATCTTCCACCACCAATATGCGTCTTGCCATCGTCAATCCTGCCAATGTGTTAGCTATCTGCGGGCGCCATTATGCGTCAGTTTTATGACACTTTTATGAAAAGAACACCCTGTTATAGGCAGTAAGCATAGCGATTATTTCCAACGTCAAAGAAAAATCATTCAGTTGTCATAATGATTCCGTCACGACAGCCGCCGCGGTGCCCTTTATAATCACCGCCATTAGCTTATCGCCCCGGGAGTGTCATGCGCCTGATCCACACCTCTGACTGGCATCTTGGCCAGTACTTTTTCACCAAAAGCCGTGCCGCCGAGCACCAGGCTTTTCTGCGCTGGCTGATAGACCAAATCGAGCAACATCAGGTGGATGCACTGATCGTCGCCGGGGACCTGTTCGATACCGGTTCGCCACCCAGCTATGCCCGCGAACTGTACAACCGCTTCGTGGTAGAGCTGCAACATACCGGCTGCCAATTAGTGGTGCTGGGAGGTAACCACGATTCCGTGGCGACCTTAAATGAGTCGCGTGAATTGCTTTCCTGCCTGAATACGACGGTGATCGCCAACGCGCAGGCTGAAACCGAACAGCAAATCGTGGTCCTGAACCAACGCGACGGCCAACCGGGCGCCGTGCTGTGCGCCATCCCGTTCTTACGCCCACGAGATCTGCTTACCAGCCGAGCCGGTGAGTCAGGCGTGCAAAAACAGCAGGCGCTGCAAGAGGCCATCGCAGAACATTACCAGACGCTTTATCACGCCGCCGGTGCACGCCGCGACGCGCTCGGCCTGGCACTGCCTATCGTTGCCACGGGCCACCTGACAACGGTTGGCGTCACCACGTCCGATTCCGTGCGCGATATCTATATCGGCACGCTGGATGCCTTCCCGGCGCAAGCTTTCCCACCGGCCGACTACATCGCATTGGGGCATATTCACCGTGCGCAGAACGTCGCAAAATCCGAGCACATTCGCTACAGCGGTTCGCCGATCCCACTCAGTTTCGACGAATTGGGCAAAGCAAAAAGCGTGTTCATGGTGGATTTCTCCGCAGGTGCTTTGCAACAGGTCAGTACGCTGGACATTCCCAGCTTCCAACCTATGCAGCTTATTAAGGGTGATTTAGCGCAGATCGAGCACCAATTACGGCAGTTCGCCGATTATCAAGGTGAGTTGCCGGTGTGGTTGGATATCGAGGTCGCTACGCAGGATTATCTCAGCGACATTCAGCGCCGTATCCAACTGCTGGCCGATCAACTGCCCGTAGAGGTGGTGTTGCTGCGCCGCAGTAAAGAACAGCGCCGCCAGGCGATTGAACAACAGGACAAAGAAACGCTTAACGAACTGAGCGTCAATGACGTCTTCGAACGTCGTCTGGCGCAAGAACCTGATATGGCCGATGATCGCCGGCAACGCATGAGTCAAATGTTCCAACAGGTCGTCGAAGCCGTTAGGCACCAAGATCAGGAGCCGAGCCAATGAAAATTCTCAGCCTGAGATTAAAAAATCTCAACTCCCTGCAAGGTGAATGGAAAATCGACTTCACTGCGGAGCCTTTTGCCAGCAATGGGTTGTTTGCCATCACCGGGCCAACCGGGGCAGGTAAAACCACCCTGCTGGACGCCATCTGTCTGGCGCTGTACCACCAGACGCCGCGCCTGAATGTCACACCGAGCCAAAACGAGCTGATGACACGCCATACCGCCGAGTCGCTGGCAGAGGTCGAGTTTGAGGTCAAAGGTGTCGGTTATCGCGCATTCTGGAGCCAGCGCCGCGCCAAAAATGCGCCAGACGGTAACCTGCAGGCTCCTAAAGTCGAATTGGCACTGCGTGAAGATGGCAAGATCCTGGCGGACAAAGTGCGCGACAAACTGGATCTTACCGCCGCAATTACCGGGCTGGATTTCGGGCGCTTCACCAAATCGATGATGCTGTCCCAGGGCCAGTTCGCCGCCTTCCTTAACGCTGATGCCAATGATCGCGCCGAACTGCTGGAAGAGCTAACCGGCACCGAGATCTACGGCCAGCTTTCCGAGCGGGTTTTCGAACAGCACAAACAGGCCAAGGTCGAACTGGACGCGCTGCACCAACGCGCCAGCGGTATTGAACTGCTAAATGATGAACAACGACAACTGCTGGAAAACCAGTTAGTTGAATTGGCGACACAAGAAAATACCCTCAGCGACCAAACCCGTCAGCAGCAGCAGGCGTTGAACTGGTTACAATTTTGGCAGCAAACGCAGCAAAAACAACAGGCATATCAGCGCCAACTGGACGCGGTGGAGCTAGAGCAAACCGCAGCAGAACCGCAACTACAGCAACTGGCACGCAGCGAACCGGCAGAAAAACTGCGGCCGTTGCTTAACGAACGTAACCGCTGCCGTCACGATCACCAGACGCTACAACAGCAGATTGCCCAGTTGACGCAGCAGCAGGCGCAGCAGCTCGCCCAGATGGCACCGTTGCAACAGGCTGTGGAACAGGCCCGTGTGCAACTACAGGCATATGTTGAACACCAGCAGGAACAACAGCGGTTGATCGACGATCAAGTCGTCCCGCTCGATAACCGGATTGCCCAGTTAAAGAAAACGCAGACCGAACTGCAACAGATGTGCGATAGCGCCGCACAGCAGTATGCCCAGCAAAAAACGGCGCTGGAACAACTCGAGGTTCAGCGAATCCAGTTGACCGCACAGGCCGGTCAGCATCAGGAAAAGCTTAACGCCCTCACCGCCGCGCTGACGGCGCAGCAGCAACAGCAACATGCGCTGGAAGCCCAGTCGCCCCTGGCAGCACTGCGTCAGCGTCAGGCTGAGCTGGCCGAGTTACGCCCGGTGCGCCAGCAGTTATTCACCCTCTCCTCGCTGTTCAGTCAGGTCAGAGAACGTCTGGATCAACAACGTAAAGAGTTTGCCGCCCGTCAGGCGCAACTCAGCGAACATGAAAAACAGCTCGAAGAGACGCGGCAGCAATATAAACAACAAAAAGCACACCAGTCGGACGTGGAAAAAACCCTCGAACTGGAACAGCGCATTGTCAGCCTGGAAGCCGAACGCGCCCGCCTGCAAACCGGCGAACCCTGTCCACTCTGTGGCTCTTGTAATCACCCGGCCATTGAGCAGTATCAGACGGTAAAACCTTCCGAGACCGCATTGCGCCTGGCAGAGATGCGCATCAAAACTGAGGCCTTGTACACCCTGGGTACCGAACTGCGTACCCGTTGTGAAAGCCTGAGAGAACAGCAACAGCGCCAACAGCAACTCATCGCGCAAGATGAGCAGCACGTTGTTGAGCACCAGCAAAACTGGCAACGCTTGACCGCGCCGCTGGCATTTGACTTTACCCTTCAGGACAGCGATCGCCTGAGCCAGTGGCTAACCACCTGCGACAACGAAGAACGTCAGGGTCAGGCCGCTCTGTTGCAACACGAACAAGCGTCGCACGCAGTGCAGCAGGCCAAAGACCAGTTGGCTTCACTGCAAGCACAGCAGCAACAGGCACAGCAAGACAAGGCGCGACTGGACGAGCGTTTCATTCTGCTGGAGAAAAGCCTCGCAGAAGCCCTGTTGCAACAGCAGCGCCTGCAGCAACAGTGGCAGGACGGTGAACAAGCTCTGGGCGAGCAACGCGCACAGCGGCTGGCCCTGTTTGGTGAACGGCAAATCGCGCAGGAGCGCGAACAGTTGCGCGCCAAACAAGGGCTTTGCGAACAGGCCAGTCAACAAGCCGCCGAGCACTGGCAGAAAGCGCAGGAGCAACGCGATCGTCTGAGCGGCCAACTTGCTGGATTACAGCAACAGCTGTTGCAACAAAACGAACGGCTGCAACAGGCGGAACAAGACTGGCTGCAGGCGCTAGCCGCCAGTGAATTCAGTGATGAGGCCGCGTTCAATGCCGCTCTGCTTGATGATGCCCAACGCCAACAGTTGCAACACCGCAAAGAGCAATTACAACAGCGACACGTTGAAGCCCGTGCACTGCTGGCCCAGGCTGTCGAAAGCCTGCAACAGCACCAACAACAGCGTCCGCAAGGGTTGGATGAGACCCAGACCGATCCCAAAATCCTGAGCCAGAGCCTGGAAACGCTGGCACAACGGTTAAAAACCTTGCAGCTGCAACAGGGGGAAGTGCGCAATCAGTTAGGCAGTGACGCCGCGCGCCGAATCAATCAACAGTCACTGTTTGAACACATCAGCCAGAGCCAGCAGCAGTACGACGATTGGAGCTATCTCAATCAGTTAATCGGCTCCAAAGAGGGCGACAAATTCCGTAAGTTTGCTCAGGGGTTAACCCTTGATCACCTGGTGTATTTGGCCAATAACCAGCTTGGCCGACTGCACGGACGCTATTTGCTGCAACGTAAAGCCAGCGACGCACTGGAACTGCTGGTGGTAGATACCTGGCAGGCAGACGCGCTGCGCGATACCCGCACCCTGTCCGGCGGTGAAAGTTTCCTGGTGAGTCTGGCGCTGGCACTGGCGCTATCCGATCTCGTCAGCCACAAAACCAGTATCGATTCGCTCTTCCTCGACGAAGGCTTTGGCACGCTGGATGCAGAAACCCTCGATACCGCGTTGGACGCCTTGGACAGCCTGAATGCCTCGGGGAAAACCATTGGCGTGATCAGTCACGTTGAGGCAATGAAAGACCGTATTCCGGTGCAAATTAAGGTGAAAAAGGTCAACGGCCTCGGCGTCAGTAGGCTGGAGCCACAGTTCCGGCTGGAATAGCCTGACTGGGCTGAGAAATGTGACCGCGGTGGCACTCCCTGGCGAAAAGCGTTGAGCCGCCGCGGACAAGGGTTATGATACTACCGATAACAGGATTGCTACTGTAGATATACAGGCAAAACCTGACGCACGGGATCGCTCCCGGGCGTCAGGTTTTTTCGTTTTCAGCGCGCTGAAACATCCGGGAAGAACCATGAAGATCGCTAAAATACTCAATAATAACGTGGTGATTACGCTGGACGACCGTCAGGAAGAGACGGTGGTGATGGGCAAAGGTATTGGCTTTAAAAAGAAGGCGGGGGATCTGCTGGACGAAGAGCTGATCGAGAAGATCTTTACGCTGAACGGCAGCGAAATGGCCGAGCGTTTTAAAACGCTGTTGTCTGAAATCCCACTGGCCTGCGTGACCACCGCCGACAAAATCATCACCCTCGCCCGCCAGCGCCTGCCAGGTAAGCTGCACAACATCGTCTACATCACGCTGACCGATCACATCCACTTTGCGCTGCAGCGCCATGCGCAGGGGCTGGACATTAAAAACGTGCTGCTGTGGGAAATCAAAAAACTCTACCCGGCCGAGTTTGCCGTCGGGCTTGAGGCGTTGGCGCTGATCGCCCAGCGGCTGGGCACCGCCCTGCCGGAAGATGAAGCCGGATTTATCGCCCTACACCTGGTCAACGCACAGCTGAATGATGAAATGCATAACACCCTGCACATCACCCGCGTGATGCAGGAGATTTTGAACATCGTCAAATACCACTTCCGCTTTGACTATAACGAAGAAGCTCTGAGTTATCATCGCTTTGTCACCCACCTCAAGTTCTTCGCCCAACGCCTGCTAGGGAAAAACTACGTCGACAGCGACGACGATTCGCTCTATCTGGTGGTGAAAGAGAAATACCCTGAGTCCTTCGCCTGCGCGGGGAAAATTAATCAGCACATAGAAAAGAACTACCAACACCAGTTAACCAGCGAAGAGATGATGTTTTTGACTATTCACATCGAGCGGGTACGCAGCGAAAGCGAGACGAAAGAGGGTTAGCGTCGGGCGTCAAATACCCTGATGCCATATCTTGGAAAAACGGCATCGGCGGAAACCAGTGTTAACCCTTCCGCCTGCGCCTGGGCGATCAGCATGCGGTCAAAAGGATCGTTGTGATGCGGTGGCAACTGGCCCGCCTGCTGGCCGTGAAAAGCCGTCATTGGGAGCGACAGGAAATCTTCGGCATCAATCACCTCGAAAATGTCCTCCGGCAGCACCAACTTACCCAACGCCTGCTTAATCGACATTTCCCAAATGCTGGCCGCACTGATAAACACCCTATTGCCGGGATCGGCGATCTGCTTTCTTGCCCCTTCCCCCAGGCTGGCATCGTCTATCAGCCACCACAGCAGTGCATGAGTATCCAGCAGCAGGCGCCTCATTCATCGCCCTCAAACAGCGCGGTAATGTCTGCATCGCCGTCATTGAAATTCTCCGGCACGGTAAATTTGCCCTTGGCGGCACCGGGTTGGCGGTTTTTCCCCTTGATAGCCGTCAACTGAACATATGGCTTCCCTGCTTTCGCTATAATCACGGTCTCTCCCTGTGCGGCTTTATCCGCCAGTTGGCTCAGGTTAGATTTGGCTTCGTGCATATTGGCCTGGATAGGCATACGCGACCTCCTTAGCTAAGTTAGCTAAAGCATAAAGGAGAGTCTAGTTTTTGTACAGAGAATTGATTAAAGCGCGAGCAGGCCCGCGCTTTTTTGCAACGATTACAGCTGTGGCCACAGCCAGGCAGCACCACGCACGCCGCTGGAATCACCGTGGACGGCTTTGCGGATCGGGGTTTCGCACTCGCCGCCGAAAACCCAGGACTTCACCAGCTGTGGTACGTGCTGATACAAACGATCCACATTGCTCATGCCGCCGCCCAATACCACCACGTCCGGATCAAAAATATTGATCACGTGCGCCAGCGATTTCGCCAACCGCAGTTCATAACGGCTGATGGCTTGCTCTGCCAAGGCATCGCCTTGTGCCACCAAGGACATGATCTCATGCCCTTTGAGCGGGGTGCCGCTCAAGCGTGCATAGTCAGTGGCAAAACCCGTGCCGGAAATAAAGGTCTCGATACAGCCTTGTTTGCCACAGTAACAGGGGACCTCAGCACGAAAACGCAGTTCGTCACTATCCAGCCACGGCAGCGGATTATGCCCCCATTCGCCCGATATGCCGTTACCGCCCGAGTGCGCCTGTCCGTTGATTGCCACCCCAGCACCACAGCCGGTGCCAATAATGACGGCAAACACCGTTTGTTTGCCGGCGGCTGCGCCATCGGTAGCTTCAGAAACCGCCAGACAGTTAGCATCGTTTGCAATACGCACTTCGCGCGCCAGCATTCGTGATAAATCTTTATCCAGGGGTTGCCCATTCAGCCACACCGAATTGGCATTTTTTACCAGGCCGGTAAAAGGCGACAATGTGCCGGGAATGCCGACACCGACGGAGCCCTGTTGGCCGGTATTCTCTTCCGCCAGCATCACCAGGCCGGTAATGGCATTCAGCGTTTGCTGATAGTCATGACGCGGCGTGGCAATACGATGACGGAACAGCTCCTGCCCGTCATTGGCCAACGCGATTACTTCAATTTTGGTGCCACCCAGGTCGATACCAATGCGCACGATTTTTCTCCTCAATGCACCACAACGTTGCCACAGCCTAATATATTCAGTTGCCAGGATCACTCAATGACCGCCGAGTGTGACGGTGATGGCAATTTCCACATCCGAACACGTCCGTCTGCCGCTTATTAATTGGTCATCGGGTACACTGCATTTAAGCAGTTAACCTATTGATAACATTTTCCGCATAATATAATCCGGAGAGCAGCGATGAAACCTGCCGTATTGATCGTCGATGACGATCCCGCTATCTGTGACGTACTTTGCGACGTGCTCAATGAGCACGTGTTTACCGTCCACGCCTGCCACCGGGGCAGTGAAGCGCTCACCTTGATCAACCAGCAGCCGGATATTGCACTGGTGCTGCTCGATATGATCCTGCCGGATACCAATGGCTTGCTGGTACTACAGCAGATCCATCGCCTGCGCCCGGATCTACCGGTAGTGATGCTGACGGGGCTGGGTTCCGAGTCCGACGTGGTGGTCGGTCTGGAAATGGGCGCCGACGATTACATCGCCAAACCCTTCAACCCACGCGTGGTCGTTGCCCGCGCCAAAGCCGTATTACGTCGTACCGGCGCACTGGCGCTGGAGCCGGCCCTGCTCTCCTCGAGTAAGCCCGAAGGCTGGCAGTTCAACGGCTGGTGCCTGGACACAAGCCGCTGCACATTGCATAACCCCCAGCGACAACCGGTTGACCTCACCCAGGGCGAATACGGCTTGCTGCTGGCGTTGGTACAACATGCACGTAAAGTGCTAACCCGCGATCGCCTGCTGGAACTGACCCATAGCGAAACGCTGGAGGTGTTCGATCGCACTATCGACGTTTTGATCATGCGTTTACGACGTAAGATCGAAAACAATCCACATCAGCCCGAATTGATCCGCACCATTCGTGGGCTGGGTTATGTTTTTGCTGCTGACGTCAGCCAGCCTGTGGCTGCCGTCTGATGTAATCCAACAATTCCGGCAATGGTCGTGCGCCATCGATCGCGTTGGCGCACAAGAGATTGAAACGCGCGCAGGCATGCGCTAGCTGCAACGTCTCCTTCAAAGACCCGTTTTCATGGCTGGCGTACAGCACTCCGGCACAGAAGGCATCCCCAGCACCCACGCTGCCAACAATCTCGGCGTCACTCACTGGCCATGACGGCTGCCAACGTGCTTCGCCCGACGTTTCCAGCCCGTAGGCACCTTCAGGGCAGTGGATCACCACCCGCCGCCGCACACCGGCCCGTAATAATTGTTCTGCGGCTTGGGCCATCAAGGGCTGTTGCAACGCGCCGTCGGCCGCACGCAGCGCCAGCCCGGTAAACTCCCCAGCTTCTAACTCGTTGATCACCAGGTAATCCAGCCAGCGCAGCGCGGGCAGCACCAATGGCCGATAACGCGGATCCCCTTGGCGTGACACCAGATCGAGCGAGGTTTGATACCCGCGTTGCTGCATCTGTGCCAAAAGACGTGCGCTACGCGTACCGAATTCTTCATCCGGGCGATCCAGGCTGTCGAGCAGCAACAAATAGCCTAAATGGAAAATTTTATGTTGGCTGTACAGTCCGTCAAAATCGGCCAGATCCAGCAGCCGATTGGCGCCGAGTGCATGGAAAAACGTCCGCTGCCCACCCGGTTCAGTCATCACTTGTGACATGGACGTCATCGCCGCTTCACTGCGCCGTACAAAACTGCTGTCGACCCGGTGCTGCGCCAGCATCTGCAAAATGTAGTCACCGTCGGCGTCGCAACCAATCAGCCCAAGCGCAGCCAGCGGTAAACCGGTTTCCATACGCGCCAGCGTCAACAACACATTAAGCGGCGCGCCGCCGGTGGCACGCTGGCTGTGTTCAATCTCCACCAGCCAGCCCGGCTGTGGCCAGTGGGCAATTTGATGCACATGATCCACCAGCATGTTGCCTGCCGAAAAAATACCGCGGCGGATCATCACAGGCGCCCGGCGCTGCCGAAAATATGCATTTGCTGCTGCACCACTTCAGCGATCGACTGTTCCACCGCCAGCAGCACTTCAGCAAACTCATCGTAAATCGCGTGACGTTGCGTTATCCGCTGCTCAACCGCCCCCAGCGCTGCTTGTGACATACCCGTGTAGAAATTAATTTTGTGAATCCCCAGGCCAATCGCACGTTTGAAATCGGCATCGCTGATGCCAGAACCGCCGTGCAGCACCAACGGAATTCCCGCCTGATGCTCAATAGCCGCCAGCCGCTCAAAATCGAGCTTTGGCTCACCTTTGTATTTGCCGTGCGCATTGCCAATCGCCACCGCCAACGCATCAATTCCGGTCAATTCGACAAATTCACGCGCCCGCTGCGGATCGGTAAATTTATTGCTGTCGGCTTCGCCGTACAGCGCACCGCCTTCGTCACCGCCGACCGCGCCCAGCTCTGCCTCTACAGAAACGCCGACCGCATGGCACATGCGTACCACTTCTTGCGTCTGACGCACGTTCTCTTCGTAACTCAAACCGGAACCGTCAAACATCACAGAGCTGAATCCCAGCCGCAGTGCCTGCACCACCGCGTCGAAATGCAGGCCGTGATCGAGATTCAACACCACGGGAATATCATGCTGTGCCACTTCACTTTTAATCGCCGCCACCAGAGATTCCAGCGAGACATATTTAAAGTGCACTTCTGCAATATTAATAATGAAGGGCGACCGTGCCGCCTGCGCTGCTGCAAA
Organism: Serratia sp. CoH_134_PS_4; assembly: GCF_058190535.1. NCBI lineage: Bacteria > Pseudomonadati > Pseudomonadota > Gammaproteobacteria > Enterobacterales > Yersiniaceae > Serratia > Serratia sp. CoH_134_PS_4. Next base: position 266,684 of record NZ_JBXWKI010000004.1, read on the forward strand.
CAGGGCCCGCAGGAAGTGGCTGTCGAGCACGTTGAACGCACCTAACGCATAACCCTGCTGACGCGCATGTGCCAGCCCCTGAGCCAATGAAATCAATGCCATGCTGGTTCTCCTTAATCGATAAAGCGCAAATAGTCGTTACACAACAACCACTGCGGCGGCTGATCTTCTTGGATCTGGCTAAAGCGCTTGAGCGGTGTCAGGAAACGGTTGTCATTGTCGTCATCGTTCACCGTGGACACTTCACCGACCAGCACGTCGCCAAAGCCCTCCTCCCCCCAAAAACTGTGGTAGATACCTGGCGTCAGGCAAATGCTTTCTCCGGGTGCCAGCCGCAGCCGCGAACCGGCAGCGTGGGTCTGTTTGCAACCGTCCAGCGTGACGGTCACGGCGCTATCGGCCAGCGCTTCCTGCGAGTCGGCATTGTGTAACTCCACGATCAGGTTGCCTCCACCACGGTTGATGATGTCTTCCCGCTTACGCCAGTGAAAATGCATCGGCGTTACCTGCGCTTCGCGGCAATGCATGATCTTTTCCGCATAGCCTTTGGCATAAGGCTGCCCGCCGGGTGAACCATTGCGCAGGGTAAACAACGTAAGTCCCTGACGGGCAAAATCATCGCCGCCGAACGCCGTAACATCCCAACCCAGCTTCAGGTCGAACACCTCTTGCCACGGCTGGCGATCAAGCTGCCGCCAAACGGGTGGGCTGAAATGGGCAAAAGGGGGTAACTGAACGTCAAAACGGGCAAAAAAGTGCTGGGTTTGCTGCAGAATATGATTCACGGCGGAACGGTTCATGGTGCCTCCGGAAGCGCTTAAAGAATGGGGGGCCCGATCTGGCAGGCCCCGTAAATATACCCAAAATCATTCAAGATGCGTCTAGCCGGCAACTGAGTGAATCCCGATGAGCTTACTCAGGTAAGTGATTCGGGTTAACAAAGGCAGCCAACAAAGAGGCAGCTTGAAGGATAAGGGTATAACGGTTATTTCACCGTCCAGCCTTTGTAGCTGCCAATATTGTTTTTATCGATCATGGTGACCGGGATCAGCACCGGACCGGTCGGTGCAGGTTTGCCCTGCAGGATTTGATAACCGATCTCGACCGCTTTGGCCGCCATAACCTGGGGATCCTGTGCTGGCGTCGCCACAAACAGTGAATTGCCGCGTTTAAGCGCTTCCTCGCCGTCCGGCGATCCGTCTACGCCAACGATAAAGAATTCGCTACGCTGTGCTTGTTTCGCCGCCAGATCGGCACCGATCGCTGTCGGATCGTTAATCGCAAAGACACCGTCGATCTTCGGATTGGCCGCCAGCAACGCGGTCATGATCTCCAACCCGCCTTCACGGCTGCCTTTCGCGTTCTGGTTATAAGACAGCAACTTGATCTCTGGGTGTTTCTTCAGCTCGGTCATGCAGCCTTCCACCCGGTTTTGCACGGCAGATACCGGTGGCCCATTGATGATCACCACGTTGCCTTTCTCTTTCAGGCGGTCGCTGATGTATTTACATGCCATGGCACCGGCCTGAGTGTTGTCCGAGGTAATGGTGGCATCGGCACCTTCGGCCGCCACGTCAACCGCCACCACCACGATACCGGCATCCTTGGCGCGTTTGACGGCTGGGCCAATGCCCTTGGAATCCGCAGCGTTCAGGATGATCATATCGACCTTGGCAGCGATAAAGTTATCAATCTGCGCCACCTGCTGACCAAGATCGTAACCGCTCGACACCAGCGTGACGTTTACCTTGTCACCGGCCAGCTCACGCGCCTTCAGCTCAGCCCCCTTGGTGATCTGCACAAAGAACGGGTTGGCCAAATCCCCTACCGTCACCCCAATCGATTTCAACTCTTTTGCCTGCACCAACGACGCACTGCCGAGCGCAGCGGTAACCAGTAAAGCGGTAATCAATGGCTTGAAACGCATAGTGTTTTCCTCATTATTTTCTAATCTATGAAAAACCTGCCCCGGTGGGCGCTAACCAACTGATTTCTCTCACTCACTCAAACTTGCTCTAGGGTTTTCAAGCTGCAGCCAGCAAGGCTGTCGCTTGAAAGACAACGGGTATTAGTGTTGATAATTACGGGTGCGGTATTTATCGATCAGCACCGCGATGATGATGACGGCCCCTTTGATCACTAATTGCCAGAAGTAAGAGACCCCCATCAGCGTCATGCCGTTGTTGAGGGTAGCGATAATCAGCGCCCCCACCAGCGTGCCGGTAATGGTGCCAATGCCGCCGACAAAGCTGGTACCGCCGAGGATCACCGCAGCAATCGCATCCAGCTCATAGCCCATACCGAGATTGCCGTTGGCGCTATAAAGCCGTGAGGCACTCATTATCCCCCCCAGCCCTGACAGCAAACCGCTCATACCGTAGACGAACAGCAGCACCGCACCCACCTTGATCCCGGTCAGACGTGCCGCCTGGATGTTGCCGCCCACGGCATAGATATGTACGCCCAGCGTGGTGCGGCGCAGGATAAACCAGCACAGCGCAATGACGGCAAAAGCGATGATCACCAGCCAAGGGATCGGCCCCAGATAAGCATTGCCGATCCATTCAAAACTGATATTGGAGTTGATAATGGTGGTACCGTCTGCCAGCAGATAAGCGGCACCACGCAGTGCGGTATAGGTCCCGAGCGTGACGATAAACGGCGGCAAACCGGCGTAGGCCACCAAGAAACCGTTAAACAACCCCATGCCCAAGCCGGCCAGAAGCGCCAGCGGAATTGACATTCCGGCGAAGCCCGGCATCAATGAGACGGCCATTGCCACCACTGCCGTGGTGCCCAGCATCGAACCGACCGAGAGATCGATACCGCCGGTCAGGATGATAAAGGTCATGCCCGCCGCCAATACGATGTTAATTGATGCCTGCCGGGCGATATTCAGTAGGTTGGCATCAGTAAAAAAGTTTGGCGCAACAAAACCGAAAACGGCAACGATCAAGATCAATATCGGCAAGATACCGACGGTTTGCATCATATCGCCCAGTAATGCCCGTTTTAGCGTAGGGTTCTTTGCACCTGGCGGCAGCGAATTTGATGTCATGGCAGGCTCCTTGAGCGTGGGGATAGAATTATTCATGCGGTTGTCACCTGCGGCTGAGGGGAGTCGACGCCGGTTGCCAGCGCCATAATATTTTCCTGGCTGATATCACCGCCGTTCAGTTCCCCAACGATGCTGCCTTCGTGCATCACGTAGACCCGGTCGCTCATACCGACCACTTCAGGCAGTTCACTGGAGATCATCAGGATCGCCACACCCTGCTGTGCCATCTGGCTCATGATGCGGTAAATTTCGCTTTTGGCACCGACGTCAACGCCGCGTGTCGGTTCATCGAGGATCAGAATGCGCGGGCCGATCGCCACCCAGCGTGAAATCAGCAGCTTTTGCTGGTTGCCGCCGGACAGCCCACCGGCACGTACCTGGGCATGCGGCACGCGGATATTCAACAAGCTGATAGCGTCACTGGAAATACGCTGTGCCTTGCGGCGATTGAGCAGGCCATAGCGGCCGTCACGTTCCAGTGTCGCCATGACGATATTTTCATGCGCTGCCAGATCGAGGAATAACCCCTGCTCTTTGCGGTTTTCCGTAAGAAAACCGATACCCATGGCAATGGCATCGCGCGGTGAATGGATATTGGCCAACGTGCCGTCAATCTCCACCGTGCCACCACTGGCCTTGCGCACGCCAAATATCAGCTGAGCCAATTCGGATCGCCCGGCGCCCACCAACCCGGCAAGGCCAACAATTTCACCGGCGCGCACTTGCAGGCTGACGGGTTTCACCTTCTTGCCATCGGTCAGGCCGTGCAGCGTCAGGCGTGGTTCGCCCACCGCAATGCCCGGTTCCTTATTGAACAAATCACTTAATGGGCGGCCCACCATCATGCGCACCAATTCGCTGGCGGACAGTTTGTCGCGCATCAGGCTACCGACATATTGTCCGTCGCGCAGGACACTGACGCGGTCCGACAGTTCATACACTTCCGCCATGCGATGGCTGATGTAAATAATCGCCATGCCCTCATCACGCAGGCGCTTGATCAGCTCGAACAATCGCTGCGTCTCACGTGAAGAAAGCGCCGCCGTCGGCTCATCCATAACCAGGATGCGGCTGTTGCGATGCAGCGCACGGGCAATCTCCACCTGTTGCTGCTCGGCGATGGTTAATTTCATCACCCGATCGCCGGCGCTGAACTGAGCCCCCAAACGATCGATCACCTTCTGCGCGTCCAGCAACATCTGTCTGCGTTTTACCAGTCCACCGCGCTGGATCTCGCTGCCCAGAAATATGTTCTCTGCCACCGTCAAGTTCGGTGCAAGGTTCATTTCCTGATAAATCAGCGTGATGCCTGCTGCCAGGGCATCTTTTGGCCCTTTAATGGCGAACGGCTGCCCATCGATAAAAATTTCCCCGCTGCTGGCGATATAAGCGCCGGCCAATATTTTCATTAAGGTACTTTTACCTGCACCGTTTTCCCCCATCAACGCGTGAATTTCCCCGCGATATACCGTCAGATTGACGCCTTTAAGCGCATAAAACTGACCAAAACGCTTGGCGATGTTGTGCATTTCCAAAATCGGGATCGCGCTCATCGTCATACCTCAGGTTAGGGTTCGGATTGAGAGCAGTTAACCACGCATAAATAAATGCAAAATGTCAGCGTCCATTCATCTTTGTCATATTGTTAATGGAACGGGGATCTATACTGCGAACAGTCAGTTACGGGAGATACGATGCGCAGATTGCCTTTCCTTGCCGGTGCTCGTGGGCGCTTGCTGATGTTCAACCTGCTGGTTGTGGCGGTGACGCTCATGGTCAGTGGGGTGGCAATCGTCGGTTTTAACCATGCGGGCAAGCTGCAGGAACAGGTGCAGGCGCAGACGCTGAAAGAGATGAACGGCAGTATGGCGTTAAGCCGGGACACGTCAAACGTGGCGACCGCCGCGATTCGGCTTTCGCAAGTGGTTGGCGCGCTGGAGTACCAAAGCGAATCCGCTCGACTGAAACAGACTCAGCTGGCGCTACAGGCTTCACTCAGTCGGTTGGCAGAAGCACCCCTGGCACACAGTGAACCGGCCCTGGTCAAACGCATCATCAGCCGCAGTAACGCGTTGGAAACCAGTGTAACCCGCATGCTGGATCTCGGCCACGCGCGGCATTTACAACGCAATATTCTTCTCAGCGGTCTGTATCAGTCACAAAGCACGCTGCGGCATATCGCCAGCCTTAACCAACGCCATAACTTGAACCAACCTTCGCAGCCGCTTCTGAGCCAAATTGATCGGCTGCTGGCCATTGCCATTCAAACCCCAACGCCCAAGGCAGCAGCCCAACAGCTCGATAGCGTGATGGCCTACTGGCCGCAAAACAGCCCAGATGCGTTGGTGGATGAGAAAATGCGGCAATTTCGGGACAATGAACAACGGTTGCTGCCTGAAACACTGGAGTTGGAGCAAAGCGATCTCGCCCTGGCCTATTACACCTACCATATCAAAGCGTTAGTCGCGATGCTCAACGATGATATCAATCTTTACGTACAGAAAGTGGCGGACGAATCGGAGCTACGTACCCACCAAACGCACCATGAACTCAGTTCCATCAGCGTATTTATCGGCCTGTTTGCACTGCTGGCGCTGGTGATTACCGGTTTCGCCGGGTTGTATATCTACCGCAACCTCGGCTCGAACCTGACCGCAATTGCTAACGCCATGACGCGGTTGGCACGGGGTGAGCGCGATGTCAGCGTACCCGCGCTGCAACGCCGCGATGAATTGGGCGAACTGGCACGCGCATTCAACGTTTTTGCACGTAATACCGCCTCACTCGAACAGACTTCCCGCCTGTTGAAAGAGAAAAGCACCCAGTTGGAAACCACGTTTCTGGCGATGCGCGACGGCTTCGCACTCTTTGATAACGACGGTCAATTGGTCGTGTGGAACCCGCAATATCCTCTCCTGTTGGGATTAAACGAACACCAATTACACCGGGGACAACACTACCGCGAGCTGCTGCAACACGTGACACCTCCGGCCGGCCAGCGTTGGGATGCGGTGTTGGCCAACCTCTCCAGCGAACTGCCGCAACCGCAGGAGCTAAGGCTGAGCGATGGGCGCACCGTCGAGCTGCGTTTTAGCCCGGTACCAAACCGTGGCGTAGTCAACGTGGTGCTGGAGCGTACCGAGCGTAAAGCGTTGGAAGAAGCACTGTTGCACAGTCAAAAAATGAAGGCAGTCGGCCAACTCACCGGCGGATTGGCGCATGATTTTAATAACCTGTTGGCGGTAATTATCGGCAGTTTGGAGCTGACGACCCAGCAGACACAGGACGCACAGACTGAGCAACGCATCGCTCGCGCACTGAAGGCTGCCGAACGCGGGGCACAGCTCACCCAGCGACTGCTGGCGTTCTCTCGTAAACAGGCACTGCACCCGCAGGCCATCACGCTTCACCTGCTGGTGGAAAATCTGCAGGAGTTGCTACGTCATTCACTGCCCACGACGCTATCCCTGGTCATTGAGTCTCAGCATCCCGGCTGGCCGGCGTGGGTTGATGCTAACCAGTTAGAAAATGCGCTGATCAATCTGGTGGTCAACGCCCGCGACGCCATGGAGGGCCGCAGCGGCATAGTGAAGATCCGGACCTACAACCAACGCGTGGTGCGCAGCGGCGGCAAGAAACAGGACATGGTGACGCTAGAGGTGATCGACACCGGCTGTGGCATGTCGGAAGAGGTCAAAGCGCAGGTGTTCGAACCCTTCTTCACCACCAAGGCCGTGGGCAGCGGCAGTGGACTGGGGCTGTCGATGGTGTACGGGTTTGTTCGCCAGTCAGGTGGCCGGGTACAGATTGAGACCACTCCGGGCCAAGGGACGCTGGTGCGCTTGCAGTTGCCACGAGCGCCTACGCCAGCACTGATAGACGCACCGGCCCTGCCAACCGAGGAAGATGACGACAGCGGCAACCTGGTACTGGTATTGGAAGATGAAAACGACGTGCGCCATACGTTGTGTGAACATCTACACCAGCTCGGCTACCTGACGCTGGACTGTGCGGACAGCCATGAAGCACTGGCGCTGTTACGTCAGACGTCGGATATCGGCGTACTGATAAGCGACCTGATGTTACCGGGCGAGCTGGACGGCGCACAGGTGATTGGGCTGGCGCGAGAGATTAATCCGCGCATCACGGCCTTGTTGATCAGCGGTCAGGATATACGTCGAAACCACGAAGACACGCTGCCTAATGTGGAATTGCTGCGCAAGCCTTTCAGCCAGCGTCAGCTGGCGATGGCGTTGCAACGGGCACGTCGTTCAAACGCGGTCGACGACGCAATTGAGAGGGAATGAGGCGATTTTTCGCCTCTGATTCGTTATTATGCCGCCCTGCTTTTGATGAATAAGCGTGCCAGATGCACGCCCAGCCAGGGATAACATTATGCTGTGGTTTAAGAATTTGATGGTTTACCGTTTGAGCCGCGAAGTTGCGCTAAACGCGGATGAAATGGAAAAACAGCTCAGCGCCTTTGCTTTCACCCCGTGCGGCAGCCAGGACATGGCGAAAACCGGCTGGGTCTCCCCGATGGGCTCGCACAGCGACGCATTGACGCATGCAGTGAATGGCCAGATCGTCATCTGTGCGCGCAAGGAAGAAAAAATCCTGCCGTCGCCGGTCATCAAGCAAGAGTTGCAGGCCAAAATTGAACGCCTGGAAGGTGAGCAACACCGTAAACTGAAGAAAACCGAGAAAGACGCACTGAAAGACGAAGTGCTGCACAGCCTGCTGCCGCGTGCCTTCAGCCGCTTTAACCAGACGTTTATGTGGATAGACACCGTCAACGATCTGATCATGGTTGATGCTGCCAGCGCCAAGCGTGCGGAAGATACACTCGCGCTGTTGCGCAAAAGCCTGGGTTCTCTGCCCGTGGTGCCGTTGACCATGGAAAGCCCAATTGAACTGACGCTGACTGAATGGGTACGCTCCGGCGAACTGCCTGCGGGCTTTATCATTCAGGACGAAGCGGAACTGAAGGCAATTCTGGAAGATGGCGGCGTTATTCGCTGCAAAAAACAGAACCTGATCAGCGATGAGATTGCGGTGCACATTGAAGCCGGCAAGCTGGTGACCAAACTGGCGGTTGACTGGCAAGAACGCATTCAACTGGTCCTGGCGGACGACGGCTCGTTGAAACGTCTGAAGTTTGCTGATGCACTGCGGGAGCAGAATGACGACATCGATCGTGACGATTTTGCCCAGCGTTTTGACGCCGACTTCATCCTGATGACCAGCGAGCTGGCGGCGTTAATCAAGAACACCATCGAAGCTCTGGGTGGCGAAGCCCAGCGTTGAGCCTGCAAAAACTGCGCCTTTGCTCCAGATGCGCAGCTTTTGCCAAATAAACAACCTACCCAAATTAATTTGAGTTGCAGCCAGGTGGCAAGTGCGAGAACCCCAGGGACTTACGCAAGTAAGTGACTGGGGTGAGTGCGCGCGGCCAACAGCGCTGCGGCGTCAAGTAAAGGGTAGGATTATTTACTTAAGTAGCGGCACAGATAGGCCGTTGCATCGGCAACCTGCAGGTTGAACTCACTGTGGCCCGGTACGAAGAACTTCTCACCCGGCATAAATACCTGCCAATCCGGCGAGCCCGGCAACAACACTTTCAACGCGCCGGTAATTACGGTCATTTCTTCCGGCTGGGCGGTGCTGAAGGTGTACTCTCCCTCTTCCATAACACCGACGCTGGTAAGGCCGATGCTGCTACTATCGAAACCGATAGACTTCACTTTTCCGGCAAAATACTCGTTCACTTTCAGCATAGACTGGCACCCGCGTAATCAACTTTATGGGGAATCCATATTGGGGGATTAAGGTTGATCTGTCACTGGTTTTTCACGCGAAATGCGATCGAGACGCAGAGTAAAGTTCTGCAGAGTGGAGATGTGCCAGATAGCCCTTCTGCATCTTGACTTCAAAAGGCACCGCATACCAGATTCAGAAAGTGGCATACAACTTTATTCGCTATTTTAATCAGTCAATTAGCAAAAAAAATGAATAAAGAAACCGGCCTTGCGCCGGCTTCTGGGGATGTCGATTAATCTTCCAGCGCAGGATCTTCGTAGCGATGCTTGGCATCAAGCGCTTCCTGCTCGGTAGGATGCTCACTGAGCAGCGTGTTCGGCTCAATGTCATCGGTACGCACCTCAAAACGGTGCATATGCAAGCTCGGATCGCCCCGGTCAACGGCGACCACTCGGGCGGTTCTCGGATAGCCAGGTCGGTCATTTTCGCGCATGCTCATCTCCCCTGTGATTCCACAAGCTTAAGTATAGCAGCGCTATTTAGACCGACACACATGACCCCAGGTCGCGATCGCTGTGCTCCCCCTCCAGCAATTGCGTCAGTTCATCGCAGGCGCTGATTTTTCCGTCACGCACAGTGAAATGTGCCAGCACCTTGACCAAGCTACTGCCACCATCGCGTTTTTCCACCCGTACCAGATGGTGCGTCAACACCGCATCGCCCTGCCCGGCAACCGCGACAAACACCAATGTCATGCTACGGGTGAGCTGCTTCAGCAACGCCATATGTTGTACAAACTGCGAATAATCGAGCCTTTTACCATCTACCTGCTGGTGGTAATCCGCATGGAAAAATTCAGCGATCAGCGCCGGTTGGTGCTGCGGGGCAGCAACCACCTGCTGCAAGGCGTCGAGCACAATGGCGGCTGGGGTCTTCAAGGTCATCAGCAATCTCCAGAATTGAATGAAGCGGAGATCATAGCGCGGCCAGAGCGTGGCATAATAAGCGTACTGGGACTTTTTATACTGTAAATCGGCCAATCAATATGATCCTGCAAAGCGAGCGACTCTGGCATGAGAAAAAACACCTGACGCCTTGGCATCAACATACCGAGGGGCAAATCTATTTGTTAACCCATGGCATGATCGCGCTGGAAACCCACGAGCGGCAATGGGCAATGACCGCGGGTAATATTGGCTGGCTGCCCCCTCATTGCGCACATCAGGCGGTGGCGTGCGGCAACGTAGCAGGCTGGAGTCTGTATGTGCCGGAAGCTTACTGTGGCGGATTACCTGAACAACCCCGGCTAAGTACCGCCTCCGGGTTGATTCAGGCGCTTGTGGAACGCATAACGCCCTTCGCCGGGCAAAAGTTGAACGCGCCGCAGCGGCGGCTATTGCATGTATTGTTAGATGAAGTCCGTGCTCAGGAAAGCGCCCCGCTCCAACTGCCGCTACCGCAGGACGCGCGGTTGTTGAAAATTGCGCGTGCACTGCTGAACGATCCTGCTGACAACCGGAGCCAGATTGAATGGGCTGCCTGGGCCGGACTGAGCGTCCGCACCCTGAGCCGCCGTTTTATTGGCGAAACTGGCGTCACTTTCGCCCGCTGGCGCCAACAAGCCCGGGTGATCCGCTCGCTGGAGCCATTGTCGCGCGGCGAGTCCGTCAATCGGATCGCCGGCGACTACGGTTACGAGAATGTCAGTGCCTACATTGCCGCTTTCCGTCAACGTTTTGGCATCACGCCGGGGCTGTATTTTACAGCGCACCCAGCCGATCAGGCACACTCGTAGTGTCCTCATCCCAACACTCAGACGCGTGAGGCGGTTCGACACGGGGGAAAGCAGGGGAAATGCAGAGAATCGGGCACAGCCTAGTGTGCCCGCACGTACCCTTTAGGTATTACTTTACCGTTTCACGCTGTAACGCGGCGAGGATCTGAGCCACCACCTGTTGTGGGTTGCCGGTACCGTCCATCACGTAATGCGCAGCTTCCTGATACAAGGCTTCGCGAGCGGCCAACACTTCCAACATCTCTTCGGCAATAGGGCGGCCGGTCAAGGTTGGGCGCTGTGCGTCTTGTGGGTATTCTTCCAGTCGTTGTGCCAGTACGTCAGCCGGCGAGCGCAGGTAAATCACCGTGCCGTGCTGACGCATAAAGCGGCGGTTCTCTTCTGCCAGGATTGCACCACCGCCGGTGGCAACTACAGTTGACGGTTGCGTCACGGTTTGCAGCGCGATGCTTTCACGGCGGCGAAACCCCAGCCAGCCTTCTTTTTCGACCATTTCCGCCACGCTCATCTGCGTGGTCTGCTGCATAAACAGATCGGTATCGATGAATTGATAGCCCAGCGCCAACGCCAGTGCATTGCCCACCGTGGTTTTACCGGCTCCGCGAGCGCCGACCATGAAAATGGTTTGTGTCATTACGGGTTGTCCCTTATACGGTGACGTGATTGCGTTTGCATGCCAGAATCTGGCGTGCAGATCGTGCGATGGCGTAGTTGCTGCATCATACCGCCATCAGCCTGTATTTCAATATTTACGACAGTGTAAATTCCATGGCACAGCGGCTGTCCGCAGCAAAACCCTGCGCACTGTCTTCAGCCAACTGATGCTTCAATGACGCACTGAGTTGCTGGGCGGCGATCGGCCTGAACCCAAGGCGCTGGTAATAGGGTGCGTTCCAGGGCACATCAATAAAAGTCGTCAACGTCAAACGCTGTGCGCCTTGCAATGCCGCCTGTGCTGCAACCTCCGCGATCAAACGTCGGCCAATGCCCTGGCGCTGCCAATTGGCGGCTACCGACAGCTCGGCGATATGCCAATCCTGTGATTGCGGTATGACGGCAATAAAGCCGGCGACCTCTCCTGACGCGCCTTCAACCAACCATTCGTGTTGCCGCTGAATAAAATCAGCATGCTGTTCTGAACTCATCACCGGGCCTTCGGCGATAAAACGCCAGGCAGGCTGTTGATGAAACAGCTGCGCCGCCGAGCGCTCAACGGCGATCAACTGAGCGATATCCTGCGGCTGCGCTAAACGGATTTGCAGGCTCATCGGGTTCTCCTTAACGTCAGGGCCGGCTATTTAATCAGATTTACCCGGCGGCAGATACCGGCCGCCGGGCAGACATTCCTGTGCGTAAAATCAGAAGTCGACGCTGGCACGCAGCACCACTTCACGTGGTTCTCCCACAGCAACGCGCAAATTGCCACCGCTGGACGGGTAATAGGTTTTGTCGAACAGGTTCTTCACGTTTAACTGCCATTTCACCTGGTAACCCTTCACCGGTAGAGTGTAAGCAGCAAAAGCGTCGGCAACAGTGTAGTTGTCGAGATTAAAACTGTTGGCGGCATCACCAGGGCGGCGCCCCACATAGCGTGCACCTGCACCCACGCGCACGTTATCTCCGCTGTATAGCCCCGTTGATCCCAGATCCTGGGTCATAAACAGCGAGGCAGTATGACGCGCCACGTTGGTCATTTCTTTGCCTTTGTTGTCGGGATCATCCACTACCCGCGCATCGGTATAAGCATAAGAACCGATCAGGCTCAACGAATCGGTAATGTTGCCTGCAACATCCAACTCCACGCCCTGAGAACGCACACGTCCTGCAGTGCGGGTGACGGTTTCACCATTTACCAATTCGTTGACCATCACGTTGCGTTTAGTGATGTCAAACAGCGCCAGCGTGCCGGTAATACCCTTTGGCAACTCAACCTTGCTCCCCACTTCCCAGGCCTTGCCTTGTTCCGGTGGCAGCGAACCAATCTGGCTGGCAATGGAAGAGTTCGGCTTGAAAGATTCGGTGTAACTGCTGTACAGCGAGACATTCGGCGTCAGCTTGTAGACCACCCCGGCACGCGGTATCAGCTTGCTGTCGGAACTGTCGGTATTGGTGACAAAGGGTCGCCCTTTCCCGGCGAAAACGTCAAAGGCGTCATAGCGCAAGCCACCCATCACCAACCACTTTTCGGTCAGTTGGATAGAATCCTGCATAAACCAGCCATAACTGGTGAGGTTTTCACGCTGATCGCTGTCTTTGGCGCTGACGGCATTCGAGGTCGGCATCAGGCCATACACCGGATTATAGATGTTGAAATCGCTGTTCTTTTTGCCGCGAATCATGTCGCCGCGGTAGGTGCGGTTATCTTCAAAATCAAACCCGAATAGCATCTGGTGGTTGGTTTTGCCCCAATCGACGTCGCCATTGAACGTCAGCTGTACCGCGTTGGCATGGCTGACAGCATGGGCCGTAGAGTCGGCCTGGCGCGACAACACCCCCGTATCAGGGTTCAGCGCCAGCGCACGTGCCTGATTATCGCTGTAGCTATTGCGGCTGTAAGCGTAGGTCAGCGAGCTTTTCCAGCTTTCATTCAGTACCTGATCGACCTGCAGCGTAACGCTGTCCTGATCGCCCCGCGTGGCGTTATAGCTTTCGTCAAAACGGCGATCGCGCGGCGTATTCACCGGCTTGCCAGTGCGTGAATCAATGATGGTCCCGCGATCAAAGGGCACCAAGTATTCCATATGTTCGTAAGCCACACGCACCGTGGTGCTTTCGCCGTACCACATCAACGAAGGCGCAATCACCGTTTGGCGATTGCGTCCAAAATTGCGCCAGTAATCGGTTTCATCGTGATCGACAATCATCCGATAGGCAAAACCAGAGGTGCCCAGCGGCCCGGTAACGTCTAACTGGCCGCCGCCGCCTTTAAAGCTGCTGCCCCACCCTTCCACATGCGTGTGCTGCTGCAACTGCGGCTTTTTGGTGATCATATTGATCATCCCGCCCGGCTCGCCCATGCCGTATAGCATAGATGCCGGACCTTTCAATACCTCAACCCGCTCAGTGGTCGGGGTAAAGTTGCGTGCCTGAACCGAACGCACGCCGTCGCGCAGAATGGAGCCATCGCGGTTATCGCCAAAGCCACGTTTCATTACCGCGTCCTGGGTGCCTCCCAACGTGTTTGCCTGTGTGATGCCGCTGACGTTATACAGCGCCTCGTCCAGGCTGCTGACAGCCTGATCGGTAATCACTTGTTGCGGGACAACGTCGATAGCCTGCGGCACGTTCAGCAGAGAGGTTTCGCTACGGGTACCGGTCACGCTTGTCAGCGGCTGGTAGCTTTTTACACCGTCCGATGGTGGTTGACCCACCACCACCAGGGTTTCACTCTTTTCTGCTGTTTTGTCGACGCTGAACGCCGGGGCCGATGCACAGGCCGCCAGAGGCAATGCGCACCACCAGCCACGCTGGGTGTTATTCATTATTTAACTGACTCCAATAAGTCCCTGAAAAAGGTAACGGCAAAAATTGTTGATATAACTGCTTAAAGGTCTGCTGCGGGTTGATGTCTGCAAACAGATCCGGGTAGAAAGCTTTAGCGAACATCTCAACGGCCACAACGTGGTAAGGGCTGAGATAGAAGTTGTGCCAGATGCTCCAGGCCTGGTGGTTTTTTACCGCTTTCAGGTTGGCGAGCATCGGCTGCTTTTGCATGATCATCCGGAAGCTTTCGTCAGCTTCCTTCTGGGTGACCAAGGGCCCAAGGCGCAGATCGGAAAAACGCTTGCCCTCTGGCCCGGCCATGCCGGTAGCAATATAGATATCGGGATTAGCGGTCAAAATGGTTTCCGGGTTCAGCTCACCATAAACGCCTTTGATGCTGGCATTGGCGATATTGTCCCCGCCGGCAAAAGCCAGCAGATCGCCGAGGTTGCCATGTGCCGCCGTAGTGCAACAGGTTTCACGCCGCCCAAGGTGCAAATGCAGCATTACCTTGGGTTTTGGCCCCTTGTAGCCTGCCAATCGCTGCTGGATCACCGCCATATGCTGCTGGTAGAAGCTGATGAACTGCTCCGCGCGCTGCTGACGATTGAGAACTTCCCCCAGCAAACGGACACTCGGCACGGTGTTATTCAGCAAGTCGACCCGTAAATCGACGTAGATCACGGCGATTCCGGCCTTACTCAGCGTATTGAGCAACAAATCACTGTCACCCTCTTCCCGCGCGTAACGTGCGAGAATCACCAGATCCGGCTTTAACTTGATCAGGTTTTCGCTATTAACCTGGCGGAAATTCCCCTTGCTAATGGAAGGGATCGCTTTGATCTGCGGAAACTTTTGTGTGTAAAGCTGCCAGCTTTGCGCATCAAAACGCGCCATGTCTTCCGGCCAGCCGACGATACGCTGAGCGGGATTCCCCGGCTCCAAGAGCGCCAGCGTATACAACATGCGGCTTTCGCCCAACACGATGCGTTGCGGGTTATCCGGCACATCGACCTGACGACCGGTAATGTCAGTCACCATTTTCGCCTGAACGCTAAAAACGCCGAGCAACAGAGAAAGCAGCAGTAAAACGAGGGGATTGCGCATGAACAGGCCGGATCAAGGTAAGAATATGCGCGCATGATAATCACTCTCATTAACACTTTCAATCACAACCCGCGCCAGGCGGCCTAAATCCGCTGAATGACGCTGTTTCGCCGCTGATACATGCAAAACCGCTGTAAATACGGTTTTATAAAGTTAAAAAATCGGGCGATAATTCAATAAAAGGTGGGCTAGCGTGGCAGGTAATCCAGGAGGAACAACGATGACCCAACGTATTATCCCATTGGTGGAATGTCCCCATTTTAGCGACGTCTGTGCCGCATGGGCATTTGGTCAGTGGGGCTCCCAGCGTGGCGGTTCGCTGGAACGCACGCGCCAACGATTTGCACAGTGCGCACAACCCAGTGAAGACTACACCACGCTGTTGGTGCTCGAGGGGGAATGCCCGCTGGGTATGGCTAGCCTATGGCCAAGTGACGATCATCACCGGATGGATCTTTCCCCTTGGCTGGCAGGCGTATTTGTTCATCCAGACCACAGACGACAAGGTATCGCTCAGCGCCTGGAGGCGGCCATCGTGCAACTGGCGCGCCAGCGCAACCACCCTGTCCTGCATCTGATTACCGATAAATCCGAGGCGTTGTATTCAGGCTGGGGCTGGCAAACCATTGAGCGTCGCCAGCAATATGGCGGCGACGTGGTAGTGATGGAAAAAAGGCTTTAGTTAACGCGGCGTGCAGATATAGACCAACGCCGGGGGGAAATTACGGACGACCCGTAGCCGTTTCCAATGGAAATAGCGAGACAACAGCTTTTCCGACAAATGGCTGTATTGAAACAACACCAGCGTGCCATTGCGCGCGCGCAAGCAGTGCTGCGCCTGTTGCAAAATACGAATACTGATTTTAAGCGGGATGGATAACAAGGGCAGGCAAGAGAATATCACGTCGTAATCGCGGGCCATCTCTTCGGCGGAACGGTCCATTACCTGCAAACGACGGTCGTCAATTTTCCGCAGTTGATGCACAAAATGAGATTGAATTTCAAAGGCCTCAAGCGAGGCATCGGCGCGCATACGTCCCAATATACGCTTGGTCAACACGCCGTCAGCCGCGCCTAATTCTGCAATGGACAGTGCCCCGGTCCATTCAATCTGATTCAGCATCGCCTGGCATAACCAAGGGGAAGAAGGCGCCAGCGTACCGACAGTACGCGGCGAAGCCATAAACTGCTGGAGATAGCTAAAGTGGTTCTTCAGTTGCAGCCGTGTCGCATTTAACATTGGGGCCTCCTTACGTTGAGTAGCCACCAATCTGAACTCAATTTCTTAAGTATTCATTAACATGTTTCCTAAAACCACCGACACAGTTGTAATGAAATGCAACCGACAGACGAAAAGATAAAAAAAGGCTGCGAAAATAATCTTCAGGTAATCAATAAACAGCATTACCGGTCAGATTATATTCCACAGCCGTTTGTTTTATCGGCCACCCTTTACAGTGACCGAGGTTTATTTACTGCCAGGCGATTAACGGTATATTTCTGCATTACCACGCCAGTTGCTGGAATCCCCCGGGGTGTCCAGCCCGATAATACGAATACTGCTGGCGCCATCCGCCTGCGCTTTTTCTTTCAGCGCGTGAACCGCATCGGCTGGAGAGCCACTAACGCCGGAAACCGACACTACGCCAAGGCTTTGCATGCTGCTGGCCTGTTCAGTATTCACCTGTTTTACTGATGACAGCGGCGCTGCAAATGAAGGAAATGAAGCGGCTGCCAAAAGAACTGCTGCGATGCCAGGTAATAGTTTCATGATTAACTCCAGATGTTTTTGTTTATTTTCTCGTATCAGTGGAGTTAATTATCTACCAGGCAATGAAAGCAGACGTAATCCAATGTAAAGAACATCAATCATTGTGATGAAAATAAGGAGGAAGTGCATGCAGATATGTCTTTGGCTGGGTAACGCGGGGGTAATGTTGCCACTCTACCCCTGGCAGATGACAATTAAAAGTCCGTTTGGCCAAATGCGATAAAAATCCTCATCTTTAAGATTCTTCTCTTAGCACCCGCGACTGAACTACGCTATTTCTGAAGGTTATCATTATGGAAGGACTCCCTATGTCGCAAACCTTACTGCGTGTGCGTGATGGCCATGGTGCCTCGGTTTCATTTTCAGAACTGCTGTTCGATCTGATTTACGTTTTTGCCGTTACCCAGCTCTCTCACTATCTATTGCACCACCTGACACTGACCGGCGCGCTCGAAACGCTGTTGCTTTGGTTCGCCGTCTGGCTGGCCTGGCAGTACACCGCTTGGGTCACCAACTGGTTTAACCCGGATACCCGCCCTATCCGCATCCTGCTGTTCGGCATCATGCTATTGGGGTTGTTCGCCTCTTCTGCGCTGCCACACGCGTTTGGCGAGCGTGGCCTGCTGTTCGCACTGTTTTACGTGGCTATCCAGGTTGGGCGTTCACTGGTGATCTTAAATCTACTGCCCATCGGCCACCCATTAAAACAAAATTTCCGCCGCATTCTTGGCTGGATGTGCATTTCAGCGGTGTTCTGGATCCTGGGCGGGTTGGCGGAAGGCAACTACCGGCTGTTGCTGTGGGCAATAGCCGTATTGTGCGAATACGTTTCGCCCATGTTCGGTTTCCGCTTGCCGGTACTCGGTCGTTCCGACAGCAGTAGCGAATGGACTATCGAAGGCCATCACCTGGCGGAGCGCTGCCAATTGTTCGTGATCGTGGCGCTGGGTGAAACCATTCTGATTACCGGTTCGACCCTTAGCGAAATGGCGTCCTGGAACCCACCGGTACTGATTGCCTCGCTGGTTGCCTTTCTCGGCAGCCTGGCGATGTGGTGGGTTTATTTCGATACCAGCAGCAAAGCCGGCAGTCACGCCATTAGCCAGGCGGAAAACCCGGGCCAACTGGGCGCCAACTTCCACTATGTTCACGTGATACTCGTCGGTGCCATCATCGTTTGCGCCGTCGCCAACGAACTGGTGATTGCTCATCCTGACGGCCATATTAACAACGTTACGGCAGCGGTACTGCTCCTCGGTCCTGCAATCTACCTGTTCGCTAACGCCTTGTATAAAAGGTTGGTTTATCGTCGCTTTCCCCTATCGCATCTGGTGGGGCTCATTGCGCTGGCAGTGCTGGCACCAATCGCCTACCTCACCGATTTACTGATGGTGAACGGTTTGACCACGTTGATTATGGTGGCGGTCGCGGTGTGGGAGAGCATTTCACGAGGCAGGACGCCGCAGGTCAGCGGCACTCACGGATAAAAACAGGGGGCATCGGCCCCCTGTTGCCGTCTCTACTTCAGCGGCTGCGGCAGCGTCAGCACCCACAATTCGCTGAGCGACTCCGGTTTCTCCAGCGGTTGCAGCTCAATACGGGCCGACACGGTTTTACCGTCCAGGCTCAGGTTACCCTGCTTATCCAACTGATAGTCGCCGATTTTCTTCGCCTTGGGCTGTGCGTCCACCAGCTTGGCCTGCAGGCCAAAATCGTTATCGTTAATCACCGCCAGAGTGTGATCGTCGATCAGCGATAGACCCTCTACCTTCTCCTGCTGCCAACCCAATTTGCGCAGATCAACCACTTCACGCTTCTGCGCCAGCTTCACGTCGCGCTTGGCGAGCGCTTGCGCATCGTCAAACTCCAGCGCTTTGCCCTTGCCTTCGAAGGCCGTCAGATCGGTCGCCTGACTGAGATCGACCAGATAGATCTTGTTGATCATCTGCTTGTCTTTATCGCTGCCCTGCTCAACCAACAGGATGTGTTGGTTGTCTACAGCCACAATGTCACCCACTTTGGCGTCTTTGGCCTTTTTATAGCTGTCGATATCGATCGGGTAGCCGTACATCGCCGTTTTGCCGCTGGCCGGATCAAAACTGACCAAGCGCGTAAACTGTGCTTTGTTCTTGGTCTTGCCGTCCACGTCGAGCGTGCTCTGCACCGCCGCCAGAATACGCCCGTCCGGCAGGCGGGTGATGCCTTCAAAACCGCGGTTCGGCTGACGCCATTTGATGATATTCGGCAATCCGCCTGCCACCGCGTGCTCTCCCTGCTCCGGCGTCGGGCCGTATTTGGCGAGGATCTTGCCCTGATTGTCGATATGGATCAGGAACGGGCCATATTCATCACACAGCCAATAACCGCCTTTTCCATCCGCCGTAATGCCTTCGGTATCCAGCCCGCGCGGATCGCCCTGCAAGATTTTCAGCGTATCACTCAACGCAACTTCATTGGTTGAACCAATCAGACCTGCCGGCAGCGGCAGCCCGCTAATCGGCCCTTGCTGGTCATGCAGTGGGCGTGAATTGCTGGCAACCGCCTTCCCCCCACCGACACGAATGTCCATCAACAGCGGAACGAAAGCAGGGTTAGCGAAAATTTTGGCGTCCTGTTCACCGACCGTAGGCGCATCGGCATTCGGGCCGCGATCGGTCACTGTCGTCAACAGCAGGTCATTGCCTTCACGACTATTGAATACCAGACCCGAGCCGATACCTACCGGCAATCCCTGTGGGAAGTGCTTAGCGAATGCGCCCTGGTAACTCACATGCTCACCACCAGGAAAACTGACAATATAGCGTGCAACCTCAACGTCAGTGGCGGCATAGGACAACAGAGGGAATAACGAACTGATTAACAGTGAAACCGATTTTATTTTCATGGTTATGGCTCAAAATTAAGAATGTAGGCTTGGCAGTTTGCCAATGTATTCGCTCCACATGACAATCTTATGACAAGCCCACTAATACCATGAATTGGCTTGAAAATTAAAGATGGCAAATAGGAATTAACAATTAACGCGGACAAAACCAATGGAAAAAACATAGGAGAGTGAAAATTTAACGCTAGCTATTTTCAACAAAAAAAACCTGTCGCTTAAGCTTAGGGTAAATTCTTATAACAAAGATAAAAAAAACAGCAAACGCGCCGTAATTAGAAAAATATAGCCGTATTCGCATAGACAAAGTTAATTCCCAGGGATTTAATATCCACCGTTATTCAAGGTGCATTAAGAAAATATTGATAGAAACCTGCATTAACTTAAAAAGGTGTTCTATAGTTTTTAGTGCTAACGCCCGTTAGTATTTTCCGTAGGATGGAATCTATGTCAAAGCGACTTTTTGCCGAATTTTTTGGCACATTTTGGTTGGTGTTCGGTGGTTGTGGTAGCGCCGTATTAGCAGCAGCATTCCCACAGCTGGGTATTGGTTTTCTCGGTGTCGCACTCGCTTTTGGTCTTACCGTGGTAACAATGGCCTATGCCGTTGGCCATATTTCTGGCGGGCATTTTAACCCAGCCATTACCGTGGGGTTATTTGCCGGTGGCCGTTTTGCCGCAAAAGATGTTATTCCTTACGTGATTGCTCAGGTGATTGGCGGGATTGCTGCAGCGGCGGTGTTGTATTTAATCGCCAGCGGTAAAGCAGGTTTCGATGCCACTGCTGGCGGCTTTGCCTCCAACGGTTACGGTGAACACTCACCGGGTGGTTATTCTCTGCAATCTGCTATCGTCATTGAATTGGTGCTGACAGCATTTTTCCTGATCGTTATTCATGGTGTCACGGACAAACGTGCGCCAGCCGGTTTTGCTCCCTTAGCGATTGGTTTGACATTAACGCTGATTCACTTGATCAGTATTCCGGTAACCAATACTTCTGTTAACCCTGCGCGCAGTACCGGCGTGGCCATCTTCCAAGGTACCTGGGCATTGCAACAGCTTTGGGTATTCTGGCTAGTCCCCTTAGTGGGCGGTGCTATCGGTGGCCTGATTTATCGCTGCCTGTTGGAAGACAAAAAGTAATTTATACCCGGTAATACTCTGTCAGGGCAGCCGCTATATCCGATGGTTTTCCGCGTATTTCTCGCGGAAAGAGGAAGGGTATATTGGTTGCCCTGACGTTATTTATCCCCTGCTCACTTCAAACATCATGATATCGCTGGTAAATGATCCGTCTGGCTGGATGGCGAAATGCCGCAGCACATCTTCAGAAACCCCTTGTTGAAACGCACGAATAGCCGTAACGAAATGCTCTGGCGTACGCATGCGCGCCACCCAGCTGCTAAATTCCAGATACAACCGATCTGACGTCACCTCTCGTACCTGCAACCCAGATTCTGTTATCAAGCTCAGCCATTCGCCCGGTGCATAATTGCGGACATGTGACGTATCGCGCAGGACTTCAACGGTTTGCAGATAGATATCCAACAAAGGATGCCCTGGTGAGACCACATCCATAAAGATAGCTTTTCCACCCGGCTTCAGCACCCGACGCACTTCGCGCAATGCCTGGCCAACATCATGCCAGTGGTGCGCCGAATAACGGCTGATCACCAGATCAAAGCTGGCATCATCAAACGGCAGTGATTCGGCTACGCCCTGCTGCACCTGGATATTAGTAAAGCCTTTATCCGCTGCGGCCTGGCTTACTACCGCCAGCATCTGTACCGATAAGTCGTAAGCCACCACCTGCGCCACTTTTGCCGCAGCCGTAAAACTGGCGTGTCCTGCACCACAGCCCAGATCGAGCAGCCTGGCATCGGCATGGGGTTCCAGCAGCAACCCCAGTCGTTGTAAATCCTTCCCCTGCGCATGGACTGCGCTGGTCAGATAAGCGCTGGCCTGCTCGCCAAACTGACGATCGACCGCATTTTTATGGCTGTTGCTCTTGCTCATATGTGCCCCATTTATTGTATGGCTTACGCCTGTGCCGGATGACTTTTGTTACTATAATCAGCTTAATATACGGGTACAATATGAGCAGTTATCCTAGTATCAGGGGTACCAGTCTATGCAATCAGAAGCCTTATCCGGTCCCAAGGCACTCGGTGCCTTTTTGCGTGCCCACCGTGAGCGTATTACACCGGAAATGCTGGGTTTACCCAGCGCACCACGCCGTCGCACCAGCGGCCTGCGCCGTGAAGAGTTGGCGCAAATCAGTGGTATTAGTGCCACGTGGTATACCTGGATTGAACAGGGCCGGGAGGTGTCCATCTCTCCGCATACACTGGCACGCATTGCCAAAGCGCTCCGTTTGGGGCATGCCGAACGCCACTATTTATTTACCCTGGCGCGGGTGGCCGATCCCGAACAAGAACAGCATCAGGAAATGGCTAACAGTGCGGTTTTACAAAGCGTTCATCAGGTTGCGGTGCCTTGCTATCTCCTGGATGTCACCTGGAATGTCGCGGCCTGGAATGCACCTGCGGAAAGCCTGTTCAGCGGCTGGCTGGGCCAAACCAACACGCCCAATCTGCTGCACTTTATGTTTTTCCATCCGTTAGCGAAAACGCTGGTCAGCGACTGGGAAGATCGTGCGCGGCGCGTGGTCGCCGAGTTTCGAGCCGAAACCAGCCATCACCAAAATACCGAAGAGATTCGTGCCTTTGTGCGCAATATGACCCACAACAGCGAGGCGTTTAACCACTGGTGGAAACAGCACGATGTCATGGCACGCGAAGGGGGCGAAAGGGGGTTCGAACACCCCCAACGCGGTCCCTTACGCTTTCAGCAACTGACGTTTCATCCTGCGGAAAACAGCGGGCTAAAGCTGGTGATGTTAATCCCTTTGCCGTAACTGGTAACAAATTCATAATCAGGTTTACCTACCATTTATTTATTGCTTCATACAAACGCGCTAGGGTGAGAGTTACCGATGATATCGATCATCCAGTACCGTAATTAATCTCCTTGAGGTAATCCTATGCAATCTGAAGAACAACGCCTTATCGATGGTCTGTTTGGCCGCTTGAAAGATGCCGAGACCAAGACAGGCCAGAGGGATCTCCAGGCAGAGCAGCAAATCAATCAGCACATTCGTGAGCAGCCTTCAGCACCTTATTACATGGCGCAGGCAATGATTATTCAGGAAGCGGCCTTGAAGCAGCTGGACCAGCGGGTAAAAGATCTGGAAAGCCAGATTGCCCAACAACAGCAAAATAGCGCCAACCAGCAAAGCAGCGGCGGTTTCCTGGCCGGCCTGTTTGGCGGCGGTAACCGCAACACGCCAAGCCCGCGTGAGCAATATCAGGCGCAACAGCAGAACAACGCGGCATGGAACAATCAGCCGCAAGCAGGCTACGCTCCACAGCAGCAGCAACCCGCTTATAGCCAGCCACAACAGGCGGCACCTTCACGTGCTGGCGGGTTCCTTGGTGGCGCATTGCAAACTGCAGCCGGCGTAGCGGGAGGGGTGGTGCTCGCCGATATGCTAACCGGCATGTTCCGCCATTCACAGCCGGAAGAGATTGTGAACATTATCGATGAGACACCGGCAACGCCGGTGGATGACAGCGCAATGCGTAACTTCGACGCATCCAATAATCTCGATACCTTTAATAACGGTGGCGACAGCCGTTTCCTCAACCAGGATAACGGGTTCCAGAACGCGGACTATCAAAACGACGATAGTAACGACTTCTCTGATGACGACTACAACGACGACGATTCGTTTATCTGATCATTCCCCCTCTCCACCTGGAGAGGGGGGTGTGTTCCCTTCTCCGCACAGCGGGTCTACAGTTAAACCTGCCTTTTACCGCAGCTGACGAGAAACCATGCCACAGACTCACCCTACCGCTCCTTTTATTAGCGCCCGTCTGCTGATGCGCCCGCCCGTCGCCGACGATCTAGCTCGCTTTTACGCCATTTTTGGCGATCCCGACACGCAACGTTTTAATCCGGCCGGCCCCATTGCCAGCGAGGCGCAGGCGCAGCGGGCGTTGGCTGAACGGATCGAAAATTGGCAGCATCACGGCTACGGCTCTTGGGCTATTGTGCGGCTTGAGCGACCGGAATGGGTCATCGGTTTTGGTGGGATATCCTGGCGGCCGCTGGGCGCGCAGCGCAGGGTGAATCTGGGTTATCGTTTTGATACGCAGGTTTGGGGCGGTGGGTTAGCCACAGAACTGGCACAGGCCTCACTCGAATTTGGTTTCGAACATCTACGGCTGGCAGAAATCTCTGCGATTGTGCGTGAAAAAAACCTGGCCTCACGCCGCGTGCTGGAAAAAGCGGGTTTACGTTTGGTCGATACCCTGGATGACGTGCCTGGCGATACGCCAAGCCTGGTTTACAGTATCACAAGCCGTGAATATCAGGGTCGCTAAGCCGGTGGTTCATCGTTGATTTTCGCCAAAACCCGGCGATAGGACTTCACTTTTTGACGCTTCTTCAGCCAGGTCGTGGTGGAGACGATAAAAATCAGCCCTGACATCGTCAAGACCCCCATCGGATGACCGTAAAACACCATCATGGCGAAGTAAATGGCAGAGACAATTGCTACCCATTTCGCCGTATTCCCCACCGCGTTCTTTTCCTGACTTAAACGGCGGAGATGCTCTTCTTCACTGATTCCCATACACGCTCCTTTTCGGCTGAATGCTCCATTATATGCGGCCAGAGTGCTGATATTTCAATCGATTAAAGGGTAAAGAAGCGTAAAGTTCAGCGGGTATAGTCAGAGCGATGATGCAAATAACGCCCCGGCAGATGCTCCCCGGGTAAGGCGGTGCCTTCATTGCGGCCAAACAGCCGGTAGCGGTTGCTGGCCACCAGGTTATAAAACGCATCCGCCAGCCGAGGGGGGAGAAAACGCGCCAGCGCCAGTAACCGAAATGGCCAACCAAGCTGGCGCATTGCCTGAAAAAAAGCTGCCGATCTTAGCCAGTACTGCCCTTGTTCAAGATACACAATGGAGTCAATACGGTCGGTCGGTAAGCCCAACCCGCCTAAGATGGCTTGCCCTTCCGCAGATTGCACCGTAGCCAGCAGGATCTTGCCCTGCCGATCCGCACGGATCAAAAATCTCACCAGTCCGTGGCACAGGTTGCATTCGCCATCGAATAACAACACCCGATCATCAGGTTGGAGATAAGGGGGGAGCGTTAATAGATTCATCCTGCCTCCTGAGGAAAACCTCCTCAGACTACCCTGCATTCCCCCTCAGAGCTAGCCGGTCCGTTTAAGGCGCGAGGGGCACGGGTGGCGTATCTGGCAAGGCAACGACAGAAACACGGACTTCATAATGTTTGGCGCTACTTGCCGGGATCACCGCAGTGAGCTTATTGATGGTTTCGGTTGGGTTATCGCTGGCGGACGTCGCGCAGAACAGTTCCCCTCCGTGACAGAAACCCGGTTTAGGCATATGTCCGCCCGGGAACGGGGGTAAGCGGAAACCTTGTTCTGCCAGCGGTGGGGCATTTTTATCTGCCGGTGCCGGAGCGGAAAGCGCGCTAACGCTGAACAGCGTCACAGCAGCCAAAAAAGGCAGTGTCAGTACGTTAATTGCATTTTTCATGTCATGTGTCCTCATTTGCCGGGATTGGGCTTAACCTACCCCGCCCCCGGCCAATGAGAAAGCCGCTTTTCACGACCTTTTCACCCCGATGATCTTTGCTTACATCCCGCCGCTAACGT
Organism: Serratia sp. CoH_134_PS_4; assembly: GCF_058190535.1. NCBI lineage: Bacteria > Pseudomonadati > Pseudomonadota > Gammaproteobacteria > Enterobacterales > Yersiniaceae > Serratia > Serratia sp. CoH_134_PS_4. Next base: position 292,296 of record NZ_JBXWKI010000004.1, read on the forward strand.
GATGAAAATTTAAGGATTATGTAAAGAATCATCGGTTTTTCTTTCTCGCGGGATTACTTGCCTTTGGTCAGCGTGCTGTAGCTGGTCATCAGGTTGCGGTAATCAGGAATATGGTTGGAGAACAAGGCCCCCAGCCCTTCCACATCATTGCGCCAGTCGCGGTGCAGTTCACAGGCGACGCCGAACCAGGTCATCAGCTGCGCACCTTCGGCTTCCATGCGGCTCCACGCCGATTGACGCGTCAGTTCGTTGAAGGTGCCGGACGCATCGGTAACCACAAACACCTCAAAACCTTCGCTGAGGGCGGACAGCGCCGGGAAAGCTACGCAGACTTCGGTGACGACACCGGCGATGATCAGCTGCTTACGGCAGGTGGCTTTCACTGCGTTGACGAAATCCTCGTTATCCCAGGCATTAATCTGGCCAGGGCGCGGAATAAAGGGGGCATCGGGGAATTGAGCCTTTAGCTCAGGCACCAGCGGGCCGTTAGGGCCATCTTCGAAACTGGTGGTCAGAATGGTTGGCAGGTTGAAATACTTCGCTAAATCACCCAGCGCCAGTACGTTATTTTTAAAACGATCGGGATCGATATCGCGTACAAGAGAAAGCAGCCCTGCCTGATGATCCACCAGCAAAACGACGGCCTGATCCTTATCGAGGCGTTTGTAGTTTGCAGTCATGGTTTACTCCTTTTGGGATTGATTATCGCGGTTAAAAGTTGCCTTTGACCGACAGGCCAAAGCGCAGAGGTTACCTAAGTGTAGAACCCGATCCGGAGATCACTTTCCGGATCGGTTCTGAGATGCTTATTGCGGGCTGGCGTCATGTTCTGCCGTCATGCTGCCAAACTTGCCACCGTTGAAGTCACGGAAAGCCTGCTGGATCTCCGCGTCGCTGTTCATCACGAACGGGCCATAACCTACGATAGGCTCGTCGATTGGCTCGCCACTCAACACCAGCAAAGCAACATCGTTATTGGCTTCGATAGTGATCGTATCGCCCGCACGATCAAACCTGACCATTTGGGTTTCACGTACCACTTCCTCGCCGTTAACGTGAACAGCACCGTGCAATATCACCAGCGCCAGCGTATGGCCTTCTTTTACCGTCAACGTGGTGGTATGGCCTGCATTTAACTTCATGTCCCAAACGTTGAGCGGGCTGAAGGTGCGTGCCGGGCCGTCGTGACCGTCAAAGTTGCCGGCAATTACGCGAATTTGCCCTGCCCCATCCGCCAGCGGAACGACCGGAATATCGGCATTCAGCAGCGTCTGGTAACCCGGCTCGGCCATTTTGTCTTTGGCTGGCAGGTTCACCCACAGCTGCACCATTTCCATGGTGCCGCCATTGCGCGAGAAATTCCGTGAATGGAATTCTTCGTGCAAGATGCCCGAAGCAGCGGTCATCCACTGAACATCGCCGGGGCCAATCACCCCGCCGCTACCGGTAGAATCACGGTGCTCCACTTCCCCCTGGTACACGATGGTGACCGTTTCAAACCCGCGATGCGGATGTTGACCGACGCCACGCGTGCCGGAGGCAGAACGGAACTTGGTGGGCGCGGCATGATCCAACAGCAGGAACGGGCTCATTTCCGCCCCCAGATCGTTATAGGAGAACAGCGAATTCACCAGGAAACCGTTGCCGACCCAGTGGGCTTCAGGGCTGTTGTAAATACCGAGGATTTTTTTCATCTTGAACTCCTGTTTCAGGTCTCACGACCTTACGTTGATGCCAGAAGTTTAATCCAGCCCCCTTTGCTGCAGTAGTCGTCAAGATGTACACTCAGCGTTCTATATATAGGACGATAAGGACAGGCGATGTTCACCGATTTAAACGATCTGTTTTATTTCGCCAGCGTGGTCGATCATCAGGGGTTCGCCCCCGCCAGCCGCGCGCTGGGCATACCGAAGTCAAAATTGAGCCGCCGTGTAGCATTACTGGAAGAACGCTTAAACGTGCGCCTTATTCAACGCTCAACGCGGCGTTTTTCTGTCACCGACGTGGGCCTGAATTACTACACGCACTGTAAGGCGATGCTGGTTGAGGCCGATGCAGCGCAACAGGCTATTGAACAAACCCGCGCTGAGCCATGCGGCACCGTGCGCATGTCTTGCCCGGTAGCCATCCTGCATACCCGGGTCGGCAGCATGGTCGCGGCTTTTATGGCCGATTATCCGAAAGTCACTGTGCACCTGGAGGCCACCAACCGCCGGGTTGACGTGGTCGGTGAAGGATTGGATCTGGCGATTCGCGTGCGGCCGCCACCGTTGGAAGACAGCGATCTGGTGCTGAAAATTTTGGCACAGCGAACCTGGTGTATCGCCGCCAGCCCTGCGCTGGTGAGAACCCTTGGCCCAGTACAACGACCGGAGGAATTGCGTAAATACCCCACGCTGGATCTCGGGCCGGCACGTGCACAGCACCTGTGGCAGTTGACCGGGCCCGACGGTGAAAAAATGGAATGGGAGCATAGGCCACGGCTGGTCACCGACGACATGCTGATGCTGCGAACCGCCGCAATTGCAGGGGCCGGGATTGTACAGCTGCCGTCTATGATGATGCGCGACGACATGTTGCGTGGCGAACTGGTACAGCTGTTGCCCGGTTGGCAGCCCCAGGGCGGCGTGGTGCATGCGGTCTTCCCATCACGCCGCGGACTGCTACCGGCGGTGCGGCTGCTGCTCGATTATCTGGCGCAGCAGTTCGCCACCCTCGAAGAAGAGTGATCAGGCCGTAATTTCTATGGCATTACCATCAGGGTCGCGGATGACTGCCTCGTAAAATCCATCACCGGTCTGGCGCGGCGCTGCCAGCAGGATCCCCTCTTGCTGCGCGCGCTGCGCCAACCGATCGACAAGGCCTTCGTCGCCGACCGACAGAGCTATATGCGCCCAACCCACACGCTCATTAGCCTGTTCCGCCGGCAATAATTCTGGCAGGCCCATAATTTCCAGCGTCGGACCGGTGGCCAGGCGAACAAAGCGGGACACAAATCCCGGGCGGTTGCGGCTAACATACAGATCCCCGGCAACGCCGTTGAAATAACGCTGCCAAAATGCCACTTGTGCATCAATATCGCGGGTCCACAGTGCAACATGGGCTATTTGCATTTCACTCTCCCGTAATTGAAGGGTTGTACACGACTTTGCCGCCGCTGTGAGTCACTTGCTGCTCAAGCTGCGGATGTCGACCAGGCGGCGTGACCAAATAATCAACCCGGCTGGCGGCCAGAAAAGGATAAGGGGCGTAGGTATTGAGTTTGTCGTCGGTGCACAACACCGCCACGTTGCCAGAACGCGTCAACAAACGTTTCTTAAACTGGGCATCCTGATAGTTCATCGCCGAAAAACCGCTGGTGGGGTCATAGGCACAGATGCCGGTAAACGCCAGATCGAAATGGAAACCGTCAATGTCCTGCACCGCTTTGGCGTCCACACAACCGCCAATATCCGCGTCCAGTTCACCGCCAATCAAAATAGTGCGGATCCCCGGTTGCTCCTGCATTTTACTGGCGATACTCAGTGCATTGGTCACCACGGTCAGCCGTTGGTCGCGCGGCAACAGCTCAGCCAGATAAAGGTGGGTGCTGCCGGCATCCAGGAAAATAACCTGCCCTTCTTTGATCAGCTCAAGCGCAGCCAGCGCCAATGCCTGTTTCTCATTACTGCTCAAACGTAGCCGCGCGCTTATAGGCCCGGTTGCTGGCGTGGGGGCCAGCGCGCCGCCATAAATGCGTTTGCACAAGTTTTGCGCCGCCAACTGGCGTAGATCGCGTCGAATGGTCGCTTCAGTCGTATTCAGGCGTTCCGCCATGTCAACGGCCAGCACGCGCCCCTGTTGCTGTAATGCAGTGAGGATAACCTCATGGCGTTGATTGGGTAACAGCTTGGACATTCTGTCTCTCGATGGCAAATAAGCGATCATAAATGTACACAAACGTACAAAAACGTACAAATGTTTTATGTCTTGCATCGACGTGTCAGGACTAAGCTAGACTGAGGTTCTACGTCACAGATAAAGGAATATTGATGACTTCTGCCGTGCTTTATACGCTGTTCCCCGCCGCAGCTACCCTTGTTGGTGCCGCCGTAGCGCTTTATCGCCGCCCTGGCGATGCGACCATGCGCATCATTCATCACTTTACCGCCGGTATTGTGTTTGCCGCCGCGGCGACCGAAATCCTGCCTGATCTCAAGCAACAATCACCCTGGGCGGTTCTGCTCGGGGGCAGCGTTGGCGTGTTGCTGATGCTGTTGGTCAGGCGCTTGGGGGAACGTGCTCAGGGGCCGGTTGGCTTTGTGGCCGCGGTCGGCATAGATATATTTATTGATGGCTTGGTTTTGGGGATCGCCTTTGCCGCCGGTGCAAAAGCCGGTTTGTTATTGACCCTGGCGCTCACGCTGGAAGTGTTATTTCTGGGATTATCGATCGTCGGGGACCTGCGTGATTTCCTCGGCAAACGGATAAGAGCCATGTTGGCAGTCGCCGGCCTAGCACTGTTGCTCCCCATCGGCGGGATGTTGGGTGCCCCCATTGCCACTCTGGGTGCCTTTTGGCTAACGGCATTTCTGGCCTTCGGCCTGATTGCCTTGCTCTATTTGGTCACGGAAGAACTGCTGGTCGAAGCACATGAAGGGGGTAAAGACACGCCGCTGACTACCGCTATGTTCTTTGCCGGTTTTTTATTGTTGTTACTGCTGGAAGAAGGGATGGGATGACTGCGCAATAATTTCATAGGGCAGAACAACTCACCTCGAACGATTTGGCTATACTGAGGCAAGCAACGTTACCGCAGAACGTAACGGCTTGGGCGCGAAGGAAAAAGATGCTGTCAAAAATTGCGAAGTGGCTATTTCAATTACCGGGCAGGCTGTTCGGAGGGGTTTTCAAGAATCGCCTGACAATATTTATCTTCTTTATGCTGATAGCTGCCGGGCTCTTCAGCGCTAAACGCTATCTGCGTGCGCATCAAAATGACGATGAGTTTATCAGCATTACCGCCACTGATTACAATCGGGCTATCCAGCGTGAATTGCCACTGCGAGAGGCGCGCGAGCAATGCGGTGGCCCGCTGCATGACAATGCGGGGCAGCCCTGGCCACCGTCAGCCGGTTACTTGCATCAACCGGAACACAAAACCACTGGCCGCTTGCAGCAACTGACGTTGGACAACCAAAACAACGATTTTGCCGTGCTGGTCAAACTGGAAACCCCCGGGGAACCACAACAACTGGCCGAGGTATTTATTCCCGCCGCAGGCAGCTTCAATATCAAAACCAATCCGGCCGGTGAATATGTGATGAAAATCAGAAATATCAAAAGCGGCTGTAACTTCCGCTCCAAGCCCTTCACCCTCAGCAGCCATCAAGACTGGCGCCTGCCGTTAAATACGCAAACGGGCGGCAGCGTGAAGCTGCAGCCCATCAGCGATCGTGAGTTTTAACCGAGGTACTTATTTCTTCACGGGATGATCGCGGCGGAACAACTCCCAGCTTTCAATTTCCTGGCCGTTAGGCAGGGTACAGGTGGAATACTGGCCATTGGCATTTTGCTTGGCGTTTAATTTCCCACCTATCTCTGTGCAATACACGTCTGCCGGATTCGCCATACCGATAGGTTTCATCTGCGGCGGCGGTGGCGCGTCGTTGGATTTCATCGTGCACCCCTGTAGCATCGCCATCCCAGCCAGCAGGGAGACCATTAGCATTTTTTTCATTTCTTCTCTTACCACTCCCGGCCCCAGTCAAACAGCAGTTAGCCCGTTTACACTATGGCGGGAAGAATTGGAAACGGCGGCAGCCTAGGCATACCGCCGTTTATGCCATCAGGAAATAAAGGACGCGCCCTGCTTCAGAACCAGATCACAGGCTTTCTGTTTCACTTTTTCGGTGATTTGCGACGTTCCCAGGCTGTTCAGATCCAGGCTCTTGCCTTCGCCTGTTTTCAGCAAACCGCCCAGCCCTTGCTGGTAGTCCTGGCTTTTGGCATTTTCAGTGCTGCTGATACCCAGCTTGCTCAGCAGTTGGTTTTTCACTGCCTCGGTTCCATTGGCTGACAATACGTTATTTTTCACACAGTACTGCAAAATACCGGCGGCGTTAGTCATGCTGCTGGAACTCAAGGCTTTATCGCCTCCGTTCAACAGACCGGTCAATGAAGACAGCGAAGTGCCGCCCGTGCTGCCACCTGGTTTGCTTAGCTCACCGGCTGCGCTGCTGAGAGAATCCATCAGCCCGGCAGCCTGAGCCGCCCCGCAAGCCATAGTCGTGGTCAATGTCAGCGCCAACAGTAAACGATGCTTGGTATTCATGGGGTAAAACTCCTGTTTATCTCGCCATCCCTTCGTCTTTCCCGTTTTCTCTGGGGTTCGGGAAATCTGCTGGGCATATCATGTGCAATAAGCGCAATGCGCCGGATCACCTCTTCGGACGCCACCTCCCGCGACAAGTTCCTTTTATCTGGCAATGCCGCGGTTTTTTCAGAATTCAGGTAATTTTCTGGTGGGAGAATGTACAAACAGGATGATAGAGAACGGCAGACCGAATGGCCCGCCGGTAATCAGAACTGCCAACGCAGCCAAGCGAAAAACACGTTGCCGTTATTGTAGGTACCAGGGATATAGGTCGCCTGGAAGGTCAATCGTTTATAACCGATAGACGCCAGCGGCAAAGGAGCCGGGATCGGAATGTATTTCCAGTTGTCACGCGCAGTGACACTGGCCGTAAAGCCCAGACCCAGACGGAAATCCTTGTCATCGAGTGGACGCCAGATCTTCTCATAAGCGTAACCACCGATCGGTTCCCACTTATTGAACGAATCCTTAAACACCATCATATAGAGGCCGTGCCAGTCACCGTCGCTATCGTAACGCGAGATACCATAGCCACCGCCCCAAGGCCGCTCGTTGTACGAGTCGATTTTTTCTTGGCTGTAGGTCAAACGGTTGTGCCAGGTGATGGCAGGCAGATAGATATCTTTATTGGGTGAGTTGTTCCAGGTCTCTGCCACGTTATCCGTGAAGCGCTGCCATAACCCCGGCTTTTCAGCCTGCGTAGCGTTGCTATTTTCTGCACCAACCTCAGCGTAAGAAGGTAGTGCAGAAAATATCAACGACATTGAGCAAGCTAACATTGTCCGTTTAAAAAACATCATAAACTCCTGTAAAAAATAAGGCCGGCGATTCTTACCGATCGCCACATCAAGATCAAGCTGTATCTTATTTACCCAACCTGTTTCTTACCCCTCGTTTTCCTTTGGTTAAGTTTAGTTGTCGCAAATGACAAAAGCCCGGCGTTGCGATTCGGGTCGCACAGGCTACTGCGCACCCAAGGCAGCGTCTGTCGGAATATTCCGCAATAGCGGCGATTCGCAGGAGCGACAAACAGCACACCAGCATGCGAGATAACTTCTTTTTTACGCTGAGCGTAGCAAAATGTTTACTGGCACCCGGCAACCGAATGTAACAGCGATCACGTTTTTGGTGGCTGCCGAAGCCCCGCCTTACAGGCGATCCAACCCCGATGAGGCTTTGCCTGCGCAATGGCAGTGTAAATGTCCAGTTACATACCACAGTAGAGAATGGCCGAACCCATAATTTTCAGGTTACAACTGGCGACGTAACCCGCAGGTAAAGTACCGGACGTTCATCTCCCCCTGCATGATCTGGCTAGAGAAGCCGGATTTTACATCTCTATTACATTCAATGAAAAATACCATTCGCAATATCCACACTCTTTATAGTGAATGTTCACCGCGTAAACCCGCGAATACAATCGACCGATCCCCCATACCTCTGCACCAACTTGAACAAGCCGACAGTTTAAATAATTGTTAAAGCTGATGAGCGCCCCCGGTTTGAAACGGGTGACGCATTATTTCACTGTTCGCTACACAACATCGCCAGCAATATTTTTTTGCTGCTCTCTGCCTGATAAAAGAAAGATAAAAAATCCGGAGAAACACATGAAAATCACTATTGGAGCTTTCATCCTGCAACAGCTCCGCACCCTGAACATCGATCGTATTTATGGCGTGCCCGGCGACTATAATCTGGCGCTGCTGGAATTGATCGAGCAGGATAGTCATCTTGAGTTTGTCGGTAACTGTAATGAATTGAATGCGTCCTACGCGGCCGACGGTTATGCGCGGCTAAAAGGCGCAGGAGCACTGATCACTACCTACGGCGTCGGCGATCTGGCCGCGCTGTCCGGCATTGCCGGCGCTTACGCCGAATCTGCACCGGTAGTTTGCCTGTCCGGTACACCGCCACTGCACGCGATGAAAAACCATCTGCTGTTGCACCATACGCTGGCGGACGGTAATTTTGATAACGTCATGAACTGCTTTAAACAATTTACCGTTGCCCAAGCGCTCATCACGCCTGAAAATGCCGCAGTGGAAATTCCTCGCGTTATTTCCCGCGCCTGGACGGAAAAGAAACCGGTTTATTTGCAATTGCCTTCTGATATTTGTGATGTAGAAATTGAAATCGCTCAGGCCGTCACCGCGCCGCAATTACCCCCTAGCGACAAATATAATGTGCAGTTGGCCGCTATGGCGCTGTTGGCACGGATAAAACTCGCGAAAAAACCGATTATTCTGGTCGACCAAATGGTAGACCGTTTCCAGTTACAGCAATTAGTGATCGACGTCGCTCATAAATTCGCGATTCCACTGACCAATATGCCAACGGCAAAATGCATTATTCCTGAAACCACGCCAGGTTGGATGGGCGGGTATAGCGGTAATTTGTCGCGCCCTGAGCTGTATGAACACATGGCGCATGCCGACTGCGTATTGAGCTTCGGCGTGCGTCTGGTAGATTCCACGACCGGCTATTTCTCGCATCGGATCCCGTCCGACGCACAAATTGATATTCAGCCGTTTTCGCTGAATCTGGGCAACACCTCCTACCCGGCGGTCGCTGCGGCAGATCTGTTGCAGGCATTGCTGGCACTGGGTGAAAACGTGGCAAACCACCACCCGGCACCGTTGCCTGAAGCACGCCATCGGTTGGCTACACCGAGCGAAACGCCGATCGACCAGGCTTATTTATGGCAACGTATACAGCGTTTTATTCGAGCCGATGACGTGGTTGTGGTCGAGAATGGGACTTCGGGTGCCGCGATTGGTGGCATGCGTATGCCGGACGGCGTCCAAGTGGTCAATCAGCCGATCTGGGGATCGATCGGGTACACACTGCCGGCACTGTTGGGTACCATGATGGCCGCACCGGATCGGCGGCACCTGTTGTTTATCGGTGACGGTTCTTTCCAACTCACCGCTCAGGAAGTTTCCACCCTGCTGCGCTACGATCAAAAGCCGATTATCTTCCTGATCAATAACGACGGTTACACCATCGAACGGGCTTTGTTGAATAAATCGAACTTTTGCTGAGTTGAAGGATCAGATCACGTATCTTCCCGACAACGCAGACCGTTCCGTGGCAAAGCAAAAGTTCAAAATCACCAACTGGCCCACCTACAATAAAGCC
>NZ_JBXWKI010000005.1:0-293954 GCF_058190535.1 Serratia sp. CoH_134_PS_4
GCTATGTACCCTCGCGTTTTATGGACAACATGCTGAGCGCCGCTAAGCAGTGCAGAAAATAAGGACTGAACAGAATGCCGCTAGTTATTAAGTATTTCGCAATTGCCTTCGGCATCGCGCTTGTTGTCGTCCTGTTTAACGTATTCGGGAACACGGGCGAAATCCGCAGTTTCGGGCAGGGGATGGGGTATCTGTTCTGGATGACGCTCGGTCCCGGTGCCGGTATGACCATCGGCGCGTTCCTGCGCCAGTGGCTGATGCCGGATGCGGTATACACCAGCGAAGGTATGACCGGGCTGCTCAAAGCCCGCTTGTTCTGGCTTGTGGGGCCTCAGTGCATCGGCTGGCTGGCCGGTCTGATAACTGTTGGCAAACAGCTTATGTAACACCCACGGCGGATTCATCAACAGTTGCCCGCCTCTTAGATAATTTAAGGAAACGTTCATGCGTAAACTATCTGCCGTTCTGCTGGTAACAACACTGGCATTCACTGGCGTCGCTCACGCTATCCCCAATATGTGGACCAGCGGCTTCGGCATGGGAGTGACCGAATACATCATCACCAGCCCCGAAAATGTGATGTTTAACCTCAATTGCACAGGCAACCCCGATGAGCAGAACATCCTGCAGCATCACGTCATGCTCACCTTTCCCGATGGTTCCGGGGCAGACTCACATGACGACCATACCGCCATCACGCTGGTAATAAACGATCGACAATTCCCGCTCCCTTCGTCTCTGGGATGGCGTAATGCGGACAATGCCTGGTCGCAGTTTATTACGGCTCTGGGACAGGCTGCACATTTTGATGTGTATGTGAATGACAGGAAAGCCGGCAGTTTTAACCCGGGGATCAGGAATACACAGCAGGAGCTGAAAAATATCAGCGACTGTGAAAATACGGCCGGTTAATTCACGGAAACACTCCCCCCACTCGTTTAATACAGGAATTTAGTTCATGACAGATATCACGATTAATACCCTCAGCCAGCGGCTGAATACCCGTACGCTGCATTTTGTCCTGCTCAGCATGGTCACCTGCGGCGTCTGGCCCCTGCTCTGGCTCTACAAAAAGCAGGATATCATCAGCGAGACCACGGGCTACCCGCTTTACGGCAATCTGTTTATTATCTGGCTCACCGTCTGTTTCGGGCTCAGTCGTCAGTTGGGTGCCATGGCAGCACCTGACCCGTACGGTTACGACTCAACCGGCGATATCCTGCTGGCCATCAGCGGGCTGCTCTCAATAGCCAGTGGTGTGATGTATGTGGTCTGGGCTTTCAAGGCCAGAACCGCGCTGCGTCACTTTGCGCTGAACACGTTTCGCTTTGACCTGAAGATGAACGTCTTTTATACCGTGCTGTTTAACGTCTTCTACATCACGTACTGCATCAATGACATGCAGCAGGCGCTGGCGAAACACCAGATTATTCACAGGAACACCACAACACCGGGTGAACATGCTCCGGCCCAGGCGGCAGAACAGACGAACCAGCCCTGACAACTGCCACAACACAGGTATTACACACCACCAACGCCCTGCTCATCCGAGCGGGGCGTTTTCTTTTATTTCTCAGAAAGGAAATTTCCATGCGCTTAGCCAGCCGTTTTGGCGCTGCCAGCCTCGTGCGCCGCGACCGCCCATTAACCCGCGATGAACTGGCGCACTACGTGCCCAGCGTCTTCAGCGAAGAAAAACATGAATCCCGCAGCGAACGTTACACGTACATCCCGACCATCACCCTGCTGGATAACCTGCAGCGGGAAGGCTTCCAGCCGTTCTTTGCCTGCCAGACACGCGTGCGTGACCTGAATAAACGCGACCACACAAAGCACATGCTGCGCCTCAGGCGTGAAGGCCAGATTACCGGTAAACAGGTCCCCGAAATCATTCTGCTTAACAGTCACGACGGCTCCAGCTCATACCAGATGCTGCCGGGGTTGTTTCGTGCAGTCTGCCAGAACGGACTTGTCTGTGGCGAAACCTTTGGGGAGGTGCGCGTGCCGCATAAGGGTAATGTGGTGGAGAAAGTCATTGAAGGGGCTTATGAGGTACTGGGGATATTTGACCGGGTCGAAGAAAATCGGGATGCGATGCAGTCACTGTTACTCACGCCACCGGCACAGCAGGCTTTTGCAAAAGCCGCGCTGACGTACCGCTTTGGTGAAGATCACCAGCCGGTGACGGCATCCCAGATACTGACGCCCCGCCGCTATGAAGACCGTCAGGACGATCTGTGGTCAGTTTTCAATCGTTGTCAGGAGAACCTGCTGAAAGGGGGTCTGCCGGGACGTACTGCCAAAGGCAAGCGCAGCCATACCCGCGCGGTTAAAAGCATAGACGGAGACGTTAAGCTCAACCGCGCCCTCTGGGTAATGGCGGAAGAACTACAGCAGGCACTGAGCTGATGCCACCGCTACCTGATAACGCCCACCAGGCAACCCTTTATCCGACCGCCCTGGAAAACACTCCCTGCAGCCGCTCCATCTCCGATGACGACCTGTGCGCCTGGTGCTCACACCTTCTTTATCGTCCCGGTGAACTCAGCCTGTGCCGCTTAATCCTCCCGGAGGGCCACTGGCCCTCACGATGCGATGCAGATGGCTATGCACAGTCCTGCCCACAGCTACTCCTGACCACATCACCTGCTGAACTTACCTGCCAGTAACGCATTCCTTCACCATCACGCCTCAAATCACCTTTTCCACACATCAGGCTCCCGTTTACCGGAGTCGCACTTATGACCTTTCAAAAGGAATAACCAATGAATAACGCTACAAATCTGCAAACCCTTTCAGACCTCGAAAATACCAACACTCTCATCGTCACGTTGTTGCCCGATGAACAGCGTATCGGCTTCTGGCCACAGCACTTTGGTTCCATCCCGCAGTGGATGACCCTTGAGCCGCATATCTTCGCCTGGATGGACCTCTTCTGTGCAGACTATTGCGGGGGTATCTGGCAGTTTTACACGCTGAGCAACGGCGGTGCTTTTATAGCCCCGGAGCCCGATGGTGATGACGTTGAAAAATGGACGCTGTTCAACCCGATGAATGGCAACGATGTGGAAATGAGCGCAGAGGCCGCGGGCATAGCAGCCTGCCTGATGGCTTACAGCCACCACGCCATGCGCACCGAATGCGACGCCATGACGGAGCACTATTACCGTCTGCGGGACTACGCGCTCAACCACGCGGAATGCAGCGCCATCATGCACATCATTGACTGAGGATCCCGCTATGGAAACACAGTTACCACTGTTTGCCGCCGAATTACCGGCATCCGCACAACACACCATCCGTGAGGCACTAACCCTGCTGGAGCGTCAGTTACGCGAACCCGGTGCGTCATTTACCTCCAGTAGCTCAGTACGTGACTGGCTGCGCCTGCAGCTTGCCACACTGGAGCGCGAAGAGTTTACCGCGCTCTTCCTCGATAACCAGCACCGGCTGATTGCGCACGAAACTCTCTTCACCGGCACCATCAACCATACGCAGGTCTATCCACGGGAGTTGGTAAAGGCTGCACTGAAATATAACGCTGCTGCCATGCTCGTGGCGCACTGCCATCCTTCAGGGCACGCAGAGCCCAGCGATTCAGACAGACGGATCACAGAACGTCTTAAGCAGACGCTGGAGCTGGTCGATATTCGCCTGCTGGACCACCTGGTGGTTGGCGGGATGGATATAGTGTCTTTTGCCGAACGAGGCTGGCTTTAAGGAGACCGGTGATGAAGATTATCAGCAAACGCCAGGCGATGGCGATATACCGCCAGCATCCGCAGTCCCGGCTGTTCCGCTTCTGCACAGGGAAATACCAGTGGTCCGGCAGCATCTGCCACTATGCCGGACGGGAGGTGCAGGATATCAGCGGTGTGCTCGCCGTATTCGCTGAACGCCGCCAGGACCGCAACGGCCCGTATGTTGTCCTGCGCAGCGTTACCCTGAATTAACACATAGTTAAGGATTACTTAAATGCAAAGCTCAACAAATGTAGCAAACCACGATATTGCCGCCTCCTGGTGGGGACTTAAGCCTGCAGCTATCCCGTGTTTTGGCGCACGACTGGTACAGGAGGGCAACCGGCTGCATTACCTGGCTGATCGCGCCAGCATCACCGGCACCTTCAGCGAATCAGACCTGCGCCATCTGAATCTGGTATTTCCACTGCTGTTGAAACAACTTGAGTTAATGCTCACCAGCGGTGAACTCACTCCCCGACATCAGCACGGCGTCACGCTCTACGCAAAAGGACTGACCTGCGAGGCAGACACCCTCGGCTCCTGCGGGTACGTTTATCTTGCGATTTATGCGACGCCACCTGCGGCACAACCCGGAGGAGAATAGCCATGCAACACGCCTGTAAAATCAGCGAGGTCATTGAACTGCTGAAACAACATCAAAATGACGACTTCGTATTGTGTTCACTCTGGTACGAAGACGATGTACACAATGTGGATGAGTCTGTTACGACAGAAGAGGCCAGAGCGGCATTATGCCATGCAGCCAGCCATCACGACGCAGAACAGGGCATTAACTGGTTCACACTGGAGGCCGCACTTGACGCCATCAGACAGTAAGTGGATTACCTGAAAAACACCGTAATTCACCATCCCCCTTCACCGTAATCCCCCCGACCATCAACATCTTATTTATTTAACAGAGATCAACTTTATGCAAACCTTACCCACCATCCCGACGAGGAAGGTATCGTCACACCCGTCGCCGGTAGAAATCTGGCAGCAACTTCTTACTTATCTGCTGGAAAGGCATTACGGCCTTTCGCTTAACGACACACAGTTTGGTGATGGCAATGTGATCCAGCAGCATATTGACGCCGGGATTTCACTGGCAGATGCACTCAATTTTCTCGTTGAAAAATCTGAACTGGTACGAATTGATCGCCCCGGTTTCTCCATTCAGCATCAGTCTCCGTTCATCAGCGCTATTGACATACTCCGGGCCAGAAAGGCCACCGGCCTGATGCAACGTACCGGCTATAAGGCGGTGACTTGCGCCATCAGTGGGCAGTCATCCAGGGGGCAGCAATGAAGCTGTCCCTGACGGTGGAAGCCGATACCGTTAATGTACTGGCCCTTAATGGGGGCCGGATCGCCGTCGATATCGATGGTATTGAGCTGGCTGCGCTGATTGATGTGGTCAGTGATAACGGGTATTCGCTTCGTGTTGCTGATACCCCAGGGAGGTTGGTTGTTGAAGATCAGCTACCACGTACCGCCCGTCTGAATGGGATCCAGTGCAGTACCGCTCATATCACGTGTGAGGATAACGCTATTCTCGACCAGGTCACTCTTCAACGCCACGACGGCGGCAACAGTGACTGGATACTGTGCACCGGCTACGGTTACCTGCTCAGACTTAATGCTCGCTTATACCCAGTGCTGGAACTAAAGAGATTGGGGCTTTCAAAGGGCTGCCGTCGGTTAGTGACCACACTGATACGACGTTACGGGATCGATATGCTACATCTGGATGCAGCGGGTGACCTGTTGCCGGGTTTTAGCACCTTCAACTGGTAGTCTCTCCTTCCGACATGCTCAGTCTCTGCAACACATCCGCTCAGAATAATCACAGCCCTGTATTCACCACACGCATAAACGCCAGCCCTCACCGACTGGCGTTTTGCTTTATATAAAGGACATAAACTATGTCAGAACTTACTCTCACCGAATCCGAAGTGTTAACCGACAATACCGATGTAATTTGCTCGACCAGCATTGAACGTATCGTCACCGGACGCAACGCGGCGCTGGCTCAAATTGAAACGCTGATACAGCAACTCGACGATATCTCGACACTGACTAGCAACATCGGCGGTGGTAAAGCAAATGAATGGGGAGTACGGCAATACCGTTACGACTGCTGGTTGATGGATAAACCAGAAACAGCGATAAAAGCCATCACCCAAAATATCGATCGCAGCATCTGGAAAGACCTGATGAATAAGTCGGGAATGCTGGCGCTCATGGACGCACAGGCACGCGACGAGTGGTACAACAGCCTGGAAAAGGACGATATTCCCGCTATCAGTGAAGAGAATATTCTCAGCACCTTTGAGCAACTACATCAGAGTAAAGCAGAGGTGTTCGAGCGAGGGATCATTAACGTGTTTAAGGGACTAAGCTGGGATTACAAGAGCAACAGCCCCTGCAAATTCGGGAAGAAGATCATCGTTGATGGTCTGGTACAATATGACCGTTGGGGATTTCACTTCCGTCATGGGCGTAGACGTGAGCAGTTAGCAGATTTAGATCGTATGCTGAATCTGCTGGATGGTAAACCTGTTCCGGAGAATCGCAACGATCTTTCCGTCAGGCTCGATGCTCATATCTCCAAACAGCACGCTTCCGTTTACGAAGACGAGTATGTTGAGATACGTTACTTCCAGAAAGGCACTGGGCACATCATCTTTAAACGCTCTGATTTGATTGATAAGATGAACGAAATAGTTGCCCGCTATTTTCCTGCAACCCTACCACCTCGTACCTGAACCCAAATTCGAGTCACCAGAATCAATGCAAACGGACCGAGGGTACAAATGAGGGCACAAAAATCACCAAACTAAAAATAAACCTTGTATATCAATTAAATAGCAACAAGACTCGATTCCGAGTCCGGCACCATATTTAGAAGAACCCGCCTATGGCGGGTTTTTTGCTTTCTGAGATACGGACTCTTCATCGAACTCCGTTCGATTATTCGGCCCCAAGGCCTCACCCTACGGGCCAGCGCTAAAGCGCTGTTCAACACGGCGCAAGCGCCAGTTGTCCGAGTCCGGGCACCCTATTTAGAAGAATCCGCCTATGGCGGGTTTTTTGCTTTCAGAACCTGCCAAAAATCACGCCTCGCGAATCTTCCATTCACCCCAATTCCACTCAATTCTCCCCACACCAAGTCCCGTGCGAGGGTACATATGGGGCAATAGCCTCATTCGATAAGATTCTATACTCTCAAATCACTCAGGAACCCTGTTATGGCACTGACTGACGCTAAAATCCGGGCAGCTAAACCGCATGAGAAACCTTATAAACTTGCCGACAGCGGCAACATGTTTTTGCTTGTTCACCCTAACGGCCTCCTCTACTGACGATTCCGCTATCGGTTTCTGGGCAAAGAGAAAATGACCTGCCTCCAGTATTAGATACGACGCTCAATTAGTAATGTTGGATCCTCCACTCTCAGAATTCCCCGTTCTCCAGCCCGCCGCTAATTCAGACGGCGTCTGATAATTCCGCGTGGAGTGCGGGCGGCATTAGTTATAATCTTGACGCCATTCACTGATGCTTTTCCTGGCATGACTGACAACACGGAACCCGTTTTCAATCAGATATTCATCGCGAAAGCGCCCGTTGAGACTCTCAATAAATCCGCTCTGTGTCGGCTTTCGGGCTGGATAAGCCGCAGTTCCACGCCACGCTTATAAGCCCACTGGTCAAGTGCTCTGCAGGTAAACTCCAGTCCCTGGTCAGTTCTTATCGTAGCCGGATAGCCGCGAAACAGCGCAATGCTGTCCAGAATACGCGTGACCTGCACGCCTGAAATCCCGCAGATAACGGTTACCATCAGGCACTCTTTAGTGAGGTCATCCACGCAGGTCGGGCACTTGATCCTGCGACCGATGACCAGCACGTTCATGACGAATTCATCGACCAGATCAGATTAGGTGCTGCCGGGCGGAGCAGCGGCAGACATTCTGTTGCCAGCCCTTTACGACGTCGTCTGCGTTTTACACCCAGGCCACTAAGATGAAAAAGCCGGTACACATGCTAGTGATTAACATGAAGCCCTTCGCGGCGGAGCACTCGTCTGCCTGATAGCCATTATCCCTGGCTATCAGGCAAATCAGTGCAGCTTTTGTTGCCCTGCCCCGTCGGAATGGCGCCGGTTAAGGTTGAAGCGGAGCTAGATGCGCCAACACCAGATCTATGCCTTCCCCCGGGCGGCGCAACGGGTTATGCCCCAACCCCTGAGTTTTCACCAGACAGGCGGCAGGCCAGGCTTGAGCCAGGCATTCTGCTTCCACTTCCAGGACGATATCGTCAGCGCTGTCATGGATAATTAACACCGGTTGTTCAATCTGCCGCAATCCTTCATAGGCGTTAAAGCGCTGCCAAACGGCATCCCCAATGCCAAAATAGCGCTCAATGTAACCCCGTAAACGTTGCTGCTGGCGCGCCGGCAAATTGAGGATAGAAGCATACTTGGTCACCAGGCCGCTAAAGTGCGTGGGGGCGCCGACAATCACCAAGGCTTTGGTACGCAGCCCGGCTTTCACCGCGTTGATCGCCGACAGGCCACCGAAGGAATGAGCCACCATCGCGTCAAATCCGCCCTCTTGCTGCTCCAGTCGCTGAATGATTTCGATAAACTCGACAATGCTGCTCTGATTGCCTTCCGCATCCCCGTGTGCAGGCGCGTCAAAGCCGATAACCTGGAAACCCCGTTCCACCAATATCTGGATCAAGCGCGAGAAATGCGATGCCCGCGACTCCCAACCATGCGCCAACAACACCTTCGGCCCCTGTTGCCCCCAGTGGTACACCACCGCCTGCTTATCGTTGCTCAGGGTGATGTACGTAGTGCTACTCGCCATCCCCATCGTCTGTTTATCGCTTTCACGCGTTGGGACGCGGCGTGGGGTGAAAAAACGTTTGCCAAGGTAGGCGGCCGTGGGGCCAGGCACCACAAAATCCATCAACCGAATGCCCATTTTAATGCAGGATACGGCCGGTGAGCGCATATAAGCCGGCCCACGATACTGCCGGTAGGCTTGTTCTATAAGTTGGTCAAAATGTTCACTCATTGTACTCTCCAGAATCGTGGGTGACGTTAGACTTGCGCGGGCGCATCTTGCGCCTCCTGAAGCTTTTCGAGCTGCCGAATAAGGGCCCTTTCCGCATCCGTGGCGATATGCCGATCCCAATACGCCAGTTTTGCTCCCATGCGTTTAAACCACAGGGGTGGTACCAACGCATACAGGATATGCGCCACGTAACCATGATCGATCCCCACCGCATAACTGTGCGCTTGCAGCCGCCAGAACTCCCGACGTGGATTTGTATGGTGATCCGAGTGGCGCGTCAGATTCAACAGGCCGGCAGAAGATGCCTGGTTGTTGCAATCCCAGCTGTGGCGTGGTTCAACGCGGGTATTGGGCACCCGGATTAAACCGTAATGCTGGATATAGTTGACGGTTTCAAACAGGAACTTGGAGACCAGCATGGCCACCAGGCAAGCGAGTAATCCACGCCCCCCTGCCGCTGCATAACAGGCGGCCAGGACAGCCAGGCTCATGATAACGCCGCGAATCACTCTATTGCTCAGCGTAATACTCGGCTTGCCCTGGCCTTTTAGCCGTTGCTGTTCCACCTGCCACGACTCACGGTACTGCGACAGCGACGAGCGGATAAAGAAACGGTAAACATGCTCGCCACGGCGTGCCGTCGCCCCATCGGCGTACGTCGCCACATTTGGGTGATGCGAGTACACGTGGGAGATAGAAAACTGCGCGTCCGCGACCAATGCCAGTAACCAACGCCCGACGGTCATCGCCAACCAGCTCTGGGTTTTGTGGATAAGCTCATGAGCCACCACCGTGTTGGTACTCAGCGTATAGCCGGTGGATACGGCAGCCAGCAGCAATTCTGGCATTCGCATACCGTGCAAGGCCGGTACATCCCACCCCGTCGCCGCCGAGATCCCGGCCCCAAACCCCAGCACATCGCCCGGCGCCGCCTGCCAGATCAACGTAAACAACGCCAGCAGGGCAGCGGGAAGTTGCAGATAGGGGATCAGCGCCAGAAGAGCGGTGAAACGATAGCGGTGATCGGCAGTATCTACCGGGGTCACATTATCAAAGATCAAATAACTCAAGGATACGCACAGTATGGCGGCCAATATCCACCCGCCGCCGAGCAAGTTGGCCGCCGCCGTCAGGGGTAAAAACACCAGTGGCACCAAGGCGAATCTTAGGTAACTCAACATACTAACTCCTTATTATTCGAGATTTTTTCCTCGGCGCCGGCGGGAGAAAAACAGTCTGTTTGAATATGTCGCGCCATCACCCCGCTCGCAAGCAGCCCCTGTTGGCACGCCTGCGCCAGCCCTGAGTTACCGCAGATCACCGCCCGCCAGTCGCGAGCCTCCAGCCCGTATTTTTGGTACGGATAGAGGCTGCGCCACTCCTCCAGCCAGGATGTAAAGCGTCCCACAAGTTCGTGCTGTTTTCCGTCATTCTCCTGCGACAACGCATGGAAGTAATGGAAGCCTTCATGCTGTTGTTGCAACCGCTGCAGTTCGGCAACGTCAAACTTGTCCTGCCGCTTGCGAATGGCATGTACCAGCATCACCGCCCGATAGGGATTACGCGCCAGAGCCGCACGAACCAGCCCCAACGTAGTCCCTAAACCTGAGCCGCTGGCTATGGCCAGTAATGGCCCTTTCCCGTCATCGGCTTGCCCAAACCGTCCGCTACAGCCAGACACCCACAGGGTGCGCCCGACGCTGCCCCGATCGCATAAAAGGGGAGAAACGCGCCCCTGCTTTCTCAGCGTGACATCCACGACAATCTCCCGCGCGTTACTGGGCCAACTCACCGAGTAACTGCGGACATCGGTGCCAGGCTGGTGGCACAGCTGCAAAAATTGCCCAGGCAGGAAAGGCATAGCCTGCTCGGGCGACAGGGTGATCCGCCACACCCGGCTTGAGAGAGGAGTGGCCTGTTTTATCTGAGCCGGTGCCCAGTTTGTCGCTACCGCAGCCGACATCAGGGTTAAATCAGACTGGGGCAGGCACTGGCAGGCCAACACATGGCCGGCCGCAATTTCTTCGGCACTGAGCAAATAGCCGAGATCCACCAGCGAACGCACTTCACCACTGACCACCCGGCACAGGCAGGATTTGCAAGACCCCACCTGGCAGTTATAAGACAACGCCACGCCGGCTTTCAGCGCGCTTTCCAGCACCGTTTCCCCCGCAGCCAAGGTGAAGGCTTTCCCCTCCAGCACCCCCCGAAAGGTGCTGCGGCGCGAGAACCATCTCTTCAACATGTTATTGCTCTCCGCACGTCAGCAGGCCATCGTCAAATACGCTGCCCATCAGGATCCGCCCGCCGAGCGGTGCCGCCACGCTGATCGCCGCCAGCGCCTGGCCATGGCTCTGGTAATAAATCTGCGAACGCTCAACCGCACCCTGTGTGCCCAGCGACAGTTGCCAAACCAGCGACGGCGAACGCGCTTGCGCATCCTTTTGAAATGCGGCCAGCTTTAACAGTTGCGGATGCGCGGCCACCAGCAGCCCATCCCCGTCAGGCATGATATTGTCGACGCCGTGCAACCCGGTGAACCGCCCCAGCAAGACGGGTGACGCCTCGCCCGGCCGCCATGCCCAACTGCTCACGGTGCCGTTGGTGGTTTCCGCCACGTACAGCCGCCCTCGTTGCGGGTTGTAGTAAATGCCGTTGGCAAAATGCAACCCATCAAGCAGCGTATGCTCCCCCGCGTCGTCTACCAGCAAGACCAGCGAGAGTGGCAGCCGCAGATAGTCTTCAACGCGCCCCAACATGCCGGAAAAGGCGTGATCGCGCGTCAACAGCCAACGGGATTTATCAATGACGCTGATATCATTGATATTCTTGCCGACGCTGCGCGACAGCTCAGGCTGATAAACCAACCGCATCGCCGCCCGCTCAAAACGGAACGTCTCAATGCGATCCCCACGAGAGCCGTGGCTCACTGCGTAAACCCACGTCTCTGCGCCCTTTTGCCACACATCGATACCATGCGGGTAAAACTCGGGCGGATAGTCGCCGGGTAAACGCAGGGGCGCTTGCCCCTGTTGGAAGTAATAGAGCGCCCCCGGTGCGTTATCGTGGCGATTCAGGCTGCTGATCAGTGCGCCCCCGTCCTTCAGCGGCGCAATATCCTCCGCTCCGCTGATCCCCGGTATTTTTTGGCATTGTTGCAGGTTAATATCCTGAACGCGGTAGAACACGCCGGCGTCAAACAGCAGATTGATTACATACGCCAGCACAGCGACAGCCAGTGCTATACCCATCAACTTTTTCATCATGCTTCCACGGCAACCGGTGAATAAAACTGCTGGTTTACGGCGCTCACACCTTGCTCCGCCAGAATCGCGATCGCAGCCAGATACTGCTCCAGCAGCGCTGAAGCGGTTTGCCCGGTGAAATAACGCGCCTGATAATCCAGCTCAATCGACAGCTCATCGGCCATTTCCACCACATTGATCATCAAGGGGAACTCGACAGCATTGACCGGCAGCATCGACAGGCTGGCCTGCCACTGGCGCATTTCCGCCAATGGAACGGACGGCTCAACATTGAACGTGGCAAGCAGAGGCAGCGGCGCTTGCTCACCATGGAAACAGCGTGACGGCAGTGCCGGCGCATCGCGCTGCGCCAAAATGGCCTGATGTACCTTGGCCACAAACTCAGGCAGCGAAGCGCTCGCGGCGCTGTTGAAACACAACGGCATCAGGCTGACGCATTGGCCGACCAACCCTTCGCTGTTCTCGAAGTCACGCCCGGCATTCGGCACAGCGACAGGCAACAGCGAGTGGCCGATAAACTTCTCGAGCGTCAGTACAAACAGGGCGTTCAACATCACAAAGCGGGTCGTGCGCAGTTCGGCGACCACATTACGCAGTTGGGTCGACAAGTTCGGGTAAGCCAGCCCTTGCTTCAAACGCTGGCCTTGATACGGCGCGGCCTGCAGGACAACCGGCAGCGCACTGGCGGGATCGAAACGACGCTCGGGGATAGCGGCCAGCCGTTGAGCTACGTCAGCCTCATTGGCCATCTTTTCCGCACGCATAAAGTGCACATAACTCGGTGCCGCCGACAGCGCTGGGCGCTGCCCTGCAACCAGCGCATCGTAGAGATGCAGCAGTTCGCGCAGCATCACCATGAATGACCAACCATCCGCCACCGAATGATGCGCCGCCAACGCCAGGGCCGTTTGGCCGGGTTGGCTCAGCAACAAGAGGCGTGCCAACGGCGCCGCCGTCAAGACGAAGGGTTTGGCGGCAAACTCGGCCAAGCGGGCAGCAGGGTCCATGGACTCACTGCGTTCCTCAATAAAATCAACGTTGACAACGCCCGACGCCACCCGCAACTCCCCCGCCCCATTGAACTGCATGCGTAAGGACTCATGACGTTCGCTCAGCAGCGCCCACGCCTCGGCCAAGGTTGCCCCGTCAATCTCACGCGCCGTTTCAATCACGCAGCCGATGTTGCCCGCGCACAGCCCGCTTTCGTCTTTGGCGGCCAGCAGCATAAAACGTTGCTGGCTGTCGGCGGCCGGGTAAGACGTATCGGGGGACAAACCGGCTTCACCGAAGAAACCATCGACGTGCATGGCATTAACGCTCTCTTTTACCGCCGCGATAAAAAGCGCTATATCTTGCGAAGAGTGCGCGGTGGACACGAAGCAGTTGCGGCCCTCCCAAATGAAGATGCCGCGCAGCATGAGGTGATGGAACAAAATGTCGTAGTTGCCGCTGAATTTGAAACGGAACAAACTGCCCGCCGAGACGATCTCGATCGGCGTACCCGTCGTGACAAACCAGGTGTTGAGCGTCTGCGCAAGGTAATGCGTCTTTTGGTTGATGTCGTCATAGAGACCGGGGTGGCTCTTGATATAGTCGAGTACCGCTTTACTGGCCGCCATGGTCAGAGGGTGTTTGGAGAAGGTCCCGGCAAAGAAAATCAGTTCGGACTGCGGCCAGGATTCATCGCCGTATTGCCAGAAACCGCCGTCAATACTGTCCATAAAGCGCGCCGACCCCGCAATGGCGCCAATCGGCATGCCGCCGCCGACAATCTTGCCGTAGGTGGCAATATCGGCCTGGACACCGTAATACGCCTGCGCGCCGCCGGCTGCCAGGCGGAAACCGGTAATCACTTCATCGAACATCAAGGCGATATTGCGCTCGGCCGTCAACTTACGCAGCGCATGCAAATAGTCGCGCGGCTGATGATCGGGATAGCGGCTTTGAATCGGCTCCACAATGACCGCGGCCAGTTGATCGGCATACTGGGCAATCAAAGCCAGGCTCTCTTCGCTGCCGTAGTCGAGCACCAGCAGATCCTCAACCAGGGACGCCGTCGTCCCTGCGGCAATCGGCACTGCCCGCTCCGGGGTTTCGCCCCCCTGCTGACGCCCCAGGATGCCATCAAAAACGCCGTGATAAGAGCCGCTGAACAGCGCCACTTTGTTCTTGCCCGTTACGGCACGCGCCAGGCGCACCGCGCTCATGACGGCTTCCGAACCTGAGTTACAGAACGCCACGCGCTGCTGGCCCGTCAGCTCTGCAATCAATGTGGCAACCTCACCGGCCAGAGCGCTCTGCGGCCCGATTTGCATGCCTTGCGCCAGCTGTGCGGCAACGGCCTGTTGCACGCACTCCGGTGCATGGCCCAACAGGTTGGCGCCAAACCCCATGGTGAAATCAATGTACTCGTTACCGTCGGCATCCCAAATACGGGAGCCTTGTGAACGCACGCCCACCAAGGGATACAGCATTTCCTTCGTGGATAAACGGAAACCTGCCGATGCCCGGTTATCTGCCAGCACGGCGCGGTACTGCTGCGCATTGTGCTTGGAGCTCGGAGTTTTGCTGACAAACTGCTGCGTCAATTGCTGTATGTGTTTGTCGCGCTCGGCCCCTAATGACGTCTTCCTGGTTTCCTTTTTAAACCAGCTGGTGTGCGCGCCGGCTTTCGCCGGTGCAGCGGTAGCCGGCGCGTTACTCGCGACTGCCGGTGCAGGAAGTGCGGCTATCGGCGCGCTTGCCGGTACCGAAGGCAGCGCGGGTGCGGAAAGCGGTTGAGCATGGCCGTCGCTTAACAGGCGCAGCTGTTGCGACATGACCTCTAATTGCCGCGCAATCACTCCTTGCAACTCGGCCGGGGCCGTTGCCGACATGGCTCCGTGTTCGATAAGAGGAAGCTGCATGGGCGCCGCCGAAGCTTCGGCTTGCGGCACGACCGCCACAACCCGGCTTTCACTGGCCACCGCGACAGGTTCCGCCACTTGCGCACGCTCCACGACGTAATGGATCACCGCATCCAGCGTATTCAACTCTTCAAACAGCGATCTCAGCGGGATCGCAACGCCATAGCGATCCTTGATGGTATTGATCGCATCCAGCAAGACCAGCGAGTCGGCCCCCATTTCCAGGAAGGGCAGATCATCCTCCAGAGCGTCGGGCGATGCCCCCAAATACCCGGCAATGATCGCTTTGATTTCGGCGTGTAATTGATGTTGTTTTGACATAGCGTCCTCATGTGAAGATGGTGGCAGCGTTGGCGTTTTATCGGCCAGCCAATAAGTTTTCCGACAGAATTGAATGGCCGGCAGCGTCAAGGCTTCACGGCTTGTTGCGCGATACAGCCTGGACCAGTCAATGTCATGCCCTTGCTGCCACAACGAACCCAGCAGCGTCAGCAGTGATTGGTATTCATGGCGATGATCCGCGGCCGCCAAAACCTGTTGGCTGCGATCGGTGGCGGCGACAAACTTGCCCAGCGAACTGTCGGCGCTCAAATCCACAAAGGTATATTTCCCTTCCTCCCGCAGCGCCTGTATGCCTTGCAGGAAATGAACGGGTTGCCGGATTTGTTGGCTCCAGTAGTCGGCATCGGTGTGCCGGCGCGGCAGAGCGTCCAGATTGCTGTAGAAAGGGATATTCCCTTCAGCAAAATCAATATGCTGCGTCAACCAAAGGCGATACGCCGGCAAGATGGGATCCATCAGGTGAGAATGAAAGGCGTTGGTGGTTTTAATCCGGCGGGCATGACCGCCTTGCGCTGAAACCGCCTGCAGGCAAGCATCAATCGCCGGCGAACTGCCGGTGATGGTGGTCAGCGTCGGCGTATTGAACGCGGCAATATCGATATCGTCGGCCCAGGGGGCGATACCGCGGCGAACCTCGTTTTCGCCGCTGAACACCACCGCCATCGCGCCCTGCTGCTCCAGGCTGCCCATCAGGAGTGCGCGCTGATGAACCATCGCCAACCCCTGATCCAGCGAAATCTGGCCGGCGACAACCGCAGCGCAATACTCGCCCAGGCTATGGCCAATCACCGCCGCCGGGCGTAGCCCGAACTGCAACAAACTGTCCGCCGTGGCATAACTGCTGGCAAACAGGGCCAACTGGCAGGTTTTGGCGCAATGCTGCCAACTGTCGTCCTGCGCATGCAGCGCTTGCCGAATATCAATTTGATAGCGTTCCTGAACCACCTCAGCCAGGCTATCGAAGCACGTGCGGTAGTGTGGCAGGTGCTGGTATAAGGCCGCCCCCATACCGATTTGCTGCGTTCCCTGCCCAGGGAAGAGCCAGACCAGCGGACGCGGTTTCTCCGCTTTATTCGCGGTGAGTTGCGCCAGATTTTCTGCCAATTGACGGCGGTTATCGCCATAGGCAAACCCACGATAGCGCGGGTGGTCATAACGGGTATTGACCAGGCGACACCATGCCGGAACGTCAACGTCGTGTTGCATTTGCAAGGTGTCATAAATACCGTCACGCTGCGCGTTGAAACCTTGTTCTTCGTGCGAGGCCACCAGCAGCAACGCCAGCGGCTGGGCCGCCTCATCGCGCTTCGCGGCCTGCGGACAATCACGCAGTATCACGTGGCTGTTCGTCCCGCCGAAGCCAAAACTGCTGACGCCGGCATAACGTTGGCCCGCCGCAGATTCCCAGGCGCAAGAGTGGCTGCCCGCGACCGCCACCCGGCGGCTAATGGCGGCGATATGCGGATTTTTCTGTTGAAAATTCAAATGAGGCACGCGCTGTTGGCCATGCAGCATCAACGCGGTTTTCACCACCCCAAGCACGCCGGCTGCGGCTTCCAGATGACCGATATTGGTCTTGATCGATCCCACCTGAACCGGTGCCGGTTGGCTACGCTCGGCAAACACCGCTTCCAGCGCCTGATACTCAATCAGGTCACCCAGCGCCGTCCCGGTGCCATGCGCTTCCACATAGTCGATGTGATTGCTGTCGATGCCCGCTTCGGCCAGCGCCCGCGCAATCACCGCCTGTTGCGATGGCCCGTTAGGCGCCGTGATGCCGTTGCTGCGGCCATCCTGATTGATGGCGCTGGCAACCAGGGTGGCATAAACCCGATCGCCATCGGCCAATGCCTGCGCCAGGGGTTTCAACACAACGATGGCGCACCCCTCGCCGCGCACATAGCCATCGGCGCGCGCGTCAAAGGTTTTGCACTGGCCGTCCGGCGCCAGCATCTGCGCTTCGGTGAAGACCTTTTGCAAATGCGGCGTCAACGCCAGATTCACGCCGCCGGCAATCGCCAGCGAACTGCGCCCTGAGCGCAGGCTTTGCATGGCCCCGTCGATGGCCACCAGCGAAGATGAGCAGGCCGTATCAATAGCGACGCTTGGCCCTTTAAAATCATAAAGATAAGATATTCGGTTAGCGGCAATACTGTGCGCGTTGCCCAACCCGCTATACGCGGAAACCCGGTCGCCCGAGATCAGGGCATAATCACTGGCGCTGATGCCGATAAACACCGCGGTGTCGCTGCCCCGCAGCGCCGAAGCCTGTAACCCCGCATCGGTCAGCGCCTGTTGCACGGTTTCCAACAGCAGGCGATGTTGCGGATCGATATACTCCGCCTCGCGCGGCGAAATACCAAAGTAACCGGCGTCAAAATCGCTCACGCGGTCAAAGAAACTGCCCTTGCGGTTAAAACCGCTGAGTGCAGATCCGGCCCAACGGTGAGCGGGGATGTCACCCGTGGTACTTTGCCCCTGTTGCAACATCGCCCACAACGCCTGCACGCCACTGTGGCCCGGCAGTTCAACCCCGATGCCAATCACGGCGACATCCTGGCTGGCCACGGCCGTCCTAGCGGCTTCTGGTCGCACAACGGGTTGCAACAGACCCGCAGCCAGCTTATTGATCGTCGGATAATCGTAAATCAGCGCCGGCGACAGCTCACGCCCCAAATGTTGCTCTAACTCGCCGATCACGCCAACGACCTGTAACGAGTTCAGGCCAAAGACGGTAAAAGCCTCATCCCACTGTTCTTCACCGACAGCGCCATTGACCGCAGTACCGATGATACTGGCTATAAGTGCGGCCAGGGCAGGCACGCTGTATGAGGCAGCATCGGCAACCTGGACCCTTTGCGATTGCTCGGCCCGGCTACGCCATTGCACCGCCAGTTCATTTTGCCGGTACATTTCTCTGGCGCGGGTACGTTGCAATTTGCCACTGGTAGTGCGTGGAATGGCCCGGCGGCCGACCCATACCCATTCCCCCAGGGTTATGCCGTGTCGCTCGGCAACCACGGCATTCAAACACCGGTTCAACGCTGCGGTATCCAGGGTCTCTTTGAGACGTTCCGGGATCTCCAGCAAGGCCACAGCCTGTTCAGTTTGAGCAATCTCGGCGGCGAAGACACAAACGGTTGCGTCTGCCAGCAAAATATCTGCTCCTCTGATCGTTTCCTCAATGTCCGTCGGGTAATGGTTTTGCCCATTGACGATCAGAAGTTCTTTCACACGCCCGGTGACGTACAGTGCCCCCGCTTGCAGGAAACCCAAATCGCCGCTGCGTAACCAATGCGCCGAATCAGGCTCGATCCGCGCTTGGAAGGTGGTCTCCGTCGCCGCCGGGTTATTCCAATAGCCGGCCGCAATGCTGGGCCCGCGTAACAAAATCTCACCGGTTTGCCCGGCGGCAAGCGGTTGTAGAGTATCAGGATCGACAATGCGGACATCGGTGCCGGGCAACGCCTCGCCACAGTTGACGACATCCCCCGATTTTTCCTCGGCGACCGCCATCCCCTGGCCTTTCTCCCTACCGGTAACAATCAGCGTGGTTTCCGCCATGCCATAGCAGGGTAAAAACGCCTGCGCCCGGAAACCGGCCGAAGCAAAGTGTTCACTGAACTGACGCAACGTGGCTGGCCGGATAGGCTCCGCACCGCAAAAGGCCACATCCCAGTGGGAAAGATCTAGGCCTTCGGCCTGCTGCGGGCTAATTTTGCGCACGCAGAGGTCGTAGGCGAAATTAGGGCCGCCCGACGTCGTCGCACGGAACTCCGACACCTGTTTTAGCCAATTAAGCGGTTTTTTCATCAGCATCATCGGCGACATCACCCGGCAGGGGAATGCCCCGAATACCGGCTGAAGCAAGCCGCCGATAAGCCCCATATCATGGAAATGCGGCAGCCATATCATGCCGCGGCTTTCATTGTGGTGACCGAAGTAGCGATGAATGGCTTGAGAGTTGGCCCACAGGTTGCCATGAGTGACCATGACCCCCTTTGGCGTACCGGTTGAACCCGAGGTATATTGCAAAAAAGCCACATCGTCGCCGCTCACCGGTGCAGGGTTGAACGTCCCTGAAAAATGGCTATCTAGTTGTTGAAGGCGATACCCCGCCGGTAATACCACGGCGGGCAGTTGATCAAAGGTAAAAATTAGTGGCGCTAGCGGTAAACTGAGTGATATTAAGGTTTCAGCGCCTTTCCCTGTGGTGACAATAAATTCCGTTTGTGCATTGCGTAAAACCCCAATAAAACGCTCCCACGCGCTTCCTGAGGCCTTGGCCGGCATAGGGACAGGCACGGCAATCATGCCGGCATAAAGACACCCGAAAAAAGCGCCAATAAAATCTTCACCGTCAGGATAAAGTAAAATAACCCTGCCACCCCGATGAGCGTATTGCTGTAGTGCGCTGGCAAGAGATGCAGCGCGCTGATGTAATTGTCTGTAACTCTGATTCTTTATTTCTTTGGCACTTCGCAAAAATTCAAATGCCGTCTTGTCGGTATGTTGAACAGCAAGTTCTGGCAATAGTTGGTTGAAGGAATTAAATCCCCTGTTAAACAACTGATGAGACGGCATAATGATTAGCTCTTTGTTCTCAATATAAAATATGAAAAGTTAAATTAGCCTGAAATTATTTTTCGGCGCGGCCGGCAAGGAGATCGTTGCAGAAGTCATTCCATACCTTCAGCCACAGATCCACACGTTGTACCATTTCCTCGAAACGATCTTCCGTTATCGCCTGGCAGAACAAAATCCAGGCATCTTCAGAGTGACCGTCTTCAATCGACTCGCCGGTTTCCGTTTCTACGTGAATGCTGTGATAACCGCGGGAGACATCAATGTCAGTCGCCACGTCCACGCTCTTCGCCCATGGCGTCGCAAAATCATGGAACACCGTTTCCGCTACGGCCAGCAGCGCTACCAGCTGCGGATAATCACCGTAGGCGTTTTCAAAGGTTGCGCGGCAAGCCACAGAGCTGGACATCGGCAACCAGGTTTTCACCTCATCCTCACTCATACCCAGCTGTTCAATGGTATTGAAGAATTGCACATAGTGCGCCAATGCCGGCTGCCCGTTATAGCTGCCGTCACTGCCGGTCCCCGGGTGGAAACCCAATTCGTCCAGCAGGTTAATCTGCAGCAGGAAACGCGCGGCCATTTTTGCCCGGGCGCCCAAGCGGCCTTCCAACTGTTTTGCAGAGCTAAGCGCTTCGATCACCGCATCAGTAAAGACCTGGGCGAAGGCATGATAAAACTCCAAATGGAAGACTTTCATCTGGTTGAAGCCAAACTCACCGCTA
Source organism: Serratia sp. CoH_134_PS_4 (assembly GCF_058190535.1). Taxonomy (NCBI): domain Bacteria; kingdom Pseudomonadati; phylum Pseudomonadota; class Gammaproteobacteria; order Enterobacterales; family Yersiniaceae; genus Serratia; species Serratia sp. CoH_134_PS_4. The sequence goes on from NZ_JBXWKI010000005.1 coordinate 20,648, forward strand.
TTCATTTTTGACAAGATGGGATTTCTCATCAACGGATGTGATTCAACGCGATCAATTAATCTCTTTGCGAACTTATGATTACGCTGGTAGTTATTATTTTCTACCGTTGCAGCAATAGCCTCTCTGCCGAGTTGGCGTGCACTCAGTAACTTTTCCATGATTTATATCTCAATATAAAGACTACGATTGATAGATTACAAGGCAGATATCTTGCCTACGGCCATAACAACTAATGCAAACATCCCACAGCTAAAAGGAATGACTTGAATATATTTGAATGGTAAGTAAAAACAGGCAGCAATCAGTAATACAGGGATACCCACGGAAAGAATAACCATGCATATCGCCGCATAATACTTGTAAACATAGGGAACCTGTAAGGTGTCAATGTTCATTCCATAAAGCATTGATATTAACGGCAGCATAATAAAAGCTATATGCGCCAGCCTCAGCATCCTTCGGTTTAAATCAGTGTAATTTTCATGCCCTTTAGGTGCCCGAAAAGGCCCTTTAAAGGCATACATTCCCATTAAGCCCCCCATCATAATACCCACAACAATACCACCCCAACCAAAGGCAATCAGCATCTCACTGAGATTAGCCACTTTATTTCTCCTGATTATTATCGCCACACAAACAAGGTGCTTGCGAGGTCGCAAATACCCTTATAAATAAAAATAGTTTTGAATAACTTCAACGCTATAAGATTATAAATACGTATAATTAAAAATCTGTAAATCGTTTAACTTTGGAATAATGAATTGGTTGTTCAAATCCCGGCATCCTGATACCGTTCATGTCGATCTCAACCTCAGCTTCATTTATCTCATGTTGCCCAAAAAGATAGATAACGTTCAGTTCACCGCGTGAGGCCGCCGCATCATAAGCCACTATCTGTTGCTGTACCTGCCGTCTACGCTGCTGGTAGTCGGCAAAGGCCTGTTCGCCATGCCGTTTACGCAACCACTGCGCCGTCAGTTGCGGTGAGTAGACCACAGCGGAGGCATTATTTCCGCCAAACCCCTTCGAGTTGATAAAAGCGATCTGCGTCTGTTCAACTGGTAAAGGCCGATCCTGGGTCGGGATCAATAAGCGAGCGTCATTCACCTCCGGTGATACCTGAAACACACTCTTGATTCCCGGCAAGATGCCGTACTTAAAGGTGCCCAGACAGCTAATCAACTGATCGCCACTCGCCGGCCCTAATGAGTGCCCCAGATATGATTTCACCGCCGTGACAGGCCATGCGTTAATGGAAAAGGCTTCGGCGACCCGGTCAAAGATCTCGGCTTCGGACACGCAGTTCTTTGGTGTGCTGGAACCATGCGCCTGTATAAAAGAGCCTTTTTGTACGCATTCCAACCCGGCCATCGTGACGGCAGAGGCGACAGCCTTCGCCATCGTGATGTAATTGCCCGGTCCCGGCGAAGCAATAGAGCGTTTATACCCGTCGGCGTTAATAAAAACATCGCTCACCGAGCCGTGAATCTCCGCCCCCAGTTGCAATGCCAGCTCATCATCCATCAGCACAATATATTGACTGGACTCGGCAATCACAAAACCGCAGCTGTTGCCAAACGGGCGACTGCTGTTGCGCCAGTCTGCCGTTTCAGTTCCGTCGATACGTTTGAGCTTGCTCTCCGTTGCCAGCGCCCCCATCGCATCAAAACCTTCAATCACTTCTGGGGTTATCGGTGCCTCCGCGCTCCCTACGATGGCTACGCGGATCCTGCCCGCCTTAATATCTTCTACTGCGGCATTCAGATTGTAGAGAAAGGTGGCGCAGGCCCCCAAGGTAGCGCCGGTGTGCCCCATACTGCCTAATACATAGGCATTCAAAAAATCGGCGCACATGCTGTTCAGGCCCAACGGGCACTGTTTGGCGCTGACGCGGTTGCCCTTCAGGCGCGATTGCAGCATACCGCCAAACCCTTGATCGTCGAGCTGCCCCAGAATATTGCCGGAATACACCCCCAGTTGGTCTGGCGCAATCAGCGCCCGAATTTCACGCAACGGGATCCCCAGAGCATTAATAGCATCGGAAGCCGCGACGATCGCCATCTGCAACGCACGGGGATGAAACTGCGAACTGTAGTGATCACCTGGTCTGAATCCTTGCGGCAACTGGCCGGCGGCTTGCGCTTCCGTACGCAAGGTAACGTCAATTTTGCAATCCATCTCGCCCCGAACGGTAATGCGCATCCGATCGTCCGTTAGCGGTTCAACTCGCCATCCTTGCGGCAAAGATTGGGGCACCTGCCGGCTGGGTATATCAAAACTCAAAGGTTCGGCACCGGCTGCCATATTCAATTTGGCATGACTGGCAACGGCATCGACGTCAAAATACTCTTTGGCGATCTTTCTGATCAATGTACCTTGCAATACGGCTTCTTTTATTTCAGTCGCGGCTTGTGCGGCTGAACGTAAATTCCCTTCAGCGTTACGGTAGCCGTCATCCTGATATTTTAGCAACCCCATCAGCACTGCTAATGATAACAGCGTCTCTTGCTGCTGGTCCTCCGGCAAAGCGTCCATGACCATGCGGCGAAACGCGTGGTGCGAAGAACTCCGCCCTGCTGGGCCGTAGCCACCGAAGGCGGTTATGACAGGTAACTTGACCATAGAGTATCCTCGCCTTTTTGCGGCATCGTTATGCCTTCACTTACTTTAGATAATTTACAGATATCAGTTTACAAAACGTGGGCAAAAGATATTATGAAAATCCGGCCAAAATGCAGACCTTTTTGGCCAAGACAGGTGTAAAAGCAATAACAAAATAATAAATCAGGTATTAACCGAAAAATGATAAATACAAAAATTGGATTTGTATTGTGCGAGCACATGCTGAGTTCCGGCCTCAGCCTACCAATAGAAATGTGGAAAGCAGCAGCAAGTAGTTATTTCGCAGAACAAAGGAACAATCAGAAAAACCAAGATAAATATATACCTACCTTATGCAGGCATGAGAATATTCTCAATATTAGTACGATAAGTATTAATAAAAATCCCATACCTACACACAGCGGTTTTAGCTTGATTGCCGATGACGTATTGGAAGACGATTCCGATTACGATATCATCTATCTGCCCGCTATCTGGCGCAATCCGCGCCCTATCGTAAGACAAAACACAACCATCACTCAGTGGCTGGCAGTGCAAGCGGCAAAAGGCACACGGATAGCTGCCGTCGGGACGGGGTGCTGCTTTTTGGCCGAAGCCCATCTACTGGATGACCAACCGGCCACCACCCACTGGCACTATTTCGAACAATTCGCACATGATTATCCCGAGGTTAATTTAAAAACAAAATACTTCATCACCCAGTCCGAGAATGTTTTCTGTGCAGCCAGCGTGAAGGCCCTTTCCGATCTCACCATTCATTTTATTGAGACCACCTACGGTAAAAAAGTGGCTAACCATACGCAACGGACTTTCTTCCACGAGATCCGCAGCAACTTTGAACGCCTGTGTTACCGAGAAGAAAATAAACCTCATCCTGACGAGGATATAATCCAGATCCAAACCTGGATAAAGGAAAATTGCACGACAGACTTACCAATGCAGAGGCTCGCCGATATGGTAGGCATGAGTTTGCGCAACTTTAACCGCCGCTTCAAAAATGCGACCGATATTTCGCCCTTGCAATACCTCTTAAAGGTTCGGATTGAGTCTGCAATCAATATGCTACAAACGACTAATTTGAGTATTCAAGAAATTGCCGCTCTGGTGGGGTACCAAGATATTGCGCACTTTAACCGCCAGTTCAAACGCATCTCCAGCGTTTCACCCGGTGATTATCGCAAAACCGTTCGCGCCAAGCTGTTCCATACTGAACAATCCACTTCCAAGAGCTAAATCAGGGCGTTAATCTGCAGGGGCCCCGCAAGGGCCCCCCACATATAATGTCCAATCAGCTTTCGCCGAGCGCTCGCTGAATAGCAAACTTCACAGTTCCTAACGCTCTTTGCACTGTTTAACGATTCCAGCAAAGTGGCCATTCAAGCTACCCGGCGTAAAGATAAGCTCCCCTCTAGACTGGAGCCAGCGAACACCGCCATCAGCGGCGAGCTACGACATCACTCTGCTCTTGGGATCAAACTTCACGATGCCAACGGTATTACCACTTACAGAGCAAAAATCCTAGATTTTTGCGGTAATCTGTTCTTCCGTGGCCGCAGTGTTGTGCAAGCTCTCGGTCGGTACCTAATGTGCGAATGTGCCTATCGTCACTGTCAAATACAGTATGCGACAGGGCGATGCCATTGATACCCGCTTCCGCGATAAACAACCGCGACCGATGTATCGCCATCAGTTGCGATAAGGTCGCACGCAGCGTCGCCGATTTCCCCGCGCCGGTCGGGCCAAAATACAGCATGTGCGCACTCAGGCTACGGTCATGCTTGTTAAGCGGGTCAACCGTCACCCTGTGTCCTTGGTTCGATTATTCGGCCTCAAGCCCTCAGCCTATGGGCTGGTACCAAAGCCATCATCGCCCCGATCCTCCCAGACGATTTTTATTAATTGACTTGGTATGTTTAATAAATGCATACACACTTAATAAAAGCATAATCACTGCTAAAAATAATAGCATCATTTTTACCGTCCTTTGGCTACACGCAGCGGGAAAGGTCACCTTGATAACAAGCAATTCAGCTTGATACCAAGACGAAGCCATTCACAATATTGGTGTAAAATAATAAGTTATCTTAGTGGACTATAAGCAGCCCTGGCCTTTCCCATCTGATGGGTTAATAAATTATCACTGGCAGATCACCGCATACTTTTTCATAACGGGTGATTTGCAAATTGAATTAAGCACGTCGCCCTTTTCTTGTTCTTTGGGCTTAGTGGCACCGTTACTCTCCCCAACGCATTTACCCCCATTCTGGCCTTTACCCTCTTCACAGTGGCCAATATTAATGTCCCCTGCGCCGTTACCGTTTCCTTGATTATCGTGAGTATTGGTGTTCCCATTAAAACCAGCATAGGCATAAGACGCCATCATGATGCAGGCACCGAAAAATGAAATGGTTAATTTTTTCATATACAGCGCTCCTTGTTGGTGTTTTTCAATCAGTAAATAAAAACAACTCATTAATTTATTTTGATAATTATGTAAACGCTAAGCTATAAATTTTGTGGAGATATAACATTCTGTATTCTTGTTATACCCAATCCCCGTGGGACAAAAGCCAGTAAATAAATTCATGATGTCGGCTTAGCATCAATTTTTTCATCACGGAACGTTTATGACTGTGTACCGTTTTGACGCTCACGCCCAGCACTCGGGCCGCTTGTGATTGATCGAGCCCCCTTCTGAGATAGCTCATAACCTGCTGCTCACGCTGGGTCAGAAGCGGATGCTCAAACGATCTTACTGGGCGTATATTCGCTAAGGTTTCGGCCAGCAGTTCGAACAACTTAGCCGGCCTGTCCGTTCGGTACAGCACGCGCGGTGGTTGACTTACGGCAACCACGGGCCTTTCCTTGATCGTGACGACAGGCGAACGCCCATTATCATAAGCCGTTCGGCGCCAACTCTGGGCCCCCCGACGTGTTGAAACAAACACCACATCGGGCTGAATTTCAGCATCCTGCTTTAAAAAACAAATCGTTTTATTATGGCACCGGGCATATTCCTTAATGCTGCTCTGCAGGCCAGCAGAAAAGTAGCGATTATCATCATCAATGATGATATTGATTACCTTCATCCTTACCTCCCTAGAATAAGAGCATAGCAATATAATCTGCAAGAACGCAGAACATGCCCGTGCCCGTCATTAAGACAACAATGAAAATTACATCAGTCATTGTGTCTCTCGCAGGAAACTTTATAACCTACGAGGTTATGTACCCCCTTATAGATGATTAATAAGAGTTTATGATAAGAATGCCATTGCCACTGAACGGCCCCTCTTCAACATTACCGACAGTGTGCAGGGTAGATTCCAGGTTAATCGATGCCCCACCAGTAGGAATGTTGATTTTCTTACCGGTTATGCCAGGTACACCATCGATAGTGACAGTGGAATACAGGCTATCATCACCCTTTAGCATTATTTTTTCACTGGCATTATTACTCACCAAAGAAATATCTGCGTTAGCCGGGTAGGTGCAGGAAATACGAAAAGTCTCTTGCTTCTTATGGCCATTAACCTCATCTGTACTTAATTGTCCGTGATCCAACGTTACCGCGCCCGCATCAATATTGCATTCATTATTAGGCGGTGTTGGCCCAATACAACTCTGTCCAGGAAAAGCGTTATAATACGAATATGAAGTCCGGAAATAAACAAGCGCATAGCATACTTTTGAATAGGCCTCCCATTTATTCTTATTAATACAAATCTCTGGAGAAATATCAGGATCACAATAATATCTAATATTGCCATACCCCCCTACTTCAGCCCCAACATAAAAATTATTTTCGGCTTTACTGCTTAAAGCTTTATAAAGCTCACCCATAGTTTTAGAGTGGTATATTGGCCCCATCTCCCACGCATAGGATAAGTATGTTTGCATATAAGGTGCAGGTTTGCTCGACAAATTGGTATAAACACCAATAGTTGCTATGCATGCTTTCTGATAACAAGGGCTCGGTGTTGGATCATCAAAGTCCATACTCACAATTTTACCAGCAGCCCCATAGTACTTGGCATTTGCGGACGAAATAGTTCCATCTATTATAGGCGCATTGGTGGTTTCCCAAACTACGCCTGCGTCTGCTTTAAACACAAAAATAAAAAGTAAAAAAGAAGATAAAATAACTTTACCCATCCATGCCACTTTGTCATTAAAAAAATACAAATTATAAAAACTCATACGTTCCTCTTTGAAACCATGGATGTATTAGAAATTAAATAGGAATAAATAACAAACACCAACTCAATTGGCACACATAAAAAGCAGCAATGCATTTTATTAAAATAATATTACTAAAGCCCCCCTAATAACCATACCGACTGCATGATTAAATGGCATATTTACGTTTAAAAACTTAACACCGGCGATATCTATTTCCTGCAACCAGGCATATCTGCCCGGTTGCAGAAACCGCTATTACTCATACTCAGCAGTCAGAGTCGCAGCGCCGGTAAAATCGGTACCCACTAACATGCTCCCAGGCCGTGCGATGGGTACCGCATAGAGCTTTGTGGGGTTAGCGGCATTAATGATCAGTTTGGTGTCGCTGACATAGGTGGTGTCGCCCGCGCCCTGCGTAATACGCAACCCAAGGTTGCCCACGCTGGACTGAAGTGGCTTGCTGTCACCCCAGGATACCGGCGCAAAGCTCAACTTCACTTTCAGGTCACCATAACCCGCTGAACCACCATTGCAGCTAACGGTATAAGGGATTTCCATTTTTTTGTAGTTAACACCGTCAATTTTACTGATGGCGACGTTGGCGAAATCAACGCTAATATCTTTGCCATCATTCAGCGTACAGATCGGTTGTTCTACCAATTTGCCCATGAACTTTACATTTACCGCTTGCGCAGAGCCAACCACCAGCAATCCCATGCAGAGCATTGTCGCCATGGCGGAATAATGCGTCACATTCATTTTTTTCATATTAGCTTCCTTCATGTTTATCTCCTTATTGAACCTCTACAAGTAACGTGGCGGCACTGGAAAAATCCCCCCCTCTCAGCGTGGCGCCGCTGCGCTTGACCGGAACTGCATATAATGCAGGTGCAATCGGGTAGGTAAAATTAAGCCAGGAATTCAACCGCAGCTGTTGGCCATTCTCTTGCACCAGCTTAATTGCCAGATCGTTATTATTGGTACGCAACAAACCGTCGCCGAAATCCGGTGCCAAGCCTTGCAAGCTGATTTTCAACAACCCTGCGCTACCTGATGTATTGCCACTGCAGCTCACCCCGTAAGGGATCGGCCGTTTGCCGTATCTTTCACCATCAATCTTGATCGTGGTCAGCTCACCGAAGGGCACGTTAATATCTTGCCCGCCATTAATCTCGCATTTTGGCTTGGCAACAATGACGCCTTTGACGGTAACCGTCACCGTCGCGGCCCACCCGGCCTGGCTAATCAACAGCACTGCTAACAAGGTCAGCGCTGAGGTCGTCGCCATGGTTGCCGCCAGAGCGCAGCAGATCAGAATGCCCTCCTTCGCCTTTTGCCACGCGCAGTACCCTGGGTTGCCCATTGTTTTCGCCTCAGTCATAGTTCATCCGAAAATCAATCGCTGCCTGGTAGGCACCTGCAACCAAAGGCGCACCTGTACGTTCCGCCATGACGTAGAAATTCAGCACGTCATTTGCACCTTTCAACAGCTGCGGTCGGCTGCGGCTGCCCAAACGCACATCCTTTTTGTCGCTATCCAGCAGGCGAAGCGCTAACCCACCCGCCCCACGAACCTTGACCAACTGCGACTTATCCGCGTCTAAGGGCGCGTTGAAACTCACCGTAACGGCCGGCTGATAGGCATCCCATACGCGATTGCCCAAACGGTCATCTTGTATTGCTCCCCCCGTTCGCAGGCAGTCTCGCAAGCGAAGTTGGAAAGCGACCGGCTTAGTACGTTCGCCCACCTTGGCGAGGCTGCCCGTTGTCGTTTCCCCCAACCAGACCTCTTGATATGCCGACGCCATATCCAGCCGACAAGCACCTTCTGTTAATGCACCATGGACAAATAGAACGCCGTGATTCCCTTCGTCCGCTTCGGCGTAGCCGGCCGTCAGCAAGGCCACCGCCAATAGGGTACCTATGCCTGCTTGCCGTGTTAAAAAGCCGCCCCGCAGATTGCTGTAACCCTTGCCCATTCTTTGCATTGTTTCTTCCCCACACGCTTCAACCAGTAAAATAGGCCACCGGCATCGGTTACCCTTTTGCGTCTGGCACAACCTGGCAATCACTGGTGCCGCATTTGAACGTCAGATCAGGGCGACCGCCGTAATCATTGACGTAGGTCAGCACCGGTGAATTACCCAGGCCGGAGGCCCCTAACGCAATACTGCCCTTAGGCGGCACCATCAGCGGTTCAAAACCCTGCGCCGTTTTACCTTTTTTGCTGCTGCTGGCATCCACCAGCGTGATGTAGTAAGGCGTAGGGTTATTAACCTGGAAACCTTCTCCTTGGCGTGTCAGCGTTAATTTTTCCTGCCACGGCGTAAAGGCGTTGCCCTTGCTGGGTGTAATCGCTGCGGGGCGATAAAACAGCTTAATGCGCGTCTGCAAGGCAATTTGCAGCGTGTTAGCCTTATCACTCTTTGGGGGAATTTCACGCAAGTTGAAATAGAACAGGGTTTCACGATCCTGCGCTAACAAATTCGCCGCTGGCGTCGCCTGCACTTTTATTTGGCTCTGTGCACCCGGCTCCAACCGTTGCACCGGAGGCAAGACCACCAGCGGGCTGGTGATTTTTTTGCCATCGGCGTCCTCGAGCCACCCCTGAGCCAGATACGGCAATTGCGTGTTTTTATTGCTGATATTCATGCTCACCGACTTCTCGCCACCGTTAAAGATCACACGGGTACGATCCAGCGCAATAGCCGCCTGTACCTGGCTGCTCAACAATGTTGCCGACAACACCCCAACAACAGAAAATGCCTTTACCCTATTTGTTTGCATAAAATTGTTCCGTTTCCTAACGCTGTTCTTACTGAAATAATCACGGGAGCGACGGCTTATTCCGACCGCATCTCGGTGTTCGCCCGGCACGGCAACAGCAGGTTGCTTAACGCGATATCCGTGCGGATCTCCGGCAGTGCGATCCGGCATTGCGCTTTACCATCCCAATTCACCGTCATCTCGGTATTGGGCTGGATGCCGCTCAGATATACGCTGCCTTCATCATTAACCAGGCCTGTCTGTTGCTGCCTGCTGTTGTAGACCAGTGCGCCAAACGGCGGTGCACTGCCGTCGGCCAGACGGATTACCGCCATCGCCTTTTGCCCCGAAATGACGTTAAACCGCCGATAACCAATTGCCCCTTCGGTTAGCGTCGCCTGCACCACCGACTGTGTTGCGTCAACATCATCCGGCAAAGTGTTGAGATCGATACTCGCCCTGCTGCGGTAGTAACTGCTGATGTCCGCAACCACTGCTTTGCCAAACGCATTGGTACTCGTCGTTGCACCAAACCCACGCACCGGTACCCCGGCCACACCGTCGGTATCCAGCAATAAGCGTGTCCCCCCCAGCGAGCCGGTTCGATGCAGCGCCGCCCCTTTGGCCGTTGCCGTCATCCCGCCTTGTAAGGACATGCCCATGGATGAATAGCCGCCACTTTGGTAACTGGCGTTGGCGCCGATCCGCGCGCTATCACCTTCGTGGGTGTAGAAACCACTGGCTGAGCTGCCTCGGCGTGAGTGGCCGGTGCTCAATTGGTAATTATTGTGTTCATCCAGTCTTTCGTAATATCCCACTCGCTGGGTAGTCTCATTACGGTTCCATGAGCTGCTATAACTGACGTTAGAGTTCATGCCCCAAGGCAGGGTAAAGGACAAATACATGCCATCGTCATTGGCGCGGTTATCTTTATTTCGATAAACCGTTAATGATGCATTCATATTTTTCATTGGCCCCAAATCGAAATAGCGTGAGAGTGCCAGGCTATAACGCTCGCTCACGGGCTGATCCCAATAACTCTGGTGGCTATAATTGAGATATGTGCTTAACCCCAAATCACGAAACTGTTTATTCAGCGTGATGGTGTACATTTCTCTGTTTTTCCCGATGCGGTTATCGTAATAACGAGCATCAAGATATTCACTCATGGTCATAAAGTTCTGCTCTGAGAAGCGATAGCCCGCAAAGGTGATCTGGCTGTCGTACTCGTCAAAACTCTTTGAATAACTGACCCGATAAGACCCGCCGCTTTTAACATCAGCCTGCTGCGGTAATTTCGCTCGCGATTGCGTAGAGTCAAACGACACTGCACCAAAGGCCAGCAGGTCACGCCCCAGCCCCATAGACAATGCGGTGTAATCCCCGCCGGCAATAGCGCCGCCGTACAATGACCAACCGTTACTCACCCCCCAAGAGAATTCTCCGGTGGCGAACAAAGGCCCCTGGACATGATGATTCCAGTCGGAAGGCTTGCCGCTGGCAAATTTATAACGTACCGAACCAGGGCGGGTCAGGTATGGGATATTGGCGGTATCTACCTTAAATTCCTGCACGCTGCCGTCTTGTTCTTCAACCCGAACATCCAACTGGCCGTTAATAGAGTCATTAATGTCCTGGATGCGGAATGGCCCAGCCGCGACACGGGTTTCATACAGCACACGCCCTAGCTGGCTTATAACAACTTTGGCATTGCTTTTGGCTATGCCTGTCACTTCAGGCGCATAGCCACGTAAGTTAGGTGGCAACATATTGTCGTCTGAACTCACGCTGACCCCGGTAAAGCGGAAGCTGTCGAAAATATCCGTCGCCAGATAATCCTCCCCCATCGTCAGGCGAGCGCCCCAGTGTGGTAATGCACGAAACGCGTAATACCGACTCCAGTCAAAATTCTGCTGGGTAGGTAAACCGGAACCGGTCTGATGATTGATGTTCATCTGCCAGTCAGCACGTAAACGCCAGGCCCCCAGGTTAGCCCCGGTAGTACCATTACCGCTAAGGTTGTATGACTGCTGCCCACCTTGTTGCGTACGTTGAACCTGTGAATTCAGGTTATAGTCCAACAGCAAACCGGGAATACCTTCATCCCAACGTGATGGAGGGTCCCAATCCGGAGACGAATATTCCAAATAGGCCTGTGGCACATTCAAATACAGGCTGGACGTGGCCAGATCGCCTTTGGCTTCCAGGCCGTTAAGGCTGGTTAAATCCAGGCACTGTTCGTCATGCCACCAGCGCAGCTTTGTTAGGGCGTCCGGTTTAAAACCCAGTTTTTCAACCAGCGTTGGAGATATACAAGCCTGGCTGCCTTTTGCATCATTTTCCGGCGCATAGAATGCGATAGGCTCTTCGGGTAAAACCTGCGTGTTCAGACGAATAGACATGACATATTTCCCCGGCATGATATAGCCGCCGCGAGAAAACTGACTCAAGTCAATATTCTTTCTGTCATTGAGATCCAACACGTCAATGTTAAACTGCACCTCATCACTTGCCTGTAATTGAAATGGCAAGCTGCATATCGCCAAAGCGACGCACACTCCTAATAGGCTCAATAAAGGTGCGCTCGAATTATTTGCGTTCGATTCCATGATACCGCCAACCTTTAACTTATTTATAATCAGTAGTAATTCAATTTAAAACGGATAGCGGTTCTATAATCCCCGGCACGCAACACTTGGCGATTAGCCACCAGTTGCATTGAATAGTTTAATTGATTCTCTTTTATTACCGTGCCGTCTATCGGCATGGTCAAGCCTGGGTAAATAACATTGCCGACGCTGTCTGAAAGACGTAATGCTATTCCCGTTGCATCTCCCATCACCCCGAACAATCCGTTATCGGCTCTGCCATCAAACATCATTTGAAAATGTTGACGGCCGGGTTGCATTTTTCCTGCGTCTGTTAAACTGCAATTTAATAACCGCAAGCTAAATGCCTTGGTCAGGCCCTTGCCATCCCGGGCAATTTGTTCCACCGGTAATGTTTGCATGTCGATAGTTTGATCACGGCTCGCAGATTCAATTGCACAAGCAGCATTGACAATGGCGCCTTCCATATTGACCCTTCCCCACCCAATCACAGAGCTCTGTGCCATTAATGGCTGGGTAATAAAAATCAGGGTCAACAGGGAAGGTGCCACTAAGGTTTGGACTTTCTCAAACATATACACGTTCCTGGCAATAAGGTTCCATTTTAAAAAGCATGCGGTTACCCGCATGCTGAATACGCTTATGAATATTGCTTATTGGTAGTTCAGAGCGAAGTTAACAACGCTGGTGAACGCACCAGGAACGATGGTGTCCAGAGCGCCACCATTGCCTTTCAGATAAGCCTGGAATTCCAGCTCGGCATCAGTATCACCTGCAGCAATAACCTGACCGGTCGTTGCGGTACCCAGCTCAACAACGGCATTACTGTTTTTGGTATCGGTAATAACAATACTTGCACCTTTAGCAGTGCTGCCGCTGCCCAGAGCAACCATTTTCTTATCTGTACCTGTAGCGCCGCCCGGCTCACCGGTAAAGGTGGTCTTCACTGTTTTCGCTGTTGCTGAAGTACAATCTTCCAACACGATTTTGAAGTCTTGTTTTAATTCAGACGCACGACCATCTTTCAGGCTCAGGTTAGAGATTTGGCCCATTGCGATAGTCTGATCAATATTGCCTGGTGCGATTGAACATGGTGCATCGATAATTTCACCGGTAAAGGTGACTGAACCGCTGCCCTGGTTTGCTGCGTTAGCGAAAGAAGAAACACCAAAAGCCATCACTGCAGCCAGCATAATTTTATTCAGTTTCATATAAAGCCCTTACATTCCTTAGCAAGAAGAGAAATCAATGTATTCCATCATCAGATCATCAACGCTGAGGGTTAATTTATCCAAGCGTTGTTTGAGTGCCGATACATAACGTTTAGCGCTCCGTATCAGTGGGAACAAAGTTACCTTCTTCAAAGCCAAAATAAAATGTTATGCGTGAAATAGACAAAAACACAGGATATTATAAAATAAAATAGCATATAGATAGGTTTTAAACCTAAAAAAGACATATTAATTACACATATTTATTTTAATGTACTTATAACATAAGCAATTATTTACGGATATTATAAGAATATAGAGATAAATCCTATTTACTCATATTGAGTAGGATTGAAAAAAAAGTCATAAGGTCTCAGAATCATCTCTCGACAGGAAAGTTGACAGGTAAATGACATGATTTTTAATATTAATGACAACGTCCTCTATAATGAAGAGGAAGGCACGCTAATGCATATAGACAATGCGAGCAGTAAGCTGGCGTTGTTGAAACCGACGTGCCGCTTGCTCTCTTTATTTATTCGCAATAATGATGTTCTATTGTTGCGAGATAGATTACTTAATGAGGTTTGGGTAGAGTATGGTTTAAAAGCATCCAATAATAACCTTAATAATTACGTGTCCGGGCTCAGAAAGTCTCTGGCACAGTTTGGGGAGGAGGAGCTTATCGTTACCTATCCACGCCAAGGGTTTAAATTTTCCGCCAAAGTCATTCATCAGATAGCGAATGAGGATGAACCCTACGCCTATGAAAATAAATTTTCCTGGCAGGATGAATATTCTCCGTCAACCAAAAAAAGGTTATGGAATCCTTTTCAGCGCTTAATCATGATCACTGCTGCTTGCCTGGTGCCGTTTGCTGCCATCGTGCTGTATCAGAACAGCACTCGCATTAACGTCTATCCGCTAGGGAATTATGAGCGCTGTCAGATCTACAGTATGAAATTGGGGAGTGGGAGTTTAGATAAGATTAGAGGCATCATTCAGCAAGCGGGCTTTAACTGTAAAAGTAAAGCAGACGTCTACTATTACGATAACATCCGTAACGAAAACTCACAGAGTAATGAGGAGCAGATAACCTTTTGTCCGCGTGAAATTAGCAGCCCTTGTATTAATAATTACATCAATAATAATAATTAAAATTCTATATGCCCCCCAGGGTCAGATTTTTAGTCCCCTTGGCTGTCTTACTCCAAGGGGATACAACTTACCGTACAGTGCTGCAGACAAAAAGCGGAGCGTAATTTCCAACAAATAAGAAGCGCTGGCTGTCTATTTGTTCAATACGTAAATGATACTGTTGCCCCTGCATTGGCATACGCCGATTCAATTCGGGTGCTATTAGCGAATCCGCCGGTCTATTGTTGTTTTCCCGCACGGTAAACGTATAGTTATCTCCTTGGCGTTGATAATCCATTATCACCGCACGGTCAATGTTGTATCTGACATATCCGTCGAAAAAACTGCCGTGAATCAACACCTTTGCCCGTCGTGCACCTTCTGGTGCGATGCTAATCAGCAATACGCGCCGCATCGTTTTATCTTTTAGCTGATTAGTCACCCATAATGTCGCCTGGCACTCTGGGAGCTGGGGTCTAAAAAACAACGCGTAAGCGGAAATGCCGCAGACAACCAGCGCCAGCAGTGCTGCCATCCCATAGCCGCAACGGCGAAAAAAACTATAAGTCCTTATTTTCATAAAAATTCTCACATTGCACTTGGCTAGAACTCACCTGCTTCTCAGGACAATAATAGAAATAAGAGGTTCTGAATCGCCCGGCGGCATTCGGCATTAGCGATAAGGTGTCGTAAAAAAATAGCGTCGCTGGCTCGGTGCATTTGATATCGTTTTTTTGCGCCAACAGTTCCTTCAAATGGGTCAAATCGACCTGGCCGGAGCCCACCTTATGGTAAGACGTAATGAATTGAACGTCACAGCTGCCTATTTTACCCACGGACCTCGTTTTAATCGGTGAATATCCAAGGTCCGACCAGGCCCAAGCGCCACTGACGGCAGCCAACAGAACCAGTGTGCTCAAAGCAACACCTTTAAGACGAGCAAAACGTGGCGAAACAACAGGCAATGTCTGCGCCATGTCATTCGGGAGTTCTGTAGCCGGTAAATCGGCAGCCAAACTGTCCGCCGTTTCCAGCGTCGCGGCGGTAAACATAAACCCCTGCCGGGGCAAGGTAACGATAATGTCCTCTTCGCCGAGCGAAGCGAATATTTTGCGCAGGATAGAAATGGTGTTATTGAGATTATTGCCGGAGGCCACTTGCCCATGCGCCTCCCAGACCTGCATCAGAAGCGTATTGCGAGAAAGCACCAGATTATTGTTTCTGACCAAGGCGGAGAGCAAGCGATTCAGGGTTGCCGTCAAGGCAACCGGCGGGATGTTATCATTCAGTACAACCAGTTCAGATCTATCTTCATGATATTTAATATTATTATTAATTATATATTTCATAATCCCTTGCCCTACAAACTAATTAACAATAATTCACCTTTATTAAGCATGGTTATATTACCATAGAACAACGACTAAGAAAATTCCTAACGCAATGGTATAATTTTATATAAAACAATAGCCTATTGAAAAACATTAACGGCCCTTGGGTAACTATTAACGTCATAGTTGGCGAAGAAATACCACCGTCTTGCCTGATAGGGTAAATTTACGAACCCGATTTTGATATTCAGGTACGACAATATGAGGGATGGATTTCTCTACGCACAGTGGGATTGTGATTGGGTCATTCTGAATCCAGCTTCGCCCTCCCTCCTTATCAACCCACTGAGCACATCACCGGGCTGCTTTACTTTTATGGCGACCGCTGAACGGCCATACCCCCCATTTACTGATGAGATGTTATTATCGAGGTTTTTCAGTTGAACAGGCTCAGCATGGCATCCTCTTTTCTTCGCAGTCTTACCTTTGTCATCTCGCTGATTATCGGCGTTGGCTCCCCCATGCTGGTGCAGGCCAGGCCCGATCTGGAACGTAAAATTGGCGTGACCATCGCCGATACACAGTCACCTGATTATCAGTTCAGTGATTTACGGTTCAATTCAGTGGATGGCCAGCGCCATTACCGCATCCGCATCGCGCAGCCGCGTATCGCCCCGCCACCGGCTGGGTATCCGGTCATCTACTTTTTGGACGGCAACGCGGTACTGATGGAGCTGAATGCCAGCTTGTTGGCACGGCTTGCAGCACAAAAACAGCCGCCGGTATTGGTGCTGATCAGTTATGACAACGATTTGCGTATCGATGCCAATGGCCGCAGCTACGATTACACCCCGGCCGCACTGCAAACCAGTGGGATGCGGCCCAATGGCGGCGCAGATGCCTTCTTGCAACTGATTGAACGTCAGGTGAAACCGGCAGTTGCAGCGAAGGTTACCGTTGATCCTCAACAGCAAACGCTGTGGGGACACTCTTACGGCGGTCTGTTCGTTCTGCATACGCTGCTAACCCAGCCAGCGGCGTTCCAACATTACGTCGCGGTTGAACCCTCTCTCTGGTGGGGCAAAGGCTTTATTCTGCAAGAAGCACAACGGGTTATTGATCGACATCCTGCGTTATCTGCCCATCTGTGGTTATGGACCGGCGGTGGCGAGAAAATGCGTTCAGCACCGCCCAATGTCAAGCAGGCTCCACTTCCCGCAGATGCAGCTCAGCAGTTGGCCGAACGGTTGGGTACGCTAAAGGGACTTGAGGTTGATTTCCGGGAATGGCCAGGCTTGGATCACGGTGCTATGTTCAGTGCGGCTATCGCACCTGCATTGGAAGACATCGCCAAGGGTACCGCTCAGGATAAATGATGGGATTACAGTTGCTGACTCTGGGGAATTTTGAACATGGCGGCTCCCCTTTGGCAAGTTAGCTTGCTCTACCGGTGGAGCCTGAATGGCTAATGTATTTTCTGAAGGAGGCCCTGGTGAGGCACAATAAGAAGAGATTGACTGGACAGGATTTACCGCTATTTATTACCGCGTATTGCGCTATTTTCTAGCCCCGTCACAGTTAATATAAAGGTTTGCCCCACCGACGGGAACGGGTGAAAACCACCCTTGTAATACATTATGAAAAGTGATAGTTAAACCCGTTGGTAGACATCAAATTGATTGCAAAAACAATTATTATCACAGGGAATTATATTACAACAATGAATATCAATATTACCGATCAACCAAACCCACAAGATGAAGAGTTCGTCATTGATAGCCTGTGGGCTCACAACGAAAAAACCGAACATGTCGATATCCACCCGCTGTTCCTGACCATTACCGATGACGAAGGCAAAATCGTCGCCGGCCTGGTTGCCAGAACCTGGTGGGGCGGGCTTGAAGTACAGTATCTTTGGGTCGGCGAGCAATATCAGAAAAGCGGCTATGGCCGCCAATTGATGTTACAAGCCGAAGAAGAAGCCAAGAAGCGCGGTTGCCACATGGCTTATGTCGATACTTTCGACTTCCAGGCCCGAGGCTTTTATGAAAAATTGGGCTATCAGGTTTACGGCAACTTAGGCGATTATGCCAAAAAGCATACGCGTCACTACCTGGCGAAAAAGTTATAACCCAATCTTAATCGGTGAGGTCAGAATGGATTCGCCCGATAAAAGTAATGAATTCTATTTGAAGGGCCTGATTGCCATGATGGAGCACTTAAGTGAGCCATGGGGCATCAAGGATCTGGCATCCCGTCATCTTTACATGAACCGGGCCGCCTACCTCTATACCAACACGCCATTAAGTTTTGATATAGCCGGTAAGCGAGACGACGAATTCCCCGCGGACTGGGCCGAATCTGCCGCCGATTTTGTCGAGCATGACAAAATGACCGAGATCTCACGCGATCGGGTTGCCGTGATAGAAACCCATTATTGGTATGGGAAAGACAGCCTGACACCGTTTATCAGCGAAAAACTGCCCATCTACAACGATAAGAAAGAAGTCTTCGGGGTGATGTGGAACGCCAAGCCGCTCAACACATTATCCCCGCTTAATTATATCAATCATCATAAACCCAGCGTATTAACCACGGAAACCAACAGCACTATTTTTACCCGTGCTGAACTGGACGTTATCTTTTTAATGTTGCAACGGCTGTCGGTGAAAGAAATAGCCAAAATATATAACATCAGCAATAAAACCATAGAAAACAGAATATATAACATTTATCAGAAATCTGATGTCCACACACAGCAGCAGTTTGAGGAGTTTTGCAAATATGCGCGTCTGGACAGCTATATTCCCGATCGCCTGATAGCGAAAGGCATCCAGTTTATTTAAATAGCAAGGAATACCTCACCGTGATCAAAATTGAAGACTATCCGTTAACCCGGGTACCTCAGGATAAAAGAGTCTCCTTTTTAAGCGTAGCTATCGTGCATATGGGCATGTTGACCGCTCTGGATCAGTTTATGCTTGGCGCCGTGTTGGGCCATTCCATGACGCTGATCGATGCATTCACCGCCATTTTTGTCGGCAGCCTGATTTTTGGCGTAGTGACCTACGGCCTCGGGTTGGCGGGGATGCGCGAAGGGATCTCCGGTAGCCTGCTCGCCCGTTGGTGCGGTTTCGGCCGCTTGGGTTCGGTCCTGATCGGTGTCGTCGTCGCTGTCAGCCTGCTGGGTTGGTTTGGCATACAAAATGCCATCTTCGCCAAATCGTTGGATTTCGCTCTTGGCAATAAACTGGGCTTTGGTCTGGCGGCCGGGCTGTCCGGTACCCTATTGACCATCCTGGTGGCGTTTGGCTTCAAGGCCTTGCGCATTGCCGCCAGAATTGCGGTGCCGATGTTTATTATGTTGGTGGCCTATATTTCCTATATCACCCTCACCGGCCATAATCTGCCGGAGATTATCCAACTTATGCCGCCGGGTGATCCGCTGTCGATCAGCGCCGGTATCACTATTGTGGTCGGCGGCGCTATTGTTGCCAGCCTGATGACCCCCGATTTAACGCGCTACTCAAAAAACAGCAAGCATGTATTTGGCGTGACCATTCTCACCATTGTCGCCGGAGAGTTCGTGGTTAACGGCCTGGCGCTGCTGATTGCCAAAACGCTCGGCACGGCGGATGTGGTCACCATCATGTCGCAAGTTGCCGGCGGCGCGGGCTTGCTGGTCGTCGTGTTCTCCACCTTGAGGGTTAACGACCTCAACCTGTATTCATCGTCACTGGGCATCGTCAACGCCGTTGAAGGCATGACCGGTAAAAGGCTGAAATACACCGCAACCACGTTAGTGATTGGCGTGTTGGGCACCACACTTTCCGTGTTGGGCATTCTGGATCGGTTTGTCGATTTCCTGACGGTACTTGGTGTGGTATTCCCGCCGATTATCGGCGTTATGTTGGTTGATTATTATCTGTTGCGCACTCACCGTAAAATTCTGGATGAGAGCCGCCAGGAAGGAAAATTGCCTGACCAGACGCCAACCATTGGCTGGGCGGCCATCATCGCCAGTATTGCCGGCAGCATCGTCGGATTGGTGACTGAGTGGGGTGTGCCTACCATCAACTCGTTACTGGCCGCCAGCCTGCTGTACTGGGCGCTCAAATTGACAGTGAGCCGCTCTCAGAAACCGGCGTCTGCACAAAGTTAATCTGGCCTGAGTGATATTCTCCACTCTCTCACTGCCGGAGAGTGGGGAAATAAGAAACAAGTAGAAAAAGAAATAGAATCGCCGAGTGATAACGTCAAGGCATAAATAGATATCGGTCGGCTAACTAGCCGACTGGCATCAATATAGATTGGTGGGTTTTAAACTGTAGCGTTACAGCCGATGGCGTAATTGGAATTCCCTGGTGTCAGTAGCTAAAACATCCTTTAATACTCAGAGAATGGAAACGCCCCCTCTCCGAGCTTTTTATTATAGAAGCAGTCAGACGATTGCCTATTAACCCTTCTGATCGTCAATAAACACTTCAGTATGGGTGAACATTAGCTCACAAAATCCACCCTGGTCAACACAAAAGTAGACACAAAACCCACTTTTGTGTTCACTTTTCACAGATTAAGTCGTAAGTGATTGATTTGTATTTGATTACCTTTATTTCTCATTATGCGCACATTAATAAAAGCCTTCATGACCACGGCAAGGGATAGAACCCCTTTCATTTTTAAAGTGTAATCAGCCGGTTACCGGCATAATCTCTGTGTCCGTTCTGGACAATGCCGGTGCGTGCGATATAGTAAAGCCGGCCAGAATATTGTAAGGAATGCTTATGAAGACCACTAACGCCCAGCGCAAAGTCAACATCATTAAGAATATTGAATATCTGATGCGCACACGGGGCGAAACCAAGGCATCCTTCTCTAACCGTACTGGCCTGACACGCACCACCATCTATAAAATCCTGGATGGAAAGGTCAACAATGTGCAGCAAGCCACCGTTAACCGGATTTCAGACTTCTTTGGCGTTTCCTGTGAGGAGATCGAAGACTATGATCTGGAAAAACTGGAGCTGCTCAACGAAACCCTTTCAACCGAAGGGAATAAAAACCCTTCTGCCATTCCAGTTATTCCTCAATCGCGATTTTTATCCGTTACGGGCTGGAAGATTGGGCAGTTGGTGACAGAGTTTCCTTTGACTTATTTCTTCGGCGATGAGTCAAATATGGTAGCAATGAAAATAGAGACCGAAATAAAAGGTTCATTTATCCCTGGCGAGGTCATTATTATAAAACGCCCGCCGGTGCTGGTTTGCAATTCGCCTTTATTGTATCACTCGGGAAAAAACGGTTTCTTTGTCATTAATGACAAAGAAGAAAGCAGCATGGAGAAAAACAATCAGGATACCGTGCAATTCCTGGGTTATATCTTTGGAGAAAGGCTATAAATGGAACCTAATCAAAAGTTCAAGCTATTGGGCTTTACCCGGCATGGCACCCTCGCGGCCAATGTCATGGTATTAGCCACCGGCAAAACCATCACTATGGGGCTCAATGAGCTGGCCGACAGCGAAATATCGGAAGATCTTAGCCGACATGAACTGCAGGCACTGTACCGCAAGATTTATGGCAACAATCAGCAGCAAACCGCTTATGAACTTAGCGATCGCCATGAGCGCTCTTGGTACGCCTACTTGATCATTACCGTGGCACTCAGCGTGATTTATATCTTTTCAACGCTGTGCGGCGTAAAGCCGATTCAAATTCCCGCGTTAAACCTGATCACACCACCAGCCATTTTTATTTATCCTCTCACTTTTATCCTCGTCGATATTTTAAACGAGTTTTACGGACTACGATTGGCCAGGCGCACCATCATCATCTCGTTTATGGCCAACCTGATTTTTGTGCTGGGCGTTTGGGCCACCACCCTGGTGCCGAGCATTCCACAATGGGAGTTCAGCAAAACTTATGACGGTATCGTCCACAGCATTATGGCGGTACTGGTTGCCTCCTCTGCGGCTTATTTAATTTCCGAGAATGTTAACTCCTACCTGCTTTGCAAAATCAAAGAGTTGACCAACTCCCGCTACCTGTTTGTGCGCGTGATCACCAGTACCGTTGTCGCCTCAGCCATCGACAGCGTGGTGTTCTGTACACTGGCGTTCTACAACGTCCTGAGCTGGGACATCATCAAAACCATGATCCTGTCGCAGTTCCTGATCAAGGTGGTCTATGCCCTGGTGGGCGTCGGCCCGATTTACGCCGCTCGTAGTCTGTTTAACCGCTATATCAATACCGATCTTGCAAGGAGCAACGAATATGCATATCAAAAAACAAGATAAAATCACCCATCTTGGCGCTAACTCCGATTACCCGGACCAGTATGCTCCCGAATTGCTCGAGGCCCTGCCGCGCGCACGCGGCCGTGATCTGATCGGTGTAGATGAACAAAACCTGCCGTTCCACGGCGTGGATTTATGGACCGCCTTCGAACTGTCCTGGCTCAACGCCAAAGGCAAGCCAGTGGTTGGCATTGGCGAGTTCACTCTGCCGCATTCTTCCACCAATCTGATTGAGTCCAAGTCATTCAAGCTGTATCTCAACAGCTTTAACCAGACGCGCTTTGACAGCGTTGAACAGGTGAGCGCCGCGATGCAAAAAGATCTGTCGCAGGCCGCCAACGGTCAGGTCGGCGTCAAACTCTATCCAGGATTGGACGGTTATTCATCGCAAATAGATCGCCTGCCGGGCATCAATATTGACGATCTGGACATCGCCGTGGATGACTTTGACTTCAAACCAGAATATTTGCACGGTGCAACCTGCGATCAAGCGGAAACCGTGACGGAAACGCTGTCCTCCAACCTGCTGAAATCCAACTGTCTGGTCACCAACCAACCGGACTGGGGCAGCGTGGTGATCCACTATCAAGGCCGGAAAATCGATCGCGAGCGCCTGCTGCGCTACCTGATCTCTTTCCGCCAGCACAATGAGTTCCACGAGCAGTGTGTCGAACGCATTTTTAACGACATCAAGCAAAGCTGCCGGCCGGAAAAACTCAGCGTTTTCGCCCGCTACACCCGCCGCGGTGGTCTGGACATCAACCCGTTCCGCAGCGATTTTGAAGCCGAACCCACACTGGGTCGCCTGATCAGGCAATAAGCCTTCCTCAATAATGCCCCGATGCGGGGCATTATTTCTCCCCCTTTCATCTCCTTGTTATTTTTCGCCATTACCGTCGTTAACGACTATCTTCAAAGCAAACCTTGGGGAGTAAAACGACGCATGCCTGATTTTTCGCGCAGAGAAGTACTGCGGGCTGCCGCCATCGGATCGGCTTTTTCACTGTTACCTGCTTCGATCCGTAAAGCCCTGGCAATACCGGCCAATAACCGCACCGGCACGATTAACGATGTCGAACACGTCGTGATCCTGATGCAGGAAAACCGCTCTTTCGATCATTACTTCGGCACGCTGCCTGGGGTGCGCGGCTTTAGCGATCGTATTACCATTCCATTGCCCGACGATCGCCATGTGTGGCAACAACAAGGGACAGATCGACTGGTCTTGCCCTATCACCTGGACAGCAAACGCGGAAATGCTCAACGGGTTAGCGGTACACCCCACTCGTGGGTAGACGAACAGTCCGCCTGGGACAGCGGCCGCATGAGCGCCTGGCCCACGTACAAAACGCCGACCTCGATGGGTTATTACCGCCGCCACGAATTGCCCTTCCAGTTTGCGCTAGCAGAAACCTTCACTCTGTGCGACGCCTATCATTGTTCGATCCACGCCGGTACCAATACCAACCGCCTGTTCCACTGGACCGGGACCAACGGCCCGACTGCGGCCGATGTCGCGGTCGTGGTTAACGAATGGGACAGCCCCGGCCCCGTAGAGGTCGGTTACCAGTGGCATACCTATCCTGAGCGGTTGGAAGCCAGTGGCGTCAGTTGGAAGGTCTACCAATTTTTGCCGGATAACTTCACCGACAACCCCTTGGCAGGTTTTCGCCAATACCGCGCCGCCAGCGTTAAGGTCGGTAATCCGGCGCAGCCACCGAAAGACTTCACCGCCTTTGTGCCCTACCGCGATGAACTCAATGCCGAAGCGCCGCTGTACAAAGGGAATGGCAATACCCTGCCCGCCGCCAACGGCAATGATTTGGGCGCGATGATAGCCGGTTTCCGCGCCGACGTTCAGCAGGGCAAACTGCCACAGGTGAGTTGGATTATCGCACCGGCAGCCTATTCGGAGCATCCCGGGCCGTCCAGTCCGGTGCAGGGGGGCTGGTTTACGCAAGAAATTCTCAATGCGCTGACCGACAACCCCGAGGTGTGGAGCAAGACCGTACTGCTGGTCAATTACGACGAAAACGACGGTTTCTTCGATCATATGCCTTCACCTTCCGCGCCATCGCTACGCGAAGATGGCAGCTTTGCCGGCAAATCGACGGTGCCGTTCGACAGTGAAATCTTTCAACACGTTGCTCCACCGGGCTCGCAGGACCAACCCCCACCGGACGGCCGTATTTATGGCCCCGGGCCACGCGTGCCCATGCTGGTGCTATCGCCCTGGA
Organism: Serratia sp. CoH_134_PS_4; assembly: GCF_058190535.1. NCBI lineage: Bacteria > Pseudomonadati > Pseudomonadota > Gammaproteobacteria > Enterobacterales > Yersiniaceae > Serratia > Serratia sp. CoH_134_PS_4. The sequence continues at coordinate 45,039 of NZ_JBXWKI010000005.1, forward strand.
GCCGTGGCGGTTGGGTCAATTCACAGGTGTTCGACCACACCTCGGTACTGCAATTTTTGGAGAAACGCTTTCAGGTGCATGAACCGAATATCAGTGCCTGGCGAAGGGCGGTGTGCGGCGATCTCACCTCCGCGTTCAACTTTGTCGATCCGAACGGAGAAACCTTACCCCGTTTGCCGGCCATCAGTCGCCACGCCGCCGACAGCCTGCGCCAACGACAGGAACAGTTGCCGCAGGTACCTCTGCCCCCCGCGGATAAGCAGCAATTGCCACACCAATCCCGATTGGCGCGTCCATCACGTGCACTGCCTTATCAACTGCACGTTGAGGCCACCAGCTACCCCGAGCAGCACAGGGTGACGCTCAATCTCTACAATACCGGGGCGCAAGGCGCGGTATTCCACGTTTACGATCGACTGAATCTGGATCAGATCCCACAGCGCTATACCGTCGAGGCCGGCAAAGCCGTCAGCGATAACTGGTCAACAACAGACGAATACCATCTGTGGCTACTCGGCCCCAACGGCTTTCACCGTGAGCTACGCGGCACCCTTCTCCAATCACAGCCGGAAGTGCGTTTGAACCCACAGGGTGACGGCCTGTCGCTCACGCTCACGAACCCCGGTAGCCAGACAACAACGGTAACGATCGCCCGCTGCCCCTATACGCAACATGGCCCTTGGCACATTGAACTGCCGGCAGGTGGCCGCCATCAGCAAGCCTTTGACGCCAAAACCAGCGGCGGCTGGTACGATCTTTCACTAGAAGGTTCCCATGGCTGGCGACGGCGGTTGGCGGGCAGGCTGGAAACGGGCGAACACAGCGTCAGCGACCCACTCATGGGTAAAGCATAAGATATCCGCACTGGGGTGTTCAAAAAGCGAAAGGATATGGATTATCATTAGCTTCTTTATTCAACGCCCCATGCTCAAGGATCTCCATGCTCGCCGTTCTTATTGCCAAAACCAGCCGTTGGCTGGCCGCCTGCGCCCTGCTGCTAGCCAGTGCCGTTCAGGCTGCGCCAATCGTCGTGACCGACGTTGCCGGCCGCCAGGTTACCCTGCCACAACCGGCGAAACGCGTGATCCTGGCTGATGCCCGTGCACTGCTGGCGTTGAATATCCTGCACCCGCAGGAGCCGTTGAAAAACATCATCGCCTGGGACAATTCACTGAAGGTCAAAGCGCCAGATCTGGTGGAGGCCTACGCGAAGAAATTCCCGCAGGTGATGCAGATCCCCACGTTCGATAACCCATACGTCAGTGATTTCAGCGTTGAAAGCGCGGTGGTTCGTAAGCCAGATCTGATCATTTTCGACATCGGCCTGTTGAGCAAGTTGAAAGACAGCGGCGTGTTGACCCAACTGGAAAAAATCGGCATCCCGGTGCTGATTATCGATTTCCGCCAACAACCCCTCACGAACACCGTCGCCAGCATGCAGCTGTTGGGCAACGTATTTGATGAACAGCAGAACGCCGATGCCTTTATTCAGCTCTACCAGCAACGGCTCGCTCTGGTACGCCAACGGGTGGCGACGCTCAAGCCAGAGCAACGCCCTAGTGTTTTTATCGAACGCAGTGCCGGCATGAAAGGCGAGCAATGCTGCAACACCTTCGGCAAAGGCAGTTTTGGCCAGTTTATTGATACCGCCGGTGGCAACAACATCGGCAGTACGTTGTTTGCGGAAATGGGCGGCGAAGTCAATGTGGAGCAGATGATCGCCAGCAACCCGGATTTCTATCTGATGACGGGTGCTGACTGGAGTCGCGGCCATAAAGGCACGATGGCAGTCCCCTTGGGTTACGCAACAGATGACGCCACCACTCAGCAAAAGCTGGCTGTGTTGATGAACCGCACCGGTCTGAACGTGCTGAAGGCCGTCAAAGAAAAACGCGTAATGGCGATTTATCACCAATTCTATGATACGCCGTTGAATTTCATCGCGGTCGAGGCGATCGCCAAATTTCTGCATCCGGACTTATTTAAAGATATTGATCCGCAAGCGGATATTGAAATGGTACACCACAAATTCACCGCATTGGATTACAGCGGTGTGTTTTGGGTCACCGCGAAATAATCCTCACACAGGGCCCGTCAGCCGGGCCCTGACGTTCCTGTCGTCATTTAATTGCCCGCTGAATTATTCCGCAACAAAGTTATTTACTTGCCAATAATTATCATTAAGATTGTCATTTCTAAAAAAACACATCTGGGTTTGAAACTTTTAAGGCATTATTATGTCAATCCTTTTTCGTCTTTCTCTGTTGGCAGCGTCCGTTGCCATGGCGCTACCCGTCCTTGCTGCTGATAATAAATCTCAAAACCAAACGCCCACTGACAACATAACCGTTGTTGGCAACTGGCTGGATAACCCCGACACCAGCTCCGTATTGCTTAACCACCCTGGTGCAAGATCCATCGTTACTGAACAACAGATGCATGAGCAAGGCGATCAGACCATCGCCGATACGCTGCGTGGCGTGCCTGGCGTACAGGTACGCGACAGCAATGGCACCGGCGGTAGCGATATTTCGCTCAACGTCGGTGTGCGCGGCCTGACGTCTCGCCTCTCTCCCCGCTCCACCATTTTGATGGACGGCGTACCTTTGGCGGTTGCCCCTTACGGCCAGCCACAGCTGTCGATGGCACCGTTGTCGATTGGCAGCCTGCAGTCGGTTGACGTGGTGCGTGGCGGCGGTGCGGTGCGTTACGGGCCACAAAACGTCGGTGGCGTGATTAACTTTGTCACCAAAGACATTCCGAAAACCTTTGGTGGCTCAGCCAGCGTGCAAACCCAGGGGGCCAGCCACGGCGGGTTGAAAACCCTGACCAGCACCTCGCTCGGTGGCACCGCTGACAACGGCTTCGGCGCAGAACTGCTGTATTCCGGCCTGCACGGCCAGGGCTATCGCGACAATAATGACAACACGGATATCGACGACGTCATGCTGAAAACGCGCTATGCGTTTACCGATCGTGATGAGTTGCTGGCCAATTTCCATTATTACGATGCCAAAGCAGGAATGCCGGGCGGGCTAAGCAGCGCGCAGTACGCACAAAACCCGTTCCAGTCGACCCGCCCGTGGGACCAGTTTGAAGGCCGTCGCAAGGACATGTCGTTCAAATATAAGCACCAGGAAGACGACAAGCAGTTCGAAGTACTGACTTACTTCACCGACAGCTATCGCGGTAGCAGTATCGAATCGGAAGGCACCGGCAAAAACGCCGGTATGAAGCGCATGGTGTCTTACCCGCGCCACTACTCCACCTGGGCGATTGAACCCAGCTATTCGCAGGTCTTCCGCTTCTGGGACATGGCACACGAGATCACCCTCGGCTACCGCTACCTGAACGAAACCATGGACGAGAAAGCCTCGCGCTCCGCCTGGTACAACCCGGCGAATATCGGCTCCACGCCGGAAACCCCGGATTACTACCAGCACACCTCCGGCGGCACGGCGGCCCACGCACTGTACATTGACGACACCATTAACGTCGGTAACTGGACGCTGACTCCTGGCCTGCGCTATGAAAGCATCCGCACCCATGTCGATGATTCATTCAACAACATCAGCCGCGAGAAGAGCTACAGCGAACCGCTGCCGTCACTGAATGTCATGTACCACATGTCGGACGCCTGGAAGCTGTTCGCCAACGCCAATACCTCATTCGGCAGCATGCAATACTTCCAGCTGACCAAAGGCGGCAACGGCAACCAGCCGGCACCGGGCCTGACAGCAGAAAAAGCCCATACTTATGAGTTCGGTACCCGCTATGACGACACCATCGTCAAAGCCGAAGCCACGCTGTTCTACATCGACTTCGACAACCAATTGCAGTACATCAGCAACGATGTGGGTTGGACCAACATGGGGGCGACCAAGCACAAGGGGATCGAGCTGGCACTCAGCTATGATCTCAGCGAACTCAGCCGCATGCTGGACGGCGCCAGCGTCTATACCAGCTACACCTACACCAAGGCCAGCACCGACAAAGGCGACTTCGCCGGTAAAGACCTGCCGTTTTATTCACGCCAGGTGTATACCGTCGGCACCCGCTACGCCACAGGTAACTGGGTGTGGAATCTGGACAGCTATGCTCAGTCCAAGCAGCACTCTCCGGGCACCGGGCCGGATTACGTGACCCAGGAAAGCGCCGACGGCCAGTTTGGTAACATCGCCGGGTATATGGTGTGGAATATGCGTGGGGAGTATAACTTTGGGCCGCAGTTGTCGAACCTGACGCTGGGTGCCGGGGTAAAAAACCTGTTCGATCAGCGCTACTTCACCCGCTCCAACGACAACAACTTTGGTAAGTACGTCGGTGAACCGCGCACCTTCTTCGTGCAGGGTTCCGTGGCATTCTAAGCATCAGCGCCCTCTTCGGGGGCGCTAATCTCACCGACAGTGCAGACGAAACAAGCGCGCCAAGTGTGCACCCATCGGCGTCAACGTGGTGTCTTTACGCTGAATCAGATAAAACGTCGCCTTTGGCAGACTTTCCTCCAGCGCCAGCGGCACCAAATGCTTGCCCAATATCGGATCAGAGATCACATCTACCGATAAAATACTGACGAAGTCACTTTGCGCCACCAGGCTGGTGCAGGCCATAAAAGTCTCGCAGGTGACACTGATCGACGGCGCCATCCCCAAATCCCCGAACAAATCATGCAGCAGCCGGTAATAGCTGCCTTTTGGCGTCGGCATGGTCCAGTCGCAGTGCTGCAATTGCTTGAGCGACGTGGCCCCTTCCATCGGGTGGCCCTTCCGTACCACTACCTTGTACTCTTTCTCCATCAGCCGTTCGTACTGCAATTCGTTATCCAGGCTGCTGGGGTAATAGGTATTGACGGTAAAATCCAGTTCACCCTGGCGCAGCTCCGGGATCATCGACACCAACTGCCCTTCAACAATCCTGACTTTAACCTTCGGGTATTCACGATGAAACTGGGTAATCACCTGTGGCATCACCGTTCGCGCAATACTGCCGCCGACGCCGATATTCACCGATCCCCCTGCCAGCCCCAGCCGTTGCTGAATATCCTCCTGCGCTACGCGGAGTTCTTCGAGGATCAGACTGGCATGTTGGAAAAAGTTATCGCCGCAGTCGGTCAGCACCACACCCTGACTACGGCGGACGAACAACTTGGCTCCCAGCACCTGTTCCAGTTCCTGAATCGACTTGGTCAGTGCGGGCTGAGAAAGGCGTGAGGTGCGGCTGGCGGCACGGATGCTGCCCTGTCGGCTGACTTCGACAAACGCACGTAATTGGTGCAATTTTATTGAGGCGGGCATAGGCAAAGGGTGATAACCGTTGTTTATCAATAGCAAGATATTGGCATCTTATTTAGCCTGATTCCATTGTGTACATTCGAAAAAAACATAATAAATAACCAAATTCTTATTTCGCTTAATTAAGCACATTTTCTGCGGCGATAAGCGCTCTTCACGGTAGTTAGTCACTAAATACGCCATTTTCATTAAATAGTTTCACCCTCTGATTCCAGTTCAGAGCACCACTGCTGCCCAGCGTTTATCTGGGCGCGATAACTAATGAGATCTCCCAATGAATAATCCGCTTTCGATGTTGGTGACCGATTTGTACCCGCAACTCCAGGCCTGGCGCCGTGACTTCCACCGCTATGCCGAGTCCGGTTGGTTTGAGTTCCGCACTGCCACTTTGGTGGCTGAAGAACTGGACAAGCTTGGCTATCGCCTGCAACTGGGCCGCGAAGTCATTAATGCCGATGCACGCATGGGGCTTCCATCAGCCGAAGCCTTACAAAGGCAAGAACAACGCGCCCGCGAACAAGGTGCGCTGGAAAAATGGCTGCCGCACTTTTCCGGCGGTTTCGCCGGTATTGTTGCCACGCTGGACACCGGACGCCCTGGCCCGGTGATCGCCTATCGGGTGGATATGGACGCGCTCGATCTCAACGAAAAGCTACAGCCGGACCACCTGCCGTTCCGCGAAGGGTTCGCCTCCTGCAACAGCGGCATGATGCATGCATGCGGTCACGATGGCCACACCACCATTGGCCTGGGGCTGGCACACGTATTCAAGCGCCTGGCACCACAGCTTAGCGGCACCATCAAACTGATTTTCCAACCGGCGGAAGAAGGCACCCGCGGGGCAAAATCCATGGTGGAAGCCGGCGTGGTGGACGACGTTGATTTCTTCACTGCGGTGCATATTGGCACTGGCGTACCCGCCGGTGAACTGGTGTGCGGCAGCGACAGCTTTATGGCGACCAGCAAGCTGGATGTGACCTACCGCGGCATAGCCGCCCATGCCGGTGCCAAACCGGAAGATGGCCGTAATGCCCTGCTGGCGGCGGCGCAGGCCACATTAGGGTTGTACGCCATCCCACGCCACAGCGAAGGCAGTTCACGCATCAACGTCGGCGTATTGCACGCCGGCACTGGCCGTAACGTGATTGCCGATCAGGCCTTTATGAAAGTGGAAACCCGTGGCGCCACCAACGCCATCAACGAATTTGTCTACCAACAGGCACTGAACGTGATCGACGGGGCAGCCAAAATGCACGGTGTGGAATACAACGTCACACTGATGGGGGCGGCACAAAGCAGCAAACCAACCCAACCCTGGGTGGACTATATCCACCAACAGGCGCAGAGCATCACAGAGCTGTCCTCCGTCGTTGATCGCCGTGAGCAGGCTGCCGGTTCAGAAGACGCGACCTACATGATGGAACGGGTCAAATCCCACGGCGGACAGGCCTCCTATGTGATTTTCGGTACCGAACTGAGCGCGGGGCACCACAACGAGAAGTTTGATTTTAACGAACAGGTCATGGCGGTTGCGGTGAAAACGCTGGCGTCTCTGGCGCTGAACCTGCCTACTTTCAGGAGCAAAGCATGAGCCATCCGCAACTGCTGGCATTTATCAATCACTACATTGACCAACACCAGCCACGTTTTAGCGCACTGAGCGACAGTATCTGGGATCACCCTGAAACACGCTTTACCGAAACCTATTCCGCCAATTTGCTGGCTGACGCGTTGGAGCAGGAAGGCTTTACGCTTGAACGTGGCGTTGGCGGCATTGAAACCGCGTTTATCGCCAGCTTCGGCAGCGGCCAGCCGGTGATCGCCCTGCTGGGCGAGTACGATGCCCTCGCCGGGCTCAGTCAACGGTCAGGCTGCGCCACACCAGAACCCTTAGTGGAAAATGGCAACGGCCACGGCTGTGGTCACAACCTGCTGGGCACTGCCGCGCTGGCGGGCGCCTTTGCCGTGAAAGCCTGGATGCAGCAGCAGCGCTTGACCGGCACCGTGCGTTTCTATGGTTGTCCCGGCGAAGAAGGCGGTTCCGGTAAAACCTTCATGGTGCGCGAAGGGCTGTTCGATGACGTCGACGCCGCCCTCACCTGGCACCCCGAAGGCTTCAGCGGCATGTTCAACACCAGCACCTTAGCCAATATTCAGGCAGCCTTTCAGTTCAAAGGGATCGCCGCTCACGCCGCTAACTCGCCACATCTTGGCCGCAGTGCGCTGGATGCGGTGACATTGATGAACACCGGCGCTAACTTCCTGCGCGAGCACATCGTGCAGGAAGCGCGGCTGCACTATGCGGTGACCAACACCGGCGGCAGTTCGCCCAACGTGGTGCAAGCCGACGCAGAAGTGCTGTACCTGATCCGCGCGCCGCAGCTCGATCAGGCGCAGGATATTTACCAGCGGGTGATCAACATCGCTAAAGGCGCGGCGCTAATGACCGACACCCAAATGACGGTGCGTTTCGATAAGGCCTGCTCCAACTACGTGCCGAACCGCAGCATGGAGCAGGTGATGTATCGGTATGTCTGTGACTTCGGCCTGCCGGAATACAGTGAGGAGGAGCGCAGATTCGCCACCGAGATCCGCCAAACGCTGAACAAGGACGACCTGCGCAATGCCAGGCTGAATATCGCCCGTACCGGCGGTGCGGCTGGCCGTGTATGGGTACAGCAGTTGGGTGACAAGGTGTTGATGGATGAGGTCGCACCTTATGTGGCATCGGAGGATTTGTTGTACGGATCGACCGATGTAGGCGACGTCAGTTGGGTGGCACCGACCGCGCAGTGCTTCAGCCCGTGCTTTGCATTCGGCACCCCGCTGCACACCTGGCAACTGGTAGCACAGGGCCGTACCTCTATCGCCCACAAAGGCATGTGCCTGGCGGGCAAGATCATGGCTGCCACTGCCATCGAACTGCTGAGCGACAGCAACCTTCTGGCAGACTGCCGACAAGAGTTCAAACGCCAACGCGCAGAACACCCCTACAGTTGCCCAATCCCCGCGGGCATTAAACCTTCACCGTTAAAATAACGACTACGCTGCAAAGGCCCGCAAACCGGGCCAGTAAAAATAATTATAATTAAATCAAATAATAAAAAATAAACACAACAGGACAAACACAGAGGGTAAGTCAATGAGTGAGGTCACAACGTCAGCGAATAAAAGCCCCGGCCGCGTTTTTTACTGGGTAGAACGCATCGGGAATAAAATCCCCAATCCATTTTTACTGTTCGTCTATTTAATCGTTGTTTTAATGCTGGCCACCGCGCTGTTCTCCTGGCTGGACGTGGCGGTGAAGAACCCGGCCACCGGTGAGCTGATCAAGGTGAATAACCTGATGAGCGTGGCGGGCATGCAGTGGATCTTCCCGAATATCATTCATAACTTCAGCAGCTTTGCGCCGCTGGGTGCCATTTTGGCGTTGGTCATCGGTGCAGGGTTGGCCGAGAAAGTCGGGCTGTTGCAGGCATTGATGTACAAAATGGCCTCACGCGTTAGCGCCCGCTATGCCAGTTACATGGTGCTGTTTATCGCCTTCTTCAGCCATATTTCATCGGATGCCGCACTGGTGGTGATGCCGCCACTCGGCGCGCTGATGTTTCTGGCGGTGGGGCGCCACCCGATAGCCGGGCTATTAGCCGCTATTGCCGGGGTGGCCTCCGGCTTTACCGCCAACCTGTTGATCGTCACCACCGACGTGCTGCTCTCCGGGATCAGTACCGAGGCCACCAAAGCGGTAGACGCCGCCGTTCACGTCAGTGTGATCGACAACTGGTACTTTATGGCTACCTCAGTGATCGTGCTGACCATCGCCGGCGCACTGCTGACCGATAAGTTTATTGAACCCAGGCTGCCAGAATGGCACGGCAGCGCGGAGGACAAGATCGAGGCGCTGACCCCGCTGCAAAACCGCGGGCTGATGATGAGCGGCATCGCCGCACTGGTGTTTATCGCCATTATCGCCGCCCTGGTGGTGCCGGAAGCCGCCCCGCTGCGCGATCCGAAAACCGGCTCGGTGATCCCATCGCCGTTCATTAAAGGAATTGTGCCGATCATCATCCTGTTCTTTTTCACCGTCGGCATTACCTATGGCGTGGTGACCAAACAGATCAAGCGGCCTGACGATATTCCCCACCACTTGATAGAGCCGATGAAAAGCATGGCTGGCTTTATTGTGATGGTGTTTCCGCTGTCGCAGTTCGTGGCGTTCTTTAACTGGAGCAACATGGGCAAGTTTATGGCCATCGGCCTGACCGACATGCTGGAAGCCGCCGGCATGAGCGGCGCCCCTGCGTTCCTTGGCCTGATGTTCCTCTCCGCCTTCCTGTGCATGTTTATCGCCAGCGGCTCTGCTATCTGGTCTATACTGGCGCCGATCTTTGTGCCCATGTTTATGCTGCTGGGCTTCCACCCGGCGTTCGCACAGATGATCTTCCGCATTGCCGACTCCTCGGTGCTGCCGTTGGCACCGATGTCTCCGTTCCTGCCGCTGTTCCTCGGTTTCCTGCAGCGTTACCGCAAAGATGCCCAGCTCGGCACCTATTACGTGCTGATCCTGCCTTATCCGTTAGTGTTCTTTGCCGTGTGGATTTTGCTGCTGCTGGCGTGGTACGCACTCGGCCTGCCGATCGGGCCGGGGGTCTATCCGAAGATGGAGTAAGCGTGTTCGGCCTCCCTTCGGGGAGGCCTGACTCATTCAACTATCAGAAACGGTAGCCAATGCCGATGTTGAAACCGTTGATAGAGCGATTTTTACCGCCTGCATCCAGGCTGGAGCCTTCATAACCGATATCCACCGCCAGATTTTCCATTGGGTTTACCTGGAAACCGACGCCGTACATAAAGGAGGTTTTCTTCTGGTTACCGCTTTCTTCACCCATATATTCGTAAGTGTCGTAAGCGTAATTGCTCCAGGAGGACGTGTAATCAACCTTGTTATAGTTCAAACCCAGCAACCCGTAAACGCTGATATATTGATTAAAACGGTATGCCGGGCCAACGGACAGCGAGTAATATTTCACTTCGGCATGATTATTAACCACATCACGATAAACATTGTACGATTCGTCCTTATCACCGCTCATATAGGTAAATGAGCTGATAACGCTGATTGGCGAATCCCACTCATAGCGGTATTTGATATTCACGCCGTTGATGTTTTTGAAGTCCTGCACCTTGCTCTGCGCATATCCGGCGGTAATAGTGCTTTGGCCAGCCTGTGCCGCAGCACCGAAGCCCAAGGTAGAAAGGGCCAGAGTGGCAATAGCTAACTTTTTCATGCAATCATCCTTAATAGTAAGTGGAACAACTTAGGTACAAAAATAGCTTTCCATGCCGTATTAACGGCATAAATAATTGAATTAATCTTATCAAACCCAATAATAGATAAGGTTAAAGACTAGCAGGTCCGACATAATAATTAATCAGTGAAACCGGTAACTTGCGAGCTGCCACGCATCAATAGTAATTCCTCCCTCCCAGCAGCCCTGTTTTATAATTGCACTCTTTGTCTTCATTGCCCCAAGACTTTGGTGCATGGTTGCTGCTAGTCAGATCAACAATATTCACCCCCGAGTTGACTGGGTAGATATCATAATCATGACCAACCTCCGGAATGAAACTGCTTGAACGCGTAGCTATAGTTTGATTATATTGCGATCTAAACGTCTCTTCTTTATAGGTGATGCTGACATGCTGATTCGCTTTAATTTTATACTCTATCGCATCCATGCCCTGCATTTCAGGCGACGGCGGCAACATGCCCGGTAATTTTTTATTGTAGGTAGACTTGATACCAATGACATTAACACCCGCAGTCAAGCTCTTGGCATCCACAAGCTTGTAGCACTGTCCTGCTTTTTCATAAACTTCAAGAGTTAATGGTGGCAGGTAGTTTTTTACCCTGATCCTGGCAAAATCCGCCCCTGCGTAATCATCAACAGATTTTGTTAAGTTCACGGAACAGCCAGAAACAGCAGTGACTGATAGAAAAACGGCAATTAATTTTAATCTCACCACAAAATCCCTCTCATATACATCATAAAAAAACCGGTTAAAAAATAGAGTCACCTATCTTTATCGCTTAGTTTTCGTTTCCGTATCTCTTCTATTTTCGCAAACACCCAAACGCCAATCCCTAATGGAATACCAGCACCTGCCCCAGCTTTGCAAGCAAAAACAAACGTCTCTAACCGATAATCAAAAACCCCATTACGGACGAAGAAAATTATTGGCGCAATAAAACTCGCCAAAATAGCTATTGCTATTATCAACAATGAAAATGAAAAAAATAAATATAAAAACATTGAGAAACCTACACGTTTATTTTCCATTATTTTTATCCTCAGCTTTCATCCCAGCCTCAATCCCAGCGCCTACCACTGTCCCGGCCACACCGCCACCCACAACCCCAGCCGCTTCAGCAGTAATGGGTGATATGCCTTTAGATATAATTCCCTTGGTTATCTTTTCGCCACCTTTATAACCGATGAATGTACCAAATACAGCACCTGTTACAGCACCTGTAGCATCCTCACCTTTAACTTTACTTCCTAAATATGCACCACTTGTATTTACGGCCTCTGAAAGTACCAGCCCTTTACCCTGCGTTAATGCGCCGGTACCAATGGCTATTAAAGTATCGGTGTAACTATATGTCTCATTTGGCTTCATAGTAAGCAACTGCTTACCCGCATCAGAAATACCACCGAAGGCCCCGCCACCAATAACGGCCGCAGTACCAGCAGTTGGTGCTATGACAGCCCCCCCGACACCACTCATCAATAGCGCCCAAGCCTTAACAAACTCGGTTGCAGGCTGTGGTGCACCAGTTCCCAAACCACGCGCCAAATCAGACTGTGCCGTAGTCATTTGTTCCGGAGTCGCGTCATGCTCTGTCATATACCTGCCCAAAGTGAACGCAGCTTGACCAGAACTCATCATCCCTGGAGGGAAACTAAACTGGTCATTGTTCTCAGAGGTATTCTTACCTGATTGTCCACCAACGACCGCCCCCGCCGTATCACCGCTTGCCAGACCACCGGCCAAACCGCCTGCCAGAGTAGCCAACGCGGAAACCGTCTGGCGCTGCTCTTCGCTCATCTTGCTGAAATCGCTGGTGCCGAACATCGCCTCGGCGATCGCCTTGGTACCCAATGCTGCCGTTGCAGCGCCCGCAGCACCGGCAGCAGCCGACTGACCTTGCAGTTCTGCCAGTGCGCCAGCCACCACGGCATGCGCGATAATTCTGCTTTCCTCATTGGGTGCCAGAAGATGAATCTGTTCCGCCAGATACGGCGCAGCCCCGCCGGCAATCGCGGCCTTCAGATCGCCACCGGCCAACCCTTGCACCGCGGCAACTGCCGCCTGCATGCCTTGCTGCACCTTGCCGCCTGTGCCATAGCCCGACTCGCTGAACGCCTGGTTATAGGCCGTCTGGTAAATCTGCGCGTTGATATCTTTGTCGGTGATGACCTTGCCCGGTTTCTCTTTCGCCAACTTATCCGCTGCTGCCTTGCGATCGGCATCGGTAACGTTATTCATTTTCTCGTTGGCGGCTTTGGTCGCGGCGATCGAACCCTCGGTCCGCGCAATGTCCATCGCCTGATTGCCGATCTCGCCGATCAGCTGTGCCTGCTGCAACCGTTTCTGCTCTTTCTCTTTGTCGAAGATCGGGCTTAACGTCTGGTTGGCGTGCTCCACGTCGCGGCTCAGATCGTTGACGTTCTGCGTCTGTTTGTCCTGATCGCGGATGATGATGGTGCCGTCACTCACCGCAGATTTGGTGGTGGAGCTGTCGTGTCCGCTGTTGTTGGCGCCCACCAGCAGGCCGTTGGCCATGTTGCCGGCGAACTGGCTGCCGATGCTGCCGCCGGAGCTGATGCCCACGCTCTGGTGTTCTACCTCGAAGTCCGCCTGATTGTGGATGTCCTTAAAGCCCAGCGTGCCGGTATCAAGTTTGTTTTTATCCGCCGTGGCGGTGCTGCCGATCACCGCGCCGTTAAGCTGGGTGTGCTCGCCCACCGTCAGGTCAAAGCCACCTTTACTGGCGAAGATACCGGTCTGCTCCTGCACGCTGTCGTAATTGCTGTGCATCTTGTCTTTGCTCAGGCTGATGCTGCCCGAGCCGGTCATGATTTGATTGGAGGAAGCAAGCTACCGCCCTACCGTGGCATCCTTGCCTGCACCTTTCTGTACTACCAATATGAAGTTCCTCTACCACTAGCGGTTTGCGAAGTATCTCGCAAACTTAAAAACATCAGGATGTATTTTTTAAACATAATGATACCCTTTAAACATAAACCCATTCCACGGGGTAACAATGAAATACTATTTGGGTAACTCCCTTTAACAGGACTCTGTTTTCTATGCCATTAGCTGCCCGATTAAATGAGTTACGTCAAAGATTAGGGCTTTCCCAACAAGATATGGCCGATACCATCGGCATTCATGTAAACAGTTGGAAGAAATATGAAAATGCGCAAGCATTTCCTTCTCTGGATGCTCTCAAAAAAATAGCGATAGCATTGCAGGTCAGTACTGATTACTTACTTTTTGATGAATATGAACGTGGGCATACTTATGCACTGGCATTACAGTTCGAAGCTGTCAGCCAGTTAAACGAAAGCGAACAGACGGTGATCCGCGAAGTATTGGAAAGTTTGATTACCCGCTATCAAACCCGACGTTGGGATTCAGCAAGAAAGGCTACAAAAGAAGGGTAGTGAAAATAACGCAGTAACAGCAGGGTGCAACCTGCTGTTACTGCTCACCACAAGCAACTATACGAGGTAGTTACTATGGCTAGAGCAGATTCTACGTCAGAACCCGCCGCATCCCAAGCACGCAAATGCATTGTTGGCTATCGCCCTAACGGCGGCAGGCCCAACCCGCCGCCGCAACTCACCCTTACGGGTAAATGGCTGGAGCAATGCGGCTTTACCACCGGCCAGCAGATCGAGGTGATCACAGAACCGGGGCGGTTGATCATCCGCATCGTACCCGCCCCGGGAGGAAGCGCCCTATGAACATCACTTTTATTCCTGAACCTATCCCGGAACTGACAATCTCTGGCGTTGAGCTGGCCGAGTTGGGTTTTGGCATCGGTGAACCGTTGCAACTCACCCTGCGGCCAGATGAACTGTGGATCACTACCGTTACCGAAGATGCTATCTGGGAAGCACTGTGCGAGGCCAGCCAGCACCGCACGGATCTGGGGGCGGACTGGGTGCGGCAGAATGGCGAGCTGGTTATTGGTGGGGATTGGTGGACCGGATCCGGGATCACCGCCGCACCCAGTGTACTCCGATTACGGCGGCGGGAAGAGGGAGGTTTTAGGGCTTAGATGTGAAGATCCCGGCGCAAGGCCGGGATTTGTTTTAACTCAACGTAGCCAAAATGGGGTATCATCAGAGGCCAATGCGTCATATTCCTCTACAACTCGATCTCTATGTACCATAAAATCCGGCATGTCAGTCACTACTATTCTTACCGGCTTATAAATATTCCAGTCTTCATAAAACCCTTTCGCAGATTTTATGCAATGTTCAATACCATCAAAGTATTTAAAAAACCTCTGCTCAACGTCTTTTGGTAAAAGTTTGCGTAATTTTGTTATTAATGAATAAGTTTTGTCTAAGTCATTGAAATGAATATATCTAAGATAAAGTTGTGCAAGTAAACACTCATCTTCTTTATCATTAACCTTTTCATTTAAAATAGAAAAAAAACCAACCATATCTGAAGGATAGCCAAGCTCAACGATAGAACTACCACCATAAAATCCTATGTGTTTCATGCAAGTTACCTTTTGAATTCAATTGCAGCTGGATCGATAGCACCATTAGATTTCTGGACAATTCCTTTAATAATTGCTCTCTCTTGCTCTACTGACACACTTTGCCCACGCACATCAATAATGACTCGCTGCTGCATTCCTGTCGGTAAATTCTCAGCACGCTGGATCGCCTGTTTAGACACATTATTGATCAGCCCGCTCTGATTAGTCGCAATGTTATAGTTCTTCACTTCAACACTACAGACATTCCCCTTACACCAGTCAGGGCGAACCCCACCTTTTGTACCGTAGGGAACTTCTTTACCATCCTTGAAGCTGACTTGCTCACGCCATCCGTCACCGAGATCTTTACCTACATCAATTTCTGATTGCCTATGACCTGGGCGTATTGTGGTTGCTATCTCATCACTGGCCTTATTAATCAGTGTCGAAGCTTCAGCAACATCCCCTTTAGCCAGCGCTTTCTCTGCCGCTTTCAGCACACCCGCTGCAACACGCTCTCCCGGTATAAGGGAAGCGGCCACGTTGAGATAATCCAGTGCTGACTGTGCCTCCGCTGCACTTTTTATAGTACCCACCACCGGTACAAAATCTGCACCCGTTGACACCATATCTTTCAACGCTTCACGCCGTTCCGTGTACATCTTCACCGAGCAGGCTTCGGCGCTCATTCCGCCGCAGTTTACCTTCTTATAGCGCTCGTTTTCAGCCTCAACGTACTCACCAGCTTTCTGCTCCAGCGTTTTACCTTCAGACTGCGCCTGTACAATATCACTCAGCGCATTATTCTCAACCGCGTTCTTGCCGCTTTGCGCACCCGCTACTGCATCCGCCGTGCCATCACCCACCAGCCCGCCTGCCAGCCCTGCGGCTAACGTTCCCAGCGCGCTCAGGGTCTGTTTTTGATCTTCCGTCAGGTTTTCGGGCTTCACATCCGGGTAAAGCTCGCCCGCAATATAACGCGCCATCAGCTCTCCGCTGGCCGCACCGGCTGCCCCCGCCAGGGCGCTGTTACCGCTGGCTTTGGCCGCTACCGCCCCCCACACCGCATGCGCCATCGCGTTCGCCGCAACGTTGGTGCTGCCGTCAGCATTGGTCGTCATCGCCTTGATGACCCCGGCCGCATAAGGGCTAAGCCCCCCGGCCATCGCCTGCGCAAGATTGTTGCCCGCCAGCCCCTGAATCGCCGCCGTGGCCGCCTGCATGCCTTTTTGAACTGAGCTGCCAGTACCCCACTCTTTCTGCGTCGCTTTGTAACTGTCTGTCGCGTGCAACTTCTCGTTGTAGGCTTTCCACTCTTCCTTGTCAGCCCCTTTCTCCGGCTCTTTGATCCCTTTCTTCGCTAGCTCTGCCTTGCCCGCATTGATGGAGCGGATATCCCCCTCCGTCCGCGCAATGTCCATCGCCTGATTGCCGATTTCGCCGATCAGCTGTGCCTGCTGCAACCGTTTCTGCTCTTTCTCTTTGTCGAAGATCGGGCTTAACGTCTGGTTGGCGTGCTCGACGTCGCGGCTCAGATCGTTGACGTTCTGCGTCTGTTTGTCCTGATCGCGGATGATGATGGTGCCGTCGCTCACCGCGGATTTAGTGGTGGAGCTGTCGTGCCCGCTGTTGTTGGCGCCCACCAGCAGGCCGTTGGCCATGTTGCCGGCGAACTGGCTACCGATGCTGCCGCCGGAGCTGATGCCCACGCTCTGGTGTTCTACCTCGAAGTCCGCCTGATTGTGGATGTCCTTAAAGCCCAGCGTGCCGGTGTCGAGTTTGTTTTTATCCGCCGTGGCGGTGCTGCCGATCACCGCACCGTTAAGCTGGGTGTGCTCGCCCACCGTCAGGTCAAAGCCACCTTTACCGGCGAAGATACCGGTCTGCTCCTGCACGCTGTCGTAATTGCTGTGCATCTTGTCTTTGCTCAGGCTGATGCTGCCTGAACCTGTCATGGAGCCAAAGGTGAAGCTGCCGCCGGCGCTGGCGTTCTGCTGTTTGGAATCGTAACGATCGCTGTCCTGCTGGCTTTCCAGCAGCAGGTTGCGGCCCACGTCGGCCTTGACCGATTCGCCGGTGACCTGTGCACCGATCAGGTTGGTATCGCGCCCGCTGATAATGTTGACCTGATTACCGGCGTTAACCGTGGTTTCGGTGTGGCTGGTGCCGTTGCCCTTCTCGTTGCCTTTGCCTTTGTTGACGCTGGCGGAAACGCTCAGCCCAATGCCGCCGGAGCCGACACCGATGCCCACGCCCAGCGTGCCGCCCTGGCTCTCGTTCTTGCCGTCCAGATACTGAGTGTTTTTGGCGGAAAGCAGGTTCACGTCGCGGTTGGCGTTCAGGGTCACGTCTTTGCCCGCTTGCAGTTGGCTGCCCTGCACCAGAATGTCGCCGTCCTGGCCCTTCACGCCGTTGCCGCTCGCGGTGATGCTCAGGTTGTTGCCCGCCGTCAGGCTGCTGCCCTGCGCGGTGCTCTGCCCGCTGTTTTGAGTAGAGGTGGAAGACTGGGAGCCATAGGAAATGCTGATCCCCACCATGTTGTTATTGGCCGGATCCGCGCCCTGTGCCTGCGCCAAACGCGCAGCCTGCACGGCCTGCACACCGCTCAACGCCGCTTTGGTACCCTGCAGTGCCGCCAGGCGGCTGTCGTCGGTGGATTTTGCCTGTTGCGAGGTTTCTACCGCGGTGTTCAGCGCACTGCCGACCGTACCGGAAAGCGCCAGCGTCAGGCCGGATTTTTTCTGCTCAACCTTGTGGGTCTGGCTGTTTTCATCCTGCGCCTGCGTCACCGACACATTCTTGCCGCTCAGCGCCATGTCCTTGCCGGCCACCAGCTCGGAGCCGGTCACCGCCAGATTATTGCCGGCCCCCAGGGTGACATTGCCGTTTACGCTACCGACGGTGCTGCCCTGATTGGTCAGCCCCTGTGCGGTGTCCGTGGTTTTCAGGCTTTCGGTGCCGTAGCTGATGCCGATGCCGCCGCTGCTCATCAGGCCGGATTTTTTCTCCTGCTTGAGGTGCAGTTCGCTGTTGCTTTCGGTCGCACCGGTGATGCTCAGATCGTTACCTGCCAGCAGTTTCACATCCTGAGTCCCGGCCACGCTGCTGCCCTGTACCCGCAGATCGTTGCCCGCCAACACATTAATGCTGTCGCCGCTCAGGGTGCTGCCCTGCACGGTCTGGCGATCCAGGGTGTCGCGGGTGGTGGTGGTGGTTTTCGACATCAGGCCGTTACCACCGGTCACCTTGTGGCGCTCGTCCAGTTCGAGGGTGTTCTCACCGCTGAGAATATTGATGTCATGACCGGCATTGAGGTTCAATGCATCGCCGGCAGAAACCGTTGCCGCATGGGCAGTGATATCGTTCCCCGCGTTGAGGGTTACGGCCCCTTTGCCCACCACTTCGCTGCCTACCTGCTGGCTGTTGCCCTGTTTCAGGCTGTTGTCGCCATCCCAAACCAGGGTGTCGCGGCTGGCGGTAGTCACCGTATTCAGGGTGAGATCGCGTCCGGCATTCAGCACCGTTTGGCCGTTCTCACCGCTATTGACCACCTGCGCCGCATCCAGTTTGATGTCGCGACCGGCGTGCAGCATCAGCTTGCCGTCGGCCCCCTGCACGTACATGCCCGCCACGCTGTCGATGTTGGTGCGCTCGAAGCTGTTGGCACCGTTAACGCTCTGCGCCGTTCGGGTGGTGCTGATGGCATTGATGTCACGTCCGGCGTTGGCCAGCAGCGCGTTGTTGCCCTGGATCACCCCACCGATATTGTTGATGTCGGTACGAGCAATCAGGCCAACGTCAGCCCCCTGAATGTTGCCCGCCACGTTGGTGATATTGGCGGCACTCAGTTTCACCACTTCACGCCCGGCGATATGGCCGCTGTTGAACAGGCCTTCGCCCAGGTTGAGGTTAACGTTACGCCCGGCAATCAACGCACCGGAACCGTCCAGATCGCCCGGTTGCATGCGGGCATACACCTGCGGCACCAGTACGTCTTGCTGGCTGCCGTCCGGCAGGGTGACTTTGGCATTCACCAACCAAACGATGTCTTTGGTCAGCAGCCCCATTTGCTCTGGCGTCAGCGCCACGCCGACCTTCAGGTTATATTGCTGACTGAAAGCCAACCCCTGATCCATCAGCGCCTTAAACTGTTCTTCGTCGTTGTTGTAACCGTCCAGATAGCGCTGGCCGGTCAGATTGATCACCTGTTCACGGATCAGCCGCTGCTCGTAGTAACCGTCACCCAGGCGCTTCAGCACGTTGTCCGGGTTATTGGTCGCTTTAGCCAACATGTAATCCGAACCCAACCAGGCTTTTTGGTTGGTGAAACGCGGATCGGTCTCCACCAGGTACTGACCACCCGGTGCCGGATTGGTCTTGAACAGGCTGTTGTCTGGCAAGCGGGTGTCTGGCCCGACAATACGCACCACGCTGTCTGCCGCGTCACCCTGTTGGCTATTAACCTTGTTGGCGACTTCGAACTGCTGGCCCGGTTGCAGTGGCACCGCTTGAATCACCGGCAGCGCACCGCTGCCGATGGTCTGCATTCCAGCGGAAATATCGGTGCCGGTGACCACCGCATTGACCCCACCAGCAGCGCCGATGGCGGTATTGGTGCCCTGCTGCGTCAGCGGTGCAATGGCGATCGGGTTGCCTGCCACCTGGCCGTGGTCAATCAGTTGGCTCGGTTTCAGTGCAATGGTCTGAATGGTGGTCGGCGGCGTATAAGCCGTGGCATCGTGCCCCTGCTTGTCTTTCCCTTTCTTCTTGATGCGGTAGTAGCTGGTCACTTCGCCGACGTCGGTGGTCAGGCGCTGGCCCGGTACCGACACGTTATCCACACTGCCGGCGTTAATCGCCAGCGTCCCCCCCGCGATCACCTGGCTCTTGTCGTTCAGCAGATGCCTGGCGTTGATCGCCATGTCGCCGCCCGCAATGATTTTGGCCGGATCGCTTTCCTTGATCTGGGTTTCCTGCACCCTTCGGTTGTAGTCGTATTGGCTGAATCTGTCGTTGTTATGACCGGTCTTCCCGGGGGTGTTCAGGTTCAGCAACGAGTCTGATGAATTGCGGTCAACAAAGACGCCCTCTTCCCCTGCTTTCCAGCGCACCGGATCGCCCGACTGCTGGTACTCGGTGACTTTTTCGTTGGAAACGGTGACCAATTCGGTACTGAAACGGTCGTTGACGTTATTGATCTGCCCAGCCGATATAGCCATGTTGCCCGCAGATTCAATGGTCGAGCTGTGATTGTTAATGGTGCCTGCCTGACCACTGGCCAGAGAGTTGGCATCCAACAATCCGCCAATGGCCATATCGCCACCGCTGTAAATCAACCCGTGATCGTCGTTGTTCAGCGTTTGGGTGCCGATATCCACCCGCTCGCGCCCGGCCAGCGTCGCGGCGGTGCCGTTTTCCGCCAGATTGTTGAAGGTCTCAGTTTGCACGCCGATGGCGTCGCCATAAATACGGCCGGTGCCGATGTTGTTCAACGTGTTGGCCGTCAGCAGGGTGTGCTTGCCATCGATCAGACCGTAGTTGGTCAGGGTGCCGTTCACCGTCAGCCAATCCTGCCCGGCGTTGATCTCGCCGCTGACGGCGTTAAAGAGGTTATTGGCGTGCAGATCCAGCTTCGCGCCCGCCAGCAGTTTGCCGCTGTTGGTCACATCGCCCGGCGTGGTGAAGTTGAAATTGCCGTTGGCGATCATCTCGCCGCTGTTATTTATGCCCTGTGCGCTGACCAAATTGATATCGCCCAACGACAGCAATTGCCCGTCGCCACCGACCGCTGCTGCATTGATGTCCAGCAGCTTACCGGCTTTGATCGTGCCGCCGGTGTTCAGAAGATTAAGCCCTGCCCCCTGCAACTGCAGGTTTTCACTCGCGGCCAGTTGGCCAGCGGTATTATCCAACTGCCCATCGTTGGTCAGGGTGAGTTGTTGGTTAGCCAGAATGCTGCCACCACGGTTGCTTAACGAACCGGTGTTAAGCGCTACGGATTGGCCTTCCAGCCCTTTATTTTCCGCCTTGGTGCCGTCGTTGATGAACTGCAACGCATTAAGCGTCACGGTAGCACCGCTGCGGATCAGCCCCAGAGCGTTGTCGATAAGCCCCTGCGCGCTGTCCAGCAACAGATTGCCGACCGCCTGAATTTGCCCGTTACGGTTATCCAAACCCGCGCTGGCAAGCCGGACCGCCTTCTCACCGATGATCCGCCCGCCGTTACTGTTGTCCAGTTTCAGTGCCGTCAGGGTGAAATCGCCTTTGGCGCCCAACGTACCGCCCTGGTTATTGAGGTCACCGCTGCTGAGTTGCAACTCGCCTAAGCTGTGCAAGGTGCCGTTCAGGTTATCCAACAACTGTCCGTGGGTGTCGACGCGCATATCACCGCCCGACTGCACCAGGCCACTCTGATTATTCAGGCCGCCCGCGCCGGTGGTATTCAGCACCAATGCCTGTTGCGCCACCAGTTTGCCGCCACCGTTCAACAGCGCTTCGGCGTCAAGCTGCAAGCCTTTACCGGCGATGACTACGCCCTGGCCGTTATCGAACACACCAGTGGTAAGGGTCATGGCGCCCTGGCTGGTGATGCCGCCTTTGTCACCGCTGTTGGCATTAGTCAGCCGAGCGACGGTCAGATCTAACCCTCCACCGCTCTGGATCAAGCCACCGTCGTTGTTATTGAGGCTGTTGCCGTGCAGCTCCAGCGCCGTCTGCGCCGCCAATTGGCCCGCGCGATTTTCCAGCAGGCCAACGTTAATCTTCGCCGCATCGGCGCTGACCAAGGTGCCCCGATCGTTCACCAGGTGCGCGCTGTCCAACTGCAGTTTTTTGCCTGCGCCAATCACCCCCAGATTGCTGTTATCCAGCAATTCTTCGGCGTTCAGCACCATATCCTGGCCGGATTTAATCGCCCCACCCTGATTATTGGTCACCTTGGTGGTCGCCAACAGTTGCTTCTCGGAAGCCAGCGTGCCGCGGCGGTTATCCAGTTGATCGCCATGCAGTTGCAGGTCACCTGAACTGGCGATAAAGCCGGCCTGGTTATTCACGTTACCGCTGGTGATCGCCAGTTTGCCCAGGCTGCTGATCCCGCCATTCTTGCCGCTGTCGAGGTTGCTCAAGGCCTGGCCCTGAGTATCGATGCGTGCATCGCCACCCGCCTGCAATAGACCACCGTCGTTAGTCAGCGCCAGGCTGTTGATGTTCAGTGTTTGCTTGCCGACCAACGTGCCTTTGCTGTTATCGAGCGTTCCGGTGAACAGATCGGTCGCGCGCGCGCCCACCAGCATGCCCTGGGTGTTGTCCAGCGCACCACTGTGGATAGTCAACGTACCCTGGCTGAGGATACCGCCGGTCTCACCGCTCAGGCGGTTGCTCAATGCTGCGCCCTGGGTGTCAAGATGCATGTTACCGGCAGATTGCAGCAGGCCGCCGTCATTGGTCAGCGAACCACTGCTCAGGCTCAGATCGCCTGTGGCGGCGATAATACCCTGCTGGTTGTTCAGCGCACCCTTGCCGAGCGCCAGTGAAAGCGCACCACCTACCACCTGCCCGGCCTGATTTTCCAGCCCGGCACCGGTCAGTTGTAGGGCCTGTTTGGCCTCGATACGACCACCGTGATTATCCAACGCCTGTCGCGCCGCCACTTCAGCGCTGCCCGTCGCGGCAGAAACCAGCCCTTTGCGGTTATCGAGCTTGTCCGCCTGCAGCTGCGTGTTGCCGCTGGCTGCCAGTTGCCCCTGTCGATTATCGATAGCGCCACTGACCTGAGCCTTCAGGCTGCCGTCCTGCGCGGCAATCACTTTGCCGCTCTGGTTATTTAACTGCGCGGCATTCAGCGTTACATTGCCGTTGGCCGCCAGTTGGCCGTCCTGATTATCGATCCCCTTCCTGGTGCTAAGGCGCATTTCACCCGCGCCGCTCTGTACCAGTTGCCCCTTGCGGTTAGACAGGCTCCCGGCATCCAACGCGATGTGCTGCGCCGATGTCGTGCCGCCGTCCAGCACGTAGTCGCCACCCTGCATACTGAGCTGGCCGTTGGACAGCAGTTTGCCGCTATCGCCCTGTAAGCGGCCAGTATTCACCGCCAGCGAGCCTTTGCCCGCATGTACGATTTCACCGCTCTGGTTATCGATCGCCTCGGCCGTCAACGTTAGCCCGTTACCGTTACTGGCGATGCGACCGCCGGCATTATCCAATTTACCCTGTGGGTTCAGCGTTAAATCATCACTGCCAAGCTGGGTGATTTCGCCCTTCCGGTTCGACAAATCATGTGCATTCAGCGCCAGTTTATTCGCCGCCAGCTTGCCACCCTCATTATTGAGGAACTTGCCGCTGCTGGCCGTCAGCTGCTGCGTGGCTTCAACCTGCGCATTGGCCGTGGTCAAGTCCCCAGGCCCCGCATCCAGCGTGACTTGAGTAGCAGCAGTGCGGCTGCCGCTGATGTCCATACCCTGCCCATTAGCGTGCAGATTACCCGCCGCCAAATTTTGGCCCTGCGCGGTCAGTTTGCCGCTGGTGGTCAACGCCAGTTCGCCGCTGCCACCCAGCTTGCCATCTTGCTGCACACCAGCTGCCAGCGTACTGCCTTTGCTGCTGTTCAGGCTGGCTGCCTGGAGGCGCACATTATTGCGCGCGGCGATAGAGCCGCTATTTTGCACATCCCTTTCACTACTGACACCAGCATTACCTGCTGCAAACAGCGAACCGCTGTTACCGACGCCGCCTTTCGACGCCAGCTGCATGTCACCGCCGCTGCTGATTTTGCCGCTGTTTTCAATACGACCGTCGGCGGTTACCACCACGCTACCGGCTTGTGCGCCGATATTACCGGCATTGCGCACCCCGACGCCGGTTTCGGTACCGATCATGCGGATCTTACCGGCATACATACCGCCCAACTTCGCCACGTCTACCGCCAATTGCGGGCGTGTAGCGGGATCGTCACCTTGTTTGTCGATCTGCTGATGCGCCGCATCGACCTTGTTGCGACCGGTTGTGACCTGAAGATCGTTAGCCCAAAGCCCAGCGTTGATCTTCGTCGATCGCGCAATGATCTCGGTATAATCCTGCCGTGAACTGTCCATACCGGCACCTTCAACCACCACTTCGCCGCGTTCAACGTTAAAGCCCGTCAGGTTGCCGTTATTCATTTGCGCCTGGCCGGTGGTCAGGGTGGCTCTGTTGGCATTGATAAAGCCGCAGCCATTACAGGTAATGCCGGAGGGGTTGGCGATAACCACTTGCGCACGCTGGCCGGCCACTTCGATATAACCGTTCAGGCGACTCGGATCCCTGGAGTTGACCTCATTGAGGATCACCTTGGCTTCGCCTTTCGCCAGCCACGGGTTACCGTCGACCCAACCGCCCTGCTGCGTCTGGGTCATTTTATGGGAGTTGTTGAGGATCGCGCCCTGCTTGTCGACATCAAACTGGCTGTAGGTATTACGAGAAACCCCGCCGGCGCTTGGCGTTTGGATATTGACCTGTGGCGTACCGTTGGCGCTGTTGACGATGGTCGGCTGCTGGCCACCCGGCGCATTACCGTCGGCAATAATCGCTGCCTGCACCGGCTGTATAGCCCCCAGAGCTATCAGTAAACTGAAGCTAACGGGGCTGATTTTGCCGATACACTGGCTCAGCGTATGGCCCAGACCCGGTGAACGAGCAGACCCGGCACGACCGGAACGGGCGATATCCGCCACCACCATCAGCATGCCACGCGCTTTGTTGAAAACGATACGATACAGGTTCTTGTTCATGGCAATGTCCTTATTGAATTTCTGATGGCTCGACGGCTAACGGGCGGTCCGCCCACCATTGCTGCGCTTGCTGATGGCTGACCTGTGCACCTTTAAAGTTCACCACGCGTTTGCCGCGTTGCGCCCCCCGGTGATACAACGCCCGTACACACAGGTGCGGGAATATCTCCCTGACCATCAGATTACGCATTTCCCGCGTATGGCCGAACGGCGCGATCCAGTCGCAGAACCACAAGCGATCGCCACTGTTCCAGTCACTTTCTTGCATATTTACTGCCGGTTGCGTCAAATAGCGTGCTTCAGCGTCTTGACTCATCCAGGCCCAACTGAGGAAAAACACCGGCTGATTTTGCTGTGAAACCAACACATATTGTTGTCGCTTAATGATCGGCAGCAACAGTGTCGGTAGCGTGTGCAGCGGCGCATCGCGATGCATCGGCGAATGCATCCACAACCAGACGGCAGCCCCAAAGGCTTCCGCTTCACTGTCGTCACCACCGAGGATCAGCGGTGCTCTGATATCGTATTCGCCTATGCGCATCGTCGTGCCCTCAGTAGTTCCAGCTCAGGTTAAAGCCCAGGGTGACCGGGCTGGTGCTGAACCTCTCAGGTTTGGAAAACGGCACGCCGGCAAACAGATCGTAACCGACCTTAAAGGCATAGCCGCGCAGGCCAACCACGCCACCGGCCAAGTGTTGACCGGCCAGATAGTCAGAACCGTAGCCCCCCACTTCGCCGTAGTCGGCACCGAGGTACAATTCTTGCCCCTGCAATGGCGTGCGCCAGGCCAGATCGTTACGGACGAACCAGCCGTGGTTAGCGTTCAGGGTGCGCTCGCCATCAAAGCCGCGTACCGTCCAACGGTTGCCGATAGCAAACTGGTCTTGCGGCGTCAGCGGCGTATTGCTGATCTGGCGCTGGTATTGCACGTTGTAGCGGAAGTTCTGGCTAAACAGGCTGAATGGCACGTCAAGCTGGGCATTTAGCTGCACAATTTTGCTCAGTGCAGTGGCTTCGCCAAAGGTCTCTTCCGGCGCAGGCAATGCGCCGAACCAGCGGGTTCCGCGTTGATAACTGACGCCCGCGTCCAACGTAGCCTGTTGAATATAGTGGCGATGCTGTAATCCCAGCCGCCAACCGGAGGTACGCCGTCGCTGCACGTCCAATTCGGTGTCATTGATGTAGTTGCTGGATTCGCGTGCCAGCACGTCGTAGGTCAGCGTGGTTTTCTGGCTGCCGTTGCGGTGCAGCACTCGGCTAAGCTGGAAATCCAGATTTTTGCTCTTGCCGCTATAGCGATAATCCACATAGGGGCCAGCGACGGTCTGGTGGTAGTCATAACTGTTAGCGGTCACCCCGGCCATCCAATAACCGAACGGCACCGAGTAGTGCCCAGTAATGTTTTTGGAGCCTTTGCCACCCTGGTTTTGCAGATCGGTAGATCCCGAGATATAGAACAGATCGCTGAGTGAGAACGGGTTATCCAGCGATAGCGTCAAGCCCCCCTGATAACGCCCGGTGCTCTTGGTGCCAGAATCATCCAACGAAGCGCCAATGCGCCACATGCGCTCCTGCTTCCAGCTCAGGGCAATATCACTTTCTCCGGGTTGTTCACCGGGAATGATTTCCATGTTGGCCTGTACCGTCGGCAAACGCTGGAGATTTTCCAGCCCTTGTTCGATATCGCGTAGATCCAGCAGGTTGCCGGCATGGGCCGGGAATGTGCTGTAGGGTTGAATGTAATGGCCGCTGTCCGCCGTCAGTTTCACCTGCCGCACGTAGCCCGGCACCACCACCAACCTCAGCTTACCGCTTTTCAGATCCTGCGTCGGTGCCAACACGCGGGTGGTGATATAGCCGTGATCCACCAGCCGGTTTTGCAGGATGCTCATCAGCAGGTTAATGCCCTGCCCGCCCAGGCAGCGGCCCTGCGCCTGATCGGCGATACGCTGCAACGGCAGCCAATGAGGGAGTTTGTCCTGACCGGTTAACACCACCTGATCGATAGGGAAGCAGGTTTTTTCCTGCGGGAAAGCAATGCGGCCAAAGCTGGACGAAGGCGGAGACAAACGCACATCCGGTGTCGGTGGTGTCAGCTGTTGCTCCAGCGCCTTTTGTCGCTGCTGCTGTATGATCAGCTGTTCGTTGCTTGTCGTTGCCGCGTGAAGCGGTAGGCTGTATATAAACAGCGGCAAGACAACGGAGCCTAATGGAATACAACCCTTACGCACAACAAGGCTGAGCGACGAGTAGGCGGAATGGCGCATGACTTTTTCCCTGTCGAAAGACAAATAAAAGATAAGAATTGTAAAAAAACGCAAACATTATGCGCACGAATAGCTCACGATCAACTTAATTTTGGTCCGTAATGGGCGCCAGATAACAAAACACCTAATATAAACACCGTGCGTCACTCATATATCCGACCTAAATAACACCCAAAAGCAACATGTAAGACATTGATATATTTAAGATAAAATTAAAATAAACTTGAGGCATCTATTAATTAACATGAATAATTGCATCTAAACCATGCAATTATTCATCACGGCGCGATTATACTCAGCAGCCACCTTGATTTAGGAAATATCCTATTTAAAATCACCGCCACATTTTATTATCCGTATTTGGAAATTACACTTTCCATTAATCTGACTTTTATTTTTTAATTATAATTGTCAACACGTTACTTATTCCCTCTTGCTATAACTTATTTCCTATTTCTGCATTTTATGGCCCGCCATATGCGACTTTACCAGCAGGTTTCGGATTCTTTCGTTGCAATGCTAAACCGGTTCTTCTATTTTAGCTCGCCATCTGACACGGGTGAAAACAGGGGTTGAACATGGTTAATCGCGTATGGGTGCTGGGTGACGCAGTCGTCGATCTGGTTCCTGAAAATTCAAACAGTTATCTTAAATGTCCCGGCGGTGCTCCCGCCAATGTGGCGGTGGGTATCGCCCGCCTGGGCGGCGACAGCGCCTTTATCGGCCGTGTGGGTCAAGACAGCTTTGGCGCATTCTTACAGCAGGTGCTTAGCGAAGAGCAGGTCGATACCCGCCATCTGTCACAGGACCCCGACCACCACACTTCCACCGTGGTGGTGGATCTCGATTTGTCGGGCGAACGCTCCTTCACTTTCATGGTCACCCCCAGCGCCGACCTGTTCCTGCAACCTGATGATTTGCCCGATTTCAACGCAGATGAATGGCTACACGTCTGCTCTATCGCCCTGTCGCAGGAGCCAAGCCGCAGCACCACGTTTACCGCCATGGAGAACATCAAGGCAGCCGGTGGCTGGGTCAGTTTTGACCCAAATATTCGCGAAGAGGTTTGGCGTCAGCCGGAAGCGCTGCGTCCCTGTTTGCAAAAGGCGTTGCTACTGGCGGACATCGTGAAAATCTCGAAAGAAGAGCTGAATTTTATCAGCAGTATCGGTGAGTTAGAGAGCGGCATCGATTGGATGATGCAGCGCTACCCGCTCCGTTTACTGCTGGTGACACTCGGCAGCGACGGTGTGTGCATGCACGACGGTAAGCAAATTCGTCACTTCCGCGCCCCATCGATCACCCCCGTCGACACCACCGGCGCGGGCGACGCTTTCGTCGCCGGTTTGCTGGCGGCACTGGCACAGCTTGGTACTCTGCCACAAGAAGAACAGTGGTCAGCAGTCATCGCTCAGGCCCAGGCCTGCGGCGCACTGGCCACCACGGCCAAAGGTGCAATGACCGCGTTGCCACGGACCGACGAGTTGCAAGATTTCCTCCAGCGTTAGTCCGTTAAGCGTACATCCGGCCCCCAATCCCCTCGCCTGAACCATTGGCTCTGGGGGCCAGAGCACACCATTTTCATCATTAGGGTGTAATTTGCGGGTTTGATCACAATAGCTGAATCGGGTTAGCAAACTTGATTGCAAGCCGCCTTTCAACTCACTATCTTCCATCATGAAAAACCGGTTTAGCAATTTAGCAAAAATAATAACAACCTTCCCGGATGATAGAAAATCATGAAGAAACTAAGCTATCTGGCAGTAACAACAGGGCTCCTTATCTCTACCTCTGCGGCAGCAGCAGGCGCCAACGACAGTATCGAAGCGCGTTTGAATGCACTGGAACAACGGCTGCAACAGGCCGAACAGCGGGCCAGTCAGGCAGAAACGCGTGCTACGGCAGCGGAACGCAAGGCCCAGCAATTGGAGCAACGCACCGCCAACACCGAGCGGCAAACCGTGCAGGTGGCACAGCGCACCACGACGTTGGAAACCCACGCCGCACCAGCCAGCAACCTGCAACTCACCGGTTTAACCGATCTGAAGCTGTACGGGGACGTCGAGTTCAACCTGGACGGAGCCAGCCGCAGCGGCCAGCTTACGTCGCTGAAAGGCAGCGACAATAAAGACTGGAAGCCCGGCAACAAGGAACGTTGGGATATCAACGGCCGTATTCTGGTCGGCGTTGACGGTTACCGCCGCAACCCGGACGGCAATTTCTCCGGCTTTAGCGTGCAGCCGCTGGC
Organism: Serratia sp. CoH_134_PS_4; assembly: GCF_058190535.1. Classification (NCBI taxonomy): domain Bacteria; kingdom Pseudomonadati; phylum Pseudomonadota; class Gammaproteobacteria; order Enterobacterales; family Yersiniaceae; genus Serratia; species Serratia sp. CoH_134_PS_4. The sequence continues at coordinate 74,396 of NZ_JBXWKI010000005.1, forward strand.
GGACATGACCGGCAAGATGAACCTCGACGATGCGGCCTTCTTCTTCGGCAACGAAAAGAACTGGCAGACCAAGATTGGCCGTTTTGAAGCCTACGACATGTTCCCGCTCAATCAGGACACCTTCATCCAGTATTCCGGTAATACCGCCAACGATCTGTACGCAGACGGCTTCGGTTATATCTACATGATGAAAGAAGGCCGTGGCCGCAGCAGCAGCGGCGGCAACCTGATGCTAAGCAAGTACGCCGGTGACTTCTACTTTGAACTCAATACGCTGGTGGAAGACGGCACCTCGTTGTTCCAGGACGACGCCTACCACGGCAACAGCCTGGATAAGAAGAAAAACGTCACCTACCTGCGGCCGGTAATTGCCTGGAAAAAAGACCAGCTCAGCGCGGCCGTCGCGATGGAAAGCAACGTGGTCAACAATGCCTACGGTTATCATGACAACCAGGGACAATTCGTCGATCAGTCCAAACGTAACGGCTACGGCATGACCCTCAGTTGGAACAACACCGCCACCCATCCAGACAACGGCGTGGTCGCCAACCTGAGCACCGCCTATCTCGACGCCTCTGGCGAGCAGGACTTCACCGCCGGAATAAACGTGCTGTGGCGCCGCTTTGAAGTGGGTTATATCTACGCCCACAATAACATCAAAGAGTTCAATACTGCCGGTATGGCGGCCGACATCAGCAACCCGCTGAGCGAGCCGGGCAAATATGACATACACACCATTCATACTTCGTACCAAATACCAAACATCATGAATATGAAGAACTTCAATTTGTACCTCGGCGCTTACGTTTCAATGCTGGAAGCCAATGCCGAGAACAAGATCGCCAACGCCAACAACGATCAGCGCTATGGCGTGCGCGCCAGATTTAAGTACTTCTTCTGACGCTGCTGAACTGATTTCCGCCGCGAAAAACCGCGGCGGCATTTTTATTGATTAAGGGAGTGAACATGGACATTACCGCAACCGCCAACGCGCTGTTGCCGCTACTCGGCGGCAAAGAAAACATTGCCAGCGCCGCCCACTGCGCCACGCGTCTACGCCTGGTGTTGGTGGATGACAGCAAGGTAGACAAAGTGGCGATCGGCAAACTGGACGGCGTGAAGGGCTGCTTTAGCAACGCCGGACAGATCCAGGTGATTTTCGGCACCGGTTTGGTCAACAAGGTACACGCGGAATTTATCAAGGCGGCCGGCGTCAGCGAGTCCAGCAAGTCTGAAGCCGCCGACATCGCGGCAAAGAAACTTAACCCGCTGCAACGTATCGCTCGCCTGCTGTCGAACATCTTTGTTCCGATCATCCCGGCGATCGTCGCCTCGGGCCTGCTGATGGGCCTGCTTGGCATGGTGAAAACCTACGGCTGGGCCGATGCCAACAGCGCTGTGTTCGTAATGCTGGACATGTTCAGCTCTGCGGCGTTTATTATTTTGCCGATCCTGATCGGCTTTACCGCAGCACGTGAATTTGGCGGTAACCCCTATCTGGGAGCCACACTCGGTGGCATTCTTACCCACCCTGCGCTGACCAACGCCTGGGGCGTCGCCGGCGGTTTCCACACCATGGATTTCTTCGGGTTGGAGATCGCCATGATCGGCTATCAGGGCACGGTGTTCCCGGTGCTGCTGACAGTGTGGTTTATGAGCATGCTGGAAAAGCAGCTGCGTAAAGTGATCCCCAACGCGCTGGATCTGATCCTGACGCCGTTCCTGACGGTGGTCATTTCCGGCTTCGTCGCCATGCTGTTTATCGGCCCTGCCGGCCGTGCACTGGGTGACGGCATCTCCTTTGTCCTCAGCACGCTGATCACCCATGCCGGCTGGTTTGCCGGCTTGCTGTTCGGCGGCCTGTATTCCGCCATCGTGATCACAGGTATTCACCACAGCTTCCACGCCGTCGAAGCCGGGCTGCTCGGCAACCCGAATATCGGCGTTAACTTCCTGCTGCCGATCTGGTCGATGGCCAATATTGCCCAAGGCGGTGCCTGTCTGGCGGTCTATTTCAAAACCCGCGACCCCAAGATTAAAGCGATTGCGGTGCCTTCAGCCTTTTCCGCCATGCTCGGTATCACCGAAGCCGCACTGTTCGGCATCAACCTGCGTTTTGTGAAGCCCTTCCTGGCGGCGCTGGCGGGCGGTGCGCTCGGCGGTGCCTGGGTAGTGGCCAATCACGTCGGTATGAACGCGGTCGGGCTGACCGCAATCCCGGGGATGGCGATCGTGCAGGCCAGTTCACTGGTGAGCTATATCATTGGCCTGGTGATCGCCTTCGGTAGCGCCTTTATTCTCTCATTACTGCTGAAATACAAAACGGACAGTGAATAATGGAAGAACACGACTTAATGAAACAGGCTGTTCAAGCCTTGATGAGCGGCATGCCAAAGGCGCTGCGCGATCCGCACCGCCCGGCGTGGCATTTGGCGCCTAGCGTCGGCCTGCTTAACGATCCCAATGGGTTCATTCAGCATAACGGCGTGTACCATCTGTTTTATCAGTGGAATCCGCTGGGCTGCGATCACCGCAACAAATGCTGGGGCCACTGGCAATCGACGGACCTGGTCAATTGGCAGCATCAGCCGGTAGCCCTGGTGCCGGGTGCCTGTTACGACAGCCACGGCTGTTATTCCGGTTCTGCGGTCGTGGCGGACGGCAAGATCACGCTGGTCTATACCGGCAACGTGAAATACGCCGAGGGTTCTCGCACCGCTTATCAGTGCCTGGCGCAAGAGAATACGCAAGGCGGCTACGACAAACTTGGCCCAGTGTTGCCACTGCCAGCAGGTTATAGCGGCCACGTCCGCGATCCAAAAGTTTGGCGCCATCAGGACGCGTGGTACATGGTGCTCGGCGCACGCGATCTGCAAGATCGTGGCAAAGTCCTGCTGCTGCGTTCCGACGATCTACGCAGTTGGCAATTGCGGGGGGAAATCGCCGGTTCGCAGCTTAACGGCATCGGTGACTTCGGCTATATGTGGGAATGCCCTGACCTGTTCACGCTGGACGGTATCGAGGTGCTGATCTGCTGCCCGCAAGGGCTTGAAGCGCAGGCCGAACGTTACCTCAACGTTTATCAGGCTGGCTATTTCACGGGTAAGCTGGATTATCAACGGGCCACTTTTGACCATCAGGACTTCCACGAGTTGGATGCCGGATTCGAATTCTACGCACCGCAGACCACCCTGGCCGAAGACGGCCGAAGACTGCTGGTGGGTTGGATGGGCGTGCCAGAACAGGACGAGGATTATCATCCGACGCGGCAGTATGGCTGGATCCACACCATGACTTGCCCGCGCGAACTGTCATTGCAGAACGGCAAACTGTACCAACAACCGGCACGCGAACTGCAACAGCTGCGAGGCACAAGCCAACAATGGCAAGGTGCCGCCGACAGTGCGCCATGCTTGCCTGTCGATAGCGCGGAGCTGCTGCTGACACCGCAAGGGAGGTTCAGCGCTAACGTCGGCGATGCCATTGTGCTGGACTGGGACGGTGCCTTGCTGCGGCTGACGCGTAACAACCTGCGCGACGGGCAGCCGGAACACCGCTACTGGCGCGGTGATCTGGCCCACTTGCAGATACTGTTTGACCACTCCAGCGTGGAGATCTTTATCAACCACGGCGAAGCGGTCATGAGTGCACGCTACTTCCCCGGCCCGCAACCGCTGTTGCAACTCGGTGGTGATGCGCACCTGGCGCTCGAACACTGGTCGCTGGCGCCATGCATGCTAGAATGACGCATCCTTCGATGAACTCAGATGCCGTCAGTGAAAAAAAATAAACGCATAACCATCAGTGATGTTGCCGCACTGGCCGGCGTGTCTAAATCGACCGCCAGTCTGGTGCTTAACGGCCGCAGCAAGGAATACCGGGTGTCTGATGACACCCGCGATCGTATCTTGGCACTCGCGGCCGAGCACCACTACCAACCCAGCTTCCACGCCCGTTCACTGCGTTCTACGCGTAGCCATACGTTGGGGCTGGTGGTGCCGGAAATGACTAACTACGGTTTTGCGGTAATCTCACGCGAACTGGAAACCCTGTGTCGCGAGGCCGGTTTGCAGTTGCTGATCGCCTGCACCGATGAGAATCCGGCACAAGAAATGATGGCGGTGAACAGCCTGGTACAGCGCCAGGTCGACGGTCTGATTGTCGCCTCCAGCCAGCTCACCGATACCGAGTATCAAAAAATCAATGCTGGCCTGCCGGTGGTGCAGATGGACCGTCTGATTACTGGCTCCGACCTGCCGCTGGTGATCACTGACTCGCTGACATCGACCGCCACCCTGGTTGAAAACGTGGCGCGCCAACACCCGGACGAGTTTTATTTCCTGGGCGGACAACCGCGCATCTCACCAACACGTGACCGGCTGGCCGGTTTTCAGCTCGGCCTTGAACGTGCCGGAGTCGTCTGTAAACCAGAATGGATCATCAACGGCAATTATCACCCCAGCTCCGGCTACGAGATGTTCGCTCAACTGTGCGCACAGCTGGGCCGGCCGCCAAAAGCGTTGTTTACCGCCGCCTGCGGCCTACTGGAAGGGGTATTACGTTACCTGAACCAGCACCAGTTGATGGAAAGCGATTTGCACCTGTGCAGCTTCGACGATCACTATCTGTTCGACGGCCTAACGCTGAAAATCGACACCGTGGCGCAGGACTGCCGCGCGCTGGCACAACACAGTTTCGACATGGTCAGCGCACTGATTGACGAGCGGCCATTAGAACAGAATGCGCTATACCTGCCGGGTAGTATCCACTGGCGGCATGCCGGTTCTAAAGCACTGCTCGACCAGCACCCGGTTTTTCCTTTTCCCGGTTAAGGAGCTCAACATGAGCCGTGAGATTAACAAAGATACCCAGCTGTGCATGTCGCTGGCAGGCCGCCCAGGCAACTTCGGTACTCGTTTCCACAATTACCTGTATCAGGAACTGGATCTGAACTTCATCTACAAGGCGTTTACCACCCAAGATATTCAGGCTGCGGTGGGCGGCGTTCGCGCATTGGGTATTCGCGGCTGCGCGGTATCGATGCCATTCAAAGAGAGCTGTATTCCCTTCCTGGACGCGTTGGATGCTTCCGCCACGGCGATTGAGTCGGTCAATACTATTGTCAATGACAACGGTTTTCTGCGGGCTTACAACACCGACTATATCGCCATTGCCAAACTGTTGGCGCAACATCAGATCCCGGCAGAAACATCCTTTGCCCTGCGCGGCAGCGGCGGCATGGCGAAAGCGGTCACCGCAGCACTGCGTGACGCCGGTTTCAAAAACGGCCATATCATCGCCCGCAACCCGGAGGCTGGACAGGCTCTGGCTAGCGCATACGGCTACCAGTGGCTGGCAGAAGTGGGTGAGTTACAGGTGGATATGGTGATCAACGTAACGCCAATCGGCATGGCCGGCGGTGTAGAAGCGGAGCAACTGGCCTTCGCGCCAGCGACTGTCGATGCGGCGAAAATCGTCTTCGACGTCGTGGCGCTACCCGCGGAAACGCCGTTGGTTCGTTACGGGCGTGAACACGGTAAACGCGTGATTACCGGGGCAGAAGTGATTGCATTGCAGGCGCTCGAGCAGTTTGTGCTTTATACCGGCGTACGCCCAACCGATGAGCAAATCGCCCGCGCTGCGGCGCACGCTCGCGGCTAAAGGGTGTTGAACGTTAGGGGCTGAGCAGATGAGCCAGCGCTTAACGTTCTAACGACAAGCCAGCAAACGCAAAATATTCCTCGCACCGTGGAATACTCGCTGGATCCTGACATTATGTTGCATCGCAGAAAAAACGATAAGGTATTTTCCATAGGCGCTAATCCTGACGTTCCGGCCAAGCTCAGGGCGCTTTTGATAGGTGTCCGGCGACTCGCCGATACGCTGGCATTTGCTATACAAACTCAGCGCACGCACCGGATTTTCCTGCGCAATAGAGTCGCCAATATTTTCAATGCCACATATCGCCGCCGACGATATTGTTAGCCCCATTAGCCACTTCCGTTATCCACCATCCGTTGGTATTTAGTCCGTAAACGCGCAAATGCTTCCTTCGCCGGGACTCCCTCACCACTTTCGATTCCCTGCGCAATAGCGACTCGCAGCTGTTCAATTTTCATCGCCCGCTCATGCTCTTCGAGCAGGTGTAGACCTGCTCGAATCACTTCACTGACGTTGCCATAACGCCCGCTGTCAATTTGCTCATGAACGAACCTTTCAAAATGAGGGCTTAAAGCAATGCTTGTTGGCATGGCCGCCCCCGGAAAGTAGTGTTAATTACTATCTATTAGTATTTTCATGTGTTGAAGGCGCGTCATGCTTCTGTACAAAATTCAGACAATAAAAAAGGGCGCCTGAGCGCCCTTCCAGCCATTGGTGATGTCAGCCCGTTATTTGGCGGCGCCTTCCATCCCCACCAGCCCCACTTTCAGGTAACCGGCTTTACGCAGCGTATCCATCACGCTCATCAGCGTTTCATAGTCCACGCTCTTATCCGCCTGGAAGAAGATAGTGGTCTCTTTGTTCGCCTGCGTCCGTTGATCCAGCACCGACGTCAGTTGATCTGCACTGACAGCTTGCTCGCCAACATAGAGCTGTTTGTCCGCTTTCACCGACAGAAACACCGGTTTTTCCGGGCGCGGCTGCGGTTTGGCGGAGGACGCCGGAAGATCGACACGGATATCTACCGTTGCCAGCGGCGCGGCCACCATAAAGATGATCAACAGCACCAGCATAACGTCGATAAACGGCGTCACGTTGATTTCATGCAGTTCGCCGCTGTCGTCCAAATCTTCATTTAAGCGCATCGCCATAACTCACCCCACCCGCAGTTGGTGTGAATGCTGTGAACGTTTGGCTTCCGCCGTGGCGGCCAGATCCAAACCGCGACCCAGCAACAGCAGAACCTGCGCCGCTACGTCGCCAACCTGTGCACGGTGGCCGCTGATCACGCGGGCAAAGATGTTATAAATCACCACCGCCGGGATCGCGGCGACCAAGCCCAGAGCGGTGGCCAGCAGCGCTTCTGCGATGCCGGGTGCAACGACTGCCAGGTTGGTGGTCTGCGAGTGGGCAATGCCGATAAAGCTGTTCATGATGCCCCAAACGGTACCGAACAGACCGACAAACGGCGAAATGGCACCGATGGTCGCCAGGAAGCCATTGCCACGGCCCATATTACGGCTGTAGCCCGCTACGCGGCGCTCCAGACGGAAACCGGTACGTTCCTTGATGCCGTTGTTGTCGTTGGATGCCGCCGACAGCTCCAGCTCGTTCTGTGCATCGTTCAGCAATACGGAACTGATGCTCTCGTCCGAGAAGCTTTGCGCCAGCTCAGAGGCTTCGTCCAGCGAGCGGACGTTGGCTAACGCCAACTGTTCACGGCGCAGACGGCGCTTGGCGCGGAACAGTTCGCTGCCTTTAGAGAACAAGATGGTCCAGGTGACAATAGATGCCAGCACCAAACCGATCATCACGATTTTTACCACGATGTCCGCATGTTGGTACATGCCCCAAACGGACAGGTCCATACCGCGGGTTTCTGGCGGTTGGATGGTCGGTTGTGGGTTCACCGGCGTGACATTTTCCGGCGTGGCTGCAACAGCAGGCGCCGCAGCCGGAGTAACGCTTTCGGTAACGGCTGGATTAGCCGCCGGTGCTGCCTGAGCGCTACCGGCCAGACCCACCACTAATACCATTGAAGCGATCAGACCGCGGCCGAATGCCTGGCCCCATTGCGCCCGGCCCTGACCGAACGATCCTTGATTTAAATTCTTGCCAGCCGTTTTCACGCTGTGCCTCCACCCGTTACCAATCAAAATTGAGGAATAATTCAGCGTGCGATCATATCAAACCACTCAGGGATTGATAGTAGTTCTCATTATTATTTACCAAATAATCGGGAAAATTATCGCCACGGCGTCCGCAACGCTCTCCCGCTAACCCATTCGCGACCTGTTCGGCCCTATAAGCACCTTTTATAAGGTTTTTCGTCACTTTTACGGCACAGGGCTGCAACAACGTCATCGTTTTATCGCATTTTGTCGTCACATCACGAATTTACCGATAAATCCGCTTGGTCATTGCGGCCCTGCAGAAGGATGACGTGCAGGAACAGCATCGGGCAGAGGATTGCATCCGTTTCTGCATTTGGCGGTTAAAACGTCTGGATGGCTATTAAATGTCATGCTAACGTAAGGACTCTCGTAAATGGCCCGTGAAGACCCAATAAGGTGAGCCCGCTCCCATGACGTCAAAGAACATCGAAACCACCCTGATCGGCGCCGGGCGCAGCAAGCGCTATACACAGGGCTCCGTCAATCCCGTCACCCAGCGCGCTTCTTCACTGGTCTTTGATTCCGTCGCAGCCAAAAAGCACGCCACCGCCAAGCGCGCTCATGGCGAGCTGTTTTATGGCCGGCGCGGCACCCTGACCCATTTCGCGTTGCAAGATGCGATGGTCGAACTGGAAGGCGGAGCGGGTTGTGTGCTTTACCCTTGCGGTGCGGCGGCGGTTTCCAACGCCATCTTGTCCTTCGTCAGCGCTGGGGATCACCTGTTGATGACAGGTTCTGTCTATGAACCAACGCAGGATTTTTGCACCCATATCCTGAGCCGTATGAACGTAACGACGACCTATTTCGATCCATTAATAGGTGCCGATATCGCCGGGCTGATTCAGCCCAATACGCGCGTGGTGTTCCTTGAATCGCCGGGTTCGATCACCATGGAGGTTCAGGATATCCCGGCGATGGTGCAGGCTATTCGTGCTGTGGCGCCGGACGTGGTGATCATGATCGATAACACCTGGGCAGCCGGTGTCTTGTTCAAAGCACTGGATTTCGACATCGATATTTCGATTCAGGCGGGCACCAAATACATTATTGGTCATTCCGATTACATGCTGGGCACTGCCGTAGCAAACCCACGCTGTTGGGATCAATTGCGTGAATACTCTTATTTGATGGGCCAAATGGTGGATGCCGATACCGCTTATATGGCCAGCCGCGGGCTGCGCACGCTGGGTGTGCGTCTCAAACAACACCAACAGAGCAGCATTGAGGTCGCTAACTGGTTGGCCGACAGGCCTGAGGTCGCCGTGGTCAATCACCCCGCGCTGCCCAGTTGCAAAGGCCATGAGTTTTACCGTCGTGACTTCAGCGGCTGCAACGGCCTGTTCTCTTTTGTACTGAAGCAGCGTCTCAGTGACGTGCAGTTGGCCGATTACCTGGATAACTTCAACCACTTCAGCATGGCGTATTCCTGGGGAGGCTATGAATCACTGATCCTGGCTAACCAACCGGAAGAACTGGAAGCCATCCGTCCGGCGGGCGGCGTCGATTTCTCCGGCACGCTGGTGCGCCTGCATATTGGCCTGGAAAACGTGCAGGATCTGATCGCCGATCTCGCTGCCGGGTTCGAGCGTATTACCAACGCGCACTGATACATCGCCTGTTACAGCGGTAATTTTATTCGCCTCGTTTAATGTGTGCTTAAGCTATTAGCGGTACACTAGGCGGGTAACTGTCAGATACGGTCAACACCGCATCCTGGGGTACGTGGCTCCAGGCGCAACCGGCATGCAACAGGATATATAATGGATGTATTACGAGAGATTGTTCATGCGCTTTGGCAGCAGGACTTCATAGCCCTTGCCGATCCAAGCGTCATTTGGGTGGTTTATGCTGTACTTTTCACCACGCTTTTCTTAGAAAACGGATTACTGCCAGCTTCCTTCTTACCCGGTGACAGCTTATTGCTGCTATCTGGCGCATTGATCGCCAAAGGCGTAATGGCCTTTGTGCCTACGCTGATCATTTTGACCCTTGCCGCCAGCCTTGGTTGTTGGCTGAGCTACCTGCAAGGCCGTTGGCTGGGCCACACTAAACTGGTAAAAGGCTGGTTGCTGCAGCTGCCCGCCCAATATCACCAGCGGGCGCACAACCTGTTTAACCGTCATGGCCTGATGGCACTGGTGATTGGCCGTTTTCTGGGCTTTGTCCGTACCTTGCTGCCCACCATGGCCGGCATCTCTGGCCTGAACAGCACGCGTTTTCAGTTCTTTAACTGGTTGAGCGCCGTAATTTGGGTGGGTGCCGTAGTTGGCCTCGGCTACGCCTTCAGCCAGATCCCGTTAGTGAAACGCTACGAAAGCCAGGTGATGACAGGGCTGATGATCCTGCCGCTGGTTCTGTTGCTGGCTGGCCTGCTGGGTGCCATGTTGGTTATCTGGCGCAAAAAACGCGCAGCCTCTTCCTGATGCGTTAACGGGCGGCAGTCGCCGCCCGTACAGTTCAATCCGCATTAACCTGCAATCTACCCTTCCATCATCAGCGGAGGGTTGTCGCGCAGCCGGGCCACTTCGTCGCTCGGCGTCACGCCGAAGAAGCGTTTAAATTCGCGACTAAACTGCGAAGCGCTCTCATAGCCAACGCGGATCGCCGCGGTGCTGGCCTTTAAACCATCATGCACCATCAGTAAACGGGCTTTGTGCAACCGATAGGATTTCACATACTGCAACGGCGAGGTATTCGTCACCGCTTTGAAGTTATGGTGGAACGCCGAAATGCTCATGTTCACCTCACCCGCCAGCTGTTCGACGTTGAGGCTGTCCGCGTATTGGTTCTCAATGCGCCGCAGCGCCTTGGCGATTTGGCTAAAGTGGGTATGGCGATTAACCAGCTCCTGCAGCGACGCTCCACAGGCACCACGCAATATGTAATACAGGATTTCACGTACAATCTGTGGCCCCAGCACCCGCGCGTCGAGCGGTTTGGCCATCACATCCAACAAGCGTTCGGTGGCGCACAATAGCTCTTCCGATAATTCAGCCAGGTTCACCCCACTGCTTTCTCGGCGCGGTTTCATCAGGTAGTCATCGTCGCCGATGTCGATCAGCAAATCCTGCAGCATCTGGCTATCGATATTCACGGATAACCCCACCAGTGGCAATTCTGGGCTGGCAAAGGTTTCACATTCGAAGGGCAAGGGCACCGTCATCAGCAGATAATTACGCGGGTCGTATTGGAATACCCGGTTACCGCAGTAACCCACCTTGTGACCCTGGAAAATGATCACTACCCCGGGTTCGTACATCACCGGTTGACGTGGGCAATGGCGGTCGACGTAGAGGATTTTCACCAGTGGCACCGGCGAGGGCGTATAACCGTTACTCTCGGCAAAACAGGCTGCCTGGCGCGCCATGCGGCTGCGCAGCTCATCAATGTCACTCACAGAAACACCCTCTTACACTAAGAATAATCCGGCATAAATAATAGTTTAAAACTCTATTTTTCTACAACGCTTTGTAGAAATAGGCAAGACTCGGGCAGGAATGTGCATTGTGCTGCGGGGCCAAGTTACTGACAATACCCCTCAGATATTTTGCGCCACCGGCGCTTGTCTTATGCAGAAGAGAAATAACCATGCAAAACTTTATTCTTCATACCCCAACCAAAATTCTGTTCGGCCAAGACCAAATCGCGGGTCTGGCGCAACAAATCCCTGCCGACGCCCGCATTTTGATCACCTACGGTGGTGGCAGCGTGAAGAAAAACGGTGTCTTGGATCAGGTCTATGCCGCGCTGGCGGGCCGCAATGTCCTGGAATTTTCCGGCATTGAGCCTAACCCAACCTACGAAACGCTGATGAAAGCGGTCGAGGTCGTGCGTGCAGAAAACATCGACTTCCTGCTGGCTGTTGGCGGCGGCTCCGTCGTGGACGGCACCAAGTTTATCGCTGCTGCAGCCCGCTACACCGCAGATAACGATGCCTGGCATATCCTGAAAACCGTCGGCAGCGAGATCAAAGACGCAGTGCCTATGGGTTGCGTACTGACATTGCCGGCCACCGGTTCTGAATCCAACAGCGGCGCAGTGATCACCCGTAAAAGCAGTGGTGATAAGCAGCATTTCTTCTCGCCACACGTACAGCCTTTGTTCGCCGTGCTGGATCCGGTCGTGACCTATTCACTGCCACCGCGCCAAATCGCCAACGGTGTGGTCGACGCCTTTGTTCACACCATCGAGCAGTACCTGACCTATCCGGTTGACGCCAAGGTGCAAGATCGCTTTGCCGAAGGCCTGCTGCTGACCTTGCTGGAAGATGGCCCACGTGCGCTGGCTGAGCCGGAAAACTATGCGGTGCGCGCCAACGTGATGTGGAGCGCCACTATGGCGCTGAACGGTTTGATCGGCGCGGGTGTGCCGCAGGATTGGGCAACCCATATGCTGGGTCATGAACTGACCGCCATGCACGGCCTGGATCATGCCCAAACGCTGGCGATTGTCCTGCCTGCGTTGTTGATCGAGAAAAAAGCACAAAAACGCAAAAAACTGCTGCAGTATGCCGATCGCGTTTGGGGTCTGCGTGACGGTAGCGAAGACAACCGCATTGACGGCGCTATTGCCGCCACTCGCGCCTTCTTCGAAAAAATGGGCGTGCCGACCCGCATGTCAGATTACCAACTCGACGGCAGCTCAATCCCAGCGCTGCTCGATAAGCTGCACCAGCACGGTATGACCGCGCTCGGCGAACACCAGGACATTACCCTGGAAGTGAGCCAACGCATTTATGAAGCGGCGCGTTAATCGCAAACTCGCGATTTACTGCTAGGCTTTAGTTTCAACGACCCTCCTGCGCCCGACCGATCACGCTCGCCGGGCGCAGTGCCAAGCACGATTCCGATATCGTTGAAATTTGCTTAGCGAACTCAGCACTACCCCTGTTTGCCAGCTAGAATCTACTGATATAGCCTAAATAATTCGAGTTGCAGGAAGGCGGCAAGAGCGTGCATCCCGATGAGCTTACTCAAATAAGTGATTTGGGATACAAATCTGCCGGGAGCAGATTTGAACGCTGCTTGCAGCGGCCCCTTTAGGGGCGTGGCCCACGGATGGGCCACGTAACCGTTTGCAGCCAACACAGCTGCAGCTTGAAGTATGACGGGTATCGCTGTTCCTGGTGCATGCAGCACCGGGCAATCCGTTGACAAGGAGATACGCATGACAACGCAACAACCCATCATCAAACTCCACGATGGTAATCTGATGCCGCAGTTGGGTCTCGGCGTTTGGCAGGCGAGTATTTCAGAAACCACCAATGCGGTGCTTAAAGCGCTGGAGGTGGGCTATCGCTCGATCGATACCGCTGCGATCTACAAGAACGAGGAAGGGGTCGGCGCTGCGCTGCAAACCTCCTCGATTCCCCGCGATGAACTGTTTGTCACCACCAAACTGTGGAATGACGATCAGGGCGACCCACAGGGCGCACTGGAAACCAGCCTGGAAAAGCTCAAGTTGGACTATGTCGACTTGTATTTGATCCACTGGCCGAAACCCCAGCAAGACCAATACGTGGACGCCTGGCGCGGGCTGATCAAACTGCGCGAACAAGGGCTGGTTAAAAGTATCGGGGTATGTAATTTCCATACCCCGCATCTCCAGCGCCTGCTGGATGAAACCAATGTCGCCCCGGTGATTAACCAGATCGAACTTCACCCACTGCTGCAACAACGCCAATTGCGTGCCTGGAATGCGACGCATCACATCGCTACCGAATCCTGGAGCCCTCTGGCACAGGGTGGTGAAGGGGTATTCGATCAACCCGTCATTAAATACCTGGCAGAAAAATACGAGAAAACACCGGCGCAAATCGTGGTGCGTTGGCATCTGGACAGCGGTCTGATCGTGATCCCGAAATCGGTCACGCCTTCCCGCATTCGTGAAAACTTCGAGGTCTTTGATTTCAAACTGGATAAAGACGAACTGAGCGAAATCGCCAAGCTGGATATCGGCAACCGTCTCGGGCCGGATCCAGACTCACTGTAATCTGACTCGGCCCTCTCCGCCTGAGAGGGCCACTTTATTCCCCGCTACAGCTGCTCACCGTTGGTGGCAATCACCCGCTGATACCAGCCAAAGCTCTGCTTTTTCTTGCGGGCCAGATTGTTGTCGTGATCGACATACACAAAGCCGTACTGTTTCTGATAGCCGTTGAGCCATGAGAGCAAATCGATAAACGACCAAGGGTAGTAGCCGCGTACATCAGCCCCCTGTTCGATCGCCGCACCGATCGCCTGAATATGATCGCGCAGGTAGTCAATCCGTGGTTGATCACACACTTCTCCCTCGACGATCGGATCTTTGGCGCCCAATCCGTTCTCAGTAATGTAAATGGGTATGTTGCCATAGCGTTTGACGATACGCCCAATAGCATCGGTTAGCCCCTGTGGGTACACTTCCCAGTCCCAATCGGTGTAAACACCGTTCGGATTGCGTACCAGTTTGAACAGCCCTTTGAAACCCAATTCACGCCCGCTGCCCTTTTGGCCACTGGTGTTGATGGCATAGCCGTCCACGTCGTCGTTATGCGCCACCATTTCACGCTTGTAATAATTCAGGCCGATAAAATCTACGATGTTCTCCTTCAGCAGTACCTCATCGCCAGGTGCAAAATAGGGTACGCCAAAGGCCTGCTGCGCCATCGCCAAGAGCTCTGCCGGGTATTCCCCTTTTAGCACCGGATCGTACAACCAATGCGTGAAGATCCCTTCAGCGACCTCGCAAGCGCGTCGATCCTCCGGTGAATCGCTGATCGGATCGTTCGGTTGCAACACGTTGACGAAGCCGATCTGCCCCTTGATCTGCATTTCCCGGAAGCTTTTCACCGCACGGGCATTCGCCAAAAACACATGGTGGCAGGCCTGAATACCCTTCTTAGGATCGGTTAACTTGGGCGGATGCGCCCCGGTGATATAGCCCATACCGATAAACACGATGGTTTCATTAAAAGTGGACCAAAGCTCAACCCGATCGCCAAAACGTGCATAGCACAGACGCGCATATTCATCGAAAGCATCGACGATCTCTCGCGATTCCCAACCGCCAAAAGATTCTTGTAGCGCTTGCGGCAGATCCCAGTGGTACAGGGTGATCATCGGCTTGATATTGTGCTTAAGCAATTCGTCGATCAAGTCGCTGTAGAATTGGATCCCTGCTTCGTTCACTTCTCCCCGGCCCTGCGGCAACAGCCGTGGCCAGGAGATCGAAAATCGGTAGGTCTGCATACCCAATTCGGCCATTAGCGCCACATCTTCGCGGAAGCGATGGTAGTGATCGACCGCGACATCGCCGTTGGTGCCCTGATAAGTGGTGCCGGGCAGATGGGAGAAGAGATCCCAGTTGGACAGGCCTTTACCGTCAGCATCAAAACCGCCCTCAACTTGGTATGATGCCGTCGCGGCCCCCCAGAGAAAATCCTTCGGAAATACGCTCATTGGTTTTTCACCCCGTTCTGTTCCAGTAATCGGTAAATTCTCACCAGCTCCTCCACCAGATCGCGCGCTAGCATGGCGTTCATGATGTGATCCTGTGCATGCACCATAATCAGGTTGACCGGTAACTTGCCTTCCCCCTCGTCAAATCCAATCAATTCAGTTTGAGTGGCATGGGCACGCTTGGCTGCCAACTGCGATTCCGCCAGCAAAATGTCTACCTGATCCCACTGGTATTTACGCGCAGCGTACAGCGCCTGCATGGCGCAGCTGCGCGCCTCACCGGCGTTGATGATCAACTCCATGACTGCCGTTTCCATATCCATCATTCTGTGACTCCTTGCGTCTGTTCTATCTGATCCGCTTCGCTCACTTCCTGGTCCAACAGCTGTTGCTCATAGACCTTGAAGAACGGGTAATAAATCAGTGCTGATACCGCAGCCAACAGCAGCACCAACAGCGCCGCGCGGAAATCCCAACCGGTGGCCCAGGCCGCACCAATCGGGGCGGGTGCCGTCCAGGGTACTACCGAGATCACTCTGCCGATCAGATCCAGTTTCACCGCCGCATAGGCGATGATCGAATTGACGATCGGCGCGGTGATAAATGGGATAAAGAAGGTGGGATTCATGACGATCGGTGTGCCGAAGATCACCGGTTCATTGATGTTGAAGCAACTGGGCACCAGACTCAGCTTGCCGATCGAACGCAGATGCGCCGACCGGCTGCGCAGATAAAGCAGCACCAGTCCGAAGGTGGCGCCAGATCCGCCGATAACGATAAAGAAGGTCCAGAAGGCTTCCATAAAAATGTGTGGCATCGGCTGGCTGGCGGCCAACGCGTCCTGGTTGATACCCAGGTTGGTGAGCCAGAAAGCCTGCAACATGCCAGAGACGATCACCGCACCATGTATGCCGGCAAACCACAGCAAGTGGCCGATCAGCACAGCCAGCAGGATCGCCGGCAATGAGTCGGCGGCGGAAATCAGTGGCTGGAACAACGCCATGATCGCCTGCGGCAACAACAGGTTGAATTGGTGCTGCACCAGCAAACTAAGTGGATACAACGTGATCACCACCGCCAGGATCGGAATCAGCAGATCGAACGATTGCTTGATCTTGGCTGGCACCTGTTCCGGCAGTGAGATACCGATGTTTCGCACCTTGAGAAAACGGATCAACTCAGTGGTATAGATCGCCACCAGAATGGCGGTGAAGATCCCCACCCCGCCCAAGGCCGCCGTCGGTAACATCTTCTCGGTTTGCGGCGCGGCGACCAATAAAAACGACATCAGGGCCAGCATCGCCGCCATAAAGGGATCGAGTTTATAACTTTGCGCTAAATTGTAAGCAATCGCAGCCGTTATATAGATGGACATGATCCCCATCGTCATATTAAACGGGGTAAGAATGGCAACCTGATGTTTTTCTGCCGTACCCAACCACCATTGGGCTATTCCCCAACTGCTGTCAGCGGAAAAAGGCGGATACGCGAAAACCAGTAAAAATGAGCCGACGATCATAAACGGCATGGCGGAAATAAAGCCGTCGCGGATCGCCATAATATGTCGTTGAGTCGATAATCTACCGGCAATCGGGCTGATGCGGTTTTCAATAAAATTGAATGCGGCCTGGCTGATACTCATGGTTCAACCCTCGGGACGTTCTGAGTCAATGGTCACAGGGCGAGAAAGCCTACGGCAGCGCGCTGCGGCAGGCGGCCCCGGTAGGATTAGCGTGGTTCAATCATCGCCAACGCTTCGGCAAGGATTTTATCGCCACGCATCATGCCGTAATCCATGCTGTTTATAACCGCAATGGGTTTATTTTCCCTGTCGGCGATCTTTTTAAAGTCGGCCAATTTATATTTAATCTGCGGACCAAGCAGGCAGCACTGGTAATTTTCCAATGTTGCTTCAAATTCATCTATACCGACGGCGATAATATCAACCTCAATACCCTGCTGTTCGGCAGACTTTTTCATTTTATTCACCACCATGCTGGTCGACATCCCGGCTGCGCAGCATAAGAATATTTTTTTCATCCGTTCTCCTGGGGTCAATAGGTGCAAATGATTCAGTTGAGGAATGAGTATGGTTTCAAAAATGAAAAAACAGCAACCGGTTTCAGTAACCGGTTACAGTGTTTGAACAGGTTCTGTGAAGGAGATCCAAAATTGCTGCCGATACCTCATTCATCCTGTCGAAAGCGCCCGATCCCCCTGTTTTTTACTAAAGATCTTTCCGGCAGCTGACGTTATGATGGCGGCACCCGGCCCCGTCCGCCGGCCCAATACCGTTAAAAATAGATAACGCACGGAGCACAATGAAATCTTCCCTATCACAGTGGTCACGCCTGAGCATACTTTGCGTCATGCTGATCCTGGCCGGTTGTTCCAGCAAAAAGCCACGTACCAGCTACGATGCTCATGCTTTTGATGATGCGATCGAAGATGCTGCGGATAAATACAACGTCGATAAGAAGCTGATCACGGCAATGATCAAAGTAGAATCCAGCTTTAACCCAGCCGCAATCAGCCGATCCAATGCTATCGGTTTAATGCAGTTGAAAGCAGATACCGCGGGGTGCGATGCCTATCGCTACAAAGGTAAACGCGGTTGCCCGGACGATGACGATTTGCTGGATCCTGATACCAACATCGATCTTGGTGCAGCCTATCTGGCCGTCTTGCAAAAACAGCAGCTTAAAGGCATCAACAATCCCGTCACCCTGCGTTATGCCACCATTATCGCCTACGTCAACGGCACGGGCGCACTGTTACGGACGTTCTCCAGTAACCGTCAGCAAGCCATTTCGATGATTAATAATCTGTCGCCAGAAGCCTTTAACTGGCATGTGCGTAAGTATCATCCAGCCCCGCAGGCACCGCGCCATTTGATGAAAGTGGAAGCCGCCTACGATCAATTGTGATTTTCAGACGTAAAGAGAAAATCTTGGGGTGAATGCCGATCGGTTAAGGTGTTTTTAGCAAGTTCAGCGTTCTTTTCGGTCGATAAACGCGCAAAGCACCATGAGGCTCTTGCGCCTCGACCGAGCAAGGGGCCGTAAGCGCGGCCCCTTGCAACCCGCGCTCTTGCCCACTCAGACGGTTGGCTACGTCAACGGCTCTCACTTCATCACGCCGCATCACGGCCGGTGATGACAGGCGTCCCTGCCTGTCTCGCCTGAAACCGCCGTCCATGGCGGTTTCGCCTATGCGTTGTTCTTGCGTTCGACGTCTTCAGGGCGCCCAACCGCGTGCTCATCTCATCATTTCCACTGTATTTCATCGCGCAACGTCAAACTGAGGCACAGGATGCTCAGTGGCTACCAATGTGGGTGGGGTAAAGGGGCCACGCCTTCGGCCCCTCCAATTGCCGTTCATTGTGGCTACAGAG
Organism: Serratia sp. CoH_134_PS_4; assembly: GCF_058190535.1. Taxonomy (NCBI): domain Bacteria; kingdom Pseudomonadati; phylum Pseudomonadota; class Gammaproteobacteria; order Enterobacterales; family Yersiniaceae; genus Serratia; species Serratia sp. CoH_134_PS_4. The sequence continues at coordinate 93,064 of NZ_JBXWKI010000005.1, forward strand.
AAATAGAGGGTATTTACGGCAATCCTACCTGCACTGAACCTACAGAAACCGAATAAAAAAATGCCGACCAGCTTTAACTGATCGGCATTAAATCCAGGGACTGAAGCCAATATCTACCCGTTACGGCTTACCATTACGGATAGGCTTACGCGGTGGCTTATTGGTCGGCGTACGCTGACGGGTGATATCAGTATGCTTGGTCAGCGCCGGACGAGTATGGCGTTGCAGGCGCTTCGCTTCACGCTGTTCGTCGATGGTCGGTGCCGGCACCAGGCACTCGCGACGGCTGCCGATCAAGTGCTTCATGCCCATATCTTCCAGCGCGGTGCGGATCATCGCCCAGTTGGCTGGATCGTGATAACGCAACAACGCTTTGTGCAAGCGACGCTGACGATCGCCCTTAGGTATCACGACGTCTTCACTCTTATAACCCACGCGGCTCAACGGGTTTTTGCCGCTGTAATACATGGTGGTGGAGTTAGCCATCGGTGACGGATAGAAATTCTGCACCTGATCAAGGCGGAAACGGTTTTTCTTCAGCCACAGCGCCAAATTCACCATGTCCTCATCACGGGTGCCCGGATGTGAGGAGATGAAATACGGGATCAGGTACTGTTCTTTGCCTGCCAGCTTAGAATAATGGTCAAACAGCTGTTTAAACCGATCGTAGCTTCCCATGCCCGGCTTCATCATTTTAGACAATGGGCCTTCCTCGGTATGTTCCGGGGCAATCTTCAGGTACCCCCCCACGTGGTGGGTCGCCAGCTCTTTGATATAACGCGGATCTTCCACAGCCAGGTCATAACGTACGCCAGAGGCAATCAAGATCTTCTTGATGCCCTCCAGTGAGCGAGCACGGCGGTACAGTTTGATAGTCGGTTCGTGGTTGGTGTCCATGTAGGTGCAGATTTCCGGATACACGCACGAGGCGCGGCGGCAGGTCTGCTCAGCGCGCGGATTGGTGCAGCGCAGCATGTACATGTTTGCCGTCGGACCACCCAAATCGGAGATTACGCCAGTAAAGCCCGGCACTTTGTCACGAATTTCTTCGATTTCGCGAATAATGGAGTCTTCTGAACGGCTCTGGATGATGCGCCCTTCATGTTCGGTGATCGAACAGAATGAACAACCGCCGTAGCAGCCACGCATGATATTTACCGAGAAGCGGATCATGTCATAGGCTGGAATGGTTTCCTTGCCATAGGACGGATGCGGAATACGCTGGTACGGCAGGGCAAATACGCTGTCCATTTCCGGCGTAGTCAACGGGATCGCCGGTGGGTTAATCCACACGTAGCGATCGCCATGTGACTGCATCAGTGCACGCGCACAGCCCGGGTTGGTTTCGTGATGCAGAATACGCGAAGTGTGCGCATACAGCACCTTGTCGGCCTTCACTTTTTCAAAGGACGGCAGCAACACATAGGTTTTTTCCCACGGCTTGGGTTTGGCTGCGCGTACGGTCACCGGCTTGGCTTCCGGCTCCGGCTTGCCACCGTCTGCGCACGGCAGATCGTCACCGTAAGGATTTGGAATTGGCTCAATGCGGCCCGGCTTGTCCAGACGGGTAGAGTCCACACCGGTCCAACCCGGCAACGCACCTTTGCGCATCACCGCCGTATTGCGGATATCGTGGATCTCGCTGATTTTCTCGCCCGCAGCCAGACGGTGTGCCACTTCCACTAACGGGCGCTCGCCGTTACCGTAAATCAGCATGTCAGCTTTAGAGTCCACCAGCACCGAACGACGCACGGTATCCGACCAGTAATCGTAGTGAGCGATGCGACGCAGGCTGGCTTCGATGCCGCCCAGCACGATCGGCACGTCTTTATAAGCTTCTTTGCAGCGTTGGCTGTAAACCAGCGTCGCACGATCCGGGCGTTTACCGCCCACGTTGCCGGCGGTATAGGCATCATCGTGGCGCAGTTTACGGTCGGCGGTATAACGGTTGATCATCGAATCCATGTTACCGGCAGTGATGCCGAAGAACAGGTTCGGTTTACCCAGGCGCATAAAGTCTTCTTTATTGCTCCAGTCCGGCTGGGCAATGATGCCAACGCGGAAGCCCTGCGCTTCCAGCATGCGGCCGATGATTGCCATACCAAAGCTTGGGTGATCGACATAAGCATCACCGCTGATAATGATCACGTCACAGCTATCCCAGCCCAGTTGATCCATCTCTTCGCGCGACATGGGTAAAAATGGCGCAGTGCCATAACATTCGGCCCAATAAGGCTTATAGGAAAATAATTCACGATCGGGTTGGATTAGGCTGGTGGTGCTCATTCTCGTGCTCTTTTACAGGTTAATTAATCGCCGGGCGGCGATTATACGCACTAGTAGCAAAAAGAGCATGGTTATTTCACACATTAGTCACATCACAACGGGCTTGCCTCTCGACTCTGCACGCCTGCGCCGTCATCATAGCGCATTCTGTTCGGCCCACCGGTCGGCAGCGGAGGACATGAATGAATGAGTTTTTAGCAGTAAAGCCGGTCCTGGTTCTGGGCAGTGCGATCGGTGAAGTGACGCTCACGCAGGAACGGAAGATTGGCGGCAGTGCGTTTAACATTGCGCGAGCACTGATGCATTTGCAGGTGCCGGTGATCAACGGCATGCCAGTCGGCAACGGTGACTGGGGGGCCGCGATTGAAGCAGAAATGGAGCAGATGGGCCTGCCGGTGCTGCTGCGCCACGGCCAAATGGACAATGGCCAGTGCCTGATACAGGCGTCGTCCAACGGAGAGTCGGTTCTTGTTATCGAGCCCGGCTGCGAAACCCAGTGGAATAAAGCCCAGCTGTCCACCCTCCCGTTGACTGAAGACACCCTGATCTACATCAGCGGTGAGCAATTGGTTGGGGACAACGGTGAAGCATTGCGCGATTGGCTGACGCGCCTCCCCTTCGACCAGCGCCGTCTTATCGTTCCGGGTTCCTATGTCGGCCAACTCGATGAAGATTTCTTCGCCATGCTCAGCGACAGCCACAGCCTGCTGATGTTGAACCGTAGCGAAACGACCACATTGTGCGGTACAGGTGATGTACTTGCCGCTGCCCGAGGGTTCGCCAGCGCTCATAACCTGACGCTGATTTGCCAATTGGACCGCGATGGTATCTGGCTTTGTGATGGCGACGCCCCACCGCTGCAAATTGCCGGCGGTTCGGTTGAAGACGCCAGCCCAAGCGACGCTCGTTGCGTCGGTCTGTTGGCTGGGCTGTCGGCCGGTTGGCCCGTGCCACAGGCCGTCGATCTGGCCAACCGTGTCGCTGCTGAATGGGGAGCAAATCAGGGCCCTGCCGAGGTGCAGAGCAGGCAACAATGCTTTCCTCACGTTTGAATCAAAATGGGCGCATCCAGGCGCCCGTTTCATTTTTAATGTGCCCGTTGTACCGGCCCCGCATGCTCCTCGGGCCGATGCTGATAATTAAAGGTCAGCGCAAAAACGATGCCCAAGACCAACGTATACAACGCGAAGATCAACCAGATACTCTGCCAATCTTTTATGCCGTTGCTAGTGAAGTAATCCACGACTTCGCCGCTGGCAATCGCCCCCACATAGGCCCCGATCCCGTTAACCATGGTCATAAACAGCCCCTGAGCACTGGCGCGGATACGATGGTCCGCCTCTTTCTCAACAAAAATAGCCCCCGAAATATTAAAGAAATCAAAGGCACAGCCGTACACGATCATCGACAGCAGCAGTAAGACAAAACCGAAACCGGCTGGGGTGCCATACGCCAAAAACAAGAAGCGCAGCGTCCAGGCCGCCATACTGATCAGCATCACCTGTTTAATGCCGTATCGGCGCAGGAAGAACGGGATTGTGAGGATGAAGAACACCTCGGAGATTTGTGACAACGACAACAGCACCGCCGGGTATCTGACGCTTATGCTGTCTTGATACAGCGGATTGCTCGCAAAATCGTGCAAGAAGGGATTACCGAAGGTGTTAGTCACCTGCAGCGCAGCGCCCAGCAGCATGGCAAACAGGAAAAATAACGCCATGCGTCTCTGACGGAATAGCACCAGAGCGTCCAGCCCCAACACGCTGAGCACACTTTTTGATGTTTCCACCCTGCTGGTCGGACAGTTCGGTAACGTCAGCGAATAGAAAGCCAACAGTAGCGATACCCCAGAGGCCAAATACAGTTGCATATTGCTGAGTTCAATCTTGCTAAAACCGACCAACCACATCGCGACAATAAAACCGACGGTGCCATAGACCCGTACCGGCGGAAAATCTTTCACCGTGTCGTAACCCTGTTTCTCCAGGCAGAAATAGGAGATGGCATTGGAAAGCGAAATCGTGGGCATATACACCATGGCATTGAACAGCATGACCCAGAACATCACCATGGGCTGATCAACCTGCGCCGCGCAGTAAAGTGCTCCTGCACCGAGCAAATGGCACAATGCATACAGGTAGTTGGCTTTGATCCAACGATCGGCCAGGATGCCCGCCAATCCTGGCATAATCAGCGCTGCGATCCCCTTCGCGCTGTAAACCATGCCCACCTGCAGCCCACTGAAATGCAGGGTGTTAATCATGTAAGATCCCAGCGTGACCAGCCAGGCTCCCCAAATAAAGAACTGCAGAAAAACCATCGCCTTCAGTCGCGTTTTTATAGCCATCACCATCACCTTATTATTTTGATTAAAACGATGATTTGCACGGCAAGGCCCCTGTGCCCTGCCGCGAAGGGACTAGAGCATTACAGCGTTTTGAAGAACTCACGGATCAGGCGCATAAAATCCTCTGCCGCCAGTGCAGCGCAGCTCAGGGTTTGCTCATGAGACAACGGCGTGTCGGACAACCCTTCGGCGTAGTTGGTCATCGCGGACACCACCAACACCTTCAGCCCGCAATGGCGTGCAGAAAGCACTTCCGGCACGATAGACATACCCACCACATCACACCCCAGCGTTTGCATCATGCGGATTTCCGCTGGGGTTTCGAAGTTAGGCCCGGTGTAAGCGGCAAAGACCCCTTCTGCCAGCGGGATACCCACGCGTTCAGCCACCTGAGCCAGTTGGCTGCGCAGTTCGGGATCGTAAGCGTTCGCCAGGCTAAAGAAGCGCGGGCCGAAACGCTCATCATTGTCACCGACCAATGGCGATTCAGGCATGAAGTTGATGTGATCGGTAAGCGCCACCAGGCTGCCCGGCGGTACCGATTGACGCAACGAACCGGCGGCGTTGGTCGCCAGCAAGAATTCGCAACCGAGCAATTTGAAAGTGCGCACGGCAGTGGTCATCACCTGCATGCCGCGGCCTTCGTAGTAGTGTCCGCGCCCTTTCATGCACAAGACTGGTACGCCCTCCAGCCAACCGGCAACCAGTTGCCCAGCATGGCCCACTACACTGCTTACCGGGAACCCCGGCAGCTCAGCGTAGTCGATGGTCACCGTGTCGGTCATGACCTCTGCCAAAGCACCCAGCCCCGAGCCCAGTATCAGCGCCGCTCGCGGTTGGAAACCCGGCAAGCGGGTGCGGATTACATCAGCACAGGAAAAAGCATCTTCTTGATTAAACATTGTATTCTCTTCTGTGAGGGGGGTAGTCACCCCATAGTAGAGAGCGATGTCCAACGGCGACCAATACATTATTGGCAGCCTATTTATTCCATTTACCTATAAATTGGCAGTCACAGGAGGCCATCATCAGCATGAAGCAGCCCCAGCAAATGCCCGATCCGAGCCGGATTAATTTCCGCCTGCTGCACTATTTCCGCGTCGTGGCAGAGGAGATGAACTTCACTCAGGCGGCACTCCGGCTAAATATTTCGCAGCCGCCGCTTAGCAAACACATCAAAGATCTGGAGAGCCAGCTGGGCGTCGCATTATTCAAACGCACCACACGCTCAATGGCGCTGACACTGGCTGGCCGAACGCTGTTTCGCAACGTGGAAATGTTGTTGGATCAAGCCGGGCATGCGCTGAATCAGGTTCAGCAGTTGGGCCGCGGCGAGGCGGGCCACATGGTCGTTGGCATGGTCGGTACCTCGATATGGGGCGGGTTGATACCGGCACTCAAGCGCTTTGCCGGGCAAACGGCCAATGTCACCTGGGCTTTAAACGAACTGACGCCCAGCCAACAGATCACGGCATTGCAAAAGCGTCATATCGATATTGGCGTCTGGCGGGAAGCCAGAGAACAAGTATTACCGGGGTTGGCGAGTCAATTACTGGCGCGGGAGAATATTGCGGTGGTGCTGCCACTGGAACACCCACTGGCGCACGCAGAAAGCCTCCCGCTTGCAGCGCTGAGGCATGAAAAGTTCATGGTATTGCCGCCACACGAGGCCAGCCTGGGCTTGTACCTGCATAACCTCTGCCTGCAGCAAGGGTTCAAACCCGATATCGCCTATCAGGTCAACGAACCGCAAACCCTGATGGCGCTGGTGGCCGAAGGTTACGGCATCACACTGCTGCCGGACAGCTATGGGCGCATTCCGTGGCCTGGCGTGCGTTTTTGCCCGCTACAGCAGGCGCCATCGGCAGATTTGTATGCCATTTATCATGCAGACAGCGCAACGCCGGTCGTACAGGCATTTCTGGACATGCTGCGTGCGGGTACGCAAGAGGAGTCCACACAACATGCTTAAAGTGCCGGCTGCACCATAAACTGACCTGCGCTACCGCGATCCGCCATTTCAAGCGTCTGGCTGTAGAAAAGGAACGGGAAGTGCTCCGAAGTGGACTGATTGAAATACACCAGCAGCTCGACGTCGCCATCGACCCATACCGTGTCCTTCCAGCCGCGATCTTCTGCCATCGGCTGCGCGCCGTTGACGCGTTTCACCAGGAACTGTACGCCCTGAATATGGAACGCCTGCGGCGTATCCGCATGGATATTCCAGCGTTCCCAGCTGCCTTGTTGCGTTTGAACATCAATGCGGTTCATGTCCCAGATCGCCCCGTTGATCCCAGCCTGGCTGTCGCCCAAGCGGAATTCGCGGGTACGGCTGACGCTACCATCCAGCAGTTGATCCGCCAGCAGGCGCATTGGCAAATTATCGGTCACCAGTGGCAATAACCCTGTCGGTTTCAACGTCAACACCTGGGTTGAAACCAGAATACTCGACGGCTCAAACAGCCCGCGCAGACGATCCATAATACCCGCTGCTTCACCGGCGGTGATTGTCACCTCATCGCCTTTAGACATGTCGATAAGCACTTCACGGCGCTCACCGGGTGCCAACGAAAGCTGTTGTACCGCAACCGGCGCAGGCAGGAAACCCTGATCGCTGGCGATAACGTTCAGTGGCCGGCCATCACTCAATTGCAGCATGTAGCGACGCGAATTGGAGGCATTGAGCAGACGCAAACGCACCCAACCACGTGATACTTCAACGTACGGGTTTTGCACACCGTTCACCAACAGCGTATCGCCAACAAAACCGCCCTGTGACGGCGGATCGTATTCCGGCGTACCGAAGTTATCTAATCGCTTGTCTTGAATAATCAGCGGGAAATCATCAACGCCATAATGATTTGGCAGCGGCAACGCCTTGCTGACTTCATCTTCAATCAGCCACAGCCCTGCCAAACCGTTGTAGACGTGAGGTGCCATACGGTTAGGCGTGCTGGCGTGATACCAGCAGGTGGTTGCGTTCTGGCGGATAGGCAGCACAGGTGACCAGTCAACGTTAGGCGACATCATGCGGGGGGCACCGCCCACCAGCGTCCCCGGTACCTGCAGACCGCTGATGGTCATCGCCACCGGCTCTGGCAGACGGTTGCTGTAGATCAGCTTTACGTCATCACCGTTATAAACCCGCACTGTCGGCCCAAGATACATGCCGTTAATCCCCCACACCGAGGCTTTACGGTTATCCATAAATGCCCAATGGGCACGCTGCAGCGTTAAAAACAGCGGCTGTCCACGACGGGATTCAAGCAGGGGGGGAATAGGTAACGGGGTCTGCATTCCGCTCGCCTCAGCCCTCAGCGGCACGGATCCTGCGCACAGCGCCAAGCCCGATGCCTGAATAAACTGACGTCGACTGAGTGACATATTTTCTCCATGAAAAACAATAACTACACCCAAAATACTCGGCGTTCCATCAAGGCAGTAAGAGCGAGAATCCCCAAGAGCCTACGCAAGTCAGTGGCTGAGGTAAGCGCGCGTCGCCAACACAGATGCAACGTTTACTATAACGGGTATAAACCGTGTGCAAAGACCGGGCCCCTGACCATCAGATTAGCAGGAGCCCGGGCGTTAACGGCATTTGACGCCGTTTAAAAGTTCATTCTTTGAAGCCGGTAGGAATATTATTTTCCGGCTGCGTTGCGCTGGGCCACTTCTGCATCCAGCTCGGCAATTTTCGCCAGCATCAGCGCATGGCAATGGGCCGCCAACTCACGCACATTTTCTTTACTGTAATGACTAATATCGACCGGTTCTAACATTTCGACGATCGCATGGCCATTATTCCAACGGTTAAGATTAATTTTACCGCTGGTCGTGGAAACGCAAATCGGCACAATTGGCACCCCAGCGGCAATCGCCGCGTGGAATGCGCCCGTTTTAAACGGCATCAGCCCGCGCCCGCGGCTACGGGTGCCCTCAGGAAACATCCAGATCGAAATATCGCGTTTTTTAAACTGTTCGGCTACCTGTGCAATAGTGCCATGTGCTTTGGCACGATTATCACGGTCAATCAGCAAGTTACCCGTCAGCCAATACAATGGGCCGAAGAAAGGAACCCACAGCAGGCTTTTTTTGCCAACGGTCACGGTGCGCGGCTGCACCGCCTTGGCGGCCGTCACCATGTCGTAGTTATTCTGGTGGTTGGCGATGTAAATGCAGTTGCCGTTTTTGGCCGCATCGGCCGGCACGCGAACTTCCACCTTCAAACCGAATAACCCGGACAGGCGGCCAAACAGGTGACCGAAGGTCGCCACATGGCGGGGATCACGCGGGCTGAACAAACAATAAATAGAACCGAAGATGCACACCAAAATACAATACAGAGTGGCAAGAATGGCACGCAAAATTAATAACATAACAACCTCATTAGCACACTGCCGACGCAGCCTGATGCGCTGCGTAGATCCCTTTTTCCCTTCATACTTGAAGCTGCATCTGTGTTGGCTGCGTCCGCGCACCCCAGTCACTTAGTTTACTAAGCTCCCAGGGATTTACGGCCTTGCCGCCTTGATGCAACTCCAATTATTTTGGGTAAACTCATTCTTTGATTGCAGGGGCTGAAAACCTGCCCTGCATTTTTTTGCTATTTTCCCGCCAGCCGGCGATACGCACAATAATTTTATGCAGAGAAATGTTAACTATTTGAAAATAATTGCCGATGGTGGGAAATCAAGCGGGCGCAGCATGCTGCGCCCGCTTTGTTATCCTGCTGCAGTGAGCTTACTCTTCGCTGTCACCTGTAGGGGCGCGCGCCGGTGCGTCAATCTCTACGCGATCGATTCGCTGCAGCCCGCGTGGCAGTGAGGTACCTTTACGGCCGCGCTCCGCACGGAATTTCTGCAAATCTTCCGGACGCAACGTCAGCTTACGTTTGCCCACATGCAGAGTCACAGAGGTTTGCGGCGGCAGCACGAACAACCACGCTAACTTGTCTTCACCCGATGCGGCCTGCGCTGATGGGATAGAGACAATCTTGTTGCCCTTGCCCTTCGACAACTGCGGCAGATCTGCAACCGGGAACAATAACATGCGCCCTGCCGCGGTGATCGACAACAGCATGTCGTCGTTACCGTGAATCTCCATCGGTGCCAGCGCCTTGGCGTTATCCGGCAGGGTAATCATCGCTTTGCCGGCACGGTTACGCGCCACCAAATCGTTGAAGGTACAGACGAAGCCATAGCCGGCATCGGACGCCATCAGCAGCTTCTGATCGTCTGCCGCCATCAGCACTTGCTCAATGGTCGCACCCGGCGGTGGCGTCAGCTTACCGGTCAATGGCTCGCCCTGACCACGTGCCGAAGGCAACGTCAGCGGATCAAGCGCGTAACTGCGGCCTGTGGAGTCGATAAACACGACCGGCTGGTTGGTCTTGCCGCGGGCCGCACTGCGGTAGCTGTCACCGGCCTTGTAGCTCAGACCACTTGGATCGATATCATGGCCCTTGGCACTACGCACCCAGCCCATTTCAGACAGCACGATGGTCACCGGCTCAGACGGCACGAAGTCATGCTCGCTCATCGCCTTGGCTTCTGCACGCTCGGTAATCGGCGAACGACGATCGTCGCCATAAGCCTGCGCATCTGCCTGGATCTCTTTTTTGATCAGAGTATTCAGCTTGCGCTCGGAGGCCAGTAACGCCTGCAGTTGATCGCGCTCTTTCGCTAACTCATCCTGCTCACCACGGATCTTGAACTCTTCCAACTTCGCCAAGTGACGCAGTTTCAGTTCAAGAATAGCTTCTGCCTGCGTATCAGAAATGCCAAAACGCTGCATCAGCACCGGCTTGGGTTCGTCCTCACTGCGGATGATGTGGATCACTTCATCGATATTGAGGAACGCCACCAGCAAACCTTCCAGGATATGCAGGCGTTTCAGGACTTTTTCCAGACGGTAGTTCAAGCGGCGGCGCACTGTGTCACGGCGGAATGCCAGCCATTCGGTCAGGATTTCCACCAGCCCTTTAACTTGCGGTCGGTTGTCCAGGCCGATCATATTCATGTTGATTCGGTAGCTTCGCTCCAGATCGGTCGTGGCAAACAGGTGATTCATCACCTGCTCCAGATCGATACGGTTGGAGCGCGGCACAATCACCAACCGCGTTGGGTTTTCATGATCGGATTCGTCACGCAGGTCTTCAACCATTGGCAGCTTTTTGGCGCGCATTTGGCTGGCGATCTGTTCCAATACCTTGGCACCGGAAACCTGGTGCGGCAACGCGGTGATCACCGCACTGCCGTCTTCTTTCTTCCAAACGGCGCGCATGCGAACTGAACCGCGGCCATTTTGATAAATTTTGCGGATTTCGTCGCGCGGCGTAATGATCTCGGCTTCCGTTGGGAAGTCCGGCCCCTGTACGAACTCGAGCAAGTCTTCAAGCGAAGCACCCGGCTTGTCGATCAATGCCACCGCGGCGGCGGCCACTTCACGCACGTTATGCGGTGGAATATCGGTCGCCATACCGACGGCAATGCCGGTAGTGCCGTTCAGCAGAATGTTGGGCAGGCGAGCCGGTAACATCTTCGGCTCCTGCATGGTGCCGTCAAAGTTCGGTACCCAGTCAACGGTACCTTGACCCAATTCGGCCAACAACACTTCCGCATACTTGGACAGGCGGGATTCGGTATAACGCATCGCGGCGAAGGATTTCGGGTCATCCGGTGCACCCCAGTTCCCTTGGCCGTCGACCAGCGGATAGCGATAAGAGAACGGCTGGGCCATCAATACCATCGCCTCATAACAGGCGCTGTCGCCATGCGGATGGTATTTACCCAGCACGTCCCCCACGGTACGGGCAGACTTTTTGAATTTGGCGCTGTTATTCAGCCCCAGCTCAGACATGGCGTAGATGATGCGGCGTTGTACCGGCTTCAAACCGTCACCAATGTACGGCAACGCCCGATCCATGATGACGTACATGGAATAGTTCAGATAGGCGTTTTCAGTAAACGTGTGCAGCGGTAAACGCTCTACACCGTCATGAGTCAGATCACTCATTACTCAATTATCCTCAGACCGTGGCTTGGCAATCCCTGGACGACAAAGGGTTGATTCTGTCCGCGATAGTAACTCATCAGCGGGGTGGCTGTCACAGATGGCGCAGCAATCGTCCGGTAAAGCCTGCTCATCCGCTCGTTTTATTCGAAATCCCGTCATTTGACGCGCATTTGTTGACTCAGAGTCAACACTGTTGTGCGCTGGATCCCATTTTTACTTACACGGCTAACAATTACACTCCCTATCAGCGAAAGGTTTCCCGCCCCTCTGGCGCGGAAAGCATCACATATTTTCATTCTGACAGGTGCCGTGAAAAATGAGCAATATCCTGATTATCAATGCTAAAAAACAGTTTGGTCATTCTAATGGCGAACTCAACCAGACCATGAGCGACGTTGCGGAAAGCTTCCTTCGCGATGTACAACATGAGGTACAGGTCACCGTCGTCGATGAGGGTTACGACATCGACGCCGAAGTACAAAAATACCTGTGGGCAGACGTGGTGATTTACCAGATGCCGGGTTGGTGGATGGGCGAACCCTGGATCTTGAAAAAATATATCGATGAAGTGTTCACCGCCGGGCACGGTAGCCTGTACGCCAGCGACGGTCGCACCCGCTCCGATGCCAGCAAGAAATACGGCTCAGGCGGCCTGATCCAAGGCAAGAAATACATGCTGAGCCTGACCTGGAACGCGCCACTGGAAGCCTTTACCGACCCAGATCAGTTTTTCCATGGCGTCGGGGTCGACGGGGTGTACCTGCACTTCCATAAAGCCAATCAATTCCTGGGCATGGAAGCGCTGCCGACCTTCATCTGTAATGATGTGATTAAACAACCGGATATCGACAGCGACATCGCACGTTATCGCGCGCATCTGACAGAAATTTTTGCTTAACTGGCAGGATGCATGTCAATCAATGAGGTAGTGATGATCACCGTAATTGCAGAAATCAAGACCAAACCCGGCCACCGTGAAACCGTGCTGAAAGCGATTGAGAAACTGGTCCCCTTAGTGCTGGCGGAAGACGGTTGTAGCGAATATACGCCGATGGTAGACAGCCACACGCAGGCACCTTGGCAGAAGTTATCGCCAGATTCGGTGTTTATGCTGGAAAAGTGGGCCAGTCAGGCGCATCTGGAAAAACACCTGGATATCGCTCACATGCATCGCCATCGTGACACCATCAAAGACAGCGTGTTGGGCGTAACCATTCACGTGCTGGGTAACGCACTGTAAGCCCTTCAGGGGCCGCCTGACGGCCCCTACAATGTCTGCGTATCAATATGCGCGCTGACATAGTCCAGAAAACAGGTAATACGCGCTGCCAATTGGGTATTGCGGTAATACACCGCATTAATGGGCTGACGCACGTCCAATGTCTCCGATGCCAGTAATGGCACGAGCCGCCCGTTACGTTGATCGTCTCTCGTCATAAAATCAGCCAACTGCACGATCCCTTCACCACGCAAGGCCAACTGACGCAGCGTTTCACCGCTGGAGGCGGATATTGTCGGTGTAATGGCAAAATGCTGTGCCTGCTGATAGCGCAGCGGCCACAGATTGAGCGATTCCGGCTGCGTGAAACCAAGCAGGCAGTGGTCACGTAACGCCTCGACACTGCCAGGGATGCCATTACGGGCAAGATAGTCTGGGCTGGCTAAAATGCGCAAGCGGCTGGCACCCAACAAACGTGCATGGATGGTCGAATCTCTCAAGGCACCAATACGAATGGCAATATCGGTACGTTTCTCGAGCAAGTCGATAATCAGATTGTCGGTATTGAGCTCCAGCTCAATCTGCGGATAACTGTGGCGAAACCCTGCGACCAACGGCACGATCACGTGCTCCATAAAGGGTGCGGCGGCGTTGACTCGCAGTTTGCCGGCCGGGATCAGCCTGCGTAGCGCCATCTGTTCTTCCGCATTCTCCACCGAGCGGATAATGTCTCGCGCATGACTGAGAAAGTTTTGCCCTTCTTCAGTCAATTCCAAGCGACGCGTGGTGCGGCGCATAAGGGTCGTTTCGAGTTTTTTTTCCAATCGGCTGAGCGCCCGGCTGATACCGGAGGTGGTTTGGCCGAGCTGTTCGGCGGCGGCGGTGATGGAGCCGCTGTCGACAACCGTGGTAAACGCCAATAATTCTTCGAGGGTGATTTTCATGCATTCCGCCCTGAGTGGTCAGGCGCCACACGCAACGCCCCTACGGGAAGAAGGCCCGGCAAGGTGCCAGGCCTGACAGTCGGTCAGACAGAGAGCTCTGCCATATCGCCTTTGTCTTGCAGCCAGTTACGGCGGTCTTCAGAACGCTTCTTGGCCAACAGCATGTCCATCATCGCCAGCGTTTGATCCACGTCATCCGCATCCACCGTCAATTGCACCAGTCGGCGGGTATTAGGATCAAGTGTCGTTTCACGCAGCTGCAATGGGTTCATCTCGCCCAGCCCTTTAAAGCGCTGAACGTTTGGCTTGCCCTTTTTGCGTTTCAACTGATCCAACACGCCCGCCTTTTCTTCTTCATCCAGCGCGTAGAACACCTCTTTACCAAGGTCGATACGGTACAGAGGTGGCATAGCCACATACACGTGGCCGCCTTTGACCAGCGAGCTGAAGTGGCGCACGAACAACGCACACAGCAATGTAGCAATATGCAAACCGTCGGAGTCCGCATCCGCCAGGATACAGATCTTGCCGTAACGCAGTTGGCTCAGGTCTTCACTGTCGGGATCAATGCCGATCGCTACGGAAATATCGTGTACTTCCTGCGAGGCCAACACTTCGTCCGAAGACACTTCCCAGGTATTCAGGATTTTGCCTTTCAGCGGCATGATCGCCTGATACTCGCGATCGCGCGCTTGCTTGGCTGAACCGCCCGCCGAGTCCCCTTCTACCAGGAACAATTCGGTCATGTTCAAATCTTGAGAAGTACAGTCGGCCAGTTTACCCGGCAGTGCCGGGCCGCTGGTCAGCTTCTTACGGACCACTTTCTTGGCGGCACGCAGGCGGCGTTGGGCGCTGGAAATAGCCAGTTCAGCCAACTGTTCCGCCGCTTGGATATTCTGATTCAGCCATAGGCTGAAGGCGTCTTTCACCACGCCGGAAACGAATGCCGCACACTGACGCGAAGACAGACGCTCTTTGGTCTGCCCGGCAAACTGCGGATCCTGCATCTTCACCGACAGCACATAGGCGCAGCGGTCCCAGATATCTTCAGCAGACAGTTTTACGCCACGCGGCAGGATATTACGGAATTCACAGAACTCGCGCATGGCGTCAAGCAGGCCCTGACGCAAACCATTAACGTGGGTGCCGCCTTGCATTGTTGGGATCAGGTTCACGTAGCTTTCGGTTAACAGCTCACCGCCTTCCGGTAGCCACAACAGCGCCCAGTCTACCGCTTCGGTATCGCCGGAGAAGTTACCGACGAACGCCGCTTCCGGCAACGTGATCAGGCCGTTGACGGCTTCCATCAGGTAGTCGGTCAGGCCGTCCTGATAGCACCAGCGTTGCTCGGTGTTGTTCACCTTGTCGATGAAATAGATTTCGACCCCAGGGCACAACACCGCTTTGGCTTTCAGCAAGTGGCTAAGGCGCGATACCGAGAAACGAGGGCTGTCGAAGAACTGTTCGTCAGGCCAGAAATGGATGCTGGTACCGGTATTGCGCTTGCCGCAGCTGCCCGTCACCGCCAATTCCTGCACTTTATCGCCGTTTTCAAAGGCAATGCTGTAGACGTTGCCGTCACGCTTGACGTTAACTTCCACCCGCTTCGACAGGGCGTTAACCACAGAGATCCCTACGCCGTGCAGGCCGCCGGAGAACTGATAGTTCTTATTGGAGAATTTACCCCCCGCATGCAGACGACACATGATCAACTCAACCGCAGGCACGCCTTCTTCAGGGTGGATATCCACCGGCATACCGCGGCCATCGTCGATCACTTCCAGTGACTGATCGGCGTGCAAAATCACGTCGATGCGCTTGGCGTGACCAGCCAACGCTTCATCGACACTGTTATCTATCACCTCTTGACCAAGGTGATTGGGGCGCGTCGTGTCGGTATACATGCCGGGACGACGGCGCACTGGTTCTAGACCGCTGAGTACTTCAATGGCATCAGCGTTATAGCTGGATTGAGTCATCGTTGATTATTTTTTCGTGGTTAAAGGAAGGTGCCGGAAGCGTCTGCTCGATTCCCTTCGTGGTTCAAACCGCAGCCGGGTTATAGCCCTAAAAAATCCACAATCTGGGGGAAGTAGTGCTCGAAACCGACGAAGGCATGGTTTCCACCCGACTCCACCGTCTGTCGGCACGCGGTGTAATAGGCGACCGCTTGCCCATAATCGAGAATTTCATCGCCCGTTTGTTGCAGTAACCAGATTAAATCCGGTGACTCCAAGGGATCGATCTGCATCGTTTTCAGATCGTAAACGTGACGTGACTCTAACACATATTGCTGACCGGTGTAGGGGTTCTCGTTTTCGCCAAGGTAGTCAATCAACAGCTCAAACGGCTTCACCGCAGGGTTAACCACTACCGCTGGCAGTGAAAAACACTGTGAAAGCCAGGTCGCGTAGTAGCCTCCCAGTGAAGAACCGACCACGCCTATCGTCTGCCCGGCACGCTCCATCACCATGTTCTCGATCATCTCGGCGGCATCCGCCGGGAAAACCGGCAACTGCGGCACCAGCATCTCAATATGCGGATGATGCTCAGCCAGCCACGCCTTGAAGGACGTTGCCTTCGCCGAGAGCGGTGAACTGTTAAAGCCGTGCAGGTAGAGCAATGTAGAAGGCATCAATATCCATCCGAATCCATGTCGGGGCGGAAATCGTCGTTTTCCAACCGGAAAACCTGTGTCTCGATGCGGCCATCGGGCAGCAAGTCAAGGTAGCGCCAGCCGGGCGAAACGTCGTCGATAGTAAAGTTGGTGCAATGTGGTTTGAATTGCACGCACGTAGACGGCGACGCCAATAAACGCCGCCCCTGCCACTCCAGATCCAGCTCCTGGTGAATATGCCCGCACAGCAGCGTGTTCACTTTCGGGTAACGCAGCAATACTGCCCCCAGCATATGTGGGTTACGCAGGCTGTGTTGATCAAGCCAGGTGCAGCCGGAAGGCAGCGGATGATGGTGCAACAGCATCAAAGTATAGCGATCGGGGTAGGCCTGAAGACAGCGCTCCATCCATTCGAGCTGGTATTCACTCAGTTCACCGTGCGGCACACCGAATACCTGGCTGTCCAGCAACAACACCTGCCAGTGATCGCCCACCAGCACGTGTTTTGACGGGGCAATGCCCGCAGCGGCCAGCGCGTCGACCATCGCTGGCTGAAAATCATGGTTGCCCGGTAGCCAAACGCAAGGCGCCGGCAATCGTGCAATACCTTCAGCAAAATGCCGGTAGGCAGCCAATGAATGATCCTGCGCCAAGTCACCGGTGGCGACGATCAGATCAAAATCACGCTGTTGCGCCTTGATAGCGTCCAATACCGCATGATAGCTACGATAGGTATTGATGCCGAGCAACGTCTCATTTTCGCCGGCAAAAAGGTGGGTATCTGTTATTTGTAGAATCCTGACCCTGGCCCCACTTGCCACGGTCGGTTTAAACAGGCTTTCCAAATGGTGTCCTTTGTTATCTCAGTCTGTCTAACAAACCGGAACCGCCATCGCTCCATGCGCCAAACAGTAGCGCAACCAATCAGCAAGAAACTGGTTAATTTGATGCTTTTCGTCGCGTTGATGCAACTTTTTGTTGGGATAATCATAACGTGCTTTAAAGCGATAGATCTGCTGACTTGAACACACTTCCGCAACCATCGCATCATGATAGAGCCTTACCGTCATCGCAGGCAGGCTCCAATAGCTTACCGCCGGTGCGGTCTGCTCAATCTGCACCAGCGAGGTATAGCGCGTGGATTCAACAATAGTCAGACGATAACTGGCGCCGTTCACCTGATAAGTCACCGTTTCACCCACTTCATCATTGCGCGGCAGCAAGCGGCGCAATTGCGCGAAGTTGGTTTCGCACACTCTCATCATTTCGGGGAAATCAGGGGTATAGCGCTGTTTCATTAGTTAGCCCACTCTTTTCTTAACGATTCATGGTGCAACGCCAGCCACTGCAAAGCAATCACTGATGCCGCATTATCAATCGCGCCCTCTTCAACCCAGCGGTAAGCCTGTTCGCGGCTAACCACATGGACACGGATATCTTCATGTTCCTCTTCCAGTCCATGGATACCTTCCGCTGTGGTAGCGTCCACCTCACCCACCATGATCGACAGACGTTCACTGGTGCCGCCAGGGCTGGCCAGGTAGCTCAATACGGGCTTACAACGTCCAACCACAACGCCGGCTTCTTCTTGCGCCTCGCGGCGGCAGACGTCTTCGACACTCTCACCGGTTTCGATCATACCCGCCACCATTTCCAGTAGCCAGGGCGAACTACTGGTATCGACCGCAGCGATCCGCAGTTGTTCAATCAGCACCACTTCGTCGCGTACCGGGTCGTAAGGCAGCAACACCGCCGCATGCCCACGCTCGAAAATTTCGCGTTTAATCTCAGGGCTCATTTCACCGTTGAACAAGCGGTGGCGAAAGCGATATAAATTGAGTGAAAAAAAACCACGATAAAGCGTCTCACGTGCAATAATTTCTACATCATTTTTATCGAGAGTAACGGGCGATGGCTGTGAGTGGCTCATAAGCGAATTCTCCTGCATGAGTATGCCGATAAAATAAACAGTTTTGATGACAGAAACGGCGGGATAATCTTCCGCGGCTTTATGTTAGATTGTGAGCCATGATATCAGGTGTGACGTGCGCAGCCAGTTGAACTAAGGTAAACAGGCGCCCTGAAAGGTAAAAGTTACGCAAGATGGCACATTCAGCCACCTGAGGCGTACAAGAGACTCTGCTAGAATCGGCAACTATTTCGTCTATCGTCAGCGCTAACATAGCAATATTGCTGCACAACAAGGAATGCAAATGAAGAAACTGCTCCCCCTTCTTATCGGACTGAGCCTGGGCGGCTTCAGTGCAATGAGCCAGGCAGAGAACCTGCTGCAGGTCTACAAACAGGCTAGGGAAAGTAACCCGGATCTGCGCAAAACCGCCGCTGACCGTGACGCCGCATTCGAAAAAATCAATGAAGCGCGCAGCCCGCTGCTGCCGCAGTTGGGTTTGAGTGCCGGTTACAATTACAATAATGGCTATCGTGACAGCAATGGCGTCAACAGTAATGTAGCCAACGGCTCGCTGGCCCTGACCCAGACTATTTTCGACATGTCTAAATGGCGTGCGCTGACGCTGCAGGAAAAAACCGCCGGGATTTCCGACGTGACGTATCAAACCGCCGCGCAAACGCTGATCCTCAACACCGCTACGGCTTATTTTAACGTGTTGAGCGCCATTGATACGCTGTCTTATACCCAGGCGAATAAACAAGCGGTTTATCGTACCCTGGATCAGACCACTCAACGCTTTAACGTGGGTCTGGTAGCGATCACCGACGTGCAGAACGCCCGTTCATCCTACGACACCGTGCTGGCGGCAGAAGTGACTGCCCGTAACAACCTGGATAACGCGCTGGAATCCCTGCGCCAGGTGACCGGCACTTTCTACCCGGAACTGGCATCGCTGAACACCAGCGCCTTCAATACCAAGCGCCCGGAAGCCGTCAACAACCTGCTTAAAGAAGCCGAAAGCCGCAACCTGAGCCTGCTCTCAGCCCGTCTGAGCCAGGATCTGGCGCGTGAGCAAATCCGCTCGGCGCAAACTGGCTACATGCCAACGGTGAACCTGAACGCATCAACTGGCCTTACCAACACCCAATACAATGGATCGGTGACCCACAACAACGATCGCTATAAAGACTCTGATGCAGGCCAAAACCAAATTGGCGTATCGCTGAGCGTGCCATTGTATAGCGGCGGCCAAACCAACTCACAGGTGCAACAGGCGCAGTACAACTTCGTCGGTGCCAGTGAACAACTGGAAAGCGCGCACCGCAGCGTCGTGCAGACAGTCCGTTCTTCGTTCAATAACGTGAACGCGTCTATCAGCAGCATCAACGCATACCAACAGGCCGTTGTTTCTGCGCAAAGTTCATTGGACGCAACCGAAGCCGGTTATCAGGTGGGCACCCGTACCATCGTTGACGTGCTGGACGCAACCAGTACGCTGTATAACGCCAAGCAACAGCTTTCCAGCGCGCGTTATACCTACCTGATCAACCAGTTGAACATCAAGTCTGCACTCGGTACCTTGAACGAGAACGACCTGATGCTGCTGAACGGTGCACTGGGCAAGCCAATTTCTACGTCGCAAGACGTGGTCGCGCCACAGACCACCGCACAGGACGCTTACGCCGAAGGCTATAACGGCAACGCACCTGCGCCACAAACGGCAGCACCGGTTGCGGCCACCCGCGCCTCTGCGCCAGCAGCAAGCACCACAACCCAGCCAGTACGCAATAGCGGTAACCCATTCCGCAATTAATACGCGCACGACGCTGAAAACGGAGTTCGGCCTTTGCCGCACTCCGTTTTTTTTTGCTTTGTCACGGCTTCTGCCAGCCGTCTCACAGCCCGCCCCCCACCCGGTGGTGGTATCATTAGGCAATGGCTTTATACCCAAAATAAACGGGATCAGATGGATAACACTTCGCGTTGGCAACGCCTGATAGAAGGTGAACTGCCTGCGGCACAACGCCCTGCCCCCACCATTTATGCGTCCTGGCTGCGCTGCCGCAGCCTGATGCAACCGGCGGTCTGGAAAGCGCCGCACTGTGCGCTCGGTGCCACTTTCAACTCCATCTGTCAGCGTAAGAATGACCTGCTGACGCTCGGCCAGGCGGCACTGGAAGACGCCTGTGAATACATGGAACAGCGCCGCTGCTTGCTGATGATCCTCGACGAAAGCGGCTGCATGCTATGGTTGTGCGGCGATCCCCTGACGCGCGAGCGTTTGCAGCTATTGGGTTTCACCCCCGGTGCCTATTGGGCCGAAGGGGATATAGGCACCAATGCGCCGTCGCTGGCGGCGGCGGAGGGACATCCGGTCCAGGTGCGAGGCAGCGAACATGTGCGCCAGGCGCTGCACGACTGGTCCTTCTGCGCCACGCCGGTTTATGACAACAGCGGCCGTCAGCGCGGCTCCATTGCGCTGGGCTGCCTGCTGGCCGACTGTGCCGCCGGCGATCTTTCTCTGACGCTGGCACTGGCACGCGAGATCGGAAATTCACTGAATGCCGACAGCCTGCTGGCAGAGTCCAACCGCCATCTGAACCAGCTTTACGGTCTGCTCGATGGGGTGGATGACGGCGTCATGGCCTGGGATCATCGTGGCTACCTGCAATACATCAATCAGCGTGCCGCGACGCTGCTGAAGCTCGACGAACAGCACAGCCAAGGCAAACCACTGACACAGTTACTCACGTTACCCGCCTTACTCAATCGGGCCATTGCCCAGCGTCAGCCACTGCAACATGTTGAAGTGACCTTCGAAAGCCAGCGGCAGTTTATCGCCGCGCTATTAACGCTAAAGCCGATCTTCGACGGCGAGCGCTGTAGCTTTATCGCCCTGTTGCACCCCATTGAACGGCTGCACCAGTATGTCAGCAGCCAGTTGGGGCGCGTCAGCCACAGTTTTGAACAGATGCCGTCCGCCTCATTGGAGATGCGCCGGTTGATTCGTTATGGCCAACAAGCGGCAAAAGGCCAGCATCCCATCTTGCTGTGCGGCGAGGAAGGTGTCGGCAAGGAGCTGCTCAGTCAGGCAATCCACAATGCCAGCGAGCGCGCCGCCGGGCCTTATATCGCCATCAACTGCCAGTTATTGCCGGAAGCACAAGGGCTTCGCGAACTGCTGGGTAGCGATGCCAACGAAGAAGAAGCGGGCCAACTGAGTAAGTTTGAACTTGCCAATGGCGGCACACTGTACCTGGAGCAGATAGAGTATCTGCCGGCAGAAATGCAATCGGCTCTGCTACAGGTGCTGAAGACTGGCGTGGTGATGCGGCTCAACTCTAACCGCGTGATCCCGGTTGACGTACGGGTGATCGCCAGCAGTGCAGCTAATCTCCCGTTGCTGGTGCAGCAGAACCGCTTTCGCCGCCAACTGTTTTACAGCCTGCAGGCGTTTGAGATCCAGATCCCCGCACTGCGCCAACGGCTTAGCGACATTCCACTACTGGTAAAGCACCATTTGCGCACGCTGGAGCAACACTTCCAGTGTCGCTTCCGGGTGGATGATGAAGTCATGGCCCAGCTTGGGCTGTATTTGTGGCCCGGGAACGATCTGGAGTTGAAAGGCATCGTCGAACGCACGGCGATGATGTGCCACGGCCACCACCTTCAATTGGCGGATTTACCTGAGCACCTGCTGAGCCACCAACCTTTGTTAGAAAGTGAACCACAACCGGGTATGCCGCTGTTAACGCTAGCGGAAATGGAACGCCAGGCGATTATCCGCGCGGCTAAAATCAGCCGCGGGCAATTGAACGAAATGGCGCAGCTACTGGAGATTGGCCGCACCACGCTGTGGCGGAAAATCAAACAATATCATATTGATATCCGCCAGTTTAAGCTGCGTGCCTGAACGCCCTCTCAGTGGCTGAGTTGCAGCACACCGCGTGCTGCATCCAGCATCGCTTTCTGGCCGTTACGGGTTTTACTCATACAGTCGTTCATACCCACCACCATCGGTATACCCATCGCTTTGGCGAGGATCGCGCTGTGTGACAGCGCATTGCCACCACTCAGGCAGATACCAAGCACTAAACGACGATCGAGCATGACCACGTCAGACGGCATCAGTTCATCCATCACCAGAATTGCCGGGGCTGTGAGTGTAATCGGCGGCAATGGCTGCTGCTGCAGATGGCTCAGGGTGCGGCGCAGCATATCGCGAACATCCAACTCACGCGCCCGCATATATTCGTCGTCCAGCGCACGGTATTCCTCGGCTATTGCGTCCATTTCCTGCTGCCAGGCCTGCTCGGCGCTGCATTGCTGGCGGGCAATACGACTGTAGGCCGCCTGCTGCAGATCCGGATCGTCCAGCAGCATGCTGTGCGCACCAAAAATCGCCGCCTGCGGTTTACCAATTAATGAGCCGGTACGTTCCGCCAACCGATTCAGATCACTCAACGTATGCTGTAGCGCCTGCCGTAACCGCTGTTGTTCATTCAGTACGTCGTCGGCACCAATCTGGCGTTCAACAACCTTTGGCCAGAAACTGTAGGCCTGCCATACTGGCCCGCTGGTTACGCTTTCCGCCACCGGAATGCCGTGTAACGAAGGCAGGCTCTGCTCAGAAACCGTTTCGCCAAAGTGCTGCTCTGCCAATGCTCGAAACGCCGCCAGCGCCTGTTCGGCCTGCACTCCATCTGCAATCAGTTGGATGGTGTCACCATGGCGAACCTGCAAAAGTGCCAGTTGGTTAAGGCTACGCGGGTTGGCATACTGGCCTTGCTTTTCCAACACCAGTTCTGCATCAAAAGGTGCCAGTGCTTCCGCCAACCGAGCCGCTGGGCGCGCATGCAGCCCATGCGGGTTCTGCACCGTCCAACTCACACGTTTTCCCTGGATCAACGGTACTTCAACCTTTGAGGTGGCCGGCGCAGCGGCTTCGCCTAACTGCGCCTGTTTGGCCTGTAACGCCCCCTGTGCTTCAGCCAGTACCTGCTCTAACCCCGCACCGGCATTAGCGGCGACCACGGCCGCCAATGTGCCTTCAACCAGCGGTGCCGAACACAGTCTGACTTTAGCGGCCAAAGCCGGATCCAACAGATCAATTGCAGTTTCAGCGCTCAACAGTGCGCTGCCCAAATCCATCAGCACCACAATGCCCACGCCGTCGGCCACTGACTCGATCGCTTCCATCACTTTGATCGCATCCGTACCTATCGGGTTATCCACATCATCGACACCCGCCGCCAACACCAGTTTGCAACCCTCGCCGCGCATCATCTGCAACGACAGCTCCTCAACGCCGCGCGCCAATTGCGCACTGTGTGAAACTACAACGATATTGATCATCTCGCCTCCTGCTATTGACCCGCGACCTCTGCCAGCGTTTTCATCATCAACATTACGGACGTCGCCCCCGGATCCTGATGTCCGATACTGCGCTCACCCAGATAGCTGGCTCGCCCTTTCCGCGCCTGCATGGTGATCGTACTTTCGACCGCCTGTTCTGCCCGTTCGCTGGCACGTTGCAAAGCTTCCGCCACGCTCAGCTGCTGTTGCGCCGACTGGCCGAGGCTTTCAACGACCGCCCACCAAGCGTCACACATGGTTTTATCACCCGGCTCTGCCTTGCCACGCATCACCACGCCATCAACGCCTTCCTGCACCATTTGATGCAGCTCCGCCAAATCCAGGCTCTGTTTGGCGTTCGCCGCCTGCGCCGCCCGAATAAAGAATGTGCCAAACAGTGGGCCACTGGCACCACCGACACTGGACAACAGCGTCATGCCGGTGTTTTTCAGGATAAAACCAATGTCTTTGTCCGCGACCGAAGGCAATTTCTCCACGACCTTATTGAAGCCACGATTCATGTTCAGCCCGTGGTCGGCATCGCCGATTTCGGTATCTAACTGGGTTAAAAAATCGCGCTGCTGGGTAAATACCTCACCGCAGCGCATTAGCCAATCGACCACCTGTTGTTTGGTTAACGCCATGATTCCTCCTCAGCAACCCCAACGCAGCGCAGGCGTTTTCACCGGCGCATCCCACAAGGACAACAACTCGTCATCCACCTTCAGCAACGTGATAGAGACCCCTTGCATATCCAAAGACGTGCAGTAGGAACCCACCAGGCTGCGCTCAACGATCATCCCAGCTTCTGCGCAACGCTCTGCCAAGCGGTGATAAACGCCATACAATTCGGACAGGGGTGTCGCGCCCAGGTTATTGACCAGTGCAATCACTCGGTCGCCGCGCGTCAGCGGTTGTTTGGTCTGCACTTCATCGCGCCATTCCCCCTGCTGGCGATCCCAAACGCGAATCGTACGCTGGTAGTGGCCGTGCTCGATCAGCGTATGGAACATGTCGTCCACCGCCGCATTGAGTGTGGTGAAGGGACGCCGTGCAATGCCCGGTTCGCCATGGATACCGACACCGAATTCCATCTCGTTTTCCGCCAGCACAAACGACGGCTTACCCGCTGCCGGGACGGTACAGGCACCCAGCGCAATGCCGATCGAATGTCCGTGGTTATTGATGCTGTGGCCCAATGTCACGATGCTATCCAAATCGTCACCGCGCGCCGCAGCAGCACCGAGCAATTTTTCCATCAATACGGTATTCGCCACCCCGCGCCGTCCTGCGGTGAACAGGCTGTCTTTAACCGCGACATCGTCGTCGACCAGCACCGTCGCCACCTGGGTACCGCTGTCATGCAGCAGTTCGGTCGCCGTTTCAAAGTTCAGTACGTCGCCGGTGTAGTTTTTAATCAGCAACAATACCCCGGCACCACCGTCAATCGCCTGACCACATTCGTACATTTTGTCCGGCGTGGGTGACGTGAAAATCTCACCAGGGCAAGCCCCATCGAGCATGCCTTCGCCGACAAAGCCACAGTGCATCGGCTCGTGGCCACTGCCACCACCGGACAGGATCGCCACCTTGCCCGCAACCGGCGCGTCAGCACGGGTGACAAACACCGGCTCCTGATGCACCAACAACTCAGGATGTGCCTCTGCCAACCCCAGCAGTTGCTCTTCCAGTACCGACTCAACGTTATTGATCAGTTTTTTCACGGTTATTTCCTCATGTGAGCAATGGGGCGCAGCCTGCTGCGCCCCTGCGCGATTAGCGTGAGTGTTGTTGCAGCCAGGCGCTGCCCAGCCGATCTGCCGTCAAGATTGCTGCCTGCACGCTGGCCGGCGTGACCTTGAACGGCATATTGTGGATAGTTTCGCCGGCAGCGCAGCTCGCCTCTGCAACGGCCATGATTTTCTCTGCCGGATCGCCACTAACCCCCATCTGCGCCAGCGTGATTGGCAAGCCCAGGCGCTGGCAGAAGTCCAACACCGTTTCGATCTGCGCCATGCTGCTGTTTTGCAGCACTAACTGCGACAACGTACCAAATGCGACTTTTTCGCCGTGATACAGGTGATGACACTCTTCCAGCACGGTGAAACCGTTGTGGATAGCATGCGCGGCAGCCAGACCACTGCTTTCAAAACCGATGCCACTCAAATACGTATTGGCTTCAATAATGCGCTCGACCGCCTCCGTTACCACACCGGCCTCAACCGCCAGTTTGGCCTTAACACCCTCCGCCAACAGCGTTTCGTAGCACAAACGTGCCAGGCTGAGCGCCGCCAACGTTGACTTGCCGCCCGCCATGCTGGTGGCCTGCGCATCAAAACACGCCTGCGCCTCAAAATAGGTCGACAGTGCATCGCCCATGCCCGCCACCAGCAGCCGCACCGGCGCCTTGGCAATAATCGCGCTGTCCATCACTACCATGTCAGGGTTGCGTGGGTAGATCAGGTATTCGGCAAATTCGCCCTGTTCAGTGTAAATCACTGACAGCGCGCTGGTTGGCGCATCGGTAGACGCAATCGTCGGGATCAACACCACCGGCAAATGCTGGTAATGCGCGATGGCCTTGGCGGTGTCCAGCGTTTTACCCCCACCAACACCGATCACGCCACGGCAGCCATGGGCCTTCAACTCTTGGCCCAACCGGTCGATTTCCTTATGGCAGCATTCGCCGTTGAACACGCAGGCGTGATGCTTCACCCCGTGGTGTTGCAAGCTGCCCATCAGGGTATCGCCCGCCAGCTTCATCACGAAGTCGTCGGCAATCACAAAATAATGGTCGGCAAGGGCTTTAGCGTATTCGCCCACGGCGGCCAATGCGTTGGCACCCTGGATGTACTTGCCTGGAGACTGGATGATTCTCAACATAACCGGATCCTTTTTGGGAAATTGGCGATGGTAACGTTCAGATATCAGGTGATGGTGCGCCGGGCCTTGTGCCGTCGCGTTGTTATGGACTGACTATAGAGCCTGCCCGCCGCTTTGCGATCTCTCGTCTTTTTCGTTCCAAAGTGGAACGCCACTTTACCCATGACGTTTCATAATGGAACTCTTACGCGGCTTTTTTAGCCAGTAAAGCGAACTGGCGCACAGCCTAACGTATAGCTGCGTAAAGAGTGGATTCTATGGGCGTTTCAGCTTTAATTTTGACCATCTTTCCCCTATTCTTACGGCCACTACTGGGAAAGGGCGAAAACAGCCCGACTGATGGGATTAATAACGATGAAACGGACAAAAAACATCAACCAAGAGACGTTCCGCAAATCCTGGCGCAACTACCGTGTTGCGCCCGTAGCCTTGGCGATCAGCGCAGTCTTTATGCTGGCCGGCTGCGAGAAAAGCGATGAAACGGTCTCGATGTATCAGAATGCCGACGACTGTTCGCGCACCAACCCTTCCATGAGCGAGCAGTGCACCACCGCCTATAATAACGCCCTGAAAGAAGCCGCAAAAACCGCGCCAAAATACGCCACCCGTGAAGACTGCGTCGCCGAGTTCGGTGAAGCTCAGTGTACTCAGGCACCGGCTCCGGCACAGGCCGGCATGGCCGCTGAATCACAGAGCAGCGGCAGCTTCTGGATGCCACTGATGGCAGGTTACATGATGGGCCGTATGATGGGCGGTTCCGGCTTTGCTCAGCAGCCGCTGTTCACATCTAAAAACGCCGCCAGCCCGGCCAACGGTAAGTTCGTTGACGCGACCGGTAAGAGTTACGGCCCAGCCACCGCCGGCGGCCGCACCATGACGGTACCAAAAACCGCAATGGCGCCAAAACCAGCAGTGACCAACACCGTCACCCGCGGTGGCTTTGGTGAGTCCGTAGCCAAGCAAAGCAGCATGCAACGCAGCAGCGCAACCTCCAACTCCAGCTCTCGCAGTATGGGCGGCTAATACATGAAACGCGTTGCGATTACCGAGCGTCCGGACTGGCGCGAAAAAGCCACCGAATTCGGCTTCCGCTTCCACACCATGTACGGCGAACCGTACTGGTGTGAGGATGCCTACTATCAATTTACGCTGGCGCAGATTGAAGAGATTGAAAGCGCCACTGCTGAATTGCACCAGATGTGTCTGCAGGTCGTAGAAAAAGTGATCGGCAGCGATGCGCTGATGGCCAAGTTCTGCATCCCGAAACACACCTGGGATTTCGTGCGCAGCTCATGGCGTACTAACCAGCCTTCACTGTATTCGCGTCTTGATCTGGCCTACGACGGTGTTAACCCACCCAAGCTGCTGGAAAACAACGCCGATACGCCTACCTCGCTGTACGAGGCGGCCTTTTTCCAATGGCTGTGGCTCGAAGATCAGATCAACGCCGGCAATCTCAGCCCGGAGTCCGATCAATACAACAGCCTGCAGGAAAAACTGATCGAACGTTTCGCCGATCTGAAAGCACACCACGGTTTTGGCCTGCTGCATCTGGCCTGTTGTCAGGACAGCGAGGAAGACCGCGGTACCGTGCAATACCTGCAAGATTGTGCGCTGGAAGCGGGAGTCCCGACCGAATTCCTGTTTATGGAAGACATTGGTCTGGGTGAAAAAGGCCAGTTTACCGACCTGCAAGACCAGGTCATCGGTAACCTGTTCAAACTTTACCCGTGGGAATTCATGCTGCGCGAGATCTTTTCCACCAAGCTGGAAGATGCTGGCGTGCGCTGGCTGGAGCCGGCGTGGAAAAGCATTATCTCCAACAAGGCACTGTTGCCAATGCTGTGGGAAATGTTCCCGGATCACCCAAACCTGCTGCCAGCATACTTTGCACAAGATGAGCACCCACAGCTCGATCACTACGTGACCAAGCCACTGTTCTCACGCGAAGGCGCTAATATCCAGATCGTGCAAAACGGTCAGGAAGTGGCACGCGTTGACGGCCCTTACGGTGAAGAAGGCATGATCGTGCAGCAGTTCCACCCACTGCCCCAGTTCGAAGGCAGCTATACGCTGATCGGCAGTTGGCTGGTTGACGATCAACCCTGCGGTATCGGTCTGCGTGAAGACCGCGAACTGATCACCCAGGATCTGTCGCGTTTCTACCCGCATATTATTCTCGGTTAACGCTCACATTCGTGAGTAAAAGGCGCGACAATGTCGCGCTTTTTTTATGCCTTCCTTCTGGTGATTAATCGATTAACCTTTTATACTCGATATGTCTGTTCTCCTCGGGCGGAGCAACCAGATATGAAACTGACGTCCATTATTCCACCGCAGGTCAACCTGGCGAACGGATGCTTTACCGCGCCTGATATTCAGCGTAAATCCACAGCCTTGGGCAGTTTGGCGGGCATCTTCGCCGATCCCGTCGCATGGGGCGCTATGCCTGCGGAGCTTGCCGTCTATCAGGTAGAAATGCTGCCCTCCGTCCAGCAAGAAGGCGAGCTGTTTGTTGGTACCACTCACCTACAACCGGGCCGGGTGGGTAACGAATTCTTTATGACCCGCGGGCATTTCCATCAGCGCCCTGAACAGGCTGAATTTTATTTTGGCCTGCGCGGTCAGGGCTTGTTGTTGCTGCAACACCGGGACGGTGATTGCGTGCTGGAACAGGTTTTCCCCGGCAGCGTTCACCATATCCCTTCCTTTACCGCTCACCGCCTGATCAATACCGGTAATGATGTACTCTCTGCGCTGGCCGTCTGGCCAACGGTTGCCGGTCATAACTATGATGCGTTGCAACCCCAGGGCTTCAAGCTGCGGGTCTTTGCCAACGCCGAAGGTTGGCAAGCGGAGGCGCAATATGAGTGATTCGATGCTGCGATTTGGTCTTGATGTACACATAAACGACAACCCGATGGGGTTTGGCTACGGGGATGAAGTGATTGGGCCATTGCCAGAGATTCGGACGTTGGAACACATCCGCCGTTCGTTACGTGATCCGGACTGCAGCGGACCAAAACAGGTCTATGCCATCGCCATGGACGTCGCCAAACAGCGGCATTTGGCTGAATTGAAGAAACGCATGTTGTTGTTCGGTATTGTCACCTATGCCAAAGGCCAATTGGGTCAGGAGCCGGTACGCAGCCAGGGGCATATACACCGCATCAGCGCCCACAGCGGCTGGTCGCCGCCGGAGCTGTATGAGATCTGGCAAGGGAAGGCGATCATTTATATGCAAGAACGCGTGGAGCATGATCCCGGCCGCTGTTTTGCCGTCCATGCCGGCCCTGGCGAGAAAGTGCTGGTACCACCGGGATGGGCGCACGCCACAATTTCAGCCGACCCCAGTCAACCACTGACCTTCGCTGCCTGGTGCGATCGTGAATATGGCTTTGAATATGATGCGGTACGCGCATACAAAGGGCTGGCGTGGTATCCGTTATTGCAGGGCAATAATATTATCTGGCAGCAAAACCCGCGCTATCAATCCGGCAGGCTACATGCCATCGGGCCACGCCAATATCACGAATTCGGTCTGAGCGACGACCCTTTATACCTACAGTTTGAAGTCGATCCAGCGCGTTTCCAGTTCATTTCCAAACCGGGTAACGTAGCAGAAAAATGGCAACGATTTGAGCCGTGAAAGAGAAAGGGGCGAATTTATTCGCCCCCTACGCGTCACTCATTATTGCTATAGCTTACGAGAACAAACCGCAGGCTACACCGGCCGCTGCCAACACTAATAACCCAAGCATCGCTTTCACCGGAGAAAGCCCCCGCTTCGCCATCAGATACCAGGTCACCAGCACCACCATCAGCGGCATCAGGTTAGGGAAAATGCCGTCCAGCATTTGCTGCAGGTGAATATTCACCCCATCTTTGGTAACAAACTCCAAACCCGTCCCCAGTTTGACATAACTCGCCGCGACGCCGCCCATGACAAACACGCCCAACAGGGAAAGGGCTTCGCGCAGCCGCGAGGACTTGCTACTGACCAACATCTCCACCGAGCCGGAACCCATATGGTAGCCTTTCATAAACAGCCAGTAGGAGCCTGGAATGACGATCAAACTAAACGCGATGATGTAAAACAGCGGGCCAATCACACTGCCACCGGCCGCCAGCGCCATGCCGATACTCAATAAAATCGGGATCAGCATGCCCGGTACCATCGAGTCGCCAATACCGGCCACCGGCCCCATCAGCCCCACTTTAAGCGTGTTGATGGTTTCCCCGTCGATCGGCTCGCCGTTGGCACGTTTCTCTTCCAATCCAATTACCATGCCGTTAACAATCGCGCCCAGCTGCGGCTCGGTATTGTAAAACGAGGTATGGCGGCGAATGGCCTCAATGCGCTGTTGCTTGTCCTGATAGAGCTTTTTCAACGCGGGCATCATGCTCAGACAAAAACCGTAAGACTCCAGGCGTTCAAAGCTCATCGATGACAGGTTGTACATCATCCAACTGCGCCAGCAACGGCGTAGATCCTGCTTATTCAATTTTGGTGTTGACGTATCCATCAGAATTCATCCTCATCATCAGCCTGAGGCGCGGCCTGAGCGGCAGCCACCTGTGGCTCTGGCTTATAGTTGTAGTGAATAAGTGCCAGCAGCGCGCCGACGATGACCAGCGCCACCATATTCAGCTTGAGGAAAACAATGCAGATGAACCCCACCAGGAAGTAAATCAGCATGCTGTAGCTTTTAATGATCTGTTTGAGAAGAATGGCGATGCCGACTGCGGGCAGAATACCCCCCACCACGTTCATGGTGGTCAGCACCAACGCCGGCAAGCTGTCCATAAAGGCGTTGATATAACGCGCCCCAAAAAAGACGGCGATAAACGTCGGCACAAAACGCAGCAGGAAGTTGGTAACCTGCGGCCAGATAGCGCTATTGAGGTAAATCCCTGGCTCATCTCCGCGTTCTACGGCCAGATCTGCACGGTGATTCCAGTAAGAATTGAGTACCATCATGGCATTGAACAGCACGGTCCCCATGATGCCAATCGTCGCCGCCAGCGCAACCGCCACCTCCGTCCCTTTACCGGAGAGGATACCCAGCGCGATCGCCGGGAACGCCACAAAGTTGAGATCGGCCGGCATCGATCCACCCGGCGTTACCATGGCGATATACACCGCCTGTACCGCAACACCGATGATAATGCCGGTCTGTACATCGCCGAGAATAGCCCCCACCAGCATGCCGGAAACTAACGGGCGGCTGAGAATATACCAGCCTCCGGTCAGCCCCAGCAGCCAAGGGCTGCTCAGCGCGCCGAGATAACACAGAATCCCGATAAGCGTCGCTTCAAACCACATAGTTAACTCCTGCCGTTTAGGCTTATTTGAGTTTCTTTTTTGCGTCCAACCAACTGAAATGACTGGCGTCAGGGACCAAACGGAATTCAATGGCATGCCCGTGTTCGGTCAGGAAATCAAAAGCAGCGGCCTCTGTGGCACTCACTGATTGATTCGGGCCAATCGTCACCGTTTCCTTACGGGCAGACATAGGTCCAACGTTAATCTTCTTGTTCCTGTTACTGAGATCTATCCCTGCTTCCATCAACCTACGCAGCGTGACCGGAGATTTGCCAATCACAAAATATTGCTTGTCACTGGCGATCACTTTCGGCAATTTTTCTATTGCCTGCTGTACGGTAAATAACCACACCTTGGTGTCCTGTACCGCCCCTTTCATCACCGATGACAGCAGCGGATCGGCCGCCACCTCATCATCGATCGCCACGATGCCGTCACAGGGCAATTCCTTTGCCCAGCGGGTTACCAGCTGACCGTGGATGACCCGGTCGTCGATACGTACAAATGAAATGGCCATATTCTTTCCTCAGAAATCGTCCAATTGCGCCGTTGGTACCGGACGGGCAAGGGCTATTGCCTCTCCCCCCTGCGCCACCAGCTCCTGTGCCGCCTGTTGAACATCCTTCCCCTCCAGCAATTCGGCGCTCATCAACAACATTGGGAAATTCACCCCCGTTACCACGGCCATTGGCACCGGCGTCTCGGGGTCAAAAGCGTGGCGGCAGGCCACGTTGTAGGGCGTGCCACACAGCATGTCGCACAGCACCAGTACACCCTCCGCGCCAGTGCTCACCCGGCGCAGTTCGACAGCAAAATCGTGTTTAAAAGCCTCAATACCGGCGTTTTCACTCAGGCCGACATGGCTGGTTCCAGGCAGTTCGCCATAAACCATACGTGCGCTGCTTATCAGCGCTTCAGCCATTGGGCCATGAGAAATCACAATCACTTTCAACATGATACTTATCCCCTTACCCAAGCTTTAATCGTGCCAAGGGTTTTACCCAAGCTACGGCCATGAGGGCGAATGCGATACGCGCCTACGGCGGCCGGTACGATAAAGGTTTCCGCGTAATGCACCACAAAGGGAGCAAAATGCCCGTCGGGGCTTTCGATCACCGCCTCTTCGCCTTCGACCAAGTTCAGCACATTGACCCGGCCCTCTGTATGGTGCAGCACCGGCTTACTAAACCAGTGGCGTCGCGTTTCGATAAATTCACGCTCATGCAGACCCGTCCGTTCCTCTTGCCAGCCTTCCCCCTCGGCAACGGGTTCAATGCGGTTCACCAGATGCTTCGTTGCCCAGTCGGTATCACATTGCCAGTTAATCACTTGCTCGCCGTGCCGTAGATGCACGGGGCGTGGTTGACCATCTAATCCCAGGCGGCCCCAATCCCACAATTTGAAAGTGAAAATGTATGGCGTAGCGCTGATCTCCAACACCATGGAGCCTGCGCCTGAGCAATGCACCGTCCCCGCAGGGATTAAGAAGTGGTCGTGTTTACGCGCCGGAAACCGGTTAACAAAACGCCGATCATCAAACGCCTTTTCGCCTCGTTGGGCCGCGGCAAGATCGGCCATCATCGCTTGCGGGTCTGTGCCATTTTTTATACCCAGGTACACGTCAGACCCCGGCTCAGCGGCAAGAATGTAATAGCTTTCATCCTGGGTATAATGCATACCAAAGTGCTGTTGGATGTATTCCGTCAATGGGTGAACCTGGAAGCTAAGATTCTGCCCACCGACCGTGTCCAGCAGGTCAAAACGAATGGGGAATTCGGCACCAAAGCGGGCATGGACCTGCTCACCGAGTAAAGACTGCGGATACAGCAGTACCAAATCCTGTGAGGGGATCTCGACCCGAACGTCACCAAAACGCATTAGCAGGCTGTTTTCCTCGGGCACGCAGTCAAAACACCACGCGTAGTTGGCTGCCGTCGGGTCGAGATCAAACTGGTGTTTCATCCATTGGCCGCCCCAAATACCGGGGTCAAAAAACGGCACTACGCGGAATGGGCGTTGAGTTGCCTGCTGTAATCCGGCATGGAATGCCGTACCGGACACTAGGGTTGGTTTACCGGCCTGGTTCGTGTCCAGTACAAAATCTGCATGCTGAAGCAACGGAGTTTTATGGCGATCGAAGACCCGCCATTCCACAAAGAATGCCCGCTTGTAGCGGCGTAACACATCTTCATCCACATTGCCCGCGCCCCAGTTACCCAGCTCGCCACGGCGGAAACGCTGCTGGATTTCCCAACGGGCCATATCGGCATACACCAGCACGTCCCCTTCGGCGATCAACGCGGCGCCCGGCCCGTAGACCACGACCAGCCCATTATCGACACGTTCGATCTGGTCACGTAACCGCTGTACACGCGCAGTATCAAAAAATTCGGGCATTTCATGGCACGACAGCACGCCAAAAACACGATCATCCGTTAAATTACGCTCTATCATCGCGTGAATATGCGGTTCATCGTATTTGGCCGACTCGGCGTTGATACTGCAGGCCGGTTGCAGAGGATTGATGAAATGCTCTGTGAGCTCTGCCAGATTGACCCCATGGTAGCAATCCACGATCAACAGCGTTTTGCGCAACCCAAGAGCGGTAACTTTGCGACTGACAGCCTCAGTCACCGCCTGCCAACCTTGCCAGGCGGCGTCGTCATACCCCTGGACGGCCACTTCCGGGAACTTGTCGTAGCGCGTAGCCTGATACTGTTGCTCTGCCATATTGTTCTGCCTATGAACTGAATACATGGCAAAAGATTAATCGATTAACCTTATTTCAAACAGGCTGATTAACGAGATTAACCTCATATAACCGATAATAAACGCGTAAAAAACCGAAATCCCGTGACAGCCATCACGAATTATTTGCGCTATTTTACAAATTAAGGTTAATCGTTATACCTTAGTTTGATAGGCAGTACCCACAGGACATAAAATGAGCACAATCACCTTGGCGGACGTCGCCGCACATGCAAAAGTTTCCACCGCCACGGTATCGATGGTATTGCGCAACCGTGGACGCATTTCGGATGAAACCCGTAAACGCGTCCTGAGCGCCATTGACGAACTGGGCTACGTTTATAATCAGACCGCCGCCAACCTGCGCAACCGTAGCAGTAACCAGGTCGGCCTGCTGCTGCACGATATCACCAATCCGTTTTATGCCGAGATGACCGCAGGGTTGAGCCAGGAGATGGAACGTCATCAGTTGATGCTCTTTCTCGCTAACAGCGAAGAGTCGGCTGACCGACAGCAAAAGTTTGTCGACTCGCTGCTACAGAACAGTGCCAGCGGTATGGTGCTGTGTGCCGCCCGGCAAACGCCTACCCTGTTTTTTGAAACACTGAAACGTCGCAAGATACCGGCCATCATGGTGGTCCGCCCGGTGGCCGATGCGCACTTTGACTTTGTCGGCACTGATAATTTCCTGGGTACCCAATTGGCGACTCAGCACCTGTTGGATTTGGGGCACCGTCATATCGCGTTTATTGGCGGCTCCATCAATTCCACCACCCGCGCACAGCGGCTCGGCGGCTACACCAGTAAGCTGGTTGAACAGGGTATTGGGGTAAAAGGGGAATGGATCGTAGACAGTGAAGCCAGCCAAAGCTCAGGCGCCAAAGCTGCAGAACAGTTATTGATGGCCCACCCTGAAATCACCGCAGCGCTGTGCTATCAGGACATTGTTGCGTTGGGTATGATGCAGACATTACGCAAGTTCAACCGTCAAATCGGCAAAGACTTTGCGCTGATTGGGTTTGATGATATTACCGAAGCGTCGTTGGTGCAGCCGGGTTTGACCACCGTATCGGTGGCCTCACGCGAGATTGGCCGTAAGGCTGGTGAGTTGCTGTACAGCCGCATTCAAGGCAATGATGAGCCGCCAAAACGCATCATTCTGCCACCGTCATTGGTGATCCGGGAATCTTGCGGTTTTGCCGATAAAGCCCCGCCAGCCTAAGCTGGCGGGGCAAATCAGCCGACCTGTACCGACAGCATGCTCAAAGAGCTCATCTCGATGCCATCTACCGGTATGGTGATTTCTTCCTTACCGTCCCATCCACCGAGCACATACAACAGCGGCAGATAGTGTTCCGGCGTTGGGTTCGACAGCGCCGCCCCTTCGTGCTGCATAAAATTCACCAGCGGATGGTTATTCCCCTGATAAGTCAGGTTATCCCGCACGAATTTATCAAACGATGTTGCCCACGGATACGGAATCGCTTCGCCCTGCCATTTGACCATCCGCAGGTTATGCACCACATTGCCGCTGGCGACGATCATCACCCCTTGATCACGTAATGCTGCCAGCTTGCGGCCTAGCTCATAATGATATTCTGCCGGTTGGGTACCATCGATGCTGAGCTGTACAATCGGGATATCCGCTTCAGGATACATCTTGATCAGCACACCCCAGGTACCATGATCCAACCCCCACTCGCTGGCGTCTGCGGTGACGTTGACTGGCGCCAGCAGTTGCTGGATTTGCGCCGCCAATTCAGGTGAACCCGGTGCCGGATACTGCGTATCAAACAACGCCTGTGGGAACCCACCAAAATCATGGATAGTTTTCGGCTTTTCCATCGCCGTCACCGCGGTGCCACGGGTGTACCAATGGGCAGAAACAGCGACGATAGCTTTTGGACGCGGCAGCGTTTCACCCAGCCGCCGCCATGCCTGGGTATAGCGGTTTTCTTCCAGTGCGTTCATCGGGCTACCGTGACCGAGGAAAAGTGCAGGCATACGAGAGGTGTTCATACAGGATCCTTGGTTAGTCACAATATATTCTGAGGACTAGACTACGCCGTTTGTCACTGCGGCACAGCCGGATAACCGTGATGATGATTTTCAATAAATTTGAATGATTAAAGCCATAGAAGCAACCCGCAATATCAGCCTGCGCAACTTCCCAGGTTTTTCTACCGACGTTAGCGGCAGCATCAGTTCATTATTTTCAGGCACAAAAAAAGCCGCATTACGCGGCTTTTTCATATTCAGAATATCAGTCTGATATCAGCTAGCTTTCTGTTCGTGAGACTGGCGATAAGCCACCAGATCTTCGATAGTCAGCACAGTCATGCCATGCTGTTTGGCAAACAGGATAACTTCAGGTGCATGCGCCATGCTGCCGTCATCGTTTGTCAGTTCACACAACACACCGGCAGGTTTGAAACCCGCCATTGCCACCAGATCAATCGTCGCTTCGGTATGGCCACGACGGCTCAGCACGCCACCCGGCTGCGCACGCAGCGGGAACACGTGGCCAGGGCGATTCAGATCGCTCGGCTTGGCGTTATCAGCGATAGCCGCGCGGATCGTGGTCAGGCGGTCGGAAGCAGAAACACCGGTAGTCACGCCCTGCGCCGCTTCGATAGTCACGGTGAAAGCCGTCTGGAACTGACTGGAGTTGTTAGTCACCATCATCGGCAGCTCAAGCTGCTGACGGCGGTCTTCAGTGAGACACAGGCACACAATGCCGCTGCCGTGACGAATGGTCAGTGCCATCTGCTCAACGGTCATGGTTTCTGCGGCGAAGATCATATCACCTTCGTTTTCACGATTTTCATCATCGAGCACCATCACACCGCGCCCGTTGCGCAATGCTTCAAGAGCGCGTTCTACGCGTTCTACCGGCGTGCCGAAATCTGAAAGTAGGGTCTGATTCATGGTAAAAAACCTCATTAAAAAATTATGGATTACCAGAACCAGGGCGAACTTGAGGAGTAGCTAGCAATAGCTAAAAAAATAACGCAAGCGGGCGCAAACCCGACAGATACCGTTACTCTCTCCCATCCGGACTATAACCGTCGGCCCCGGAATTACACCGGATCTGCTGACCTCTAACCAAACTGCAAGAGATTGGCTGAGCGCTCGCGGGCTTTCACCGTAACAGGTGATTTACCGCCGGTGGGGACTTGCACCCCGCCCTGAGAATAAGCCTCTCGACTATAACGCTAATGATTAATCAGGGCAATTGGCAAAAGCACAATTCGGCCAGCGTCAGGGAATGCGGTTAATGGTTTATCCGGCGGGCAACTCGCATTACACTAAGGGAAAGCTATTAAACTCTGAAAGGGATACGCCATGATTGACCCGAAAAAAATTGAACAGATCGCACGCCAGGTACATGAGTCCATGCCTAAAGGCGTGCGTGAATTCGGGGAAGATGTTGAGAAGAAAATCCGTCAGGTGTTGCAGTCACAGCTCACCCGTCTGGATTTGGTCAACCGCGAAGAGTTCGACGTGCAAACCCAGGTGCTGCTGCGCACCCGTGAAAAACTGGCGTTGCTGGAACAGCGTATGAGCGAGCTGGAAAGCAAGCTGAACGCCGCACCGGTAGCACCGCAGCCTGACGCAGAGTAAGTTATTGATAAGGGCGCAGTACCGCGCCCTTATTGCTGTTTCAACGCTGCCTTCGACGTCAATTGCAATACCAGCCCAATCAGCGCAAACATCCCCAGCGCATACAGGCTTTTCCAGCCGATGATCACCATCAACAGCACACACAACACCAGCCCCGTCGCCGCCATTAAGCGCGAACGTCCATGCAGAATCCGACAGCCCGCCAGCATGCACAGCAAATAAATGAACACGAAGATCCCATTGGCGTACACCAGCAACGTATCCAGCGGCAGATTCAATGTATAAATCAGCAAGGTGAATAACAGGCAGCTGCCGACCACTGCGCTGAGTGCGTTGACCGGTGCCTGCCCGGCGGACAGTTTGGCCAGCGCACTGGAGGGACGATCTTGCGCCTGCGACCACACCAGCCGGGCGAAACTTTGCGTATAGATATTCACGCTGGCAAAACAGGCCAGATAACCAATGATACAGGCCACCCACAGCGCATGCTGGCCAAACAGTTGCACCACAATACCTGGCAACGACGCAGCCGCCGCCTGATGCTCACCGTAGGCGTGAAAATGCAATACCGCCACGGTACATCCCCAGTACACTGCCCCGGCGACCAACATGCCAAACAGCAACGCACGCGGGAAATCGCGCTCCGGGTTACGGAATTCTGTCGCCAAATGCGCAAATGCTTCCAAACCAACAAAACACCAGAACATCACTGCCAGTGCATGGAACAGATTAGGGGGAGAAATTTCGTTGAACGTCGGCCAGGGAATATGAGTCAGCGAGATGTCGCCTCGCCACCAAATAGCGGCGACCAGCGCCACCACCAAAATAGCGATCAACGTTTGAATATTGGCGCTGGAACCGGCACTGCGCATGCCCAGTAACCAGATAACAACCAGCGTAGCGATTTGTACCAACAGCAGGCCATTGGCGCTCCAGCCGAAAGTGGCCTGCCAAAAACCGGCTGCAATCTGCAATGCCGCCGGCAATCCTACGGGGATTACCGACAAAAACAGCCAGCCGGTCACTTTCGCCATGCGCGGACCAAAGGCCAGGCCGACGAAGTGCGCAGCCCCCCCGGCACTGGGGAAATGACGCCCCAGAGCCGCAAAGGTAATAGCAATAGGGAAAACCAAGGCAATCAGCACCGGCCACGCCAACAGGCTATCGCCCTGCGCCACCTGAGCCGCCAACGCCGGAACGGCAAATACGCCGGTACCCAGCAGTGAAGTGGACAATAGCCCAACGCCCTGCGCCAAACTCAGCTCTTGCTTCAGTCCACTCACTGCTCACCGCCGTTTATCCGTCATACTTCAAGTGGCATCCGCACACATGGCCAGTAACTCGCTCAACCTCGTAGCGAATCAGCCGGTGCCACCTTGATACCACTCGAATTATTTAGGCGAAATTAGCCACGTCCGTCTTTGATTGCCTTGATGATGTTGGTGGTCGACAGGCCGTCTTCAAAGTTCAGCACTTTGACGTCGCCGCCATTGGCCCACACCTCAGTGCTACCGGCGATATCTTCAGGCTTGTAGTCACCGCCCTTCACCAGCAGATCTGGCAGGATATCGGCGATCAGGCGTTGTGGCGTGTCTTCTTCGAAAGGCACCACCCAGTCCACAGCTTCGAGTGCACCCAGTACAATCATGCGGTTTTCCAAGGCGTTAACCGGGCGGGTTTCGCCCTTCAATCGTTTGGTAGAAGCATCACTGTTTACCGCTACGATCAGGCGATCGCCCAGTTTGCGGGCATTCGCCAGATAAGAGACATGACCGGCATGCAGAATGTCGAAGATGCCGTTGGTCATCACAACTTTCTCTCCGCGCTGACGAGCTTGCGCCACAGCGGTTTTCAACTGGGCTTCGGTCATCACGCCAAAGCCGGTTTCAGCCCGGCCGCGTACCGCGTTTTCCAGTTCGATCGGTGAAACGGTAGACGTACCCAGCTTGCCCACTACCACACCGGCAGCGGCATTGGCCAGGAAACAGGACTCTTCCAGTGTGTTGCCGGCAGCCAGTGCCGCCGCCAGTACGCCGATAACCGTATCGCCGGCACCGGTAACGTCGAACACTTCCTGCGCCAACGTTGGCAAATGCAGCGGTGCAATACCCGGCTGCAACAGCGTCATACCGTGTTCGGAACGGGTCACCAACAGGGCAGAAAGCTCAAAATCCGCGACCAGCTTCATACCGCGTTCAACCAGTTCAGCGTCGTCTTTACAGTGGCCTACCACCGCTTCGAATTCGGACAGGTTTGGCGTCAGCAGCGTCGCGCCGCGATAACGTTCGAAATCAGATCCTTTAGGATCGATCAGCACAGGGACTTTGGCAGCACGAGCCAGTTGGATCATGCTCTGCACCTGGCTCAGCGCACCTTTGGCGTAATCTGACAGTACCAACGCGCCAATCTGCGGCAATGCCTGCTGAATACGTTCCAACAGTGGCTGCGGATCGACGTTAGAAAAACCTTCTTCGAAATCGAGACGAATTAATTGCTGATTACGCGATAACACGCGCAGCTTGGTGATGGTCGGGTGCGTCGGCACCGAGACAAAATCACAGCGCACGTTCACTTCGTTCAATTTGGCGCTCAGCGCACGCGCCGCATCGTCAATACCCGTCAGGCCTACCAAGCGTGAGTTAGCACCCAGCGAAGCAATGTTCATCGCCACGTTAGCCGCACCGCCAGGACGCTCTTCAATGGTTTCAACCTTGACCACCGGCACCGGCGCTTCCGGTGAAATGCGGCTGGTCGGCCCATACCAATAGCGATCCAACATGACGTCACCCACCACCAATACTCCGGCGCGGCGAAAATCAGGCAGTGTAACTTTCATCCGATAACTCCAAAAAAGTACAAAATTTTAGTGGCGCAGATATTACCACAGACGTTTGTAATAGCGGCAAAACGTATTGCGCAACTGGCCTGCTCAGCCCAGCCACTTCGCCCAACTGGCGCGGACTTGCTCACGTTCGGCAACGAATTGCCCATTACTGACCTTGCTGGAATGCTCTTGCAACGCCAGGTGGTGGATCTCATCGCGCATGGTGACATACGCCTGAGTCAGCGCACGCGCTTCCTCTTCCGGCATGATGTCGTAATTGGCCATCAGTTCGAAAATACGCACGTTATCAGACCAGCGCGTCAGGCGCGGTTCGGCCCCCGCATAGCCTAAGACCAGATACTGGGCAATAAATTCGATATCGGTGATCCCGCCTTCATCCGCTTTGATATCAAAGAGATCGCGTTGCTTGCTGCCAAGATGATTGCGCATTTTCTCCCGCATCTCGCGGACCTCGCGCCGTAGCGTTTCCGCATCACGCGGTTTGCACAGGATCTCACGACGGATAATGTCAAACTGCTGATGCAACGCCGGATCGCCATGCACAATGCGCGCCCGCACCAGCGCCTGGTGTTCCCAGGTCCAGGCTTCGTTTTGCTGATAATCCGCAAACGCCTCGACGGTACTGACCAACATGCCCGCCGCACCCGATGGCCGCAGGCGGGCATCAACTTCATACAATATGCCCGACGAGGTACGGGTACTGAACAGGTGCATCACACGCTGTGCCAGACGCAGATAGAATTGGCGACCATCGATGCTACGCTCCCCGTCGGTCATCACTTCCGGTGGGCAATCCAGGATAAATACCAAATCAAGATCAGAACTGTAACCCAGCTCCCACCCACCCAGCTTACCGTAGCCAATTACCGCAAAACCGCGCCCTTCGCGCTCTTGCAAATGCGTCGGCTGGCCATAACGTGCAACCATGTCATTCCACGCCTGCTGCACCACCGTGTCGATGATGGCTTCAGCCAGATAAGTGAGGTGATCGCTCACTTTCATTACCGGCAACGCGCCCGAGATATCTCCTGCGGCAATGCGCAATTGTTGGGCCTGCTTGAACTGGCGTAACGCCTCCAGTCTCTGCTCTTCGTCGTCTTCGGGTACCCGTAATAGATATTGGCGCAGTTCGCTACGATAGGCATCCGGGGCCACCGGCTGATACAGCGTCGCCGGGTCCAGTAGTTCATCCAACAGCAACGGATAGCGCGACAGTTGGTTGGCAACCATCGGCGAAGCCGCGCACAACCGAATCAAATGGCTAAGTGCCG
This sequence comes from Serratia sp. CoH_134_PS_4, assembly GCF_058190535.1. Classification (NCBI taxonomy): domain Bacteria; kingdom Pseudomonadati; phylum Pseudomonadota; class Gammaproteobacteria; order Enterobacterales; family Yersiniaceae; genus Serratia; species Serratia sp. CoH_134_PS_4. The sequence goes on from NZ_JBXWKI010000005.1 coordinate 135,455, forward strand.
CATGGTATTCCACCAGCAGTTCAAGGTAGGTGGTGCGGGTCACGATACTCAGTAATAACTGAGTCAAACGCAGCAAGGCCGTCGGCGCATCTTGACGCGGGCACACTTCCGCCAGTAATCGCGGCATCAGTTGGTCAAGCACGTCCCGACCACGTGGCCCAATGGTGCGTTTGTCGACGTCATGACGGAATTCAGCAATGGTGCGCAACATTTGCTTGCGCGCATCTTCGTCCAAGTGCGGCGTCAACGGCGCCAATTCGTTTTCTTCCAAGGCATCCTGCCACAAGCTGTGGTAGTTCTGATAATCCGGATCTTCACCAACATCCGGGCTATCATCGCCAATCAAGTCGTTAAATACGGCCCTTACCGCTTGCATATGCCCGTCGAGCGTAGCCAGCAGTGCAGACCAGTCGCCGAACCCCATCCCCCAAGCCAAACGCGCCTGATCGAGTTCATCTTGCGGCAGTGTTTGTGTCTGTTGATCGGCAATCGCCTGCAGCAAGTTTTCCAAACGACGCAGGAACAGGTAACTGGCGCTCATTGCCTGTACCTGTTGGGGTTCCAGTAATCCCAATTCCCCCACGGCCTGTAACGTCGGCAGCAGCGAGCGCCCCTGCAATGCAGGCTCACGCCCACCACGGATCAGTTGGAACACCTGAGTGATAAATTCAATTTCGCGAATGCCGCCGGCGCCCAGCTTGATATTGTCTTTCAGCCCACGCCGCCGCACCTCACGCGCAATCATGCCTTTCATATTGCGCAGTGACTGGATCACGCTGAAGTCGATATAGCGACGGAAGACAAACGGCCGCAGGGTTTTGCGTAACTCCTCGCTGTAAGCGTCTTCTGAACCGCCCATCAGCCGCGCCTTCACCATCGCATAACGTTCCCAGTCGCGCCCTTGCTCCTGGTAATAGTCCTCCAGCGCGGCAAAGCTCATCACCAACGGGCCGCTGTCGCCGAATGGCCGCAGCCGCATGTCCACGCGATAAACAAAGCCGTCGATAGTTTGTTGATCCAGCGCTTTGATCAGCCGCTGCCCCAGACGGGTGAAGAACTGGGCGTTATCCAGTTCACGCCGTCCGCCCTGAGTTTGGCCGTTTTCCGGGTAAGCAAAGATCAGATCGATATCGGAGGAAAAATTCAGCTCACCGCCGCCCAACTTCCCCATACCGAGGATCAGCAACGGCTGTGGCACGCCCTGCGCGTTGCACGGTGTTCCCCATTCACGGCAGCAAGTTTGGTACAACCAATCGCGAGTGCTGACAATCAGCGTCTCTGCCAACCCACTCAGCTGCAACAGCGTCTCTTGCGTGCTGCATAGCTCTTGTGCCTGCGCCCAAGCGATCCTCACCAGCGTCTCGCGGCGGAACAGGCGCAGTACGCGCATCAATTGCGCTTCGTCGCGAACCTCTTCCAAATCATCCTGCAGCCAGGCGGCGTAATGCTGCCACTCGCCCGCCACCGGCGGTTGTTTGCGCAGCGTCTCCAGCCATTCCGGCTGATTGAGTAACATGTCACAGACAAAGTCACTCGACGCTAAAACCCGCTGTTCCTGATCGCTGAGCGCGCTGCCCGCGCCCTGAGTTTCCTGAAAACGCTGCACGATGTTCTGTGCCTGAGCCTGTAACGCTGCTGAGAGTGGCAACATAATGAATGATCCGTTTTGCGGCCCGCGCCTCGCAGGCCAGCTTAATTAGCGGAGCGCGCCATTTAACCAGAATGGCGCATGCAATAAGGCTTGCTTGCGGCTACCTTCGTACCAGCCCTGGCGCCGCTCGGCTATCGCCAGCTGCAGCTCACGCCAGCCGTCGATATAGGGGCCGGTTTCGTCGTCAGGGTAAGCACCTGACAGCAGGATAAATGCCGAGATCTGACGCGTCAGACGCGGCAACTGTTCTTCGTATTCATCATCGTTCAGCGTACGGGTAAAAGCGTCTTTCAGCTCCGCAGCGCTACGCCCCAGCATAATGTCACTGAAACGTTTGAAAGAACCGTCAAGTTTGGCCTGCGCCTTGGCGTCAATGAACGGGCGCCATGCGCCAGTCACCAACCAAGATGTGAGCGCCAACTTACATTGTAGATACTCTGCGCTGTAGCACAGCACCTGTGGCTGAGTGGTTTTATCGATCAGCAGCGGCTCCAGCGCCGTCAATCGGGCGCGCAGATCGGCGCTGGCCTTGCGCGGAACCAGGCCGCCGAAGATCACCAGAGCCTGACGGATCAGCGCAATCGCCTCCATAACGGAACGGCGTGCCTGAGCATCGCCGCGCAACCACAGTTCTTCGTGGTACTGCCAATGGCTCAAACCCCATTCAAAACTGGCGATCATCCCTTGTTCAACGCTGGACTTGGCGGCAGGCTTCAATACCGCCAAAGGGCGTCGCTCGCGCGGGGCATTGCCTTGTGCCAAATGATAACCGCGCGCCGCTTTACTCAGGCTACCCTGGCGCAGGCCGCCGTGTTCTGCCAATGCGTTGGCCAGCGCCAGCAAATCTGCGGTATTCCCGGTTTTAAGCTCCAGTTCGATCTCACACAGCGCTTCGCTCAGCTCACCTGCCTTCACTTCACCCTGGTCAAGCCCCACTTCTATCTCGCTCTTACCGTAAGTGACCACCCACTTTTCACGCACAAAATCGGTACGGAACAGCGGTTGGAGCGCCTGTTGCAGAGCGTTGATATCACAGCCCTGTGGCCAGATATCTGCCGGAAACTGTGCCAGTGCCAGTTCTGGCGTGGCAATCGCGACATTGTATTCCGGGCGCTGATGCAAGCCTGCGACGACTTTACCGGCGGTTTTGATGGTCATTTCATAGCTGTCATCAAACCCGCGGATACGCAGCCCCATGTCATGACCACGCAGAAAATTATCCGCGGTTTCGAAATAAATATTGGTCAGTTTTTGCGGTGTGGAATGTTGGTTCGGCCAAACCGCCAGTTGCTGTGGCAACGCGGCAACGGCATCCGGGGTAGCAATAAATTTCAGTTCTATTTCAACGGTCATAAGTCTTTCACACCAATAAGTTACGCATTCGCGTCAGCCTTCACGGCGGCAAGCCTTACCTGCCACGTTCTGCCCGGCGACGCACAGTTACCCTTATCTTACCGCGATTCCCGGCGCCTTAACCCTGCTAACTGCAGAAAAAACCTGTTACGTTATAAAACACCGCGCAACTCACAGAATCTGCCACAGTAAGATAGTTCTCATTCCGGTTTTTGCGTTGCGTCGTCAGACTGAACGCTCTACTATCGTTCCCATAAATTCACACAGAAACGATGAACTAATGCAGAAATTACGCCTAATTTGCCTTGCCGTGCTGAGCTTCAGCATCACTTGGGGCGCACATGCCGAAGATAAGCGCTATATCTCCGATGAACTGAATACTTACGTCCACAGCGGCCCGGGTAATCAGTACCGTATTGTCGGTACCTTGAACGCCGGTGAAGAAGTGACCCTGTTGAGCGTAAATGACAGCACTAATTATGGCCAGATCCGCGATGCCAAAGGCCGCACGACCTGGATCCCACTGGATCAACTTAGCCAAACGCCAAGCCTGCGTACCCAAGTCCCAGCGCTGGAGCAACAGGTAAAAACCCTGACCGACAAGTTGGCTAACATCGACAACAGCTGGAACCAACGCACTGCGGAAATGCAGCAAAAAGTGGCGGGCAGCGACAGCACCATCAGCGGCCTGCAACAGGAAAACCAGGATCTGAAAAACCAGCTGGTCGTCGCACAGAAAAAGGTTAACGCGGTTAACCTGCAGCTTGACGACAAACAGCGCACCATTATCCTGCAGTGGTTCATGTACGGCGGCGGTGTCGCTGGCGTAGGCTTGCTGCTTGGCTTGTTGTTGCCACACCTGATCCCACGTCGTAAAAGCAACAACCGCTGGATGAACTGATTTTCAGTCTCCTTCAGTTTGAAATCGGGCGCCTGCGGGGCGCCCTTTTTATTGGCGCCAACATCCCGCCACCAATTCATGTAATCTGATAGACAGAGCCTTAAGAAAAATTCAGGAGTTAACCGTGAAGATTTACCTGGTCGGCGGCGCTGTCCGCGACAGCTTGCTTGAGTTACCGGTGTTTGATCGCGACTGGGTGGTGGTGGGTGCCGCGCCCTCAGAGCTGATAGCACTGGGGTATCAGCAGGTCGGTAAAGACTTTCCGGTTTTTCTCAACCCGGAAACTCATGAAGAATATGCGCTGGCCCGTACCGAACGAAAGTCCGGCCAGGGCTACACCGGGTTTACGTGCTACGCCGCACCTGACGTCACGCTGGAAGAAGATCTGCAACGCCGCGATTTGACCATTAACGCCATCGCTCGAAGCGCCGACGGTGAACTGATCGATCCTTTCCACGGCGTAGTCGACCTACAAGCACGCGTACTGCGTCATGTGTCTGATGCTTTTGGTGAGGATCCCTTGCGAGTGCTGCGCGTGGCGCGCTTTGCCGCCCGTTTTGCTCACCTGGGCTTTACCATTGCCCCAGACACCCTTGCGTTAATGCGTCAAATGGCACGCAGCGGCGAATTGGTCGCGTTGACGGCCGAACGGGTATGGAAAGAAACGGAGAAGGCGCTGCAAAGCCAAAGTCCGCAGGTGTACTTTCAGGTGCTGCGAGACTGTGAGGCACTGAGCGTGCTGTTCCCAGAGATCGACGCTTTGTTCGGTGTGCCGGCCCCCGAAAAATGGCACCCGGAGATCGACACCGGCATTCACACGCTGATGACGCTGGCTATCGCTGCCCAGCTTAGCACTGAAGTTGACGTTCGTTTTTCGGCGCTGTGCCATGACCTCGGCAAGGGGCAAACGCCAAAAGAACTCTGGCCACATCACCATGGCCACGGGCCAGCCGGTGTTTTGCTGGTCGACACTCTGTGCCAGCGGCTGCGGGTTCCTAATCCAGTGCGCGATCTGGCTAAATTGGTCGCCGAATATCACGATCTGATTCATACCGTAAACAAGCTGCGTCCAGAAACGTTGTTGAAGCTGTTTGACGCGATCGACGTCTGGCGCAAACCACAGCGCCTGGAACAGATGATCCTCACCAGTGAAGCAGATGCCCGTGGCCGAACCGGATTTGAAAATAACCCTTATCCGCAGGGCGACTATCTGCGCCGGGCTTTCCAGGTGGCAAATGCCGTCTCGGTAAAAGAGGTGGTGGCTAGCGGACTGCAAGGATTAGCCATCCGCGACGAACTCAAGCGTCGACGCCAGCAGGCACTGGCAGACTGGAAGCAAACGCTGGATACTCCACAGGATCAGGCATAAAAAAACCCCGCAATGCGGGGTTTTTTATTGGCGAATCGCTTACATGAAGACCATGTAAACCACTCCGGCAACGATAAAGCGATAGATAGCGAACGGCACAAACGAAATACGTTTGATCAACGACAGGAACGTCTTGATCGCAATCAGCGCCACAACGAAAGCGGTGGCAAAACCGACCGCGAACATCGGTAAATCGCCCATGGTCAGGAAGTGCAAGCTCTTGTACAAATCCAACGCGCTGGCACCAATCATCATCGGCACTGCCAGAATGAAAGAGAACTCCGCAGCCGCGTAACGGTTAACCCCGACCAACATACCACCGGCAATGGTGGAACCTGAGCGAGAGAACCCCGGCCACAGTGCCAGGCATTGGAAGCAACCAATCATAAATGCCTGTCGATAAGTGATGTCATCCAGCCCTTCCGCACTCGGTTTCTTCGGTTTCAGCCATTCTGCAGCCAGGAGCAGGAAACCACCGACGACCAGCGCATACATCACGTTTTTCGGCGCGAACAGCGATTTGATGAAATCATGGAGCAACAGCCCCAGCACCACCGCAGGGATCATCGCCAGCAAAATATGGCCCAGTTTCAAATGGCCCGTCGTTTTGCCTTCGTGCTCAACCGGTTTGCCACCAAAATGAATGCCGATCAACCCAAACAGACGGCGCCAGAACATCACCACCACTGCCAGAATTGACCCCAACTGGATGATTACCTCAAAGGTTTTAGCCTTATCTCCGGTAAAACCCAGCCACTCGCCCACAATGATCATGTGTCCGGTAGAAGATACGGGTAAAAATTCAGTTAATCCTTCGACAACCCCAAGAACAAACGCAATAAACAGTGAATGCATGTCCGCCATGTGCTTCGATCACCCTATAAATTTACGGCTATAAACATAAAAAAGCGGCAGTGTTCAATACATTGCCGCTAAAACTATTCTCAGGTTCGGACCAAATTAACGGTCTTAAGTTGCATCTTTATGACAGAACGTCACGCCGGGCGAGTACCGCGCTCAATGATCACCCCAACCCGGTTGGCATGTGCAACTGCGCCCGGTTTGCTGACCTTAATACGGACCCACGGGGAATTGAAGCGCTGGAGTAATATTTCAGATATTTCCTCTGCAACCCGCTCTACCAGCGCAAAGCGATTGGGCTCCACGTGTTGGATGATGGCTTCACTAATATCGGCATAGCTCAGGCAGTCATTCACATCGTCACTGGCAGCAGCTCGACGGTTGTCCCAGCCCATTTCGATATCGAACACCAACTTCTGGCGAATGTTTTGTTCCCAGTCATAAACGCCAATGGTAGTAATTACGGTAAGCTCTTCTATAAATACGATATCCATCACGTCATTCTCTGTTTTTGGCCTTGCCGGATACCACTTCCAGCGGAATATGCGTATTATCCATATATGTTGCGAGTAAAACGACCCTTATTAAACGGAACCGCGTTATGAGTGCTACCGCGCTTGGCATGATTATCTTCGCGTATCTGTGTGGCTCAGTTTCCAGTGCGATCCTGGTTTGCCGGATCGCCAGGCTGCCCGATCCGCGTGCAAATGGCTCAGGGAATCCAGGGGCTACCAACGTCCTGCGCATCGGCGGTCGTGTCGCCGCGGCGGCAGTGCTGGTGTTCGATATTTTAAAAGGGATGCTGCCGGTCTGGCTGGCATACAAGCTCAATGTCCCACCGTTGTACCTGGGGCTAACGGCGATCGCTGCCTGTTTGGGGCATATCTATCCCGTATTCTTCCACTTCCGCGGCGGCAAAGGCGTAGCAACGGCATTTGGTGCCATCGCGCCGATCGGCTGGGATCTTACCGGCCTGATGACCGGCACCTGGCTGCTGACCGTGTTGCTCAGCGGCTACTCTTCACTCGGTGCCATCATCAGCGCGCTGATTGCTCCTTTCTACGTCTGGTGGTTCAAACCGCAATTTACCTTCCCCGTGGCCATGTTGTCGTGCCTGATCCTGATGCGACACCATGACAATATCCAGCGCTTGTGGCGCGGCCAGGAAGGGAAAATTTGGGGTATCTTCCGCAAAAAGAAAACCGATGCGGTAGAACAGGAAGAGAAAAAAGAAGAGTGATCAAAAAGGCCGGAACTCTCCGGCCTTTCTCATATTTATACTGCAGGCAGTTCCGCCAGCGGCCAACGCGGCCGTACCGAAACACCCAGCTCCGGGTTGGCTCCACTTTTCAACCGCACCAGGCCTGCATAAGCGATCATCGCGCCGTTATCCGTGCAGAACTCCGGACGGGCATAGAACACTTCACCGCCACGTTTTTGCATCATTTCCGCCATTTTGACCCGTAGCGTACGGTTGGCGCTGACGCCGCCGGCCATGACCAAACGTTTAAAACCGGTGTGCTCCAGCGCGCGTTTGCATTTGATCGCCAACGTATCGACAACGGCATCCTCAAACGCCCGCGCGATATCCGCCCGCGTCTGATCGTCATTGCCGCTGGAGCGGATAGTATTGGCCGCAAAGGTCTTCAGACCGGAGAAGCTGAAATCCAGACCGGGACGATCGGTCATCGGGCGCGGGAAGGTGAAACGACCCGCAGTGCCCTGTTGCGCCATTTTTGACAGCATCGGGCCGCCAGGATAGTCCAGCCCAAGCAGCTTGGCGGTTTTATCGAAGGCTTCACCGGCCGCATCGTCCACTGACTCACCCAGCAGTTCGTACTGACCAATGCCGGTCACGCTGATAAGTTGGGTGTGACCACCGGAAACCAGCAGTGCAACAAACGGGAAAGCCGGAGGATTATCTTCCAGCATCGGGGCCAACAGGTGACCTTCCATGTGATGCACCGGCACCGCCGGCACATTCCAGGCAAACGCCAATGCGCGACCAATGGTAGCGCCGACCAGCAGCGCACCGACCAGGCCTGGCCCGGCCGTATAGGCAACGCCGTCGATATCGGCTGCAGTCAAGTTCGCTTCCTTCAACGCCGCCTGAATCAAAGGTACGGTTTTACGCACGTGATCGCGGGAGGCCAGTTCCGGTACCACACCGCCATAATCGGCATGCAGCTTCACTTGGCTGTATAATTGATTGGCTAATAAACCGGTCTGATCGTCATACACTGCAATTCCGGTTTCATCGCAGGATGTTTCTATACCCAGTACTCGCATTACATTTCCCATCATTCACGTGCGGCCGTCAGTTTAGCACAATCAGACCTGTTTACCGCCAGCACAGCGCATCTTGTCCGAGGTTATAGGCTATGTTGATGATTCCAGCCATAAATGCCGGTTTGATTAAAAACGAGCATTTTTTTCTGATTAGTCTATAATCAGCGCCCGATGCAAAATTGCGCATGTTTTACCAGGGTGGCCGCAGGTTTCAATTTGCTGTGGTGCTTTACAAAGCAGCATCCGTTGAAGTAAAATTCCGCACCATTTTGAAATTGCTGGCGCTTGGCCAGCAGCAAACCGAATTTTATTGAGGTGAGAGGCACATGCCTGTAATTAAAGTACGTGAAAACGAGCCATTTGACGTTGCTCTGCGTCGTTTCAAACGCTCTTGCGAGAAAGCAGGCGTTTTAGCTGAAGTTCGTCGTCGTGAGTTCTATGAAAAACCGACTACCGAACGTAAGCGCGCTAAAGCTTCTGCTGTGAAACGTCACGCGAAGAAACTGGCTCGCGAAAACGCACGCCGCACTCGTCTGTATTAATTCTTCGGGGGTAACCCCGCCGCGTGAATTTCTGATTTTAAAAATCGCGCAGACTGAGTAGTTGCATACGAAGGCCGTGCTTTCCGAAAGGAATGCGCGGCTTGTTCTCGTTTATAGGCTAGTAAAGTAAGGGCTTATGGCTGGACGAATTCCGCGCGTATTTATCAATGACTTGCTGGCTCGCACCGACATCGTCGATCTGATCGACGCACGTGTAAAGCTCAAAAAGCAGGGCAAGAACTATCACGCGTGCTGTCCGTTCCACCACGAAAAAACGCCTTCATTTACTGTTAATGGCGAAAAGCAGTTTTACCACTGTTTTGGTTGTGGTGCGCACGGTAATGCCGTCGACTTTCTGATGAATTACGACAGACTTGAGTTTGTTGAAACCATCGAGGAACTGGCGACCATGCACGGACTGGAAGTGCCTTACGAGGCAGGTTCCGGGCCAACCCAAATCGAACGTCATCAGCGCCAGAGCCTGTATCAACTGATGGAACAGCTCAGCGCGTTCTATCAACAGTCACTGCATCAACCTTCCGGTGCGCCGGCGCGTGATTATCTGCAACAGCGCGGGCTGAGTGACGACGTTATCCGCCATTTCGCTATCGGCTTTGCACCTGCCGGTTGGGATAACGCCTTAAAGCGTTTTGGTCGCGATGCCGACAGCCGTAGCGCATTGAACGATGCCGGCATGTTGGTGACTAACGATCAAGGACGTTCGTACGATCGTTTCCGTGAACGCGTGATGTTCCCTATCCGCGACAAACGCGGGCGAGTGATCGCCTTTGGCGGTCGCGTATTGGGTGACGGTATGCCGAAATACCTGAACTCGCCGGAAACTGAAGTATTCCACAAGGGTCGTCAATTGTACGGCCTTTATGAAGCACAACAGAGCCACCCTACCCCGCAACGGCTGCTGGTAGTGGAAGGTTATATGGACGTGGTGGCGCTGGCGCAATACGGTATCGATTATGCCGTCGCCTCGCTTGGGACTTCAACGACAGCTGAACATATTCAGCTGCTGTTCCGCGCCACCGATAACGTTGTCTGTTGCTATGACGGTGACAGAGCCGGCCGTGAAGCGGCCTGGCGTGCGCTGGAAACTGCGCTGCCCTATCTCAACGATGGGCGTCAACTGCGGTTTATGTTTTTGCCTGATGGCGAAGACCCGGACACCTTGGTACGCAAAGAAGGTAAAGAGGCCTTCGAACAACGAATGGAGCTGGCGCAGCCGCTTTCCACTTTCCTGTTCGAAACCTTGATGCCACAGGTTGATTTGAGCAGCCCGGACGGTCGCGCCAAGCTGAGTACGCTGGCACTACCCCTGATCACTCAAGTGCCGGGCGAAACGTTGCGCTTGTACCTGCGCCAACAGCTCGGCAGCAAGCTGGGTCTGCTGGATGACAGCCAGCTCGACAAGCTGATGCCCAAGCAGGCTGAAAATGCGAATACTTATCAGGCGCCCCAGCTAAAACGCACAACCATGCGTATACTAATAGGGCTACTGGTACAAAATCCGCAACTGGCTACACTTATCCCTTCACTCGAGGGGTTAGAGCAGACTAAACAGGCGGGGTTACCGCTGTTTGTCGAGTTGGTGCAAACCTGTTTGGCCCAGCCAGGCCTGACAACCGGTCAGTTGTTGGAGCAGTATCGCGACAACAAATTGAGCCAACAGCTTGAAACCTTGGCGACATGGAACCATATGATCGTTGAGGACAGGGTCGAACAGACCTTTTTGGATACCTTAGCTAGCCTCTATGACTCGGTACTGGAGCAACGGCTGGAAACATTGATCGCGCAGGCCAGAACGCACGGCCTCAGCCCAGAAGAACGTGAAGAAGTCCGTTCTCTTAACCAAGTGTTAGCAAAGAAAAACTAATTTTTGACCAAAATGATTCATGTTTAGGCTGCCAATAACGCCGCCAAAACGTGAAGAATAAAGAATACAACGGCTTAAGTGCCGATAAATGCGAGGGCAGAGCCCTGCAATATGCCGCCACAGTGGGCCGCGGCAACAACAAAAACGCCCCAAATGCTATTGTTGGCGGTTTCGCCGACCGACACCAACCCAAATACTCTGAAGTGTGGATACCGTCTTATGGAGCAAAACCCGCAGTCACAGCTAAAGCTACTTGTCACCCGTGGTAAGGAGCAAGGCTATCTGACCTATGCTGAGGTCAATGACCATCTGCCGGAAGATATCGTCGACTCCGACCAGATCGAAGACATCATCCAGATGATTAACGACATGGGCATTCAGGTTCTGGAAGAAGCGCCAGACGCCGATGACCTATTACTCGCTGAAAACTCAAACAGCACAGACGAAGATGCGGAAGAAGCTGCCGCTCAAGTGCTGTCGAGCGTTGAGTCTGAGATTGGCCGTACCACCGACCCGGTGCGCATGTACATGCGCGAAATGGGTACCGTTGAACTGCTGACGCGTGAAGGCGAAATCGACATCGCCAAGCGTATTGAAGACGGTATCAACCAGGTTCAGTGCTCCGTTGCCGAATACCCTGAAGCCATCACCTATTTGCTGGAACAGTACGATCGCGTCGAAGCAGGCGAAGCTCGCCTGTCCGATCTGATCACCGGCTTCGTTGATCCTAATGCGGAAGAGGACATCGCCCCTACCGCTACCCACGTGGGTTCTGAGCTGTCGACCGAAGAGCAGAACGACGACGACGAAGAGGAAGACGAAGAGGAAGAAGAAGACGACAACAGCATCGATCCTGAGCTGGCGCGTCAGAAATTCGCCGACCTGCGCGATCAGTACGAAGCGACCCGTATCGTCATCAAAAAGAACGGCCGCAGCCACGCCAGCGCAGCAGAAGAAATCCTGAAGCTGTCTGAAGTGTTCAAGCAGTTCCGCCTGGTGCCAAAACAGTTCGACTTCCTGGTCAACAGCATGCGCACCATGATGGATCGCGTTCGTACTCAAGAACGTATCATCATGAAACTGTGTGTTGAACAGTGCAAAATGCCGAAGAAAAACTTTGTCACTCTGTTCGCCGGTAACGAAACCAGCACCACGTGGTTCGAAGCGGCACTGGCAATGGCTAAGCCATGGTCAGAAAAGCTGAAAGACGTAGCGGAAGACGTACAGCGCAGCCTGCAAAAACTGCGTCAGATCGAAGAAGAAACCGGCCTGACCATCGAGCAAGTGAAGGACATCAACCGTCGCATGTCTATCGGTGAAGCGAAAGCCCGCCGTGCGAAAAAAGAAATGGTTGAAGCCAACTTGCGTCTGGTTATTTCTATCGCCAAGAAATACACCAACCGTGGCCTGCAGTTCCTGGATCTGATCCAGGAAGGTAACATCGGTCTGATGAAAGCCGTAGACAAGTTCGAATACCGTCGTGGTTATAAGTTCTCAACTTACGCCACCTGGTGGATCCGTCAGGCTATCACTCGCTCTATCGCCGACCAGGCGCGTACCATCCGTATCCCGGTGCACATGATTGAGACCATCAACAAGCTCAACCGTATTTCGCGCCAGATGCTGCAAGAGATGGGCCGTGAGCCAACGCCGGAAGAGCTGGCTGAACGCATGCTGATGCCGGAAGACAAAATCCGTAAAGTGCTGAAGATCGCTAAAGAGCCGATCTCCATGGAAACACCGATCGGTGATGATGAAGATTCACATCTGGGCGATTTCATCGAGGATACCACCCTCGAGCTGCCACTGGATTCTGCGACATCAGAAAGCCTGCGTTCTGCAACGCACGACGTATTGGCTGGCCTGACTGCACGTGAAGCGAAAGTGCTGCGTATGCGTTTCGGTATCGACATGAACACGGACCACACGCTGGAAGAAGTGGGCAAACAGTTCGACGTTACCCGTGAGCGTATTCGTCAGATCGAAGCCAAAGCTCTGCGTAAACTGCGCCACCCTAGCCGTTCCGAAGTGTTGCGTAGCTTCCTGGACGACTAAGGTTTCGCTGCTTGCAAAAAAACCCCGGCATGCCGGGGTTTTTTATTGCCTAAAATCCGCAGGACTCATTTCAACGCCAGAAACAGTTCGTGATAGCTCGCCGTAAGTTGCTCCAGCGTGGCACGGTTCAATCCGCTTGGGTTAGGCAATACCCAGACCTCCGTTTTGCCAATCGTCATCTCTTGACGCCCCCAGGGCGCGTTACGCACGCCAAAAGCGCTACTGAACGCCTGTTTGCCCAAGATCGCCAACGAACGCGGCTGGTAACGCAGAATCTTTTCTTTTAACGCTTCGCCACCGCTGAGTAACTCGTCACGCGTCACTTCACTGGCGGCTACCGTCGGTCGTGCCACCAGCGCCGTGATGCCACAGCCCGTATCCTGCAGCTGCTGCCACTGCTCCGGGGCAAGCTGACGTTCGGTGAAACCGGCCTGATGCACCACCTTCCAGAAGCGGTTGCTGCCGTTAGCAAAAGGGTAGCCTTGATGGGCGGAAGAAAGGCCGGGGTTGATGCCGCAAAACACCACCCGTAGGTTTGGGGCCAAGAGTTCCATAGGGTTTGCGCGTCCATTAAAAGGATTTACAGCGGTTATCGCAAAATCCGTCAGTAATTACAACAGGCTAGAACTGCTTATAAAAGCAACATACAGATGGGTAACAGTAGACCTGCGCCGAAAGATTACCGTATAATCTCGCCGCTTGGCCCCTTAGCTCAGTTGGTTAGAGCACGCGACTCATAATCGCTTGGTCACTGGTTCAAGTCCAGTAGGGGCCACCAAATTTTAGCTGATATAACAGCGTCAAAAACCACCTCTTAGCAGGTGGTTTTTTGTTTCCGCAGGCTCAGCGCTGCCAAAGCGAATCCCGACCTTCCCGACGGACATCGCAAGATCGCAATCCGATATCACGCAATTGCCAGCAACGCATGGCATCCAAAGACTTTCTGCCAGCAGAACTAAAACTTCGACGCCGCCAATACTGGCACCAATTGCACCATAGGCTCCACCGCTGCGATTTACTGTCGGCGCGCAAACTCTCTGTATTTTTCATTGCCTTCCCCCGTTTGTCACTCAGGGATATAGGGTGACTCAAGTCACAAAAACAAGACAGATTCACCGAGTTACTATAATCATCATACAGATCGAGCCGCGGTGATTCTGTATGGTACCCTGCATCCCCCTTTGTACCGGTCTGCTGTCCCATAAAACAGGAAATCCCATGATCGTCATTTGTAACAACGCCAATTTTAATGCCTGGCTGACACTGCGAAGTGCATTGTGGCCAACTTGCCCACAGGAAGAACACCGGGCAGAAATGAATGAGATATTGGCTTCGCCACATCACACCGCGTTTATGATCCAAACCAAGGATGATGCTTTTGTCGCCCTTGCTGAAGTCGCGCTGCGCCATGATTACGTCAACGGCTGCGAATCATCGCCGGTGGCCTTTCTGGAAGGGATTTATACTGCGGAATCAGCTCGTCGCCAGGGCTGCGCATCGCGATTGATTGCACAGGTTCAGCAATGGACCAAACAGCAAGGGTGCAGCGAACTGGCGTCCGATACTGACATAGCCAATCTCGACTCCCAGCGCCTGCATGCGGCACTGGGTTTTAGCGAAACAGAACGCGTCGTGTTTTACCGAAAAACGCTCGCGTAATCAGGCTGTTCCAGCCTGCCTCTGGTGCGCCAACTGTTCGGCACGCAGCAGAATGTCCTGCAAATCGTCCTCATCGATATCAAAGAGTTCGCCCTGCATCAGCGCCTCGTGCAGATCGGCGCGGGTAATAGACACCGCATCAATCGGCAGATTGGCCGGTTTTGTCTCTGTCGGTGCCAAAGGGTGCGGGTAACGTCGTCCTGCCAGGTTATTAAAGATAATCGCCAACAGCGCCAATAACACTGAGTTAAGCAGCACTGGGTACAGCACGAAGCTATAGCCGAGTTGGTGAATGCCCGGCCCACCGAGGATGGCCGTCAGTGCCACCGCGCCGCCGGGCGGATGCAAACAACGCAGCTTGAACATCAATCCAATCGCCAGCGCGGCCGCTACCCCACAGGCCAAACCAGGATCGGGAATCAACAGACCGGTACTCACCCCCACCGCAGCAGCCGACATATTGCCACCCACGATTGACCAGGGTTGCGCTAACGGGCTATTCGGTACACCAAAAAGCAGCACAGCAGATGCGCCCATAGGTGCGATAAACCACAGGTTCACCTCGCCCAGCACAAAATGACTGATCCACCCCGCAATCATCAACCCCAGCCCGGCGCCGAGGCTGGAAAGTACAATCTCTTTTTTGCCTACCGCCAGAGGATGTGGCCACAAACGTGCACAGCCCACTTTCAATCTTGCTTTCAACGACATCTTCATGTTACTTCGCACTGCCAAATTCAACTTAATGGCAACAAATATATCACAACGCAGGCCTCTGCTGCTTACCGCACCAAACTCACCAGAAATAACTTTAAGCTAACAGATTGATCTTTAGCCACTCCTCGTCAATTATCAAAGTTCGCATCCCTTTGCCTTGAGGAAAACCCAATGTCTCAGCCGATTGCCGAACTCTATACCGATGCTGAATTTTTCAGTCCTTATGCCATGTCGGCGTTTATTACGTTGACGGAAAAAGGCATCCCCTTCACCGTAAAGCCGGTCGACCTGGCACAGGGGAAAAACAAAGAAGCAGCCTACGCGGCGCTGTCCTTGACGCGCCGTGTGCCTACGCTAGTGGTCGGCGAGTTTCAGCTTTCGGAATCCTCAGCCATTGATGAATACCTCGATGAGATCCATCCGGCCCACCCAGTGTACCCACGCGATGTCAAACAACGGGCCAAAGCCCGCGAGGTTCAGGCATGGTTACGCAGCGATTTACAGGCCCTCCGCGCCGAGCGCCCCACCGAGGCGGTATTCATTAACAGTAAGTTTCCGCCGTTGTCCGCCACGGCGCAGGCTGCCGCCAACAAACTGATCGCCGCGGTCGAAAAGTTGCTGAGCCACGGCCAGGATAACCTGTTCAGGGAATGGTGCATTGCCGATACCGATCTGGCCTTGATGCTGAATCGGTTGGTGATACACGGCGATACCGTACCCGAAAGTATTCGCCACTATGCACACAAACAGTGGCAACGCCCTTCGGTGCAGGCCTGGTTGGCGCTGCCGGGGAAAATAAGCGGGGAGTAAAAAATCGGCGGCCACGACGCCGCCGTTCTCAATGACCGAGAAACAACATCACTTCTTGAGGGAAGGCAAGTCACCATCCAGAGGGCAGATAACCTAATAACGAGGCAATGGCATATCCCGCGCTGGACAGATACAGCAACACAATGCTGATCTGCAAAATCGGATGAGTGATCCAGCTACACTGCCAACGCGGCGTCTGATCGCCGTGCTTACGCGCACCACGCAGGATCAACATCGGCATAATCGACAAGATCACCCCGCTGAATACCCCAGCGAAATACAGCGCATTGACGAACGACACCAGCCCGCTATAAGCCAACACAAACGGCGGCAATACGACCAACATCAACACACCGAAGCGGCGCAGCGGCTGCTCGTCGTTGCCCAACCTGAACTGGTCAAAAATATTGGTCAGGAAGCTCCCGCCCAGTCCCCAGTAAGACGTCAGCATCGCGCACAGTGCAAAAATGTTGGCTGAGAAGAAGGCCCACTGCCCCAACGCCTGTCCCCATGAAATGGTTGCCACGTCAGAGATACCATTCAGCCCACTGAGGGCGATCACCGACATCGGTACCGCTGCCAACAGCACGAAGGTCACCGCCATGCCGACCATAATCGCTTTTGGCAGTTGCTCTGGTTTGTCAGAGAAGCCGCGCGCCATTTCTGGCACGATGTATTGCGCAGAGAAGCAAAACACCACCACGTTAAATACCGGCACCATAAAGCGCCAATCACCATCCAGCAGGTTGCGCATCTGGGTGGTGTCCTTGACCAGCGTGGCCGTCACCAATGCGGTCAACATCACCACCATGCCGATACTGATAAACTTTTCACCGCGGCCAATCGCTTTAAGCCCCAGGTACAGCACCCCTGCCGCCGGCACGAAAAACAGCAGGCTGCCTATCGCCGGGGAAATGCCAAACAGGGATTGCAATAGCTTGCCGCTGCCGGTCATATAGGCGGTCAAGGCCCCAACGCTGTTGACACAGACAGAAGCAAACATCAGCCAGGCACCGATACCGCCGACATAACGTTTCGCCAACCCGCTCAGCTGCAGATGAGCGCGGGTACGCAGGGTCGATTCGGCGACGTACAGCATGGTGATCGTGGTCAAACTCCCCACTAACACTAACCAGAACAACAGGGGTAAAAAACCGGCCTTGCTTGAGGCATAAGCGATAGACAGTACGCCGGCCCCAATATTGGTGCCGACAATCATCGCTACCCCTTCGAGGAAGCTCAGTGATTTGGTGGGTGCAGACGTTCGCACCCCGGCGGCAAGCGCCGGAGAAATAACGGTATTATCAGAAGACATGCGGCATCCTTTGTCTCCCGGTAGCGCTGGCCACCGGGGTAGGTTAGTTTCCCGGTGGTTAACAGCTCACATCGATACACAGGTATTTCAGCTCCAGATATTCTTCAATCCCGTAACGCGATCCTTCGCGTCCGAGCCCTGACTGCTTCACGCCGCCGAACGGCGCAACTTCATTGGAAATCAACCCGGTATTGATCCCGACCATGCCGTATTCCAAGGCTTCCGGCACCCGCCATTGGCGCGACGCATTCTGCGTGAATACATAGGCCGCCAGGCCGAATTCAGTATCGTTGGCCATCGCGATGGCTTCCGCCTCATCATGGAAACGGAACAGCGGCGCTACCGGCCCAAAGGTTTCTTCTTTGGCGAAACGCATTTTTTGCGTCACGCCTGTCACCACCGTCGGTTGGAAGAAGGTACGGCCCAGCGCGTGCGGCTGCCCCCCCGTTGCGATCTGTGCGCCTTTGATCAACGCGTCGTCGATGTGGTTCTGCACTTTTTCAACCGCATCCTGGTCGATCAACGGCCCCTGTGTGGTGCCTTCCTGGCTGCCGTCACCGACGTTAAGTTGCTCAACCGCCGCCACCAGCTTGTCCACCAAACGGTCATAGATACCGTCCTGCACGTAGATGCGGTTAGCGCAGACACAGGTTTGGCCGCTATTGCGGAATTTAGAGGCCATAATGCCCGCTACCGCGGCATCCAAATTCGCGTCGTCAAAGACAATCACCGGCGCATTACCCCCCAGCTCCAGTGACAGCTTCTTAATGGTTGGCGCACACTGCGCCATCAAAATACGGCCGACTTCGGTCGAACCGGTAAAGCTCAGTTTGCGCACCACCGGGCTGTCGCACAGTACTTTGCCCACTTGGGCTGCGTCGCCGGTCACTACCTGCAGGACGCCGGCAGGAATACCCGCGTCCTGCGCCAATTTGCCCAACGCCAGCGCAGTCAGCGGCGTTTGTTCGGCCGGTTTGACGATAATGGCGCAACCTGCCGCCAATGCCGGTGCCACTTTGCGGGTAATCATCGCAGCCGGGAAATTCCACGGTGTGATCGCCGCACAAACGCCGATCGGTTGCTTCACGACGACCAAGCGCTGTGAGGCTAACGGCGCCTGCAAGACCGCTCCGTCGACCCGTTTGGCTTCTTCGGCGAACCAGGTGATAAACGAGGCCGCATAAGCCACTTCGCCACGCGCCTCCGCCAATGACTTGCCCTGTTCAGCCGTCATCAACTGCGCCAAATCCTCTTGCGCTGCCAGCACCTTATCGGCCCAGGCCTGCATCAATGCGGAACGTTGCTTAGCGGTCAGCTGCTTCCAGCTTTGCTGTGCCACCTGCGCAGCATTGATCGCCTGTTGGGTCTCTTCGCCGCTGACCAGCGGTATGCTGGCCAGTTCAACACCGGTTGCCGGGTTGATGACCGCTTCGCGTTTACCACTTAACGCATCACACCACTCACCATTGATCAGGCACTGGCTGCGTAACAGTTCAGGATTAGTCAGTTTCATCGTAGCCACTCCTTATTGAGCCAGTGCGCGAGAAAGAATGCCCAACGCCTTGGTGAACTGGTCTTCAGGGATGGTCAGCGGATACAGGAAGCGGATTACGTTGCCGTTCACACCGCAGCTCAGCAGCAGCAGCCCTTCTGCCAGTGCTTTCTGCTGAACCTGGCGGGTAATCTCCGCCGATGGCTTACCGGTGGCCGGATCATTAAACTCCACCGCCACCATCGACCCCTGTGCGCGAATATCCGCAATCGCCGGGCTGGTTTGACGCGCCTGCTGCAATACCTCCACCAGATGCTGGCCCAGGCGTTGCGAACGCTGGCACAGCTGTTCTTCTTCAATCACGTCAAGTACTGCCAGCGCAGCCGCAACCGCCAGTGGGTTACCGGCATAAGTGCCGCCCAATCCACCCGGAGCTGGGGCGTCCATCACGTCGGCACGACCCGCCACCGCGGACAACGGCATACCCCCTGCCAGGCTTTTCGCCATGGTGATCAGATCGGGTTTAACGCTGTAATGATCCATCGCAAACAGCTTGCCGGTACGGGCAAAACCGGTCTGCACTTCATCGGCAATCAGCAAAATGCCATGTTCGTCGCACAGCGTACGTAACGCCTGCATAAACTCGGCGGGGGCGATATTGAAGCCGCCCTCTCCCTGCACCGGCTCCAGCACGATAGCGGCGACCTGCTTGGGATCGATATCCGCTTTAAAAATACGTTCCAGGCTGTTCATCGCGTCTTCGGTGGTGACGCCATACAAGGCATTCGGGTACTGCCCGTGGAACACCGACCCCGGGAATGGCCCAAAGCCCAACTTGTAAGGTGCCACTTTACCGGTCAACGCCATGGTCATGTAGGTACGCCCGTGGAAACCGCCACCAAAGGTGATCAACCCCGGACGGCCTGTATGGGCACGCGCAATTTTGACGGCGTTTTCTACCGCTTCAGCACCGGTGGTGAAGAACGCGGTTTTGCATGGGCCGTCGATCGGTGCGCGTTGGTTGATACGTTCAGCCAGCGTAACGTAGCTTTCGTAAGGAACAATTTGGTACGCGGTGTGGGTAAAGGCCTTCAGCTGCTTTTCAATGGCAGCGATCACCTTCGGGTGGCGGTGCCCGGTATTGAGCACTGCAATACCGGAAGCAAAATCGATAACCTCATTGCCTTCGACGTCCCACAGCGTGGCGTTCTCTGCACGCTCAGCGTAAAAACCACACATCACACCTACCCCACGCGGAGTGGCATCCTGACGACGTTGATTCAATTCTGCGTTTTTCATGTTGTTCTCTCCGGTCGGTGCCTGTTGTACGTTTTGTTCACATTCGTGAAACAATGACGTTTATTTACACAGGATGTGGCCCTATAATCGAGAGCCAGTTACGATTAATTGAGGGATCCAATTGCGCTCACTGAGTGGTGACCTGTTATTGCAACGGCTTGGCGAACAGCCCGAAGATAAGCTGCATAAACGGCTATATAACGCGATTCGCACCAGCATTCTGGACGGCAGCCTGCCGCCCTCCAGTCGCTTGCCTGCCTCACGGGATTTGGCGCAGGAACTTGGCCTCTCACGTAACACTGCATTAACCGTTTACGAACAATTATTGGCAGAAGGATATGTTCTGGCTCGTGCCGGGAGTGGCACATTCGTCGCCGAAACCGTGCCGGATAGTTGTTTATCCACTACGAGTGCGCCAGCAGGCAGTGACGGGGAGCAACGGCGTATAGAGCTGTCAGCGCGCGGTAGCACCCTGCTGCACCACGCCAGCGCCAGCCCAAAACAGTGGGGGGCATTTATTCCCGGCGTCCCCGACGTTAACGCCTTTCCACACCAGTTATTCAGCAAAATCCAGGCGCGCATCAGCCGCCGTCCGACACCACAACGGCTGACATACAGCAATCAGGGCGGCAGCCCGGAACTGCAACATGCCCTGGTGGATTATTTACGGGTGGCACGCTCGGTCCGCTGTTCACCAGAGCAAATTCTGATCACGGAGGGCATTCATCAGGCGATAGATCTGGTGACACGCATGTTGTGCAATCCGGGTGACGATGCGTGGATTGAAGAGCCAGGTTACTGGGGGATCCGCAACATCCTGCGGATGAACGACGTAAATATCTGCCCGCTAGAGGTTGATGAAGCCGGTATGGTACCGCCGGAAAAACCCACTGTGGCACCACGGCTCATCTTCGTTACGCCGTCGCACCAGTATCCGCTGGGATCCGTGATGAGCCTGGCGCGACGGCAACGGCTGTTGGCTCTCGCACGCAACGGCGGCAGTTGGATTGTGGAAGACGACTACGACAGCGAATTCCGTTTCTCCGGTCAGCCGATACCGGCACTGCAGGGGCTGGAGGCCGACGCGCCGGTAATCTACATCGGCACCTTCAGTAAAACGCTCTATCCAGCGCTGAGGTTGGGTTACGTGGTCTTGCCAAAGCCGCTGATGGCTGCGCTGAAAACGGCGCATGCCGAACTGTATCGTGGGGGCCACTTACTGATCCAAACCGCGTTGGCGCAATTTATTCAGGAAGGCCATTACACGGCGCATATCCGCCGTATGCGGCTACTTTACGCCCGGCGCCGAGCCTTTCTGACCGCGTTGATCGAACAGCATCTGGGTAAGCAAGCGCTGAGCGAATTTAACAACAATGCCGGGTTGCACCTGATCCTTAATCTGCCGGACGAGGCTGACGATGTGGCGATCGCCGCCGCTGCCAACGCACGCGGCGTACTGGTGCGACCGCTTTCACGTTACTACATGCTGCCCAACCATCGTCGTGGCCTGCTGATGGGCTTCGCTTGCGTGCCGGAAGAACAAATGGCCGCCGCCTTTACCCTGCTGTTGGAATGCATTCATCCCTGAAAAAAAAAGCGGCCGCCAAGGCCGCTCTGCAGATTCAACTGGCTTGTATCACCAGGCTTGAAGTTGCCACTCTCCCTCCTGCCACTGTAAACGATGAGTCAATTTCAGCGCCTGCAGAAAGTTTTCATCGTGAGACACCACCAGCATCGCGCCAGGGAAACCGGCCAGCGAGGCCTCGATCGCCAAAGACGACGCCAGATCCAGGTGGTTAGTCGGCTCATCCAGCAACAGCAACTGCGCAGGCTCCCGCCGCCACAACATACAGGCAAGTGCCGCCTTTAATCGCTCGCCACCGCTCAGCGCGCCCATCGGCAGCAGCACATGATCGGCATTTAACTGCAGCTGTGCCAGTTGACTGCGTACCACGCCTTCATTAAGCGGTGAGTCCTGTAGCCCCAGGTGCTCAACCACGGATAAGGATAAATCGAGTTGTGAGAGACTTTGATCGAGGTAACCCGTTGGCAGCGGGCAGTGACAACTGCCGGCTCTCGCCGCCAACTGGCCCAGGATCACTTTCAGCAACGTCGACTTCCCGCAGCCGTTTGGGCCTGTCAGTGCCACACGCATCGGGCCATCAATGCGTAAATTCAGCGGTGGCATAGTGATAAAAGGCAGTTCCACCTGTTCGAGCACCAGTACCTGTTTGCCCGCCGCCACGGCGCTGCCCGGCAGCGTGAGCATCACCGGGCTGTCCTCTTCCACCCGCTGGTAAGCGTCGCGCACTGCGACATCAAGAGCACTCTTTTGATCCTGATGCTGCTTGCGCAGCGTACCGAGGCTTTCTTTGGCCGCCGCCTTGTAGGCCACCCGCTCAAAAGACGCGATATTCAACGTATCGACGGTTTTAAGTGTCTGTGCAGAGCGTCGCTGGCTGATGTCGTGTTCTTTTTGCTGCCGTGCGCGGGTGCGGCGGCGTTCCTGTCGCGCATGCTCCAACCCGGCACGCGCCGCCTGCTGTTCCAAATCACGCTGTCGGCGATAGTCATGGTAGTTGCCGCCGTAACTGTGCAGAGCACCGGGCGTCAATTCAACGATGCGCTGCATACGCGCCAACAGTTGCCGATCGTGGCTGGCCACCAGCAAACCACCGCGCCACTGTTCTAACTGTTGATGCAACCAATCACGCCCCGGGGCATCGAGATGGTTGGTCGGTTCGTCCAGCAAAAGAAAGTCCGCATCGCTCAACATCGCCCCGCACAATGCAGCACGCATGCGTTCGCCGCCGCTCAAATCATGTGCCGGTCGTTGTGGATCGAACGCTGGCAGCCCAGCGGCGGTAAAGGCGATCTGTAGACGATCGATCAGATCCCACTGCCCTTCAAGACGATCGATATCGTCCGCCAGTGGGCGTCCCTGCTCGATACGGGCTAGTGCTGCGAACGTCTCACCGTAACCCAGCAGTTGCGCTAGCGTGGTGTGCGATGAAATTTCTGGCTGCTGTGCCACATAGGCCAATGAGGCATGAGATTCAACATGCCCGCCGCCAGGTTGATCTAGCCCCGCGATCAGGCGCAGCAGCCGCGTTTTACCGACGCCGTTGCGCCCAACCAGGCCGCAGTGTCGTTGATCAAACGTGAGATCCAATGGGCCGAACAGCGTTTCGCCGTCAGCAAACTGGCAGGTCAGTTGGTGTAAAACAAAATGGGGGGACTGCGCAAAATGAGCCATAAGCACTCCTGAATGAAATCAAAACATCCCCACAACGCACGAATACGTGCAGCGCAGGACAAGATATCAGCAGGTGTGTGTGTTCATTTTCGGTAATGGCTCCGCAGAGGGCAGGAATTTCAACGCGCAAATGCTAACCGATTTGCTGTTCACTATGCAAACAACAATAAAGATTCATGACATCTATCACATTCAGCGCAACACAGATTCCCAACGGCAGAGACAACGGCTAGATTTGTCTCATCCGACCACTTAGCGTCGCAACATAATAATAACAACTAATCATACCCAATCATTTGCAAGCGGTAACCCGTTTGAAAGAGGCAGGGGATGAACGATGGAGACTGCAATGAGCAACTACCCGCATCTGCTGGCACCGCTGGATCTCGGCTTCACGACCCTGAAAAACCGGGTGCTGATGGGATCAATGCACACCGGCCTGGAAGAACTGCCTAATGGCCCTGAGCGCATGGCGGCCTTCTATGCCGAACGTGCGGCGGCTGGCGTAGCGCTGATCGTCACTGGCGGTATTGCCCCCAATGAAAAAGGCGTGGTGTACCGCGGTGGTTCCACCCTCAGCCACCCGCAGCAAGTCGATCACCATCGCATCGTTACCGATGCCGTCCATCAGGCCGGTGGCAAAATTGCGCTACAGATCTTGCATGCCGGTCGCTACAGCTACCAACCACAGCCAGTAGCCCCTTCCGCATTGCAAGCGCCGATAAATCCCTTCGCCCCGACAGCGCTCAGCGAAGCGGAGATCGTGCAGACTATCGCCGACTTCGCCCAATGTGCCGCGCTGGCACAACAGGCCGGTTACGACGGCGTTGAAGTCATGGGTTCTGAAGGTTATCTGATCAATCAATTTCTGGTGTCGCGCACCAATCAACGCGATGACCAATGGGGCGGCAGTTTCAGCAACCGTATGCGTTTCGCCGTGGAGATCGTCCGCGCGGTACGCCAGGCGGTCGGCAACGACTTCATTCTGATTTACCGTCTCTCGATGCTCGATCTGGTGGAAGACGGTTCCAGCTGGCAGGAGATAGAGCAGTTGGCGCTGGCGGTTGAACAGGCAGGCGCGACCATTATCAACACCGGTATTGGCTGGCATGAGGCGCGTATTCCAACCATCGCCACCATGGTGCCACGCGCAGGTTTCAGTTGGGTGACCCGTAAGCTGATGGGGAAAGTACGCATCCCACTGATCACCACCAACCGCATCAACGATCCTGCGGTAGCAGAACAGGTATTGGCGGACGGCTGTGCAGACATGGTATCGATGGCCCGCCCGTTCCTGGCGGACGCTGCCTTTGTACAAAAAGCCGCAGAGGGGCGTGCCGACGAGATCAACACCTGTATTGGCTGCAATCAGGCTTGTCTCGACCAGATTTTTGAGGGCAAGCTCACCTCTTGCCTGGTTAATCCGCGCGCCTGCCGCGAAACCGAGATGCCGTTACTCCCGACAGAGAAACCAAAAAAACTGGCGGTCATCGGCGCAGGGCCTGCCGGGCTGGCATTTGCCACCACGGCTGCCAGCCGTGGCCACCGGGTGACGTTATTCGACGCTGCCGATCAGATTGGCGGTCAATTCAATATCGCCAAGCAAATTCCTGGCAAAGAGGAATTCCATGAAACCCTGCGCTACTTCCGCCGCCAACTGACGCTGCTTGAGGTGACGCTGAAACTGGGTACCTGGGTGACGGCAGCCGATCTGGCAGAATTTGACGAAGTGATCCTCGCCTGCGGCATAATACCGCGTACCCCGGACATCCCCGGCATCGATAGCGCCAAAGTACTGACCTATCTGGACGTGCTGCGCGACAAAAAACCGGTCGGCCAACGGGTCGCGATTATCGGTGCCGGCGGTATCGGCTTTGATACCGCCGAGTACCTCAGCCAGCACGGCGTGTCGAGCAGCCTCGATCAGGCTGAGTTTAATCGTGAATGGGGCATCGACGGTCAGCTTAGCCAACGCGGCGGGCTAGCAGCACAGGGGCCGATCGCCGCGCACGCGGCCCGACAAATTTATCTGCTGCAACGCAAGACCAGCAAAGTCGGTGAAGGCTTGGGGAAAACAACGGGCTGGATCCACCGCACCAGCCTGGCGATGCGCGGTGTAAAAATGCTCAACAGTGTGAATTATCAGCGTATTGATGATGAAGGGCTGCATATCTTGCGCGCCGAGCAGGAAAGCTGCTTGCCGGTAGACACGGTGATTATCTGCGCCGGGCAAGAGCCACGTCGCGAGTTGCAGCAACCGCTGTTGGAAATGGGGAAAAGGGTGCATTTGATTGGCGGAGCGGATGTTGCCGCCGAGCTGGATGCGCGCCGCGCTATCGATCAGGGCACGCGGCTGGCGATGGCACTGTAGTGACAATAAGGGGCGCATTCACTGCGCCCCTTGATCGACTCAGTAACGTGCGCCAGATTTCACCGCTTTCAAGATCACGAACTTCTTGTTTGAGGCTATCAAGGTGCAATTACCGAACAAGCGTTTCAGCTTCTGGTGATAATCCAGATGGCGATTACCGACAATGCGCAGTTCGCCGCCCACCTGCAGGCACCGCTTGGCGTCACAGAACATCTGCCAGGCCGTGTGATCGGTGATCGCATGCTGCTGGTGGAACGGTGGATTACACAGCACCGCACGCACACTTTCACGTTCAATCCCCGCCAGCGAGTTGTTCACTTCAAACTGACAACGATCCATATCCTGCGGCAGGTTATGCTCCACGTTCCGCTCACTGGAAGCCACCGCCATATAGGACTCATCAGCAAAGGTCACCTGTGCTTGCGGGTTCTGCATCAAGGCAGCCATGCCGATGATGCCGTTACCACAGCCGAGATCGATGATATGGCCTTCAAGGTCATGCGGCAGATGATCCAGGAACAAACGTGCACCAATATCCAGGTTGCTACGTGAGAACACGTTAGCGTGGTTGTGAATGATCCAATCCGTACCGTCCAGCACCCAATTGGTGGTTTCCGGCGCGGCTGGTGGCACGATGTCTGCAACTTCACAGAAGATTAACCGTGCTTTCTTCCAGGCCAGGCTAGTACGCGTCGGACCAAGCACCTTTTCAAACAGCTGCATGGTCGAGGTGTGTACGTCACGTGCCTTGGCGCCAGCGATAATCACCGTGTCCGGCGCCACCACATTGCGCAGCGCACGCAGTTGCTGTTCCAGCAAGGCCAGTGCCTTAGGAATACGGATCAATACCACCGCCGGTGATGCCGGCAGTTCGGCAAGGCTGTCCAACAGCGTAACCTGCTCTGGATCCAGTTCGTTGAGCTTCAGGTTATGGCGCGTTGCCAACTGGCTCATGTACGAATCGCTGATGCTGTATGGCTGATGACGGTGCAACGCACAGGCCAAAGTGCCAAAGTTGTCGTTGAAAATCAGCACCGGACGACCGTCGATGTTCACATTTTCAAGCTGTTGCAGCAGATATTCGTCCGCCGCTTCCCACGCCTGTAATTGGGTGGATTCTTCCTGTTGGGGATAACGTTCCAGCTCAAGTTGCTGTGTTCCCAGATCGAGTTGGCTCATTGCCCCTCCTGACTGATAAAATTTGGGCTGTTTATCCCCTAAAAACGTCCGGCAGTAAAATGTTTTTTCGGATAAATTGCCCTTTGCGGGATTTGCACGAAAAAACATCATACAATGGCCCGCTCAATTGAGGCCACAACGGGAAGATAATGTCCGAACTGACCTACCTGCAGGGCTACCCTGAACATCTGCAAAGCCAGGTGCAACAGTTGATCGACCAACAACGGTTGGGGGATGTGCTGTTGCAGCGCTATCCGCAGGTGCATGACTGCACCACCGACAAATCGCTTTATCAGTTTACCGTCGATCTGAAAAACCAATACCTGCGCAACGCCCAGCCACTGAGCAAAGTGGCCTACGACGGTAAAATCCAGGTGATGAAACACGCGCTTGGCATGCACACCGCCATTTCTCGCGTACAGGGCGGCAAGCTGAAGGCCAAAGCGGAAATTCGCGTGGCGACGGTATTCAAATTGGCACCGGAGCCGTTTCTACGCATGATCGTCGTGCATGAGCTGGCACACCTGAAAGAGAAGGACCATAACAAAGCTTTCTACAGCCTGTGCTGCCATATGGAACCCAATTATCATCAATTGGAGTTCGATACCCGGCTGTACCTGACTCATCTCTCCGTGTTTGGCGATCTGTATACCTGACGAGCCCCTGTGATACTCTGATTTCTAACGTCTGGGAACCGGAGATATCTATGATTCGCTTTGCTGTTGTTGGCACCAACTGGATTACGGAACGCTTTATCGACGCCGCACACGAAAGTGGCAAACTCACGCTGACCGCTGTCTATTCACGCAAGTTAGAACAGGCCCAGGCGTTTGGTGCCAACTACCACGTCAGTGCGTTTTTCGATTCCCTTGAGGCAATGGCCCAGTCAGACGCGATAGATGCGGTTTACATCGCCAGCCCTAACGCCCTGCACTGCTCGCAGGCGCTCCTGTTCCTGAGCCATAAAAAGCACGTCATTTGCGAAAAGCCGCTGGTATCCAACCTGCGCGAAGCCGAAAAGTTGGTGGCCTGCGCCCGCGAGAATCAGGTGGTGCTGTTCGAAGCCTTTAAAAGCGCTCACCTGCCGAATTTCTTGGCGTTACGGCAAGCGCTGCCGAAAATTGGTCGCCTGCGTAAAGCCTATATCAATTACTGCCAATACTCTTCACGCTATCCGCGCTATCTGGCAGGAGAGAACCCGAATACCTTCAACCCGCAGTTTTCCAACGGTTCGATCATGGACATTGGCTATTACTGTTTGGCCAGTGCCGTGGCGCTGTTCGGTGCGCCAAAGTCGGTCATTGCCAGCGCGTGTTTGCTGGACACCGGCGTTGATGCTCTCGGCACAGCTTGCCTCAACTACGGTGATTTCGACGTGACCATCTCTCATTCCAAAGTCAGCAATTCGGACATTCCAAGTGAGATCCAGGGTGAAGATGGCACGTTGGTGATTGAGAAAATCTCGGAGTGCCAGAGCGTAGCGCTAACGCCCCGCGGGGGACATCGTCAGGATCTGACCCAGCCACAGCACATTAACACCATGCTGTATGAGGCACAGGTGTTCGCCGATTTGGTGGAGAAACGGCAGGTAGAGCACCCTGGGTTAGAAAATTCGTTGATTATCGCCAACTTGTTGACCGAAATTCGCCGCCAGACTGGCGTCGTGTTTCCTGCCGATGGAGAATGACATGAAGCCATTATTACTGATGCAAACCGGCGATGCCCCAGACGTTATTCGCCGGGAGAAAGCCAATTTTGACGGTATGTTCCTGCAACAGGGAAACATTGACGCCGATCGTGTGCAGATTGTGCATCTTCCTGCTGGCGAACAACCTTTGCCACCACAAAACTATTCTGGCGTGGTGATTACCGGTTCACCGGCCATGGTCACTGAACAATTACCCTGGAGCGAGCAGGCTGCCGAGTGGCTACGCCAGGCGATGCTCATTAAGCTGCCTATTTTTGGCGCCTGTTATGGCCACCAACTGCTGGCCTACGCGCTCGGCGGCGAAGTCGGCTACCACCCGCAAGGCATGGAGGTCGGTACGCTGGACATCGAACTGTTGCCCGCCGCCGCCAATGACCGGCGGATGGCAATGTTGCCACCGCGCTTCAAGGCGAACCTGATCCACTCCCAGAGCGTATTAACGCCCCCTGCCGGCGCCGTAGTGCTGGCACGTTCCCAGCAGGATGCTTATCAGATCCTGAGTTATGGCGATCACGTGCTGACGACGCAGTTCCACCCAGAGTTTAACGGCGCAGTGATGCACCAGTATCTGAGCTGGCTCGGCGAGCTGTACCCAGAACAACATGCGGAGTATCAGCTTAAGCAACAGCAGGTTAGCGATACGCCGTTCAGCCGGCTGCTGTTGCAAGGGTTTGTCGTCAGTTTGGGTGCGCAAAAAGCCTTGGCCGGGTAACGCAATAAACGTTGACCACTGACACATTTTGCATTACTTTCTGCCCTGCAAAGGGGAGTAACTTTTATACCTAATAGATTTCAAGGTGCGGCAAGGCGGCAACCGAAGGAATCCTCAGGAGCTTACTTAAGTAAGTGACTAGGGTGACAGAGGGAAGACAACGCAGCAGTGGCTTGAAAGATGAAGGGTATCTTGCCGGTCAATCGTCATTACGGTGCGTAAGCACCCGGTTACCGGGCAACCTGATGTCAGGGCGCACTTTCGGTGCACCTTCATCAACGTTGTAAGTGAGACCTTGCCGGAAGGCGAGGTTTGCTTGCAGCGTTCATAAGAGCGGCTAGCGTCTTCCGACGTTGGCCGTTTTTGTTTTTGAAGGATACCTCTGATGATGAATACCGTTGGCACACCTTGGTTATGGGGCAGCTTTGCCGCCATCATAGTTGTGATGCTCGCAATCGACTTACTGCTGCAAGGCCGCAAAGGCGCACACACCATGACGCTAAAGCAGGCCGCCAGTTGGTCGCTGGTGTGGGTCAGCCTGTCTCTGCTGTTCAACCTGGGTTTTTGGTACTACCTGAACCAGACCGCAGGGCGCGCTGTTGCCGATACTCAGGCGCTGGCCTTCCTCACCGGTTATCTGATCGAAAAAGCGTTGGCGGTTGATAACGTCTTCGTCTGGCTGATGCTGTTCAGCTACTTTGCCGTACCAGCCAACCTGCAGCGTCGGGTATTGATTTTCGGCGTACTGGGCGCGATTGTGCTGCGTACTATCATGATCTTTGCCGGTAGCTGGCTGGTAACCCAGTTCCAGTGGTTACTGTATTTGTTCGGCGCTTTCCTGCTGTTCACCGGTATCAAGATGGCGCTGGCGAAGGAAGACGATTCGGCGATTGGCGACAAACCCTTGGTGAAGTGGCTGCGCAGCCACCTGCGTATGACCGATAACCTGGAAGGTGAGCGTTTCTTCGTGCGCCGCAACGGCGTGTTGTTTGCGACACCGCTGGTATTGGTACTGATACTGGTGGAGCTGAGTGACGTGATCTTTGCCGTCGACAGCATCCCGGCAATCTTTGCCGTCACTACGGATCCGTTTATCGTTCTGACTTCTAACCTGTTCGCCATCATGGGGCTGCGTGCTATGTACTTCCTGCTGGCTAACGTGGCAGAACGTTTCTCGATGCTGAAGTACGGCCTGTCGATCATTTTGATGTTTATCGGCGTCAAAATGTTGATTATCGACTTCTTCCATATCCCGATCGGCGTTTCGCTCGGTGTCGTGGCCGGTATCCTGACGCTGACCCTGCTGATCAACGCCTGGGTTAACCGCCGTAACGACCGTTTGGCTAATAATAAAGCACCATAATCTGTTATCCGGGGCGCTAGTCGCCCCGTGATTGTTTGGCAATTCATCCCAAACGCCAAATGTTATTGCGATCACACAAATGTAATCAGAATGTTATCAAGAGTTGATCCGCCCTCAGAATTTCACCGCTGACCCTTTCCAACCCCATCCGTTTACTGAATACTGATTAAGCAAACACACTTGGTTACAGATTCAAATAAAGTTGTCCGGTGGCGTTCCCGCCGAGGTGACAAAGTCTGTACGCAACATCATCGGGAAAAAGCATCATGCAAAAATTACTACAACGGATCGTACAGGGCAGCCTGGTTAAACAAATCATGATCGGCCTGGTGGCCGGCATTATTGTTGCGTTGGTCTCACCGGCAACGGCTTCAGCCGTTGGGCTGCTGGGCGCGCTGTTCGTCGGGGCATTAAAAGCGGTAGCGCCTGTGCTGGTGCTGGTATTGGTTATGGCGTCAATCGCCAACCATAAACACGGCCAGAAGACGAACATCCGTCCGATCCTGTTCCTTTATCTGTTGGGCACCTTCGCTGCCGCGCTGGTGGCGGTTGTCGTCAGCTTTATGTTCCCGTCCAATCTGGCGCTGGTGGCCGGTAATGCGGATATCAACCCGCCGGGCGGTATTATTGAAGTGCTAAAAGGTCTGTTACTGAGCGTGGTTGCCAACCCGTTCCAGGCACTGATTAGCGCCAACTATATCGGCATTCTGGCTTGGGCCGTGGGCCTGGGCCTGGCACTGCGCCACGCTTCCGAAACCACTAAATCGCTGATTAACGATCTGTCACACGCGGTAACCATGGTGGTGCGCGCGGTGATCCGTTGCGCACCGCTCGGCATCTTCGGTCTGGTGGCCTCGACGCTGGCGGACACCGGTTTCGGTGCGCTGTGGGGTTATGCCCAACTGCTGGTGGTGCTGATCGGCTGTATGTTGCTGGTAGCGCTGGTGCTGAACCCGCTGATCGTTTACTGGAAAATTCGCCGTAACCCTTATCCGCTGGTCTTTGCTTGCCTGCGTGAAAGCGGCGTGACCGCGTTCTTCACCCGCAGCTCAGCCGCCAATATTCCCGTGAATATGGAGCTGTGCAAAAAGCTGAATCTGAACGAAGACACCTACTCGGTTTCTATCCCGCTGGGCGCCACTATCAATATGGCCGGTGCGGCAATCACCATTACCGTGCTCACGCTGGCTGCGGTCCACACTCTGGGAATTCCCGTTGATATTCCGACTGCACTGCTGCTGAGCGTTGTCGCTGCCGTCTGTGCCTGTGGTGCTTCCGGCGTGGCCGGCGGTTCGCTGCTGCTGATTCCATTGGCCTGTAACATGTTCGGTATCCCGAACGATGTGGCCATGCAGGTCGTTGCTGTCGGCTTTATTATCGGTGTACTGCAAGACTCCGCCGAAACGGCACTGAACTCCTCTACCGACGTGCTGTTCACTGCTGCGGCCTGCCAGGCAGAAGACCAGCGTTTGGCGGATGAAGACCCACTGAGAGTGCGTTAATTCCTGATACGATTGTACAAGGCGCCCGTTATCGGGCGCTTTTTTTCGGCGCCAGCAAAGCAGATACCGCAGCTTTACAATGTCACCCCGCTTTTAAAAATCGCTAATTCACGAAAGTCATTCACTTCGTTACACGTCGCCTGACCATTGGCGATCGCCACGATGAGATCGACAAACGCCTCCAGTAGGCTGTCCATTGATGTCCCGTGGATCAACTTGCCGGCATCAAAGTCGATCCAGTGGGGCTTCTTCGTCGCCAATTCGCTGTTAGTGGCCAACTTAACCGTAGGAACAAAGCCACCATAGGGCGTACCACGCCCGGTGCTGAACAACACCATGTGACAGCCCGCCCCCGCCAACGCACTGGTCGCCACCGCATCATTGCCGGGGGCACTCAGCAAGTTTAAGCCAGGTTGCCGCAATCGCTCGCCATACTTGAGTACATCCACGACCTGACTCTGCCCCGCTTTCTGCGTGCAACCGAGGGACTTCTCCTCCAGCGTGGTGATACCACCCGCTTTGTTGCCCGGTGAGGGATTTTCATAAATGGGCTGATTATGAGCGATAAAATACTGTTTAAAATCGTTAACCATGCTGACGGTCTTTTCGAAGGTTGCCCGATCGCGGCACCGGCTCATCAAGATCCGCTCGGCACCAAACATCTCTGGTACTTCTGTCAGCACCGTTGTGCCACCGTTAGCGATCAGGTAATCGGAAAAACGGCCCAGCAACGGATTGGCAGTGATGCCTGATAAACCGTCCGAACCACCGCATTCCAGGCCAAACTTCAACTCACTCAGTTTACCTGGCTGCCGGCGATCATCGCGCATCACCTGATACAACGCATGTAGCTGCTCGAGGCCCGCTTCCACCTCGTCATCCTGTTGTTGGCACACCATAAAGCGCACCCGCGATTCATCGATTGCACCCAGCGTACTGCGAAAAACATCTACCTGATTGTTTTCACACCCGAGTCCAATCACCAACACCGCGCCCGCGTTTGGGTGTCGCACCATATTTTGCAGCATGGTTCGGGTATTGTCGTGATCCTGCCCCAGTTGCGAACAGCCAAACGGGTGGCTGAACAGATGCACGCCATCGATCCCCGCCGCATTTTGGGTTTCCTTTAAAAAACGCTGTTGGATCTGCCGGGCAATACCGTTAACACAGCCAACGGTCGGCACAATCCACAACTCGTTGCGGATCCCGACCTCTCCGCTGCTACGACGATAAAGATGTACCTTTCGGTCTGCTGACTGCGGGGGCAGTGATGGAAAAGCAGGTTGGTACAGATAACTGTCCAGATCGCTCAGATTGGTTTTGGCATTTTGTGAGTGGATATGCTCACCGGGTGCGATAGCGTCCAACGCATGCCCGATCGGCAAACCGTATTTGGTGATCGCCTCACCGGCCGCTATGGGTTTCAGTGCAAACTTGTGTCCGCGAACCACCGCTTGCGACAGCACAATGTCCTGAGCCTCTACACGCAGCGTTTCGCCTGCGGCCAGGTCACGCAGTGCCACCGCGACATTGTCCAGTGAATGAATTTTTACCGTGCTTTGCATAATCCCGCCTTGGGCAACCGCTATGCCAGTTCAATAGCAAAATAGTTTTTGGCATTGTCGAAGCAGATATTTCTCACCATCTGACCTAGCAGCGTGATGTCCGCCGGGGCTTCCCCCTCTTCCACCCAACGACCGATCATTTGGCACAGGATGCGACGGAAGTATTCATGGCGGGTATAAGACAAGAAACTGCGACTGTCGGTCAGCATGCCGACAAAACGGCTCAATAACCCCAGTTGCGCCAACTGTGTCATCTGCCGCTGCATACCGTCTTTCTGATCGTTGAACCACCAACCGGAACCAAACTGCATTTTGCCCGGCGTGCCTTCTCCCTGGAAGTTACCGACCATGGTGCCGATCACCTCGTTGTCGCGCGGATTGAGACAGTACAAGATCGTTTTCGGTAACCCACCTTGACGCGCCTGGGCGTCCAGCAAGCGTGAAAGCGGCTCCGCCAGCGGCCGATCGTTAATCGAGTCGAAGCCGATGTCCGGTCCCCGGCTTGCCAGCATGCGGCTGTTATTATTACGCAAAGCACCAATATGGTATTGCTGCACCCATTCACGGCGTTGATATTCAGCAGCCAGGAACACCAGCACGGCGCTTTTAAACTGGGCGCTTTGCTCCGGTGTCGGCAGTTTGCCGCTCAGACGTGCCGCTAAAATAGCGTCTAATGTTGCTTCGTCCGCTTCGCCATACACCACCACATCCAGCGCATGGTCAGCCACCTTGCAGCCGTGGGCAGCAAAGTGATCCATACGCTTTTTCAATGCGTCACACAGGGCACTGAAACGACCAATATTGATATCCGCCGCCGCTTCCAACTTTTGCAGGTAATCATTGAAACCCGGCGCATCAATATTGAACGCCTTATCCGGTCGCCAGCTTGGCAATACTTTGATATCGAAACTGCCATCGGCGGCAATGGCTTTGTGGTGGCGCAGATCGTCGATGGGATCATCTGTCGTGCCGACCATTTTCACGTTCATTTGCTGCATGATGCCACGCGCCCTGAAATCATCCTGCGCCAGTAACGCATTACCGCGCTGCCAGATATCGTCCGCCGTCGTCGGGGAAAGTAACGTTCCTGTGATACCGAACGGGCGGCGCAGCTCCAGGTGTGTCCAGTGGTATAGCGGGTTACCGATGGTGTGAGGCACAGTGGCGGCCCAAGCGTCGAATTTCTCACGATCGCTGGCATCCCCGGTACACAACCGTTCCGCTACGCCGTTAGTGCGCATCGCGCGCCATTTGTAGTGATCGCCTTTTAGCCAGATCTCATACAAATTATTGAAACGGGTATTCTCGGCAATCTGTTCCGGGGGTAAATGACAGTGATAGTCAAAGATCGGCTGGTCCGCAGCATAATCATGATACAAACGCCGGGAGAATTCGGTATCTAACAGAAAATCTTCACTTAAAAACGTCGCCATATCTGGCTCCTCACCTTGCTTGTCGTTCTGCGACTCTGTTCAATTCGACAAAGTTATCACACCAATTTAACCGAGCGTCCAGCAAAATATCACTCTGCGTAGCGACTAGGCCCTCTTCAAAAGGCCATTAACCGGCATTTTTGCGGCAAAAAACGGCACAAATCGCATAATTATCCCGCAAACAGTATTGCCCAATTGAAAAACGGCTTTTGTGATATCACTCAACTTTTAAATCTGTATGACAAGTTATTGTCTCGCCACCCAGTCGTTCATGCGGCGGGAATACGTCGGTGACGGACAGGCCGGCGCAGAACAACGAAAAGGGATCACCCCCTACACGCTGCTGCCATCTCGGCACTGCCTATTGAAGACTGGGAGACATTTCGGATGCGTAAAATTAAAGGGTTACGCTGGTACATGATCGGCTTGGTGACCATCGGCACCGTGCTGGGTTACCTGACCCGCAACGCCATTGCCGTCGCAGCACCGACGCTGGAAGGCACCTTACATATCACCACGCAGCAGTACTCATACATCGTCGCGGCCTATTCCGCCTGCTATACCCTGATGCAGCCAGTGGCGGGATACGTACTGGACGTTTTAGGGACCAAAGTGGGATACGCCATGTTCGCTATCCTGTGGGCCCTGTTTTGCATGGGCACCGCGCTCGCCAACAGTTGGGGTGGACTAGCGCTGGCACGCGGCGCCGTGGGTATGGCGGAAGCAGCGATGATCCCCGCCGGGCTGAAAGCCAGCAGCGAATGGTTCCCAGCCAAAGAACGATCCATTGCTGTGGGTTATTTTAACGTAGGTTCGTCGATCGGCGGCATGCTCGCCCCGCCGTTAGTGGTCTGGGCCATCGTTGCGCACAGCTGGGAAATGGCGTTTATCATCACCGGTGTGCTAAGCCTGATCTGGGCCATCTGTTGGCTGATTTTCTACAAACACCCGAAGGATCAGAAGAAACTCAGCAATGAAGAGCGCCATTACATCCTCAATGGCCAGGAGGCTCAACACCAAACCGATAATGCCAAGAAAATGTCTGCCTGGCAGATTGTGCGCAACCGCCAGTTCTGGGGCATCGCGCTCCCGCGATTTTTGGCGGAGCCTGCCTGGGGTACGTTCAATGCCTGGATCCCGCTATTCATGTTCAAAGCCTACGGTTTTAACCTGAAAGAGATCGCCATGTTTGCCTGGATGCCGATGCTGTTCGCCGATCTCGGCTGCATCGTTGGCGGATATCTGCCACCGTTTTTCCAAAAGCACTTTAAGGTGAACCTGATCGTGTCGCGCAAACTGGTGGTCACTCTGGGTGCGGTGCTCATGATTGGCCCCGGCATGATCGGTTTGTTCACGAGCCCTTATGCGGCTATTGCGCTGTTATGCGTCGGCGGTTTTGCTCATCAGGCACTGTCCGGGGCACTGATTACCCTGTCTTCTGACGTCTTTGGTCGCAACGAGGTCGCCACCGCCAATGGCCTGACCGGCATGGCTGCCTGGACCGCCAGCACGCTGTTTGCTCTGGTGGTCGGTGCATTGGCAGATACTCTGGGGTTCAGCCCATTGTTTGCAGCGCTGTCGGTATTCGATATTCTCGGCGCCATTGCTATCTGGACCCTCTTGCAAAATCGACCGGCAACCCCGCCGACAGAAGATGCCCTGCAACCAGAACCCGCACGCAGTTAATCCCGCCGCCCGGCCACCGCGCCGGGCGCTCCCTAGCCGTCACTGGTAGCTCCACCGGATAAGTGGTATAACAAATCTATGGTTATGCCCCCTCTCTACCCTAAGAGCATTCACTATGGAATTCACTGAAACCAGACGCCTGTACCAACAACTGGCCGCCGAGCTTAAGCAACGTATTGAAAGTGGCCGATACCCTGTGGGCGATAAACTGCCGGCCGAGCGTTACATTGCCGAAGAAATGAATGTCAGCCGTACCGTAGTGCGGGAAGCCATCATCATGCTGGAAGTGGAAGGCTACGTTGACGTACGCAAAGGCTCCGGGATCCACGTGATGTCCAACCAGCAGAAAAATCTGGTCGTGCCGGGCGACAGCATTGAGTTCGCCACCGCCGGCCCCTTTGAGCTTCTGCAGGCGCGCCAACTGATCGAAAGTAATATTGCGGAATTTGCGGCTACCCA
Organism: Serratia sp. CoH_134_PS_4; assembly: GCF_058190535.1. Lineage (NCBI taxonomy): Bacteria > Pseudomonadati > Pseudomonadota > Gammaproteobacteria > Enterobacterales > Yersiniaceae > Serratia > Serratia sp. CoH_134_PS_4. Next base: position 172,887 of record NZ_JBXWKI010000005.1, read on the forward strand.
AGTCACCAAGCAAGACATCGTTCAATTGATGGAGATTCAGGAGCAAGCCCGTAAGGAAGATCGCTTTCGTGATTCACAGTGGGATCTGAAATTCCACGTGCAGGTGGCGCTCGCTACCCAAAACACCGCCATGGCCACAATCGTAGAAAAAATGTGGGTGCAACGCGTCAATAACCCTTATTGGATCAAGCTGCATGAACACATCGACGATCGCTCAATTGCCAGTTGGTGTGACGATCACGATCAGATCCTTAAGGCGTTGATTCGCAAAGATCCCCATGCTGCCAAACTGGCCATGTGGCAACACCTGGAAAACACTAAGCAGATGCTGTTCAACGCCACCAGCGACGACTTCGAATATAACGCTGACCGCTATCTGTTCGCCGATAATCCGGTGGTGCATCTGGACAATGCACCCGCAGAAAATAAATAGCCCAGGCGGTCAAAAATCGTCGGGTTATGTCAGGTATTGTAAAATCCGCTGAATCGATGCCTGAACCGCAGTTTGCCGTGTAGTATTTCACCGATGGCAACGTAGATTTCCCTGTTGCCAATCGTGCTATTTTGTTAGAGTTGAGCCACTTTTTTTACCCTCTGCTACGGGGCGGGACGCGAATAAATGCGCTGGTTGTTTGCCATGCTTATTGCTCTTTTCTGCTGGACCGGTTCGGTCTCCGGCCAAAAGCTATGCGCGACGACTCCCACAGCATTGAACAGCCAGCCATTGCTCGCTGATACAACGCTTTCCTCTTCTGACTTGGTTTACCAGTCACCTGCAGAACTGCGGCGCAAACCGCCCGGCAAGGTGCCGCTCCTGTTGCCGCGGGTGCATTCTTACCCCGGTTCATTGACAGCCTCAGCCCAATGGCTGCCGGTCTATACTCAGACCACAACCTTAGGCTACCGCACTCGGCTCCCGCGCCAGACCTCACCTGCGCTAAACCGGCTTGCCCAGGTCAATTGGGCACTGCACGCCCCGCAGCGGCAGAACAGGCTGGGTGGCTGGAAAGAAAGTAATATGCTTTACCGTGGCACGCTGACTTACCACTCTTGACCGGTGTCGCACCGATTAGAACCCACTAAAAAGCAACGCCGTTTCATCGTTACCAGCAGTCAGGATCGCCCGCGCGCTCTTCGCCCACTTCCGATCCGCCGCTGAGACACAAACAAACAATGACGTTTTAGGAACACCGGATGGACATCATTAAAGAACTGTTACATGCCTTATGGCAGCAGGATTTTGAGACGCTGGCGAACCCTTCGCTCGTGTGGACCCTCTACGTCCTGCTGTTTATGATCCTGTTCCTGGAAAATGGCCTGCTGCCCGCGGCGTTTCTGCCGGGCGACAGCTTGCTGATCCTGGTTGGCGTGTTGATCGCCAAAGGCACCATGAATTTCCCGCTCACCATTTTTATCCTGACCGTCGCCGCCAGCCTGGGGTGCTGGGTCAGCTACATACAAGGTAAGTGGCTCGGCAATACGCGAACGGTGCAGGGCTGGCTATCGCATCTGCCGGCGCACTATCACCAACGCGCGCATCAATTGTTCCACCGTCACGGACTTTCCGCCCTGTTGGTTGGTCGTTTCCTGGCGTTTGTCCGTACCCTGCTGCCAACCATTGCCGGCCTCTCCGGTTTGAGCAATGCGCGTTTCCAGTTCTTTAACTGGATGAGTGGTCTGCTGTGGGTAGTGATCCTGACGTCTCTGGGCTTTGCGTTGGGCAAGACTCCTGTGTTTCGCAAATATGAAGACCAGTTAATGTTCTGCCTGATGCTGCTGCCGTTAGTGTTACTGGTTGTCGGGCTGGTCGGCTCGTTGATTGTGCTGTGGCGTAAGAAACGCTCAGACAGCCAAAATCAGGGGAAAGGGGCGTGATGACAAAGCGCCCGCGCTGGCAGTATGTTCTGCTGATTGCGCTCGCTTTGCTGGCGCTCGCCACGCTCTTGGTGCCTTGCATGGTGCGCACTGAAAGCGAACTTCGCATTCGTGCTGGCCAGCAAGGCCTTTCGCTGCCCGACGGTTTTTATGTTTATCAGCGCTTGGATCAGCGTGGTATTCGCATCAAAAGCATTACCCCGGAGGGCGATGGTTTGGTGATTCGCTTGGACTCACCCGAACAACAATTGTTGGCACGTGAGGCACTGCAAACCATTCTGCCGCCGGGATACATTATCGCCCTGAGCGAATCCCCTGTTCCTACCCATTGGGTGCGTGAATTTGCGCGCGCCCCACTCAATCTGGGATAATACCCCTTCATATGAAGGGTTTTCCTTTCATATCGTCCGCAGCTCAATTAATCACCAATCAAGACTCAACTGTGGCGGATTCTTTGGGGTCTTCACGATTTATGGCTATGCTAAAGGTTAGCGTCAGTCAGCAGCGTAAGACTCCTGTCGCACTGCCTTTGTGGCAGTCTGGAACGGTGGATGTGTGCCAATGCATCCCATTAACAAGGAACTGATAGCATGAAATTACGCCAATCGATGTTACTGGCTCTCCCATTATTCGCCCTCCCTGCCCTGTCGTTTGCAGCAGAGGACGGCTGTGCCATCAAGGCACAAAATATTCAACAACAGATCGATTACGCTACCCAACACGGCAATACCCAGCGTGTTGCCGGTTTGAAGAAAGCGTTGAATGAAGTGCAAACCCATTGCACACCGGCCAGTCTGCAGGCCGATCGTCAGAAAAAAATTGACGAAAAACAACGCAAAGTGACTGAGCGTCAGCAAGAGCTGAAAGAAGCTCAGCAGACCGGCAATCTGGAAAAAGTCGCCAAGAAACAGAAAAAGCTGGCTGAAGCTCAAGCAGAGCTTAAGCAAGCCCAAGCGGAATAATTTTTTTACACCAGCGGATTTATCGCTGAGAGCCGCGTCATACGGGATTTTCATTGCATATAAAATGGATGCTTAGTGATATCAGCTACCCATCCGCCCTTTGCTCCGGCGAAAAAATCCGCTATGTTGAAAGTCTGTCGAAGTTAACGTTAAGGAATAATCACATGGCACATGATTCAAATGCAGAGAACTTACGCGCTGAACTTAAATCCTTAGCCGATACGTTGGAAGAAGTGTTGAACTCTTCCACCGATAAGCCAAAAGCAGAACTGGAAAAACTGCGTTCCAAAGCAGAAGGCGCATTGAAAGATACCCGCGCACGCCTGAGCGATGCTGGCGACAAAATTGCCTCTCAGACCAAACAGATCGCAGGTCAGGCCGACGATTACGTGCGTGATAATCCGTGGACCGGCATCGGTATCGGCGCTGCCGTTGGCGTGGTGTTGGGCGTTCTGCTCGCGCGTCGTTAATTATGGCTGAACAACCACAAGGCCGCGAGGGCCCCGCTAAAGGGGTCCTGGACATCGGGCAGCGCATCATCACTATTCTGGTCGGTATGGTGGAAACACGCGTACGACTGGCCGTGGTCGAGCTGGAAGAGGAGAAAGCCAACCTTATTCAGTTATTGATCATGGCCGGTATGACGCTGTTGTTCACGGCATTTGGCCTGATGAGCCTACTGATCCTGATATTCTGGGCTATCGATCCGGTTTACCGCTTGATCGCATTAGGTACCACCACTGGCGTACTGTTGTTCCTGGCCATTGTCGGCACCATTTGGACGCTGGTCAAAGCGCGGCGCTCTACGCTGCTTGGCGCTTCGCGCAAACAATTGGAAATAGACCGTTCCCAGTTGGAGGGTGAACAATGAATCGCCGCCGCTATCTGGAATGGAGGAAAGAGAAGCTGATTAACAAGATCCAGCAGCAAAGGCTGGATCTTGCTGACAACAAAACTCTGTGGCTGGAAAAGACCGAACGTATCGATCGCGGCTGGCAAACCATTTTTGGCCTGCGTAAATATCTGGTGGTCGGTTCAAGTGTGATGGCACTGTACGGTGTACGCCATCCCAGCAAGCTGATTCGCTGGTCTCGTCGCGCCTTTGCCGCAATTAGCACTATCCGATTGATCCAGAAAACCTTTTCCTCGAAATAACCTGTCTCACTTTCTTCAAAACTTCCGTTGTTAAGCCCGCCTTTTCACAGAAACATCACGTTTCTGTCGGTGAAGGTTGGGCAACATTCTGATTACCCTCCATTTGTTAGCAGGCTAAAGATTCAGTTTTTTTGAAAAAATACGACAGTTTTACTTGCTAACAAAGCATCCGCTTCCCGATTAACATTCACTCCATCGATACGAAACGGGCAGGACAGGGTCAGATACCCGGCATACCACCCACTGACATGAAAACGCCAAGACTGGCAAACAAAAATTACTTTGGAGTAGATGATGAAAAAATTAGAAGATACAGGTTTGCTGGTTGCTCGTATTCTGATGCCAATCCTGTTTATCGTGGCAGGCTACGGCAAAATGGGTGATGCCTATGCCGGCACCCAACAGTACATGCAATCGATGGGCGTCCCTGGCTTCTTGCTGCCATTGACCATTTTGCTGGAGTTTGGCGGCGGTCTGGCAATTCTGTTCGGCTTCCTGACCCGTACAGTGGCACTGTTCACCGCCGGTTTTACCATCCTGACTGCGCTGTTGTTCCATACTAACTTTGCAGAAGGCGTAAACCAGCTGATGTTCATGAAAAACCTGACCATCGCCGGCGGCTTCATCGTCCTGGCCGTAGCAGGCCCAGGCGGTTTCAGCATCGACCGCATTCTGAACAAAAAGTGGTAAGATTTTAAGACCGATTCAGGGTCCGGCATGCCGGACCCTTCTGCTTTTTCACTCGGACACGAAGGAGATTCCCATGGGACAACTCGTCGATGGCGTTTGGCAAGACATCTGGTATGACACCTCATCTACCGGAGGCCGTTTCAAACGCTCAACCTCTCAGTTCCGCAATTGGGTGACCGCTGACGGTCAACCGGGCGAACACGGAGTCGGAGGTTTTAAAGCGGAGAAAGATCGTTATCACCTGTACGTTTCCCTCGCCTGCCCTTGGGCACACCGCACTCTGCTGATGCGCAAATTGAAAGGGCTCGAGCACATCATTCCCGTTTCCGTGGTGCATCCGCTGATGTTGCAAAACGGCTGGACCTTCGGCACCGACTTCCCGGAAGCGACAGGCGACAGCCTGTACCACTCAGATTTCCTCTACCAGCTTTACTTGCGCGCCGACAAACACTATACCGGCCGCGTGACGGTACCGGTGCTGTGGGATAAACAACAGCAAACCATCGTCAGTAACGAATCCGCCGATATCATCCGGATGTTCAACAGCGCATTTGATGGCGTAGGCGCACGTGCTGGCGATTACTACCCGGCAGAGCTACGCGGAAAAATCGATGAGTTAAACGGTTGGATTTACGATCAGGTCAATAACGGGGTGTACAAAGCGGGTTTTGCCACCAGCCAGGCAGCCTATGATGAAGCGGTAAACGGGGTATTTGATGGGCTCGCACGGTTGGAGCAAATCTTGGGGCAACAACGCTATCTGACCGGTGAACGCCTTACCGAAGCTGACCTGCGCCTGTGGACCACGCTAGTGCGTTTCGATCCGGTGTATGTCACCCACTTTAAATGCGACAAACACCGCATCAGCGATTATCTCAACCTCTATGGCTTCCTGCGGGACATTTATCAGATGCCCGGCATTGCCGAAACGGTCAGTTTGCCGCACATCCGTAATCATTATTACCGCAGTCACGCCACCATCAATCCGCACGGTATTATTTCCATCGGCCCGGCACAGGATTTGGACGAACCCCATGGTCGGGACACGCGTTTCGGCTAAAACCTTCCCCCTCGCCTTACCGGCGAGGGGGAATGAACTATTGTCGTTCCAACTGCGCAAACAGCCGCGGAATTTCGCGCAGGAACCAGGCTTTTGCCTCTCCCATGCTGTCACGCCGCCAGGCCATGATGATATCAGCCTCACGGCTGTATTCCGGCCCCACAACGCGCAGGCGCCCCTCTTCAATGTCCTTTTCGACCATCGGGTAAGGCATGGTCGCCACACCCAAGCCAGCCAGCAGGGCCAGACGCTTGTCTTCAATGGTGCTGACCGTCAGCCGCTGCTGTTTATCCAACAGTTGCACCGTCAATACCGGCCGTTCCCGGGCGGTATCCGCTACCGCAATACCGCGGTACTTCACTCGCGTCAATTCGGATAACGGCTCAGGCTCAAGGTGGATCGGGTGGTTCGGCGCGGCAACATATACGCTCATCACTTTGTACAGCTTACGGGTGTTGATTTCTGACGAGGCGCGGAAATGCATGTCCGGGGCGATAACGATATCGGCACGCCCCTGCTCCAGCCTTTCCCAGGCACCTGCCAGCACCTCGGTGAAAATTGACACCTGGGTATTCGCCTTTAGGGCTAATTTGTCGACCAGCGGAAATAACTTGCTCGGCGGCGACAGCGCTTCGCTGACGATCGTCAGATGGGTTTCCCAACCGCGCGCCAAGGCTTCGGCATCCGTAGTCAGCTTGTCTGCGGCTTCCAACAGTACCCGACCACGCTCCAGCAACATGCGCCCAACATTGGTGAACTTGGTACGGTGACCGGAACGGTCGAACAGCACCACGTCCAATTCTTCTTCCAATTTTTGCATGGTGTAGCTGAGTGCCGACGGCACGCGCCCCAGCTCATCAGCTGCCGCAGCGAAGCTACCACGTCGGTCGATCGCATCCATAACCCTTAACGCTTCTAGCGTTAACGCCCGATCTCTGGCCATCGAATCTCTCTGTCAGGAAATTTGAATATGCCGACCAGATTAACTGGCTAACAATCCGGCGTCCAGATGCTTACCATCTTAATATACCCAATAGGTTTCTGGCGGCAGTGAGACAGTGGTCGAGATAAGCCAACGCAGCAGCAACCAGAACGATGAAGGGAAGAATAAATTTAGAGAGCCGATTGCCATGATTACATGCAGAACAGCACAACAATGCGGGCAAGCTGACTTTGGTTGGCTGCAGGCTCGCTACACCTTTTCTTTTGGACATTATTTCGATCCCAAGCTGATGGGCTACGCCTCACTACGGGTGCTGAATCAGGAGGTGCTGGCGCCAGGTGCGTCATTCCAGCCACGCACCTATCCCAATGTGGATATCCTGAATCTGATCTTGCAGGGGAAGGCCGAATACCGCGACAGCGACGGCAACACGGTGAATGCTCAGGCTGGTGAAGCCTTACTGTTGTCCACGCAGCCTGGTCTGAGTTACAGCGAGCAGAACATCAGCAACGATACGCCACTGACCCGTTTGCAACTCTGGCTGGACGCCTGCCCAGAGCGCAGCAACGAGCGTGTACAGCGCCGGATGCTGCCAGAGGCCGGTCTGACGCTGCTGGCTTCGCCTGATGGCGCACAGGGCAGCCTGCAACTGCGCCAACAAGTGTGGATCCATCATTTGGATTTACAACCCGGCGAGCAGCAGACACTGGCGCTGAACGGACCGCGTGCCTATTTGCAGTCGATCCACGGCACCATTGAAGCCCATGGCGAACGTCACGACGGCCAACGGTTAACCTGCGGTGATGGAGCGTTTATCCATGAGGAAAACCGACTGACTATCCGCGCTAAAACGCCACTGCGCGCACTGTTGATCGATTTGCCGGTGTGAATGATCTTCTGAATGGAAAAACCCCGCGTAACGCAAGTTACGCGGGGTTTTCTTTATAGAGGGAGTTGACCGGTAAGCCGGGTTCTGTCGTGGACAGTCATTCCTCTAGGCCAGCAATCGCTTACTGGCTCAAGCAGCCTACCCGGGTTCAGTACGGGCCGTACCATGTGAACCCCTATTTGGCCTTGCTCCGGGTGGAGTTTACCGTGCCACGAACTGTTGCCAGTCGCGCGGTGCGCTCTTACCGCACCCTTTCACCCTTACCTGATCCCGCTTGCGCGGGCCATCGGCGGTTTGCTCTCTGTTGCACTAGTCGTAGGCTTGCGCCTCCCAGGCGTTACCTGGCACCCTGCCCTATGGAGCCCGGACTTTCCTCCCCTCCACCTGTCTCCCCCGAAAGGGACGGCAGTGAAGCGGCGACTGTCTGGTCAACTCCGGCGCGGATAGTAGCGTCGTGCTCACGGCAGGTCAACCGCTTTACTGTTCTTGTTGCTCTAACGCGTACTTATACAACGCATTTTTCTTCACGCCGTGGATTTCTGCCGCCAGCGCTGCCGCTTTTTTCAATGGCAGTTCTTTTTGCAGCAATGCCAGCGTACGTAGCGCCTCCAGCGGTAATGCATCTTCCTGCACCTTGTGGCCTTCTACGATAAGCACCATTTCGCCGCGGCGACGGACTTCATCTTCCTGCACCCAGGCCAGTAGCTCACCAACCGGTGCGCCGGTGATCGATTCCCAGGTCTTGGTCAATTCACGCGCCAATACCACATAGCGTTGTGGCCCCCACACGGTCACCATGTCCTGCAAACTTTCCAACAACCGGTGAGTTGATTCGTAGAAAATCAACGTGCGCGGTTCCTCTGCCAGCGCCATCAGCGTATCCTTACGCCCCTTGGTTTTCGCCGGCAGGAACCCTTCGTAACAGAAACGGTCTGAAGCAAGGCCTGCGGCGCAGAGTGCGGTGGTTGCCGCGCAAGCCCCTGGCAAGGGGACGACCCGAATGCCGGCTTCACGACAACGGCGTACCAGGTGGTAGCCGGGATCGTTGATCAAGGGGGTACCTGCGTCGGAAACCAGCGCGATGCTCTGGCCTTCCTGCAATTTCGCCAGCAGTTGATCAGCTTTTTGCTGTTCGTTATGGTCGTGCAGCGCAAACAACCGCGCGCTAATCGCAAAGTGTTGCAGCAGCAACCCGGTATGGCGCGTGTCCTCGGCCGCAATCAGATCAACGCTTTTCAGTACCTCTAACGCACGATGGGTTATATCCCCTAAATTGCCGATTGGGGTGGGCACCACATACAGTGTTGATGCAGAAATGACTGATTGTTGGTGTTGATTCATTGTTTCATCCGAGTTGCCGATTTAATATTAAGCATCTTGAAAAAAACATCACTGGATACAGTATGCTTTCCTCAACATTCGTTCGTACCAAAGCAGGGCGTTCAAAGCCTGTCCGACTTACCGCAGTTATCGCGGCAGCTCTTTTCCTCGCAGGCTGCCCGAGTCAGGCCCCGCAGACGCCGCCCGCTAATATACAGGACGAAGCGAGCGCCAGTTCCGATTACTATCTGCAGCAGTTGCAGCAAAGCAGTAATGATAACAAGGCTGACTGGCAATTACTTGCTATTCGCGCGCTGTTACGCGAAGGGAAACTGCCGCAAGCCAGTGAACAACTGAACCAGCTGCCAAAAAACCTGAGCAACGTGCAGCAGACAGAACGCCAACTGCTGAGTGCTGAGCTCCAAGTGGCGAACAAAAGCTATGTCAGTGCCCGCAGTACATTAGGCCATCTGGATACCGGCTCGTTGTCAGCCAACCAGTTGGTACGCTTCTATCAGGCGCAGATCGCCGCCAATCAGGGCAAACCTTCCCTGCCGCTCATCCGTGCTTATATTGCACAAGAGCCCTTGCTGACCGGCAAAGCACACCAAACTAACCTGGATCAAACCTGGCAGGCATTGTTGCAGCTGACACCCCAGGATATGAACAGCCTGGTGATCAACGCCAATGAGAATGTGCTGCAAGGCTGGCTTGATCTGTTGCGTGTTTATCAGGACAACAAACAGGATCCTGATCTACTGAAGGCAGGCATTAAAGACTGGCAAAACCGTTACCCGCAGAATCCGGCGGCAAAAACGTTGCCGACCCAATTAAACCAGGTGCTTAACTTTACCCAGGCGTCTACGTCAAAAATTGCGCTGCTGTTGCCGCTGAACGGCCAGGCTAAAGTGTTCGCCGACGCGATCCAAAAAGGTTTTGAAGCGGCGAAGAATGGCGTGACGTATTCGGCACCGGTGCAACAGCAGCAACCTGTCAGCGCCCCGGATCAGACACCTGCCCCAACGGACCAAAACGCCAATGGTGCGGTAAGCACCTCTGCACCGTCAACTGAAGCTGCTCCGGTTACTGCCGCACAACCGTCTACAGCGTCCACTGCGCCAATTACGCCGCCACAAGCCGCTAATGCGCAGATTAAGGTCTATGACACCACCAGCCAGCCACTGGCCGCGTTGCTGACGCAGGCACAGCAGGATGGCGCGACCCTGGTGGTCGGTCCGCTGCTGAAAGAAAATGTCGATCAGTTGGCCAGCAGCACGACGACGTTGAACGTACTGGCGCTCAATCAGCCGGAAACGCCGAAAGACAACCCAAATATTTGCTACTTCGCACTTTCGCCGGAAGACGAAGCCCGTGATGCCGCACGCCACATCTGGGAACAGCAGAAACGGCAACCGCTGTTGCTGATCCCGCGCGGTGCCTTCGGCGATCGCGTTGCTAAAGCCTTTAATCAGGAGTGGCAGAAACTGGGTGGTCAGACCGTGTTGCAACAAAACATCGGGTCACCGGGTGAATTGCGTCAGATGGTGAACAGCGGCGGCATTCGCATGTCCGGCACCCCCATCTCTGCGGCACCTGCGCCACAGGCGGTAACCATTGCCGGGCTGACCATTCCTGCGCCGCCAAGCGACACGCCTGCAACCAGCGGTGGCGGCGTGGACGCGGTCTATATCGTAGCGACACAGTCTCAGCTGACACTGATCAAACCGATGATCGACATGGCTACCACCTCGCGCAGTAAGCCGGCCATGTACGCCAGCTCACGCAGCTACCAGGCCGGTGCCGGCCCGGACTTCCGTCTGGAAATGGAAGGTCTGCAGTTCAGCGACATTCCATTGTTGGCCGGTTCCAACCCGCAATTGTTGCAGCAGGCAAGCAGTCAGTTCCGTAGTGATTATTCGCTGGTACGTCTGTACGCAATGGGGATGGATGCCTGGACATTGTCCAACCACTTTGCTGAAATGCGCCAACTGCCTGGCTTCCAGGTCTCAGGCACGACGGGTGTGCTCACATCCTCACAAGGTTGTGTGATCAACCGAAAACTGCCTTGGCTGCAATACCGTCAGGGTATGGTCGTTCCGGTCTCTTGAGTCAACGCGCCACAGGGGCGGGCTATGAGTTACAAGCCCGCCACTATCTGGAACGCGCCGGGCTCACCTTCTTCGCCGCCAACGTGGCGGTGCGTGGCGGTGAGCTCGATCTCATCATGCGCGAGGGTAAAACCTGGGTGTTCGTAGAAGTCCGCTACCGCCGCAACGACACTTTTGGTGGTGCGGCAGCCAGCGTCACTTATCGTAAGCAACAACGGTTGTTGCATGCCGCCGCCGTTTGGTTGGCGGGGCGCGGAGCCAGTTTTGACACATCATCTTGCCGTTTTGATGTTTTGGCCATCACCGGTAGCCAGTTAGAATGGATACCCAACGCCTTCAATGCGGATTAAACATTATTTATACCCTATGGATTTCACGTTGCAGTTAGGCAACCTGCGCACTCATCCCAAGCGCTTACCAAAGGGTGAGTGAGTGCAGAGAACAACGCTACAGCTTGAAAAACGACGGGTATACCGGTGCCAAGTGGCCCTTTGACTGAGTGGATTAATACAACGTGCTGGATAGAATTAAAGCCTGTTTTACCGAAAGCATCCAAACCCAGATTGCGGCGGCGGAGGCTTTACCCGACGCCATTTCGCGAGCAGCGATGACGCTGGTCCAATCTTTACTTAACGGTAATAAAATTCTTTGTTGCGGTAATGGCACCTCGGCAGCCAACGCACAGCATTTCGCCGCCAGCATGATCAACCGCTTTGAAACCGAGCGCCCAAGCCTGCCGGCAATTGCTCTCAATGCCGATAACGTGGTGCTGACGGCGATCACTAACGATCGCCTGCACGATGAAGTTTATGCCAAGCAAGTCCGCGCGCTCGGCCATGCCGGCGACGTGTTGTTGGCAATTTCCACCCGCGGCAACAGCCGTGATATTGTAAAAGCAGTCGAAGCCGCAGTGACGCGTGATATGACCATTGTCGCGCTGACCGGTTACGACGGCGGTGAACTGGCCGGCTTGCTCGGTCAGCAGGATGTCGAAATCCGCATCCCCTCGCACCGCAGTGCACGCATTCAGGAAATGCATATGCTCACCGTAAATTGCCTATGCGACCTGATAGATAGTACGTTGTTTCCCCACCAGGACGATTAAGGAACTGAGATGAAGCTGAAAGCCACATTTGCAGTGCTGTCCAGCGCCCTGCTGTTACAAGGTTGTATTGCAGGCGTTGTCGTTGGCAGCGCCGCTGTTGCCACCAAAACCGCCACCGACCCACGTAGCGTGGGTACTCAGGTAGACGACGGCACGCTGGAAGCCCGGGTTGAGAACGCCCTAAGTAAAGATCAGCAGTTGAAAAAAGATGCCCGCGTCGTCGCAACGGCTTACCAGGGTAAAGTGTTATTGACGGGTCAGGCGCCAAGCACCGATCTGGCCGCACGCGCCAAACAAATCGCGATGGGTGTTGAAGGTACGACTGAAGTGTATAACGAGATCCGCCAAGGTACCCCGGTCAGCCTGAGCACGGCCTCTTCCGATACCTGGATCACCACCAAGGTACGTTCACAACTGCTCACCAGCGATACGGTGAAGTCATCGAATGTGAAAGTCACCACAGAAAACGGTGAAGTGTTCCTGCTGGGCCTGGTGACACCACAAGAAGGGCAGTCAGCGGCACAAATCGCCAGCCAGGTGAGCGGTGTGAAACACGTCACCACGGCCTTTACTTCAGTGAAATAACCCGCGGCGCCGGATAAGGCACTTGCCTTCATCCGGCGCGTTAATCCAGATTATTCTCTTTCAAAAACGCGTCCCCGCCCAGTTGGCGCATCTGGCGCATAATCCATTGCTGCCGTTGTATCACGTAACCCGAAGGGGCATTCGCCTTGAAACGGTGCGGGTTCGGCAATACCGCTGCCAGCAATGCAGCCTCTGATGCGGTCAGCCGCTTGGCCGGTTTATTGAAGAAACGTTGTGATGCCTCCTCCACACCGAAAATACCGTCGCCGAACTCGACGATATTCAGGTACACCGTCAAGATACGCCGTTTGGTCCATACCAGCTCAATACCCGATGTCAGCCCGGCCTCAAGCCCTTTGCGCAACCAACTGCGGCCATCCCACAGAAACAGGTTCTTGGCAGTTTGCTGCGACAGCGTAGAGGCACCGCGGATGCGCGTCGGGCGTTTCTCGTTGTGGCTGAACGCCTTTTCTATCGCCGCCACGTCAAAACCCCAGTGGTCAGGGAATTTCTGATCTTCGGCTGCCATCACCGCCAGCGCCATCTGCGGGGAAATATCGTCCATCGACACCCAGTCGGAATGTGCCACGTAGCTAAAGTCCCCCCTCAACCAGGCCCCCACCTGCCGTTCCACCATGACGGAAGAAAAAGGCACTGGCAGAAAAGCAAAGGCGACAATCCCTAATAGCCACACCCCGACCAGGACAAGAAGTCCACGTTTCAGCCAAAACCCCAGCCGGGATAAAATCGATTTTCCCGCAGACTTTCTCATTCAGCCAAATCCAGCACCCGTGAAACCAGCTTATCAATCCCGCTGGCTGCTTCACCGATAGATTTCGCCAGCATATAGGCCGGTGTCGTTACCACTTTGTTTTCACTGTCCACCACGATGTCATCGACTGGGCAAATCACCGGTTCACCGCCCATGGCATCAATCACTTCACCCAGGTCTGGATCGTTGCCAATGGTCAGCCGCACTTGTTGATCCAGCAACTTTGGCAGCAACGCAGGGGCAATGCACATAAAACCGATTGGTTTATTTGCCTTATGCATTTGCTGCGTTAACTTAACCAAATCCTTATCAATCCAGCATCCCGCGCCTTCGCTTGCAAAACTGCTGAGGTTCTTCGCGGCACCAAATCCACCTGGGACGATCAGGGCGTCCAACTGACTGGCATCGGCGTGTGAAAGCGGACGGACCTCGCCTCGGGCAATGCGTGCTGACTCCACTAAAACATTGCGCTGCTCTGGTGCTTCATCGCCAGATAAGTGATTAATAACATGAAGTTGAGGTTTATCAGGCGCAAAGCACACTGCTTTCGCCCCCGCGCGGTCCAACGCCAACAGTGTCAGAACGGCTTCATGGATCTCCGTACCGTCATAAACCCCGCAGCCACTTAGCACTACACCCACGTTTTTCATCACCCTTCCTCCTGTCGATACTGTCAACTGGTTAGTGCTCGGAGTAGACAAACACTAATCTACATCACACATTTTAATGAATCTTCTAACAAGAGCGCTTACATTTGCTATGTTGTTGGCTGTATGATGTTTAGGAATTCTCTACAACCTGCTCGACCAGAACATGAAATCCAATACGCAGGTTCACAATTTCCCTGGTGTTGGCGCAATATTCGCGCACCCCGGCTTAGGTCGGGGTCATTTTTTTTCAGCGTTCGCTACCCATTCCCGCAGCACTTGCACATCGTTACGCCATTCCTGTTTCAGTTCATCAACCCAGTCCTGCACGTTATCCCACCATGCCGGCAGCGTTGGCGTTTGGATTTGCTGGGCAAGCTGTTGCAGATGACGTAAACCCACCGAACCTGCCGCACCTTTAATTTTATGCGCCTCTTCTGTGATGCCTTTCTGATCGCGCGCCGTCATATTGGAGTCCAGCACCGCCAGATAACCTGGCATCATCTGCTCAAACATCTCCAGGCTTTGATGAATCAACTGCGGCCCCACCAGGTCCATATACTGTTCCAGCACGGTGGTATCCAGTAACGACTCATTAATCTGCATCGTCTTTTGCTCCGTTTTCTTTGTGGTGTGAGAGGATTGGTGATCCCAGTAATGTTTAATGACTTTGGTCAACGCCGGTACCGACAATGGCTTACTCAGCACGTCGTCCATTCCTGCGTCGAGGTACTCTTTTTTGTCTTTCAGCACGTTGGCCGTCAACGCCACCAAGGGGGGTAGTGCCTGCCCGGCATAGCGCTCACGCAGTATCCGAGCGATATCCAGCCCGGTCATGTCCGGCAGTTGGATATCCAGTAACACCAGATCGAACTCGTCCGGATCAAACATCGCCAGCGCATCCTGGCCATTCATCGCGACTTCTACGCTGTTACCCAGTTTCTCCAGCACTGAACGTGCCACAATCACATTCAGTTCAATATCCTCCACCAGCAGGATATGCAGAGCCGGCAATGGCAGTGCTTCTTCGGCCGGTGTTTCGTTTTCCGCTTCCTGTACCCCTGGCGCCTTAATGGACAACGTGAAGCAAGAACCGTGCCCCTGTACGCTGCTGACGGTAATATCACCGCCCATGCTCTGCGCCAGCCGCTTGGAAACCGCCAGTCCAATGCCGGTACCGGTCGCCGGGCGTCCGCCATGCTGATCCTTCACCTGATAATACATAGCGAAAATCTTGTCTTGTTCGTCCTGAGGAATCCCCATACCGGAGTCTTCAACCTCAAACACCAACCGATCCTGTTCCTCGCGCCGCACGCGCACCACGATCCGCCCTTGCGGGGTGAATTTGACCGCATTGCCGATCAGGTTCCACAAGATTTGCCGCAGGCGGGTACCGTCAGTGATGATTTGTTGCGGCAGCGGTTGCTGCGGCTCCATCACAAATTGCAGCCCTTTCGGTTGTGCCAGCAGGCCAGAGAGGTTTTCCAGGTCGGCGAGGAAACCGGTGAAATCTACCGGTTGGTTGTCGAGCTGCACTTTGCGCCGCTCAAGCTTGTCCATCTCGATAATGTCATTGAAGATATTGCCCAGCGTAATGGCGCTGACATGGATGGTTTTGAGGTACTTCAGCTGTTCGTCGTTTAAATCGGTATCGAGCAGAATGCGGCTTAAGCCAACAATGCCATTAAGCGGCGTACGAAGCTCGTGGCTGATTGTTGAGATGAAGGTGGTCTTGTCCCTACTGGCGTTCTCCAGCGCGTCCTGGTAGCGCTTACGCTCGGTTATATCGCGGCCAAAGCCCATAAGCCCGTGACGTTTACCCACTCGGTCGTAAAACGGGACCTTACGCAATTCAAAACAGGCCTTGCGCCCGTCCGGATAAACCAGCCACTGTTCATAAGTCAGGGAGACGTTGTGACGGAATACTTTTTCGTCGGTTTCTATCACTTTCTCGGCAATTTCCTGGCCGTAAACATCAAACGGCGTTAGCCCAATCAGCTGTTTTTCGCTTTTGCCGGTCAACAGCTCCATTGCCCGGTTACAGCCGGAGAACTCTTTGTCTTCGTTGCGGTAATACACCAGGTCCGGTGAAGCATCGAGGAATGAACGTAACAGTGCCGACTGCTGACCCAGTTCGATCTGCGCTAACTCACGCTGTTCCATCTCTTCGGTCAGCTTGTCCATCACCTGCTGGCGTTCTTCTTCTGCCTTGATACGGTCGGCGATTTCCTGATTCAGTTGGCTGATGTTGTCCTTAAGCTGTTGGTTAAGCTCGAGGTCGCGGTGGCGCATTTCTTCCAGCTTATCAACCAGCCGCGCCAGACGCTGGCGTGACTCCTCAAGCTGTTCGACCACCACAGACAGAAAGTAAACCGCCCACGGCGTAATCAATAGACCGAAGAAAATTGAGCGCACCACGTCAATGCTTTCTACTTCGCCACGCAGCAGCATGGTCACCGCCATCTGCACCACCATCGCCAGCACCACCAATGCCGACGCCAGCAGCAGCGAAAAACGCACTAGCCCCAGTTTTACCATTAAATCAACGTAGTACTGGGCTAACACCCTGATTTGCTTCATAGCGGCTCCCATCAGACATAATCTTTTGAATCATACCGCAAATTTTTCCGCTGTGTCTGAGAGTCAAGTCCTGCTAACGGAAAATAGCGGCGTCTGGCGTGCAAAAGGCAGTTCATCGCCCTGCCGCAGTCCAAAACCACATTAATCAACCCGCTCATACTTAGGGATTAATCACTTGTAGCGAAAAGATTTTTTCTGTGACCCACCCCACACCTCAGCCGCTTGAGAGCGCCTTTCCGTTAATATATTAATGATGCACCGTGCATGCGCTTCCTTTCGCAGACACGGATAGCGAAGCCTTGAGGCTTGAAGTAAGGGAAAGGATTTCATCCCGCGGTTTACTTTCACCGGCAGCAGCGCTGTGGCCGGCCCCGGCAGGCTTCCTCATTTCCCTGATGTGAGGATTGACCATGTTAACCATCTATCGCACCACCCTGCTCGCCCTGTTTCTGACCGTTATTTTTCCCCTGAAGGCCGCAGCCACCGTTACCGGCTATCTGAGTGCGGAACAGCGGCAAATCGCCCCGTTGTTGCCACCGCCCCCCTCAATGGATACGCCGCTGAACCGGGCGGATCTGCAGGCGGTGTTGGCCCTACAGGCTAGCCGCACCACGGAACAAATCGCCAAAGCCAAGCGGGATGATCATCTGGCGGACGCCGCATTTCCCTTCGCCCGCGATATCTTCGGCCCGACGTTCACCGCCGATCGTCATCCGATCACCGCAGCCCTTTTCCGCCGGGTCTATCAAGATTTTGAACAAAGCCTGATGCCCGCCAAAGCCTTCTATGGCCGCCCGCGCCCTTATGAGGCCGACAACCGCGTGAAGCCGCTGTTGCCGCCGCCAGAAGGCGACTCTTACCCCAGCGGACACGCGATGGACAGCTACCTGACGGCGATCCTGCTGGCGCAGATGGTGCCGGAAAAACGCAGCACGCTGTTTGAACAGGCGGCGAGTAATGCGCAAAGCAGAGTGATTGCCGGCGTTCACTACCCGAGCGATTTGGAAGGCGGCAAATTGGCGGCGACGGCGCTCGCCGCTCGGCTGCTGGCGAACCCGCAGTTGCAGGCCGACTTGCAACGCGCACGATCGGAAGTTCGCACCAGCCTGCAGTTATAGCGTCGGTGAATAACACAGGGCGGCGTCCAGTGCGCTGCCCTGCCCGCCGTGACGTTGCAAGTAGCCACCCACTGCCTGCA
The DNA here is from genome assembly GCF_058190535.1 of Serratia sp. CoH_134_PS_4. Taxonomy (NCBI): domain Bacteria; kingdom Pseudomonadati; phylum Pseudomonadota; class Gammaproteobacteria; order Enterobacterales; family Yersiniaceae; genus Serratia; species Serratia sp. CoH_134_PS_4. Next base: position 190,776 of record NZ_JBXWKI010000005.1, read on the forward strand.
TACCGTTCCAACGGTTTTCGCACCATAATGGTGCCAATAACGTCGGCCTGCGTGCGCTGGCAGAGATACGGTGATACACCACGTCTTTCGGCGTATGGCGGATCATCTCACCCGCACTGGTGGCATACTCATCAAGCGCTAACTCGGGCAGCCTGCCAGCCCGCCAGGCCCGCGCCAGCGTGCTCCCCGTAACAATATGCAGCGGATGCAGTTTGATGCCATCCACACCGCAGTCCACCACCTGTTCCAGCGAAGCCAAGTGGTCGGCGGCGCTTTCCCCAGGCAACCCGACGATCAGGTGACTGCACACCTTCAGCCCGCGCTCGCGTGCCAACCGGGCCGTATGTTGATAACAGGAGAAATCATGGCCTCGATTGATGCGTTTTAGCGTTTTATCGTGCGCCGTCTGCAACCCAAGCTCCAACCAGACTTCATAGCCCTGCTCGAGGTAACTCGCCAGCAAATCCAGTGCGGCGGGTGGCACACAGTCCGGGCGCGTGCCGACGCAGATACCCACCATATCCGCCTGTGCCAGCGCCTGTTGGTACATCTGCGCCAACAGGCTCACTTCTGCATAAGTACTGGTATAAGCCTGAAAATAGGCAAGGTAGCGCTTTGCGCGATTCACTCTGACGGCCTGCTGTGCCAGCTGTTCAGCTATGCTCTGTTGCTGCATCTGCTCATCGGCAAAAGAGGCAACATGACAAAAGGTGCAGCCACCGCGCCCCAGCGTGCCGTCGCGGTTAGGGCAACTAAAACCGCCGTGTAGCGTGAGTTTATGGATCTTTTCACCGTGTCGGCGCTGAAGATCGGCGCCAAACATATTGACTAATTGCGGCAACTGCATAATCTTGATTGTCTCTGTGCTCAAAGCCCGTGATGCTAATAAGAAACGGCTTTTCCCGCGATGACAGAGATCAACGCTTTCCCCGCAAGGCTTCACCAGGCATAACTATTCATTATAAATGCAAATAAAATCATCTTAGCCGAGATGAATTTTTCTTATTTGCACGCAACCGTTAACGCCAGTGTGACAAAGCGATGAAAAATAGTTTCAAACAACAAAAAATAATAAATTACTAGAATAAAACTCTGACATTCCCGCCCGCACTAGCATGGTGCAGAGATTCAGGCGTTGCACTATAGTGAGACAGCTCACATTTCTCTGGGACCTTGCGCGTCGTCACACAACCTCAAAAATTGAAATAAATCATTATATATCAAATCATTAATCACCATTAATTCAATAAAAAACCCCCTTAGGCCTATATTTGACCTGCGTATTCTTTCTCGCTAAGTTGGAAGTCCGCTGGAAGCTTTCTGGACGGGCAAACGTCTCGTCATATTTATGCAGTAATTTAAGACTCCCTCTTAAAACAAGTCATGTACCACTTGTGAGAACCGTCACGAGAGGCCATTAACGGAGGGCGGAAAAGCAGATCGGCGATATCAAGCTTGCTGATTGGACTTCTGCCAACGTTGGGAAGCCCGCTCGTGGGTCGGTTGTGAGAGTCACGCAGAGCCTGGGGAGGTTCACTGATATGTTGTACGATAAATCCCAAGAGCGGGACAACTGTGGTTTCGGCCTGATCGCCCACATAGAAGGCGAACCTAGCCATAAGGTCGTGCGTACCGCGATTCACGCATTGGCCCGTATGCAGCACCGTGGCGCAATCCTTGCTGACGGCAAGACTGGCGACGGTTGCGGCCTGTTATTGCAAAAGCCCGACCGCTTTTTCCGCATGGTGGCGGAAGAGCGCGGCTGGCGTTTAGCCAAGAACTACGCCGTTGGCATGATGTTCCTCAGCCAGAATGAAGAGGAAGCCCGTGCCAGCCGCCGCATTGTCGAAGAAGAACTGCAAAATGAAACGCTGTCCGTTGTCGGCTGGCGTGAAGTGCCGACCAACCCGGACGTGCTGGGCGAGATTGCCCTCTCTTCTCTGCCGCGTATTGAGCAAATCTTTGTTAACGCCCCGGCTGGTTGGCGCCCGCGTGATATGGAACGTCGCCTGTTTATCGCGCGCCGCCGTATAGAGAAACGCGTTCAGGACGACAGTTTCTATGTGTGCAGCTTCTCGAATCTGGTTACGATCTATAAAGGCCTGTGCATGCCTGCGGATCTGCCACGCTTCTATCTTGATCTGGCGGATCTGCGTTTGGAATCGGCTATTTGCCTGTTCCACCAGCGTTTCTCCACCAACACCGTGCCGCGCTGGCCGCTGGCACAGCCGTTCCGCTACCTGGCGCACAACGGCGAGATCAACACCATCACCGGCAACCGCCAGTGGGCTCGCGCACGTACTTATAAATTCCAGACGCCGCTGATTCCGGACCTGCAAACGGCAGCGCCGTTCGTTAACGAAACCGGCTCCGATTCCAGCTCGCTGGATAACATGTTGGAGCTGCTGCTGGCAGGTGGTATGGATTTGATCCGCGCCATGCGTCTGCTGGTACCGCCTGCCTGGCAGAATAACCCGGACATGGATACCGATCTGCGTGCCTTCTTCGACTTCAACTCGATGCACATGGAACCGTGGGACGGCCCTGCCGGTATCGTGATGTCCGATGGTCGCTACGCTGCCTGTAACCTGGACCGTAACGGTCTGCGTCCGGCGCGCTACGTCATCACCAAAGACAAACTGATTACCTGCGCTTCGGAAGTCGGCATTTGGGATTACCAGCCAGATGAAGTGGTAGAGAAAGGCCGTGTTGGCCCAGGCGAACTGATGGTGATCGACACCCGCAGCGGTAAGATCCTGCATTCCGCCGAGACCGATGACGATCTGAAAAGCCGCCATCCGTATAAAGAATGGATGGAAAAGAACGTTAAGCGCCTGGTGCCGTTTGAAGACTTGCCGGCCGATCAGGTTGGCAGCCGTGAACTGGACGACTCGCAGCTTGAAACTTACCAGAAGCAGTTTGGCTACAGCAGCGAAGAGCTGGATCAGGTGATCCGCGTGCTGGGCGAGATTGGTCAGGAAGCCACCGGCTCAATGGGTGACGATACCCCGTTCGCCGTGCTCTCCAGCCGCCCGCGTATTATTTACGACTATTTCCGCCAGCAGTTCGCCCAGGTGACCAACCCGCCTATCGATCCACTGCGCGAAGCGCATGTGATGTCGCTGGCGACCAGCATCGGCCGGGAAATGAACGTGTTCTGCGAGGCCGAAGGCCAGGCGCACCGTTTAAGTTTTAAATCGCCGATCCTGCTGTACTCCGATTTCAAACAGCTCACCACGCTGGAAGGCGAATACTATCGCGCCGACACGCTTGATCTGACCTTCGATCCGGCCGAGCAGGATCTGGAGCAGACCATCCGCGCCCTGTGCGACGAGGCGGAACGTAAAGTCCGTGACGGCGCCGTGCTGCTGGTGCTGTCCGACCGCGCTATTTCCACCAGCCGTTTGCCGGTGCCTGCGCCTATGGCCGTCGGTGCAATCCAGACCCGTTTGGTCGAAAAGAGCCTGCGCTGTGACGCCAACATTATCGTTGAAACCGCCAGCGCCCGCGATCCACACCATTTCGCCGTGCTGTTGGGCTTCGGCGCGACGGCCGTCTACCCGTATCTGGCCTACGAAACTTTGGCCAAGCTGGTAGATACCCAAGCGATCGGCAAGAAATACCGTGATGTGATGCTGAACTACCGCAACGGCATCAACAAAGGCTTGTACAAGATCATGTCCAAAATGGGCATCTCGACTATCGCGTCTTATCGCTGCGCCAAACTGTTCGAGGCTGTCGGCCTGCATCGCGATCTGTCCGATTTGTGCTTCCAGGGCGTGGTCAGCCGCATCGGTGGCGCCAGCTTCAGCGACATCCAACAGGATCTGCAAAACCTGTCCAAACGCGCATGGCTGAAACGCAAACCGTTAGAACAAGGCGGCCTGCTGAAGTTCGTTCACGACGGGGAGTACCATGCGTACAACCCAGATGTAGTGAGCACGTTGCAAACCGCGGTTCACAGTGGCAAATACAGCGACTATCAGACGTATGCCAAGCTGGTGAACGAACGCCCGGTCGCTATGCTGCGCGATCTGTTGGCCATTACGCCGAAAGGCACGCCAATTCCGGTTGATCAGGTTGAGCCCGCCGAATCGTTGTTCAAACGCTTCGATACCGCAGCCATGTCCATCGGTGCTCTAAGCCCGGAAGCGCATGAATCACTGGCGATCGCGATGAACAGCCTCGGCGGTTTCTCCAACTCCGGTGAAGGCGGCGAAGACCCGGCACGTTACGGCACCAATAAGGTGTCACGCATCAAACAGGTAGCGTCAGGCCGCTTCGGTGTGACTCCGGCCTATCTGGTGAATGCCGATGTGATCCAAATTAAAGTCGCGCAAGGGGCCAAGCCGGGTGAAGGCGGCCAGTTGCCGGGGGATAAAGTAACCCCTTATATCGCCAAGCTGCGTTATTCAGTGCCGGGCGTGACCTTGATTTCGCCACCACCGCACCATGACATCTATTCGATCGAGGATTTGGCACAGCTGATCTTCGACCTGAAACAGGTCAACCCGAAGGCCATGATCTCGGTGAAACTGGTTTCTGAGCCGGGCGTGGGTACCATCGCGACCGGTGTGGCAAAAGCCTATGCCGATCTGATCACCATTGCCGGTTACGACGGCGGCACCGGTGCCAGCCCGTTATCCTCAGTGAAATACGCCGGCTGCCCGTGGGAACTGGGTCTGGTGGAAACCCAGCAGGCACTGGTGGCTAACGGCCTGCGCCATAAAATCCGCCTGCAGGTGGACGGCGGCCTGAAAACCGGCGTGGACATCGTTAAAGCGGCGATCCTGGGTGCGGAAAGCTTCGGCTTCGGCACTGGCCCAATGGTGGCGCTGGGTTGTAAGTACCTGCGTATCTGTCACCTGAACAACTGCGCTACGGGCGTGGCAACGCAGGATGAAAAACTGCGCCGCGATCACTATCACGGCCTGCCGGAGCGTGTGACCAACTACTTCCAGTTTATCGCACGTGAAACCCGCGAGATCATGGCGCAATTGGGGGTCAGCCAACTGGTGGATCTGATTGGTCGTACCGATTTCCTGACCGAGCTGGATGGCATCTCTGCCAAGCAGAACAAACTGGATCTGTCGCCGTTGCTGAAAACCGCCACGCCACATCCGGGCAAAGCGCTATATTGCACCGAAAGCAGCAACCCGCCGTTCGACCAAGGGTTGATGAACAAAGATCTGCTGGCGCAGGCGGAACCGCATATTGAAGCCAAAAGCAGCAAAGCCTTCTACTTCGATATCCGCAACACCGATCGTTCCGTGGGCGCAACCCTGTCCGGGGCCATCGCCACCGTGCATGGTGACCAGGGCATGGCAGCCGATCCGATCAAGGCGTACTTCTCCGGTACCGCTGGCCAGAGCTTTGGCGTATGGAATGCTGGCGGCGTCGAACTGACACTGACCGGCGACGCCAACGACTATGTCGGCAAAGGCATGGCCGGCGGTCGTATCGCCGTACGTCCGCCGATCGGTTCTGCGTTCCGCAGCCACGAAGCCAGCATCATCGGCAATACCTGCCTGTACGGTGCTACCGGCGGCAAGCTGTTTGCAGCGGGCCGGGCGGGTGAACGCTTCGCCGTACGTAACTCTGGCGCCATCACCGTGGTAGAAGGCATCGGTGACAACGGTTGTGAATACATGACCGGCGGCATCGTCTGCGTCCTGGGCAAAACCGGCATCAACTTTGGTGCAGGTATGACCGGCGGCTTCGCCTACGTCATGGATGAAGACGGCGAATTCCGTAAGCGTGTGAACCCAGAGCTGGTGGAAGTGTTGGATGTCGACCAGTTGGCAATTCATGAAGAGCACTTGCGCGGGCTGATTACCGAGCACGTGCAGGCGACCGGTTCATCGCGTGCGGAAGAGATTCTGGCTAACTGGCCGGAATGGGCGCCGAAGTTCGCTCTGGTCAAGCCGAAGTCCAGTGATGTCAAAGCATTGTTGGGTCACCGTAGTCGTTCCGCAGCAGAGCTGCGGGTTCAGGCGCAGTAAGAGGTCATTAATGAGTCAGAATGTTTATCAATTTATCGACCTGCAGCGCGTTGATCCGCCCAAGAAGCCGCTCAAGATCCGTAAAATTGAGTTTGTAGAGATTTACGAGCCGTTTTCGGAAACTCAGGCGAAGGCGCAGGCGGACCGTTGTCTGTCCTGTGGTAACCCTTATTGCGAATGGAAATGCCCGGTTCACAACTACATTCCGAACTGGCTGAAACTGGCAAACGAAGGCCGCATCATGGAAGCTGCAGATCTGGCACACCAGACCAACAGCCTGCCGGAAGTATGCGGTCGTGTCTGCCCCCAGGATCGTCTGTGTGAGGGCTCCTGCACCCTGAACGATGAGTTCGGTGCGGTGACTATCGGTAACATCGAGCGCTATATCAGTGATAAAGCGATCGAAATGGGCTGGAAGCCGGACATGTCCCATGTGCTGCCAACCGGCAAGCGCGTGGCGATCATCGGTGCCGGCCCTGCCGGTCTGGCCTGTGCCGACGTCCTGACCCGCAACGGCGTGAAAGCGGTGGTTTACGATCGTCATCCCGAGATCGGCGGCCTGCTGACCTTCGGTATCCCGGCATTCAAGCTGGAAAAAGAAGTGATGGTGAAACGTCGCGGCATTTTCAGCGAGATGGGCATTGAGTTCCAACTCAATACTGAAGTGGGCAAAGACATCGCCATGGAGACGCTGCTCAGTGAGTTTGATGCCGTATTCCTCGGTGTCGGGACTTATCAGTCGATGCGTGGCGGCCTGGAAAACGAAGACGCGCCGGGTGTCTATGACGCACTGCCGTTCTTGATCGCCAACACCAAACAGCTGATGGGTTACCAAGCCGAACAACACGAGCCGTATGTCAGCATGGAAGGCAAACGTGTGGTGGTGCTTGGCGGCGGCGATACCGCGATGGACTGTGTTCGCACCTCTATCCGTCAGGGTGCAACCGACGTTATCTGTGCTTACCGCCGTGATGAAGCCAATATGCCGGGCTCCAAACGTGAAGTGAAAAACGCACGTGAAGAAGGGGTTGATTTCAAATTCAACCTGCAACCATTGAGCATCGAACTGAATAGCGCAGGCCGCGTAGCCGGCGTGAAAATGGTTCGTACTCAGTTGGGTGCACCGGATGCCAATGGCCGCCAGGTTGCAGAGCAGGTTCCGGGATCTGAGCACATCATCGATGCCGATGCGGTGGTCATGGCCTTTGGTTTCCGTCCGCACCAAATGAACTGGCTGGCAGCTCACGACGTTGAGCTCGACAAACAGGGGCGTATTGTCGCACCGGAAAGCACCGAGAATGCCTTCCAGACCAGCAACCCGAAAATCTTCGCCGGTGGTGATGCGGTACGCGGTTCGGACTTGGTCGTTACCGCGATTGCCGAAGGCCGTAAGGCTGCTGATGGCATCATGAACTACCTGGAAGTTTAATCCTCTCCCGCTTTACCGCTAAGGGCCCGCAGTTCAGACTGCCGGGCCCTTTGTTTTCTCACTTCGCTCCCCACACGCTTTGTAACAACCTTACCCGCAGCCCAGCGCCTGGCGCGCTATAGTATTCTATTAATATCACTCAGGGCGCAGTTGCGCCTGGTATCTTGATAAGGATAGCTAACCATGAAATTGCCCGTTCCCCTATTAGCCAGCGCTTTGCTGGTTGTCAGCTTCAACTCGCTGGCAATGTCATTAGATTCACAGGAGGTGGGTTACAACATTGAGGCGCGCGGCGCAGCATCGGTAGTCGCTCAGTTGGCGAAAGCAGGCCAGCTGGCGGCGGTAGAAAACAGCATTAAACTGGGTGATGACAGTTGGATCGCATTGGCGCCCAAGCTGGCCAACGGCGGTAACGCCGCCTTTACCGCAGGCGTCAAATCCGCGCTGTCTTCTGCATTGGTCTACAACCCTGCGGCGGTATTGCATGCCCTCGACAAAGGCAATAACTTACCGATCAACGATATCTGCACCGCCCCCCCGGAAGTGCAAGGTGACACCGCCATCACCTCGTTTAAGCAGCGCGCGACTCACGCACTCACTACCGTGCGTATCGGCGATCTCAGCGCACCGCGTGACGCCTGCATTGCGTCATTGAAAAGCTGAAAACGCCCGATTTAGAGACAAAAAAAAGGTCGCCGAGGCGACCTTTAGTATTCACTGCTACGGGGTTATTTCACCACGCGCAATGCTGGGCGGCCACCACGTGGCGGCGGTGGCTCATCATCCGGATCGTGATCTTCACTCAGATCCGGGCGGTCGCCATCGATCACCGACATCAGGCTTTCCGATGGAATCGTCTCATTGTCCATGCCTTCAAACGTGCCTTCCGCTTCATAAGCGGCTTCAGGTTCGAACATGGTGCCTGCGCCGTTTTCACGCGCATAGATTGCCAGCACGGCAGCCATGGGTACCGAGACCTGACGTGGCACACCACCGAAACGCGCATTAAAGTGCACTTCTTCGTTGCCTAACTCCAGATTACCTACTGCACGCGGTGCGATATTCAGAACGATCTGACCATCACGCGCGAACTCCATAGGCACCAAAACGTCAGGACGCGTCACATCTACCACCAGGTGCGGTGTGAGCTGATTATCCAGCAACCACTCATAGAACGCCCGCAACAAGTACGGACGGCGTGGAGTCATCTGAGACATATCCATAATGCTTAGCCCCGAGTCTGCAGGCGCATTTCGCGCTCCGCTTCGGTCAGAGAGGCCAGGAAGGCGTCACGCTCGAATACACGGGTCATGTAACCTTTCAGCTCTTTGGAACCCGCGCCGATCAGATCGATGCCCAGCTGCGGCAAACGCCATAACAGCGGTGCCAGGTAGCAATCCACCAGGCTGAACTCTTCGCTCATGAAATACGGGGTCTGGCCAAAGATAGGGGCAATCGCCAGTAATTCTTCGCGCAGCTGGCGGCGAGCTGATTCAGCTTCCTGACCGTTGCTCTGCTCGATTTTGTACATCAGCGAATACCAGTTTTTCTCGATACGCAGCATCATCAGGCGGCTCTCACCACGGGCAACCGGATAAACCGGCATCAATGGTGGATGCGGGAAACGCTCATCAAGGTATTCCATGATGATACGGGATTCATACAAGGTCAGCTCGCGATCGACCAGCGTAGGCACCGTCTGGTACGGGTTGAGGTCAATCAGGTCCTGCGGCAGGTTATCCAACTCAACCTGCTCAATCTCAACGCTGACACCTTTCTCCGCCAGTACGATACGTACTTGATGGCTAAAAATGTCGGTCGGGCCAGAGAACAGCGTCATTACCGAACGTTTGTTGGCAGCGACAGCCATGAAAACCTCCAAGTTATCTAGAAAATACTGCGAATAGCCAACTTCCCTTCATTTTTCATACCACAACAGCGCGGATTTACCTGTCTCACCCCAATGACTTAGCACACTAAGTTCCAGGGACGAGTCCGGTTACCGCCTTGCTGCACCACGAAATATATCGGGTATACCAGGCTGCTATCCTGAATGATCTTGACCGCAGGCCAGCAACGCGCAGCTAAACCCGAGGTCTAAAAACCGGCCTTGGAAGTAAACTGATAACTGCTGCATGGCGAACAGGCGCAAAAGTGGGTGATAGTTTACCAGATTTTGCTTGTTTTGTGGGGGCTGTACGGCTAATTCGTATTGAATTGTCTGATATACCAAAGATTTTAGTAACGACAACTTGATTTTCAGGCATAAAAAAACCCGGTGAAGCACCGGGTTTTTTGCGTAAATTCCACTGCCAAGGCAGTAAAAAATTAACGCTTGGAGAACTGCGGACGACGACGTGCTTTACGCAGGCCGACTTTCTTACGTTCAACCTGACGGGCGTCACGAGTAACGAAGCCAGCTTTACGCAATTCTGCACGCAGAGTCTCGTCGTACTCCATCAGTGCACGGGTGATACCGTGACGGATAGCGCCAGCTTGACCAGAGATACCACCACCTTTAACGGTGATGTACAGGTCAAATTTACCAACCATGTCGGTCAGTTCCAACGGTTGACGAACTACCATGCGGGCAGTTTCGCGACCGAAGTACTGTTCCAGGCTGCGCTGGTTAATTACGATGTTACCACTGCCCGGCTTGATAAAAACGCGAGCGGCGGAGCTTTTGCGGCGACCAGTGCCGTAGTATTGATTTTCAGCCATTGCCTATAATCCCGATTAGATGTCAAGAACTTGCGGTTGCTGTGCCGCATGAGTGTGCTCGTTGCCCGCGTAAACTTTCAGTTTACGGAACATCGCACGACCCAACGGACCCTTTGGCAGCATGCCTTTAACCGCGATTTCAATCACGCGCTCAGGACTGCGGGCAATCATCTCTTCAAAGGTCGCTTGCTTGATACCACCGATGTGGCCAGTGTGGCGGTAATACACCTTGTCTGTACGCTTGTTGCCGGTTACAGCAACTTTTTCTGCGTTCAGAACGATGATGTAGTCACCGGTATCAACGTGCGGGGTGTATTCCGCTTTATGCTTGCCGCGCAGACGACGAGCCAGTTCAGTAGCGAGACGGCCTAAAGTTTTACCATCTGCATCAACAACGTACCAGTCGCGTTGAACGCTCTCTGGTTTAGCTGTAAAAGTTTTCATTAGAAAGCTTACCCAATAATTAGTTACACGTTGGTGAACACCCAAACGCTCGAAAACAGTTGAGGCTCACACGACCATACAAGTCCAGCAAACCTACCCCTTCGAATAGCCATTGCCGGCACTATAAAGTTTTTGGGAAAAAAAACTTTGTTGTAACGTGGGGTCGCAAGATTATAGAGAAGTCGCTCACAAAGATCGAACGCTTTTTGAATGGAAATACAATTTATCGCTAGCAGAGGAAAACCGGGGACTCCCATGACTGAATCCCCGCGAACCTTATGGCAGATGCGGCAGTTTCAAATACTCCTCACTCTGCATCTCTTGCAGGCGCGACAAGCAACGCTGGTATTCAAACTTCAGCCGCTCGCCCTGGTAGATTTCAAACATCGAGGTTTCGGCCGAAATAACCAGCTTAACGTGCCGTTCGTAAAATTCGTCCACCAGTGCCAGAAAACGACGCGCGGTATTTTCCTTCAGCGGCCCCATCACCCGCACATTATACAGGATGACGCTGTGATACAGGCGCGATAATGCAATGTAGTCTAACTGGCTGCGCGCATCCTCGCACAGGGTGTGGAAATCCACCGCCAGCACGCCATCAACCGCACGGATCGCTTGCAACGGCCGATGATTGATCTGCAAGACCGGAGCAAACTCACCGTCTTTGCCCGCTAACTTCACAAACATCCGGTCCATGGTCTGCCGAGTCTGCTCATCAAGCGGCGTCAGGTAAAGATGCGCCTGTGTCAACGTGCGCAGGCGGTAGTCAATACCCGCATCGACGTTCATAACATCACAATATTCATTAATCAGATCTATCGCCGGCAGGAAGCGTGCACGCTGCAAGCCATTGCGATACAGATCGTTCGGCGGAATATTGGAGGTGGCCACCAGCGTGATACCACGGGCAAACAACGCCTGCAACAGCGTTGCAAGCAGCATGGCATCCGTGATGTCGGAGACAAAGAATTCGTCGAAACACAGCACATCGGTCTGCGCCTTGAAACCATCGGCAATAATTTCAAGCGGGTTTTCCTGCCCTTGCAGCTCCGTCAGCTCTTCGTGCACGCGCAGCATAAAGCGATGGAAATGCAGCCGCAGCTTGCGATCCCCCGGCAGGCTGTGGAAAAACATATCCATCAACCAGGTTTTGCCGCGCCCAACACCGCCCCACATATATAGACCCTGTACCGGACGCTGCTTTGCCACTTCGTTACTCTTGCCCAGCAAACGACTGAGCTTGCCACGCAACCCACCGGTTGGCGCACTGACAGTGGGTGTCTGCTGCAGGGCCTGATAGATGTGATCCAGTTGAGTCACGGCCTGACGTTGAACCGTATCGGCCTGGTATTCCCCCGCGTCCAGCGCCTGCTGGTAGCGAGATAGCGGTGATTGTGCCTGCATCTGTTCGATGTTCCCTAAGAACGCTATCCCCTTCATCTTCAAGCTGCCGCAGCGTTACCTTCTTTCTTATCTCAACAGCTTAGAAAGCTAAACGTTGGAAATCCGCACGGTTGCTGCCTTGTCGTAGCTTGAAACCTATTGGGCATAATAAATTATTTAGCCAATTTTGGCGGCAAGTTGATGCTGCTTCGCACCGTTATCGCCACAAATACCTACTCCGGGCAATGCTGAAAAACCCTGTAAACATTAGGTAAAAGCTCATCAGGATTCCACTCGGACAAGGTTAACGGTTATAGTGGATATTATTAAGTGAAAAATCCCTGCGGAACAACGAAGTCAAAATAGGAGTCATCATGACCTGGGAGTATGCGCTGATTGGTTTGGTGGTCGGTATCGCCATTGGTGCGGTAGCGATGCGTTTTGGTAACCGTAAATTACGCCAACAACAAGTTTTGCAGAACGAGTTGGACAAAAGCAAAACCGAGCTGGAAGAATATCGTCAGGAGCTGGTCGGCCATTTTGCCCGCAGCGCTGAGCTGCTGGACAATATGGCACGTGACTATCGTCAGCTGTACCAACATATGGCGAAAAGCTCTAACAACCTGCTGCCAGACCTGCCGATGCAGGAAAACCCGTTCCGCTATCGCCTGACCGAAGCCGAAGCGGACAACGATCAGGCGCCGGTAGAAATGCCGCGTGACTACTCTGAAGGCGCATCTGGCCTGTTGCGTGGCGAACGTCCACGTCGCGACTAAACGCTTTTCTTGACCCGTGGGCCAACCCCACGGGTTTTTACCCTTCTCCTACTGCTTATCCCACTCTGAACTATCCTTAACGCTGGCGACAGAGTGAACTTTTCACGCAAATTCACGGTCTTACCCTTCACTATGGTATTGCTGCGGCTTTATCATCACTATTTCACCGGCAGGTATTGAGAGAGTTATTATCAATGAAGAAAAAGTCGTTAATTCTTAGTGCATTGGCAATGAGCATTGGCCTCACACTGACCTCCGTACCGGCAGCCACCGCGGCGATGCCCGTCGCCGTTCAGGGGCAGCCGCTGCCAAGCCTGGCGCCGATGCTGGAAAAAGTTTTGCCTGCAGTCGTCAGCGTGCATGTTGAAGGGACTCAGGTGCAGCGCCAACAAGTACCGGAGGAGTTTAAACGCTTCTTCGGCCCAGGCGGTCCTGGACAGCAACAAAGCTCACGTCCATTTGAAGGGCTAGGGTCTGGCGTCATTATCGATGCCGCCAAGGGCTATGTGCTGACCAACAACCACGTGATCAACAACGCCGACAAAATCAGCGTGCAGTTGAATGATGGCCGTGAAGTGGACGCCAAGCTGGTTGGTCGTGACGAACAGTCCGATATCGCCTTACTGCAACTGAGCGACGTGAAAAACCTGACTGCGATTAAAATAGCGGACTCAGACCAACTGCGGGTCGGCGATTTCGCTGTGGCCGTCGGTAACCCATTCGGTCTCGGCCAAACCGCCACTTCCGGTATTATTTCTGCGTTGGGTCGTAGCGGCCTGAACCTGGAAGGGCTGGAGAACTTCATCCAGACCGATGCCTCCATCAACCGTGGTAACTCAGGCGGCGCATTAGTTAACCTCAATGGCGAGCTGATCGGTATCAATACCGCCATTTTGGCACCCAGCGGCGGTAACGTCGGCATCGGCTTCGCCATTCCGAGCAACATGGCGCAAAACCTCAGCCAGCAGTTGATCGAGTTTGGTGAAGTGAAACGCGGCTTGCTGGGCATTAAAGGCAGTGAAATGACGGCCGATATGGCCAAAGCATTTAATACCGATGCCCAACGCGGTGCCTTCGTCAGTGAAGTGCTCCCGAAATCAGCCGCCGCCAAAGCGGGGATCAAAGCCGGCGACATTCTGGTTTCTGTTGACGGCAAACCGGTCAGCAGCTTCGCCGAGCTGCGTGCCAAAGTAGGGACTACCGCACCGGGTAAAACCATCAAGGTTGGATTGCTGCGTGACGGCAAGCCGCAGGAAGTTTCCGTTACGCTGGATAACAGCGAAAGTGCTTCCACCAATGCCGAAACGCTGTCACCGGCCTTGCAGGGTGTTTCACTCAGCAACAGTGCCCTTCCTGGCGGCGATAAGGGCGTGAAGATCGACCGGGTAGATAAAGGCTCTGCGGCCGCGCAGATTGGTCTACAAAAAGACGATGTGATCATTGGCGTCAACCGCCAGCGCATTGAGAACATCACGGCGCTGCGTAAGGTCCTCGAAGCCAAACCGCCGGTGATGGCGCTGAACATCGTACGTGGCGGTGAAACCCTTTATTTGCTGCTGCGTTAATCAGTAATTTGTTTAAAAACCGGGCTCAGTGACATACTGCGCCCGGTATTCTCATGTTATCCTCCGTGTATCTTTCATCTCACGTACTAAAACTCCATGTTTGCTAAGCTCTTGCGCTCCGTCGTTATTGGTCTAATCGTTGCCGGTTTGTTGCTGGTTGCTCTGCCTGCGCTACGTTCTTCCAATACTCTGTTCGCAGAAAAACATGACAATACCCGTGATGAAACGCCGGTTAGCTACAACAAGGCGGTACGCCGTGCCGCGCCTGCCGTAGTGAATATCTATAACCGTAATATGAGTGGCGCCGCCAACGTGCTGTCGCTAGGTTCTGGCGTGATCATGAACGATCGCGGTTATATCCTGACGAATCGCCACGTGATTAAAGATGCACAGCAAATTACGGTAGTACTCCAGGATGGCCGCCGCTATGAAGCGCTGCTGGTCGGCTCTGACAGTCTGACCGATCTGGCGGTACTGAAAATAGACCCAGGCAATCTCCCGGTAATCCCATTTAATAACGCCCGCACGGCACACGTCGGTGACGTCGTCTTGGCGATCGGCAACCCTTATAATCTCGGTCAGACCGTTACCCAGGGGATCCTTAGCGCCACCGGGCGTATCAGTATGAGCACAACCGGCCGCCAGACCTTTTTGCAGACGGATGCTTCGATTAACCGTGGCAACTCAGGGGGGGCACTGGTCAACTCACTGGGTGAACTCATCGGTATAAACACGCTGACCTACGACAAAATCACCGACGGTGAAACCCCGGAAGGTTTAGGGTTCGCTATTCCTATCGAACTGGCGACCAAAATCATGGATAAACTGATCCGCGACGGTCGCGTCATCCGTGGCTATTTTGGTATTCAGGGTAAAGAGATTATTCCCCTGCGTTCGTCCAATTCTGGCATTGATCGCCTGCAGGGCATTATCGTGACAGAAATTACGCCGAACGGCCCCGCAGGCAATGCGGGTTTCCATATCAACGACGTCATTATCAATGTGGATAACAAGCCAGCAATCTCGGTGCTGGAAACCATGGACCAAGTGGCAGAAATCCGCCCAGGGACTGAGATTCCGGTAGTCGTGCTGCGAGAAGGAAAACGTATCACGCTGAAGATGACGGTCGGTGAGTTCCCGGAAGACAGCAATTAAAAAGGGCCCGGCAATGCCGAGCCCCCATACTGCATTTCCGCCGGAGGCAACGCCCCGGCGTTTAACGAATTACTCGCCTTTCACACGCTCGATATTGGCACCCAGCGCACGCAGCTTGTCTTCAATACGCTCATAACCACGGTCAATGTGATAGATACGATCGACAACGGTCACGCCGTCGGCGATACAACCGGCCAACACCAGGCTAGCAGAAGCACGCAGATCGGTTGCCATCACTTGAGCGCCTGACAGTTGCTCAACGCCATGACAAATCACCGTGTTGCTCTCGATCTCTGCGTGTGCACCCATACGGATCAATTCAGGCACGTGCATGAAACGGTTTTCAAAGATGGTTTCGGTGATCACACCGGTTCCTTCCGCGACCAGGTTCAGCAAGCTGAACTGGGCCTGCATGTCGGTTGGAAAGCCCGGATGCGGCGCGGTACGCACGGTGACCGCTTTCGGGCGTTTGCCATGCATGTCCAGGCTGATCCAGTCTTCACCCACTTCAATATCTGCACCGGCTTCACGCAGTTTGGCTAACACGGCATCCAATGTATCTGGACGGGTGTCGCGGCACAGCACTTTACCGCCAGAAACTGCCGCGGCAATCAGGAAGGTACCGGTCTCAATACGGTCAGGCAGAACGCGATAAACACCGCCACCCAGGCGCTCAACACCTTCGATGGTGATGCGGTCACTGCCCGCGCCGGTAATTTTCGCACCCAGCGTGTTGAGGAAGTTGGCAGTATCAACAATTTCCGGCTCACGTGCGGCGTTTTCAATCACGGTGGTGCCCGTCGCCAGAGTGGCTGCACTCATGATGGTCACGGTAGCGCCGACGCTCACCTTGTCCATCACGATGTGTGCGCCCTTCAGACGGCCGTCGACGGAAGCTTTAACATAGCCTTCTTCCAGTTTGATCTCTGCACCTAGCTGTTCCAGGCCGGTGATATGCAGGTCAACCGGACGTGCACCGATCGCACAACCACCCGGCAGTGAAACCTGACCACGACCAAAACGAGCAACCAATGGCCCCAGCGCCCAAATGGAAGCGCGCATGGTTTTCACCAAATCGTACGGCGCACAAAATTCGTCCACGCCGCTGGCGTCAACAAACACGGAACCGTTGCGCTCAATCTTGGTGCCTAACTGGCTGAGTAGCTTAATGGTGGTATCGATGTCCTTCAGCTTCGGGACATTCTGCAGCTCGACCGGTTCTTCCGCTAACAGTGCGGCGAACAAGATCGGCAGGGCGGCGTTTTTAGCCCCGGAAATAGCAACTTCACCGCTGAGGCGGGTCCGGCCCTGCACACGAAATTTATCCATTTGACTACTCTCTATTATCTAAACTGACGCTGCCCGCCCTGCTGGGCAAACAGCCTTAAAATCCGTTGAGTTTGCGGTCTCGCTGCCACTCTTCAGGGGTGTATGCCTTGATCGACAAAGCATGAATACGGTTGTCCGCAATGTATTCCATCAGAGGCGCATAGACCGCCTGCTGTTTCTTAACGCGGCTCATAGCAGCAAATAACTCGCCGACCACGATCACCTGAAAATGGCTGCCGTCGCCGGTAACATGTGCTTCATCCAGTGCCAATGCTCGCATCAACACGTCTTTTATCTCGTTATTTTCCATAGTATCCAGTTCTGCATCAAAAGGATCATAATCAGCCTGACATCTTAGTGGAATACGACGTTTTCTTAAACTAAAGAAAAAGCCCCTGCATGACAGGGGCTTTTTGAAAGATAACCGTCTTTAGACAGCCTAAAATAGGGCTAACCAGCGGTATCGACAGGCATTATTGCTTGCAGGTTGTACAGCGCGATCAGCGTTTTCAAACGATCGCTGGCACCAGAAATTTTTAATTCCACACCACGCTGACGCTGCTGTTCGCGCAGATGCACCAGCAGTGCCAACCCGGAAGAGTCCACGCGCTGCAGTTGCGTAACGTCGAGGACGGTTTTATCCGCCATCAACGTTTCCCGCTGTTCCCACAGCGGCAACAGCGTTTCCCGATCCAGTTCACCGCGCAGGATCAGGGTCTGTTGTTGCGATTCAAAGCTGAGTGCTGCGGACATCAGTTTTTCTGATCCAGCGTGATTGGACGCTGCGCCGCTGCCTGCAGTTGTTTCGTCAGGCCATCAATACCTTGGGTACGCAACGTAGATGCCCACTCGTTCTGTTTAGTGGTGATCATGCTGACGCCTTCGGCAATCATGTCATACGCCTGCCAATAACCGGTTTTGCTGTTTTTACGCCACTGGAAATCCAGACGCACCGGCGGACGACCACCTTGATCAATGATGGTTACGCGGATGGCCACGATATCGGCAGTGCCGAGCGGCTGTTCAGGTTCAATCTGATATGTCTGGCCGTGGTACATTGCCAGCGCCTGGCCGTAAGCTTGTTCCAGATAAGCCTGGAATGCGGTGAAGTAGGCTTCACGCTGTGCCGGTGTCGCTTCTTTGTAATAACGTCCCAGCACCAGTGCGCCAGCGTATTTGACCTGTACAAACGGCATCAACTCCTGGTGCACGACGCTACGCAGGTAGTTAGGGTCTTGCTTGATTTTTGGCTGCTCTGTTTTCAGACGGTTGAAGGTCTTTTGAGCCGCATCTTGCATCAGGCTGTAAGGATTGGTTTGATCGACCGCATTCGCCAGCGGCGCAACCACCAGCAGGGCAACCATAAGTAAACGTTTAAACATGCAGGCTTCCTCTCTTAATGAATGTGGGCAGCAGATTGCGGCGCAGCACCGGCAGCCGGCGCAGAAGCCGCGTCTCCCGCTTTATCTGCGTTATCCTGACCGCCGCTCTTATACAAGAACTGGCCGATCAAATCTTCCAGAACCATGGCTGATTTGGTGTCCTGAATAGTGCCGCCGTCTTTCAAAATGGCAGTCCCCATATCCGGATCTTCAAAACCGACGTTCAGCGCCAGATATTGCTCTCCCAGCAGGCCGGAAGTACGGATCGCCAATGAACTGGTATCCGGGATCTGGTCGAATTTATCCTGGATATCCAGGGCGACACGCGGTGTATATGTTTTTGGATCAAGGGAGATATCAGCCACACGCCCGATAACCACACCACCGATTTTCACCGGCGAACGTGCTTTCAAACCGCCGATGTTATCGAAGGTCGCGTAAATACGGTATGTCGGCTCGTTACCGATCGACTTAATGTTCGCCACTTGCAGGCACAAGAATACGATGGCGCACAGCGCAATCAGCATAAATGCCCCAACCCAGATTTCACTCTTCTTCGTTTGCATCGAATCAATTCCCAAACATCAGTGCTGTCAGCACGAAATCCAATCCCAACACCGCCAGTGACGAATGTACCACGGTACGGGTCGTTGCCCGGCTAATCCCTTCAGAGGTCGGTACCGCATCATACCCGTTGAAAATGGCAATCCAGGTCACGGTGATGGCAAATACCACGCTCTTTATCAGGCAGTTGAGTAAGTCTTTTTTCCACTCCACGGCGCCCTGCATTGCTGACCAGAAGAAGCCACTGTCAATGCCTTTCCAGTCTACGCCAACCACCGAACCGCCCCAGATGCCAATCGCGACAAAGATAAGCGTCAATAGCGGCATGCTGATCAATCCAGCCCAAAAGCGTGGTGCAACAATACGCCGTAACGGATCAACCGCCATCATTTCCAGGCTGGAGATTTGTTCGGTTGCCTTCATCAGGCCAATTTCGGCCGTCAACGCAGAACCGGCGCGGCCGGCAAACAGCAGTGCGGTCACCACGGGCCCCAACTCGCGCAACAATGACAGCGCCACCATCATGCCCAGACTGGCCTCGGCGCTGTAGGTGGTGAGCACAATATAGCCCTGCAGCCCCAGCACCATGCCGATAAACAACCCGGAAACCATGATGATCAACAGTGACTGTACGCCAACGCTGTGCATCTGCTTGAGCAACAGCGGCCACTGTTTGCGCGGCTCAGGCCGCCCGACCAGCGCGCCCCACAGCATCAACCCTGCACGCCCAAAGCTGGCGCTGGTGTTGATGCCACGGCGTCCTAACGACGCTAACGCCTGTAATAACATCAGCTTATTTACTCCCTAAACCTAACAGCTCGGCCTGATAGTCGCCGGCCGGATAACGGAAGGGTACTGGCCCATCGGCAATACCATCCAGGAACTGGCGCACGCGCGCATCAGGATTGTTCTGTAATTCTTGCGCCGTGCCTTCGGCTATCACCCGATGATCGGCAACAATGTACGCGTAGTCGGCGATGCTCAGGACTTCTGGCACATCGTGCGAAACCACGATGCAGGTGATACCCAACGCGTGATTCAGCTCATCGATCAGCTTGACCAATACACCCATGGTGATCGGATCCTGGCCGACAAAAGGCTCATCGAACATGATCATTTCCGGATCGAGCGCGATAGCCCTCGCCAGTGCGGCACGCCGTGCCATACCGCCAGACAACTCATTGGGCATCAGGTCAGCTGCACCACGCAACCCAACCGCTTCCAGCTTCATCATCACCGTGCTGCGCAGGAGAGGTTCCGGTAAACGGCTATGTTCGCGTAGCGGGTAAGCCACGTTCTCAAACACCGTCAAATCGGTGAACAGCGCCCCTGACTGGAACAACATGCTCATTTTCTTGCGCGCATCATACAGTTGATGGCGGGACAACGCAGGAATGTTGTCGCCATCGAACCAAATCTCGCCACAGTCCGGCGTCAACTGACCGCCGATCAGACGCAAAAGCGTCGTTTTGCCAATGCCGGACGGCCCCATGATCGCCGTCACCTTGCCACGGGGAACCGTCAGGTTGATATCTTCGAATATCAGTCGATCGCCACGCGAGAAACTCATGTCACGAACTTCGACCAGGTTCTCTGCCTTCTGGTGCATGTTAATTGATCCTTTACGGCTCATTTTTGCTAAATCTACCCGTGATGTTAAAGCAACGGGCGCAATGCGTCTTATCTTTACAAAAACTTACCGGCATTGCGTTACCAATGGTGCGCTGAGACCGAGCCGCTGATTCGGCTCACCAATCTCACGTCTCGCGCCTTGCTGCGCACTCAAATTGCCACCAGCGCTGCTCACGCACAAGGAGAAGCGCAGCCTAATTTTACTTTTACGCGCCACCCGGTCAAAATTGGCACCATAACGAAAAAAAACGAAAGTGTTCATATATTAGCCGGGAAAACCCGTTGCTGCGGCTTTAGCGTGCACAACGGAGGGCAAAGCAAGATAGCCGAATTACGGCTTTTAACCAACGAACCGGGATAATACCCAACAAAGGACCCTGCATGTTTCTCGCGATAGCGTTATTAATCGTTGGTTTATTTTTACTGGTGTATGGCGCAGACCGCTTAGTTTACGGTGCTGCAGTCATTTCTCGTTCACTTGGCGTGCCGCCGCTGATCATCGGCATGACCATCGTAGGTATCGGCACGTCCTTACCGGAGCTGTTCGTATCAACGACAGCAGCGCTGAACGGGCAAATAGATATGGCCGTTGGGAACGTATTAGGTTCCAATATTACAAATATTTTGCTGATACTGGGTGTCGCCGCGCTGATACACCCTCTGGCGGCACGTTCCGAAGTGTTGCGGCGCGAACTGCCGCTGATGTTGGCGGTCACAGTACTGTGCGGTTTCGTGTTGATGGATGGCACCTTGAGCCGGTTGGATGGCGTGGTGCTGTTGGCCGCCGCCGCGGTCTTTATTCTATTGATGTTAAAAATTGCCCGACTGGCGCAGCGTGAAGGCAATGACAGCCTGACCGTAGAGCAAATGGCCGAACTGCCACAGGACAGCAGCAATACCGTCGCGGTGCTGTGGCTGGTGTTGGCGTTTATCATTCTGCCACTGTCTTCCAGAATGGTGGTCGATAACGCCACGGTGATTGCGCACTATTTCGGTATGAGTGAACTGGTTGTCGGTTTGACCATTATTGCTATTGGAACCAGCCTGCCTGAACTGGCTACCTCCATTGCCGGGGCACTAAAGGGTGAGGATGATATGGCGATTGGTAATATCATCGGCTCCAATATTTTCAATACCGTAATCGTACTGGGGGTTCCCGCCCTGCTGTCCCCGGGCAGCGTCGACGCTGCCGCCTTCCATCGCGATTACTGGGTGATGCTGGCAGTCAGCATTGTGCTGAGTGCCCTGTGCATTGGGCGGAAACATCGCATCGGCCATCTGGCGGGCGCTCTGTTATTATGTGGTTTTATTGCGTATCTTGCGGTGCTGTTCTTTAACCCTTTCAGTACTTTCGGCTAAACCGACGGGAATGAGTATGTCAAACATTCAGTTGCAACCGGGCTTTGATTTCCAGCAGGCAGGCAAAGAAGTGCTGCAGATTGAACGTGACGGGCTGGCTCAGCTCAGTCAATACATCAATGCAGACTTCACCCGCGCCTGCGAGCTGATTGCCGGTTGCAGTGGCAAAGTGGTCGTGATGGGCATGGGTAAATCCGGGCATATCGGCTGCAAAATTGCTGCAACTTTTGCCAGCACAGGCACACCTGCGTTCTTTGTTCATCCCGCCGAAGCCAGCCACGGCGACCTTGGAATGGTTACTACGCAAGATATCGTGCTCGCCATATCAAACTCGGGTGAGTCTAACGAAATCCAGGCGCTGATCCCGGTGTTGAAGCGCCAGCAAATCCCATTGATCTGCATGACCAACAACCCAGACAGCTCGATGGGCAAAGCGGCCGATATTCACCTGTGCATCAAGGTGCCACAGGAAGCCTGCCCGTTGGGTCTGGCTCCTACCACCAGCACCACGGCGACGCTGGTGATGGGTGACGCCTTGGCCGTCGCACTGCTGAAAGCCCGTGGTTTCACACCGGAAGATTTTGCCCTTTCGCACCCAGGCGGTGCTCTGGGCCGTCGTCTGTTGCTGCGTGTATGCGACATTATGCACAGCGGCGACGAAATTCCCCATGTCAGTGCCGACGCCTCTTTGCGCGACGCGCTGCTGGAAATCACCCGTAAAAATCTGGGCATGACGGTCATCTGTGACGATCTGATGAAGATCGCCGGTATCTTTACCGACGGTGACCTGCGCCGGATATTTGATATGGGCATTAACCTCAACGACGCCAGGATTGTCGATGTCATGACGCTGGGCGGCATCCGCGTACGCCCAAACCTGTTGGCCGTCGACGCGTTAAATCTGATGCAACAACGTCATATCACCGCGGTGCTGGTTGCCGATGGCGACCAATTGCTGGGTGTGGTACATATGCATGACATGCTGCGCGCCGGTGTCGTTTAATTATGGAAGAGAACTCAATGAGTCTGGTTGAAACCTGCTACGGGCCTGTAGAACAAGATGTCATGGCGCGTGCCGGGAAAATCCGCCTGCTGATTTGTGATGTCGATGGCGTGCTGTCAGACGGCCTGATTTTCATGGGCAACAATGGCGAAGAATTAAAAGCATTCAACGTCCGTGACGGTTACGGTATCCGCTGCCTGAAAACCTCAGATATCGAGGTGGCGATCATCACCGGTCGTTCCGCCAAGCTGCTGGAAGACCGGGCAAATACCCTCGGTATCACCCACCTTTATCAGGGGCAATCCGATAAGCTTTTGGCCTTCCGTGAACTGTTGGATACACTGTCGCTTACGGCAGATCAGGTCGCCTATATTGGCGACGATCTGATCGACTGGCCGGTGATGGCGCAAGTTGGCCTGGCCGTTGCGGTCGCAGATGCACATCCGTTGCTGCTGCCACGCGCCCACTACGTTACCCGCATTGCCGGCGGCCGCGGCGCGGTGCGCGAGCTGTGCGACATTATTCTTTTGGCTCAGAACAAGCTGGAGGACGCCAAAGGGCTGTCGATATGAGTAAAACCAAACTTTGGATCACCCTTTTGCTGGCGGTGATCGCATTGGCGCTGATTGGCTGGAACATGGCTGATTTCAATAATGACGCGGTCCCAGGGCCGGTGAACAGTCAGGACCCGACTTACCAGAGCCAGCACACGGTCACCATAGTGTACAATCCGACCGGCAAGCTGAGTTACAAGCTGGTAGCGGAAGATGTGAAGTATTATACCGCCGATGATTTAAGCTGGTTTACCCAGCCAGTGATGACGCTGTTTGATGAAAACGCGGTGGCTACCTGGTCAGTTCGCGCCGATCGCGCCAAACTGACTAAAGATCGGATGCTGTATCTTTACGGCCATGTCGAGGTGAATAGCCTGACCACCACCTCACAGCTGGAAAAAATTAAAACAGATAATGCTCAGGTGAACCTGGTGACCCAGGATGTGTCTTCGGATGACGAAGTGACACTCTACGGGACGAACTTCACCTCTAACGGCATGAAAATGCGTGGGAACCTGCGGACCAAAACCGCTGAGCTGATTGATAAGGTTAAGACCAACTATGAAATTCAGAACCAAAAAACAACGCCGTAATCTGTTGATCGGCAGCTTGATTTTGGCCGCCAGCGCCCCCGCTTGGGCGCTGAAGTCCGACTCCAATCAACCGGTGAGCATTGATTCACTGAAACAGTCTCTGGATATGCAGAGCAACGTCAGCACCTTTACTGATAACGTGGTGATTAAGCAAGGCACCATCGATATCAAGGCGGACAAGGTCGTGGTGACTCGGCCGGGCGGCGATCAGAACAAAACCTACATTGAAGCCTTTGGTAACCCAGTGACTTTTTACCAGATGCAAGACAGTGGTAAGCCGGTGAAAGGCCATGCCCAAAAGGTCCGTTACGATGTCGCCTCGCAGTTAGTGACCCTGACCGGGAATGCCTATCTGGAACAGCTCGACAGCAACGTAAAAGGCGATCGCATCACCTACCTGGTGCAACAGCAGCAAATGCAGGCGTTTAGCGATAAAGGCAAACGCGTGACTACGGTTCTGGTACCGTCGCAGTTGCAAGACAAAAACGGGCAAAAGAAGAGTAACTAATCACTTATGGCTACACTCATCGCAGAAAACTTGGCGAAAGCCTACAAGGGCCGCAAAGTTGTTGAAGACGTCAGTCTGAACGTGAAATCCGGCGAAATCGTCGGCCTTCTGGGGCCGAACGGTGCCGGTAAGACCACCACCTTCTACATGGTGGTGGGTATCGTTCAACGCGACGCCGGGCGTATCGTGATTGACGAAGAAGACATCAGCCTGTTGCCACTGCATGCGCGCGCGCGTCGTGGTATCGGCTATCTGCCGCAAGAAGCGTCAATCTTCCGCCGCCTGAGCGTGTATGACAACCTGATGGCCGTTCTTGAGATCCGTGATGACCTCAGCAGCGAACAGCGAGCAGACCGTGCGGTAGAGCTGATGGAAGAGTTCCATATCTCCCATCTGCGCGACAACCTGGGCCAGGCCTTGTCCGGTGGCGAACGCCGCCGCGTGGAGATCGCCCGAGCCCTGGCGGCCAACCCGAAATTCATCCTGCTGGATGAACCCTTCGCCGGGGTCGACCCCATCTCCGTTATCGACATTAAAAAGATTATCGAGCACTTGCGTGATAGCGGCCTGGGCGTGCTGATCACCGACCACAACGTGCGCGAAACGCTGGACGTATGTGAACGCGCCTACATTGTCAGCCAGGGCAAACTGATTGCTCACGGCACGCCGGATGCTATTCTGGCCGATGAGCAGGTGAAACGCGTTTATCTGGGCGAAGAATTCCGCCTCTGAGTACCAGCGCGCCCATTGGGCGACGGTTAACGGAAGTAAACAGAAGATTATGAAGCAAGGTTTGCAACTCAGGTTTAGCCAACAATTGGCTATGACCCCCCAACTCCAGCAGGCTATCCGCCTGTTGCAGTTGTCCACGCTTGAACTCCAGCAGGAGATACAGCTGGCGTTAGAGAGCAACCCATTGCTTGAACAGACTGACCTGCACGAAGAAATCGAAACCAAAGAAACCCTCGAAACCGAAGGTTTGGACACCCGCGAAGCGCTAGAACAGAAAGACATGCCGGAAGAGCTGCCGTTGGACGCTACCTGGGATGAAATCTATACGGCGGGTACCCCCTCCGGTACCCGTACTGATTACAGCGATGATGAACTCCCGGTTTATCAAGGTGAAACCACCCAGACCCTGCAGGACTATCTGATGTGGCAGGTGGATCTCACACCGTTTTCCGATACGGATGCCGCCATCGCCACCTCAATCGTTGACGCTGTCGACGACACCGGTTATCTCACCGTGCCGCTGGAAGACATTCTGGAGAGCATCGGTGACGAAAATGTGACAATGGACGAAGTCGAAGCCGTATTGAAACGCGTACAGCGTTTTGATCCGGTTGGCGTTGCCGCGCGCGATCTGCGTGATTGCCTGTTGGTTCAGCTTTCCCAGTATGCCGAAGACACGCCCTATCTGGCTGAAGCACGCCTGATCATCAGTGAACACCTGGACTTGCTGGCCAACCACGACTTTCGCAGCCTAATGCGAACAACGCGCTCAAAAGAAGATACACTGAAAGAAGCGATGCAGCTGATTCAGTCACTCGATCCGCGTCCGGGCCAGTCGATCAATACCGGCGAGTCTGAGTACGTGATCCCAGACGTGCTGGTACGCAAAGTGCAAGATGTTTGGACGGTTGAGCTCAACAGTGACAGCATTCCACGGCTGAAGATCAACCAGCAATACGCCGCCATGGGCAACAGCGCGCGTAACGACAGCGACGGACAGTACATCCGCAGTAATCTGCAGGAAGCCAAATGGCTGATCAAAAGTCTGGAAAGCAGGAACGACACTTTACTGAAAGTCTCACGCTGCATTGTCGAGCAGCAACAGGCCTTCTTTGAGCAAGGTGCAGAATTTATGAAACCCATGGTACTGGCGGACATCGCTCAGGCCGTGGAGATGCATGAATCGACAATCTCACGCGTGACTACGCAAAAGTTTTTGCACAGTCCGCGCGGCATTTTCGAATTGAAATATTTCTTCTCAAGCCATGTGAATACCGACAGCGGAGGCGAGGCTTCCTCTACGGCGATCCGGGCAGTCGTGAAGAAAATGATCGCGGCGGAAAACCCCGCCAAACCGCTCAGCGACAGCAAGCTGGCCACCCTGCTCTCCGATCAGGGGATCATCGTGGCGCGGCGTACCGTCGCCAAGTACCGAGAGTCTTTGTCCATCCCGCCGTCCAACCAGCGTAAACAGTTGGTTTGACCTCTATTGAGAAGGAAGACACTATGCAGCTCAACATTACCGGACACCACATCGAAATCACCGAACCATTGCGTGAGTTCGTGAACACCAAGTTCGCTAAACTCGAACAGTATTTTGACCGCATAAATCAGGTGTATGTCGTTCTTAGTGTGGAAAAAGTGCAACAGATTGCGGAAGCAACGGTGCACGTGAATGGAGGCGAGTTGCACGCCACCTCGGAAGACGAGAACATGTATGCTGCAATTGATACCCTGATCGACAAACTGGCACGTCAATTGAACAAACATAAAGACAAACTGAAGCAACACTGACATTCTGGGCCGTTTCCGTCCGCGGATTCGGCTCAAACGTAGATTCGGCCATCGGCGCGTTACCTGTTTGTGTATGGGTACCGCGCCGATAAGCCAACAGGCGAAAAATCACCTCACAAGCCTGCTTGCTGGTGTGGTTTTAAGTGAAGATGAGATGAACAACGAAACAATGCAATTAAGCTCGGTCTTAAACATCGAGTGCACCAGAAGCGCCGTCCATTGCACTAGCAAGAAACGCGCTTTGGAAATTATCAGCGAACTGGCCGCCAAGCAGCTAAACCTGTCACCACAGGTGGTGTTTGACGCGGTTCTCACCCGCGAGCGTATGGGCAGCACCGGTATCGGCAACGGTATCGCCATTCCCCATGGCAAACTGGAAGAGGACACATTGCGGGCTGTTGGCGTGTTTATCCGTCTCGACCAACCTATCGCCTTTGATGCCATTGATAACCAGCCGGTCGATCTGCTATTCGCCTTACTGGTACCGGCAGATCAATGTAAAACCCATTTGCATACCCTGTCCCTGGTCGCCAAGCGCCTGGCCGACAAAACCGTATGCCGTCGCCTGCGTGCCGCGCAAAGTGACGAAGAGCTTTACCAAATCATCACCGAGTAACGCCCGGCTGGCGTGACTTCCAGCCCGGATAACGATACTGTTTAGCCATGATGGATTCCGGTTCAGGCCGGAATAATAAAGTTTCTAAAGGTGGCGATAGACGCCACTGAGATGCCAGGGGAGTTTCCACATGGTGCTGATGATTGTCAGCGGCCGTTCCGGTTCAGGGAAATCCGTCGCCTTGCGGGCGTTGGAAGACATGGGTTTTTACTGCGTTGATAACCTGCCCGTGGTACTGCTACCGCAGCTTGCCAATACGCTGGCGGAACGCAACAGCTCCGCAGCGGTAAGCATCGACGTACGTAACATGCCGGAATCGCCGGAAGTGTTTGAATATGCGATGACTCAGCTGCCTGACAGCTTCTCGCCGCAGTTGCTGTTCCTCGACGCCGATCGCAATACGCTGATTCGCCGCTACAGTGATACACGCCGTCTGCATCCGCTCTCTAGCAAGAACCTGTCACTGGAAAGCGCTATCGATGAAGAGAGTGATCTGCTCGAACCCCTGCGTTCCAGAGCCGACCTGATCATCGACACGTCAGAAATGTCAGTGCATGAGCTGGCCGAAATGCTGCGTACCCGCCTGTTGGGCAAACGCGAGCGTGAGCTAACCATGGTGTTTGAATCCTTCGGCTTTAAACACGGTATCCCGATCGATGCCGATTACGTGTTCGACGTACGATTCTTGCCGAACCCACACTGGGATCCAAAACTGCGCCCAATGACCGGTTTGGATAAACCCGTTGCCTCATTCCTCGATCGCCACACTGAAGTGCACAACTTCATCTACCAGACGCGCAGTTATCTGGAACAGTGGCTGCCGATGCTGGAAACCAACAACCGCAGCTACCTGACAGTGGCCATTGGCTGTACCGGCGGTAAACACCGTTCAGTGTACGTGGCGGAACAATTGGCCGACTACTTCCGTTCGCGCGGCAAGAACGTGCAATCACGCCATCGTACGTTGGAAAAACGCAAACAATGACGGTCAAGCAAACGGTTGAAATCAAAAACAAACTTGGTATGCATGCACGCCCAGCGATGAAGCTGTTCGAGCTGGTGCAGAGTTTTGACGCCGAAGTGATGCTGCGTAACGACAGCGGCACAGAAGCCGAGGCCAGCAGCGTGATTGCGCTGCTGATGCTGGACTCCGCACAGGGGCGCCATATCGAAGTGGAAGCCACAGGTCCGGATGAAGTAAAAGCGTTGGCCGCCGTGATTGAGTTGATTAATTCCGGTTTTGACGAAGATTAAAGAGTAAGGTGCGCTGCATGATGCGCACCGATTTTACAACACCTCATTCCTGCAGCTAGATCCGGCTCAAACAGTCCAGCGCCACCGCCTTAAAGCTATCAAAATTGTCACTGCCCAGCAGGCGACTCATCGATCGTTCACGCACGAAGGTGACGAACAGATCATAGATCGCCATCGCTTCTTCGTAATCGCTTTTACTGATTGCCAGCAGGAAGATCACGTGAGCGATCTCACCTTCGCCCCAGACGATGCCCTGTGGTGCCAGCAACGTCACCACCACGGTTTTTTTCGCCAGTAACCCGAGTGAGTGTGGCAGTGCGATACCTTCACCCAACATCGTGGAAACAATGGTTTCGCGCTCAACTACCGACGGATAAAAATCATCACCAACATAGCCTTCACGTTCAAGCTGGCTACAGACTTGCTGGAACAATTGCGCCTGGGTCAGCGGTTCGTTGACCACCATAAAGTGGTCGGCATCGAAGAACTTCTCCAGCATGTAGGGTTTGGTGCGATCCACCAGAACCAGCTTGCCAAGCTGCTCTAGCTGATATTCAGTCGGGAACGGCGACATCACAACCACAGGCTTGTTCTTTTCGCTGACCCGCGCGTTGGAAATAACAAAATCTTCGTCAATATGGTTGAGCACCTCGTAATCACGTAGCGAAACGATCCTCGTCATGACCAGTTGTGGGTACTTACGCGCAATCTGTGCCTGGATCATCCGCACCGTCGAGTTGCCGGTATCACAGACCAACATCACCTGCGGGTGCCGCTCATAGCCGATGTTGTAATGCCGTTCCAGCCCAACACCAATGTGCAGTACCAGATACCCAATTTCGTTCTCACTCAGGGTATAAGGCGTGTATTTCCCCCAGCTAGACACTGCCGCCAGCGTCACATCATAGGCCATCGGGTAATGCTGCTTGATATTCGCCAACAGTGGATTGGGGATATTAATCTGGTACTTCACCCGAGTGATCATGGTTTTGATATGGGTGAGCAGATCGGCTCGCAGCTGTTTATCACCCTGCAAATTGTAGTTATAGTGCGCGTTGATGTAGGACAGAATGTAATCCACCAGCGCTTCTTCATCGTCTGCGTTGATCTCGGTCGGCTGCACCTCTTGCACCCGCCGCGCAGCAATATTCACCCGCAGGTAAGCCTCTTCCGCCATCGACACGTCTTTCCCGCTGGCTTTGCGCAGCTCACCTGCCAACCAGGTAGAGACCTTGCGTACCGCGTCATCGCCATCCTCAACGTCAAAGTCCGGTAACGGGTAGCCGTCGGTAATGCGCCGCAACGCCACCGCACAGTAGAAGATAAGGTACTGCTCGCCCTCATCGGTCAAACGAATGGCGTATTGCGACAACAGCGGATGCAGCAGCCCGGCGAAAGTAGACACCTGTGGTTGCAGCAGGATCTCATTGTTGAGTAGCGGGTTCTCCGCGTCGGCCAGATGCAGTTGGAATAAAAGATCGGTCAGACAAGCACGGATCGCCATCTCAGAGCCAAACAGCTTCATACCGTAACGCGGTTTGGTTTCGATGGTTAACTGGTAGTGCGCCAAGCGCTCTCTCACCTCAGCCATGTCGTTTTGCAGCGTACCGCGGCTGACAAACCATTCATCGGCTAAATCTTCAAGCTTTAGAGAAAAAGCTGAGGTCAAAAAACGAATCAGCAGATAGTGCACGCGTTCCTGTGCACTACGCGGCGTCGCGTGCTTTTTGCGTTCTTGATGCTGCAAGGCGCTGAACAGCGCAGCGTCATCAACCTGTAAGTGGTAGCCCGCACCACGGCTATGTACAAAGTGGGCCCCGTATTTTTCCAGAATATCGTTCAGTGCGGTGATATCAGCACGTACGGTTCGGGTAGACACGGCGAAACGCTTCGCCAGCTCATCCTGTGGCAAAGTCTCAGACTGTAAAGCATCAAACAGATAGGCTAAACGCGGGTAGGGAAATCGCACCATTCTCTTTCCGTCAATGTAAGGTGCCCGCCTGGGGAGTCAGACGGGCAGCGGGTTACTTCGCGAGCGGCAAAAACACCATTTGCGATGGGCTGCCTACCGGCGTGTAGCCTTCAGCAAAGCTGAGTTTGCCACTGGCCTTATCCACGCTGAATCGGGTGACATTATCGCTGCGCTGGTTCATCGCATACAGATAGTGCCCGTCCGGGCTCAGCGTCAGTGACCGTGGGTAATCACCGCGCGTCCAGATCTCAGCCACCGAGTACAGCTCGCCATCAGGCCCAACGCTGAATTGCCCAATGCTGTTGTGCAGCCGGTTAGCAACATAAAGATGTTTACCGTCCTCGCTCAGGACCAGGCCTGCGGCAAAGTTGGTGCCCTTATAATCAGCGGGCAGCGAAGACACAACATGCTGCTGTTTCAGAGTACCTTTTTGGTTATCAAAACGGTAGCTGGTCAGCGTCGAGGCTTCTTCGTTCACCAACAGCAACGTTTTGCCGTTCGGGTGAAACACAAAGTGACGTGGACCTGCGCCGGCAGAAGATGCCGTGATCCACGGCGGATCGTTTGGCGTCAGTTGACCGCTGGCATCATCAAAGCGCCATTGATAGATACGATCCAGCCCCAGATCGGTTGAAAACACATATTTACCGCCAGGATCGCTGGCGATCATATGCGCATGCGGACCATTGTGATCGCTGATGGCGAAGCTACCTTCCACCGCCGCTTCTGGCTTGCCGGCGCCTGCCGGCCCTTGCTGTTGCTGCACTGAGCTGGCGTTGCCGAGCTTGCCATCACTCTGAATCGGGAATACCGCCACGGTACCGCTGACGTAGTTCGCCACCAGCAGATGGCGACCGTTTGGCGTAGGAGAAAGGTAAACGGGCCCTGCCCCCTGTGAGTCAACCTGATTGAGCTGAGTCAGGCTACCGTCAGTTGGGTTGATACGGTAAGCAATAATGCCGCCATGCTTAGTGCCGTTAAAGTCTGCCACTTCGCTGGCAACATACAGCGTCTGCCCTTTGGCATCCACGGCGAGCTGTGCCGGGTTCGCCTGGCTGCTGACCAATGTCCTGGCGCTCAGCGCGCCGCTGGCCGGATCAACCTGCACCCGATAAACACCTTCACCATTGGGATTGTAAGTACCGATATAAGCAAAATGAGATGACGTGGATTTCATTGCATCCTCAGCGTGCAGCACCGGGCTGGCCATCGCCAGTAGCGCCAAGGTTAACGCGGTGCGTAGGGGTGGAGACTGCCAGTTTCGCATAGTTATCCTTATGAGAGATAGCGGCGCGGCGCGGTGTGACCGCGCCTGTGGATACAGAACCTGTCGCCTCCCTGCCTTACGTCATCCGATATGCCCTGCTTACGTGAAGCTGCAGCGTTGTTGGCTGCCGCTCCACGTAATTTGGGTACGTGATTAACCCACCAGTTTTTTGGTCATCGCCAGCAAGGTTTTAACGTCCTGCGGGCGCGTGTTGCCGGTGGCCGCATCAATGATTGAGCTGTAGATATGCGGGATCACACGTTTCACGCCGGCAGCCAGTGCGATCTCGACGATCGGCTCGAAGTTTTCCAGATCGATACCGCCAGTCGGCTCCAGCATAAAGTCATGTTCAGCACAGGCCTGGGCCACATACTGATATTCTTCTTTGCATGCCAGCCCGCCCATCGGGAAATACTTGATCGAACTGCCACCCATGTCTTTTAACAGGGCAATCGCGGTTTCCACCGGTACAATACCGTCCGGCGCAGACGCACTCAGTGGACCGGTGGAGATCTTCACCCAGCCGACGCGGCCGGTCGGTGACACCAGACCGTTCACCACGCTGTCGTGTTGCCCCAACAATGCGCGGCTGGCACCGACACCGGTAAACACCTGGTTTACGTGCTGCGGCTGCACCCGTTGAGAGATCAAACTCACCATCGTCGATTGTTTCGGATCGCCCGCGCCCAGCCCCACCGACAGCGCATTCTCGATTAATCGCGCATAACGCTGCATGTCAGCAACCGCGCTATCAACGTCCGGATAATTCTTGGACAGAACGCCCACCAGTACATGCCCTTCCGCCGCCGCATAAATGTCCTGCGCATTGTCTTTCGAGCCGGCCAATACGTTTAGGCACACACGGTCACGATAGTAGTTAGGTTGCAGCTTCATGCTTGTTTCTCCGTAAACAGATTTTTAATACAGGTGAAGACAGTCATCAGTTGTTGCTGGTCAACGCTGCGCACATCCACTTCAATCTTGCCTTCGTTTGCCTTATAACCACGGAAGTAGATAGCGATATCGCCAGTTTTCAGCGCCTGTACGATGTCGTAGGTCGAACGCCCGAGCACAGCCTCATCAAAGGTGATTTCCGCTCGTGCGATATCGCGACCGGCACTGTCCCAAACGGTTTTGGCACTGATACCGCTCAGGGTGTTCAGGCTGTCGATAAACGGCGTCATTCTTTCGACCATTTGCTGACCGGTAGTTTTCTCCAGCGTCAGGTAGCTTTCTATCGCCTGAGTCAGACCGAGAATGCCCTCTTTGCCGACCTTCATCGCTCGGCCGATGCCGCCGGATTGCAGCTTCACCCATTCAACGTACTGTTTCTTACCGATCACCAGACCGCTGGTTGGGCCTTCGATGGCTTTGGCGCCGCTGTAAATCACCAGATCGGCTCCCATTTGGGAGTAACACAGCAGATCTTCTTCCGCTGCGGCATCAACGATAAGCGGCAGGTTATGTTTGCGTGCCACCACAACCGCCTGC
This sequence comes from Serratia sp. CoH_134_PS_4, assembly GCF_058190535.1. Lineage (NCBI taxonomy): Bacteria > Pseudomonadati > Pseudomonadota > Gammaproteobacteria > Enterobacterales > Yersiniaceae > Serratia > Serratia sp. CoH_134_PS_4. The sequence goes on from NZ_JBXWKI010000005.1 coordinate 224,301, forward strand.
TCAACGGAAAGAATGCTTTTTTGCACACAGTGATGTGATTTGATGTAGAGAATGGCCGCGGTTTGCGGCGTGATGCAGGCTTCAAGCTGCTCAGCAGAGCATTCATTGGCGTAGCCCGCCTCCACGACTTTACCGCCGCCCAGCGCCACCATGGTGTCGACCGGCGCACCAAAGTTAACGTTATGGCCGCGCGGTAGCACAACCTCACGTGGGACGGTAATAGGTGCTGAGTGCAGGTTCACCAGCAGGTTGGCGTTGTCTTTGACGATCAGCGCCGCCACCGACTGGGCGATGCCCGCGGAAGCGCAGGAAACGATCACCGCAGCGTCAACATTCAGCAGGTTGGCGATGTAAGCACCGGTCTTGTCGACCAGATCCTTGATTTCGAAATAGTGACTCAGGCCATAGTCAACGGCGTCAACGACATCCTGGCGCGGCGTGGACACACCGAGCATAGTCATGCGGCCGGAAGTGTTAATTACCTGTTTTAAATTATATTTTTCATAGATTGAAGACATGAGCGGCTTTCCCTTCATCGGTTAATAGGATTTCCCCGGCCACCACCGCGGCCAGCGGAACCAGCAATTGTTGGCCCGTGGCCGATTGCCCGTCTGAATCGGCAAACACCTGTGGCCCTTGGCGGAGTTCAAACAGGGTGAAATCAGCGTCATAGCCCGGTTCCAGCCGCCCTTTGTGGGCCAGATGCAGCGCCGAGGCGGCATTTTCCGTAACGCAGGCGATCACCTGCGGTAGGGACAGCCCGACGCTGAAGAATTTGGACATCACCATCGCCAGGCTATGTACCGGGCCGGCGATACGGTTGCGGCAGTAGATATCGGAACTGATGGTGTGCGGCAAAATGCCAAGCGCAATCGCCTGCCTCGCCACATCAAAGCTAAAGCTGGCTGTACCGTGGCCGACGTCGAGCAACACGCCACGTTCCAACGCGCGCTGAATGGACTCACGCAACGTACCTGCAGGCGTCAGAATACGGTTCGGCTTGCCGTTGTAGCAGTGGGTGATAATGTCTCCACGCGTCAACAAATCGGCTATTTCATCCAGATCCGGCGGGTTATTACCGATATGTACCATCAACGGTAATTGGTTATTTTCCTGTTGGATCTCTTTGGCAAGCACCAATGGCCGCGTGCCATTTTGACCGACGACGCTGCTGCTCATGCGCGCCTTTATGCCAATGATAAAACCCGGGTGCTTACCGATCGCCTGACTGACTTTTTGCTTATCGATATCGGCCAAATCGGCCAGTTCGTTTTGCCGTAACAAGCCGATGCGTGAAATATTCAGAAAGGCGAAAACGTTGGTTTTAGCATTGCGCGTCAGCGCATAGAACGCCTCGACATCATCGGTACCGGTACTACCAGCATCGATCACTGTCGTGACGCCGCAGGCTGTGCCAACCAGATCCGGTTCGTCATGGTAGATCGGAGAAGAAGGGTAACAATGGACATGAGAGTCGATCCAGCCGGCGCTCAAGCGACAGTTGCCCGCCAGATCCAGTTGCTGATGGCCACGGACGTCATCGGCTAACTGTCCAACCTCGGCAATCTTGCCGCCCTGAACCGCTATATCGACCAGCTGCTCATCCGCCAGTCTGGCACGTCTGATGACTAAGTCATACATACTGCATTACTCCTTTTCAAGCAGGGGAACGGTGTGCCGCTCCCCGACAATCACACGGGTGATCAAGCGATGGCGACCGGGAAAATCGCCCCTAACAACATCGCGCCGAGGATCGCCCCGCCGGTGATTGGCTTGTTCCAGATATAGAACAACAGTGCGCCTAGCAGTGAACCTATGCCAATAGGAATAGAGGCCGTCATTGCAGACAGGATGATCAATGGCCCCAGGAAACGCCCAGAGGAGTTACCGGCCCCCATCATCACATCTGCCCCGTAGGTGGAGTTGCTCTGGTTGATGGTAAATTTACGCGCCAGGATGATCAGGTAGCCAATTGCCAAACCAATCACCAAACCGGTTATCAGCGACGCAGCAAAGTTGGCGACCGGGAAGATGATCCCCGCACCGAGTAACAGGGCCGGAACCCCCAACCCGACACCGGTTTGGATCGCACCACCGATGTCCAGGATCCCCACCAGCGAGCCTTCGATGATGCGCGCAAACAGGAAGCTGGCACCGAATGCCGCTACAGCACCATAAACACCGGTATCCATGCCGGCACGCAGCATGGAAACGAAGGCGACTTCGTTAAATGCGCCGATGCCATACAGGTAGTACATGTGCGTCCCGGCGAACACGCCGGAAGAGAGCAGGCCAACAAAAATCGGGAATGACCAGTCGGCATACCAGAAGCCTTTTTGGGTTTGTTCTTCCATTTTCCAGCTCCTTATTTACCGCTCAGGGTATTGTGAATGGCGTCAAGCCAGCCCGGTACACCAAGGCTGAAGGACTCGAGGACTTTCATGTCGAAGCCGCGGAAGAAGCCGCTAAGCACGAACAACAGCACAATTACCGCCATCATGATCTTGGTGATTTTGTTCCAGCCGCTTTCTTCGACGCCTTTACCGATCAGGATACCCAGCACCAGACCCGGTACGGCGTTACCCATGATCAACTGCGCCAGACCACCAAAGATGGTGCCCCAGAAACCGGAGCGACGCCCAGCGTCGATCGCCGCCAGCCAGAAGATCACCGGCATCACGGTATTCACCAGCAGGTTAGCGGCCGGCACCAACACTTTAATCGCCGTGACCTGCAGTGCAGCAGGCACTGCAGAGGCCGTGGTATTGAGGAATGCCACCACCAGCATGCCGATAATGCCGCAGGCGATAGCCATTTTTTTCGGGTCGTGCAGCGTTTGCGCCAGATTGCGGTTCTTGACCATCAGCGCAGCAGCCCCCCAGTGCGGGATGATGCGGTGGTCAACGTCCTGCGTGAAGGCCCCCGCCGCCACAGAAGACGCCCAGGCGTTGAAGAAGAAGCCCAGACCGAATGAGAAATGGGAAGCTGGGTCACCCTCACACGAGTTCAGCTCGCCCAGAGTACGGAAAGCGCCCATGCCCTGTGTTGTCGGTGCATGGAACATTCGTGCGGCGCCGGCCCCTACGCCAACCCCCACCAGTCCGCCGATAATAAGCGACTTAAATAAGATGATTAAAAACATCAGTATACCCTTTGATTTATGCTAACGTTTTTATTTCGTGACGAAGACAACTTTTTCTGTATTGATTATTGTCACGTTCACGGTTATTTCCAGAGTAACGGAATAATGCTTTCTTTCGCGCGGTAGAAAGAAGAATAGAAACTTTTCTTTTGTTATTTTCTCTTCCGCTTTTAATACGCTGACATCCTGCGGTTCAATACGCAGCAGAATATTACTGGTGGATTTTAATACCGCACCCTGCACATTGGCCAAGGCGGAAGCAAAAGCTTTCGCTTTGCTGTCGCCTTTACCCTCCACCTTCACCGACGTTGTATATTGCTCTTTCATTACGGATTGCCGTGTTTTTTAACGTAGGCTTCAACCAGTTTTTGCCCCAACTCTTCTTTATCCATAAAACCAAAACCTAGCACCGTGCACCCTTCATTGATTGCCGTCACGCCTTCATCAATGGAACGCATACCGTATTTGGCTTTGTAACCGTATTTCGTTTGCGCGGTAATCGCGCCGGCACCGCCACTGCCACAGAAAGAAATCCCCAGCTGTGCGCCTTCTGCTTTCATCACGTCGCCCAGCTTCATGTCTGCCGCTACGCCTGGGATCACAATGGCTTTTCCGCCTGCGTTTTCAATACCCTGACCTACTTTCTGGCCTTTGCCTAAACGATCGCCGATCACTACTGTAATTTGACCCATGGTATTTTCTCCTGATTAATGTAATTCGCTAATAGCTATTGGTTATTATCTTTTGCCACTTCAAAATGCACGGAAAGCAAATAAGCTTCTTCGATCGGCAGAGTGGTAAACTGATCGACCACTCTTTCAGCCATTTGCATTGACTCCGCTGAGATCTCATCAAACAGTGATTTATCAACTTCCGGTAGTGGCTCGCCGGTTATTGAACGCAACACCATAGCGCGAATATGCGACTCCAACATCTGTTGCTGTACCGCATTGGTATAAATACCGTCCTCATTCAGCATGGCGGTAATATCTGACAATACCTGTTCAGTTATCGCCCCGGCCATACTGACATCAGGCTGTTCATTATTTTCTCTCGCAGCAGATCCATCATTCACTTTTCAGTACCCCTAGATCCCAACATGATTCTGTCAATCTCACAGCGCATCACTTGAATAACCCGCCTTCTCTGATGCCTTTACCCTAACCCCGGGACGATTTTCTGTGTAGCGTGTTTTTTTCCAGTTGGAAGTGGAAATTCAGTGAGCATCAGGGATCCATTTCGCAAAATAAGGATTTATTAGATAATTCAATTAAATTACAAAAAGATAACGCCACAAGCTGTTTCCAGTTAGCCCAGCGGCGGTGAAAAGCTTCGTGATCGGGATCTCTTTCTTTTCCCCGCTTAACCGCCTACTATCGGTAAGACAATTCGACATCAACAACACCCCCGCTCCTCTGGCGCGGGGGTGTTGCTTTTGTGTTGTTTTTCCGAATTTATGGGCGCGTGACCCGACGCCTTTTGATTTGACTGGAGAGTGGAATGACCAAGCCAACCATTACTATTAATGAGCTGGATGCGGAACGCCTGGATGCGCTATTGGAACAACCGGCCTTTGCCAACACCGACGTCGCCGCCGCGCTGAACGTCGAACTGGATCGCGCCGAAATCCTGCCGCCGTCCCAGATCCCGGCCAACGTGGTGACCATGAACAGCCGTGTGCGTTTCCGCGATCTGCATACTGCAGAAGAACATGTGCGTACTCTGGTTTACCCGGCGTCGCTGAAAGATAGCCACGAGCAGCTTTCGGTGATGGCGCCCTTGGGCGCAGCACTGTTGGGTATGCATATCGGCAACCAGATTACCTGGCAGTTACCGAATGGCGAAGAAGCACGAATCGAAGTGCTGGAACTGTTGTACCAGCCAGAAGCGGCAGGTGAATACCACCGCTAAGCGGTTATCAGGGCGGTGACGATACCGCCCTTTCTGCGTTTATAGGCTGATGGCGATCAATACCAGGATCAACAACAGCACGTAAATTCTGGCATGCAGCCTGTCATTAACCTTCGGCAACCATTTTTTGGCGAACACAATTCCCATGATACCCGCCGCGACAAGCAACCCCAGAATGGTCAAATTGACATAGCCCAAATATTGGGGCCCAGCCATTTCCTTCCAGCCCAAACCGATATACATCAGTGCGCCAATGATGGCGACCGGGATCGACAGTGGATTGGCCGCGCTCACGCAATGTTTCATCTCGTAGCCATGCCGGCGTAATAAAGGCACCGTTAGTACGCTCCCTCCCACACCGAGCATAGTGGCAATCACCCCGATGAGTGGACCACCGACAAATAGCGTCACCTTAGACAAGGTTGCTCGGGGCGGTTTGACCAAAAACCCCTGCCTGAACAAACAGTCCGCAATCGTTACCAGCATATAAATCACAAACAGGAGCCTGACCACGCCGTCTTCCAACAGGCTTGAGGCGAAGGCCCCCAATGCAGCTCCAATAGCGATAAAGTAAATCAGCGGAACAATGGTTTCACGCAGCAGATTACCACTGCGCCAGTTGGTGAAGGTGGCGTAACCCGCGTTCAGGATCATCACCGCCGTTGAGGTTGCCACGGCAACATGCATCGCCTGACCCGACTGTTCGCCCGAAGAGGCAACCAGGTGATACACAAAAGGCACCACGACGAATCCGCCACCGAAGCCGAATAAAATGGTGGTAATGCCGGTAATAAAACCGGCACCAAGAATGATCAACATCTCAATCATGGCTATGCGCCCGAATGAAATCGTCGAAACCAGCAGCGAACTGACCAGCCAGCTCATGGAACTCATCGCCCACAAACAGCGACAGGTAATGGTGGCAAATGGCATCATGGTCGATCAGTTCAATCCCAAGCGCCTCCGCCTGCGCCAGAGCTGGCGCGTCAGGAAATCCCCAGTAACGGTAGTCGCCCTGTAGCTCAACGGCCACCGCTTCCCGCTCGCCCGCCTGCATCAACTGATGCGCCAAAAATGCCCCAGAACGGCACCCCAGCAGCAACATGTTTTCCAAAAATGAAAGGTCATAGCGCAGCTCAGCCGGCTGTCGGGCGATCACCGGACCGGCATCCCATTGCTCGTCCATTTCATGCAGCGTCAATGCACAATTTTTCTCGCCGTTGACCATCGCGCGGAACAGTGTCATGACACCGCGATAATGTGGCAAATCCCCTGGATGCAGATTCCACAGCAATTTACCGCGCTGGCTGAAGGCCCGCACATAATCTGCAGAGAATTTCTGATAACAACGTAACGAAATGACCGCATCCATATTGCCCAAACTGCTGATGAAGGTTGCATCATTAATGTCGGCAATACGGTGGGCCCTGACTGCTGCTCCGGCCAGGAAAATCTGCGGAGCCTGATAAGCACCCTGACAAATATCTGCATGTCGAGTGACGAACGGAAAGACAAAGTCATTCAATACCTGACGTTCATAGAGACCCAACTGCCGCACTGCCGGTTCTTGCAAACAGCCTGAGGCTTTCACCAGTGGAAAATAAACCGTAAAGGCACATTCCTTGTTTAAGGCGCTAATAACATCCTGGCATGCCAACCAAGAAAAAATATCGTTGCCAACAAATAGCGCTACGTTTTTCATACTGTCGCCTTCTTTGTATTAAATATGCTGTTATTAAAAACTATTTTGCTGATATCTCGGGTAATGGACTCCATTGCCGAGGTATAAAAAAGATCCCCTTTGGCTGGGGCGCCAAGAGAGTACAGGTTTTGTTCATTGCCCTGTTCATCCGGGACTTTTAACGTGATGGGATTACACTTCACACCACCGAATCTATTTTCCTGCACCAGTCCACCCTGAAGAAGCGTGTCATTTAACCGGTTTGGCTTCATTTGATATGAAGGGGCAGTACAATTGAGTAAATATTGAGTATGTACCGTTGCATTGTGGCAGAAAACTTTGAACCCGTGATTATCCTTGTCGATATTTACCACACCGCCAAAGACCCGTAAGCGTTGACACTCTAATCCAGTAATAATTTTATAGGCATTCTTTAAGGGCATAGCGTGCCGATTACGCATCCAGGAAGAATTATAAAAACGCATAAATACTTGTCGGTTATTTTCATCCATTTTAACCCAGGCTTCACACACTGCCGGGTGGATCGCGGCCAGGTAGCTGCAGATATGCTCACGCGCAAAACGTGCCCGATCCAGGCTTTCGGCCAGGTCACGATAACAATCTCTGCCAGCCCCCATAGAGGACAATACCGTCAACCGTTCCGGCCCAGGGTAGTATTGTTCCAGCGCCGCATTAATCATGTGAACTAACTGATGCGCATCGATAGAGTTATTGTTGGCGACAAAACGGATCAATTGCTGCCTGAATCCTGGCGGCGGTGCACGCATTAGCGCGGGTTGAACACTGGGAAACAATCCGGATCGCGACAAAGCCGAGATATCGCTAGCCCCCACCCGCTCAATCAGTTCAATAATGGCATCGATCGCCGTTAGGCTGCAGCCAATCACGCCGATGGCTGAAACAGGGTTAATAGCGGGAAGATCTCGATTCGCCTGATAAGAAATCACGCCATCAATGGGATACAGGCTTTCTGCTTCATTATGCCCTGAGCACAGCACCAGCGCATTCATCTGCTCCGCAACACCATCCGCCGTGGTCAGCAAATATCCCGCAGGATGCGTGCCTATTTCCTCAACTTCTGCAGTAATGAAATTCAGGGTGACGTTACTGTCGGCAGCCATAAAGACCGACATGTCACGGATAAAATCGAGATACTCTTTATAAAGCCAACGCGGCGGGTAACGGTCTTTACTGTAGCGAGGAAAATGCATCGTGATCCAATCTGAAAAATGCGCACGATCAAAAATATCTGCCGACATGTTCTCCGGCGTCATATTTAAAATATGGCTATCGAAATCGCTGCTGTAAGCCATGCCACCGTTAAAACCTTGCTTGTCAAAAACCTTCAGAGAAAGATGTTTACTGCAATTATTAACTGACTTATTCTTAATAAAGTTGTAAACAAAGGAAATGCCAGCCGCCCCACCACCAATCACACCGATCTTACACATGAAATATCACCTTATAGTCACAGCATTAAAAGAAGAACTATTGCTTCAGGTGTGGAATAAAAAAGATAACTTATTCCTTATTAACTTCTTGTATTGTGCAGACGAGAGACCTCGCCCTGCCCCGGCGTTTAAAATAAGAGGGTTCAATCAACAATAAAAATATCTCACTGCCAAGGCAGCGTTATTTCTCTTCCCTGATAGTAAAGTGATGGCGATTGGCTTGCTTTATATGAAGGGCCAACTATCATTGCATTTCGGTCAAAATACTCAACGATGGGGCTTATGCGCAACGTACGTATAGATGACCTCGATCACGTGTCCAGATCCGTGATCGCCATTGGCACCGATTATCCGTCAGGCCATCTGCTGCCCATGCACTGTCACCGTCGCGCCCAGCTCCTGTATGGCGCGACCGGTGTAATGCACGTGTTTACCCGTCAGGGGAATTGGATTGTGCCGCCGCAGCGCGCGGTATGGTTACCACCGCAGATGCCGCATGAGGTCAGAATGGTCGGTGTCACTACGCGGAGCCTATACATTGAGCCGACGGCTCTACTGCCCAATCAACCACAGGTTTGCCAAGTGGTTAGCGTGACGCCACTGATGCGCCAACTGTTGATGGCAGCCGTCGATATGCCTCTGGAATACGATCCACAAGGCCGGGATGGCGCGCTGGTCAGCCTGTTATTGCATGAACTTGCTCATCTGCAGGCCTTGCCGTTGCATATCCCGCTGCCCACGGACTCACGCTTGGGTGAACTGTGCCAACGTTTCCTGCAACAACCTGACGCCCATGACTCACCGCAGGAATGGGCCGCACGCCTGTACATGAGTATCCGCAGCTTCAGCCGTCTGTTTCGCGCTCAGACCGGCATGTCATTTTCGCAGTGGCGCCAGCGAGCCTGCGTGGTGTTGGCATTGGCCAGGCTGACCGAAGGCAGCAGCGTGACACAGGTCGCTCTGGACTTGGGTTATGAAAGCAGCGCGGCATTTGCAACGATGTTTCGACGCGTGCTGGGACAAGCGCCGTCCTGCTATCTGGCGTCAGAACGGCGCGAAAAGGCTTAGCGGAATTTCTTGTGATTGGCGTCGCGGGTTTGCTTGAAGCCCTGAGCGACTTGCTTGGCTTCAGCCAATTTGCCTTGATTAGCCAGCGCCAGCGATTGATCGATCTGGTCGATCAACGTGTCCAGGCCATGATGGAAATCTTTTATTTCCGGGCTATTGGCCGCTTTATCTTCCAGTTTAGGTGGCTTACTTTGCTTCGCATCCACTGCAGCAGCACGCATATTCTGCAAGCTTTGCTTCATGGTGTCCGTGGAGTCGGTGCTCAGCACCGTTTTGTAATTGCCTGCGATGGTATCCATATCGTCGGCCAGATCGGCTGCGACGGCCAGTGAACTGGCACCCAGCAGCGTCAATGCCATAAGCGCTTTCAGTTTGTTCGACATGCTTGCTCACCTTCCAGTTGTACCCAAAAATAATTGGAGTTGCATCAAGGCGGCAAGAACGTGAATCCTCAGAAACTTACTCAAGTAAGTGACTGGGGTGAACGCTCGCAGCCAACACAGATGCGGCTTCAAGTATGACGGGTATATTGTTTTATTTGACCCAGCCTAACCATAGGCAAGGGAGTCGAAAACTGAAACAGAAGATTTGTAAGCAAGGTTAAAAGGGGGAAAGGGGAGTGATACGGCTGGCAACCGGAGCGGCCAGCCGTGGCAGAGATTACTGACCGGCGATTTTCATGTCCGGCAACAACACGGAACCGCACTGGATGTTGCTGCGGGTTTCGATATCGCTGCCCACGCTGACGATGTTACGCAACATATCCTTCAGGTTGCCCGCAATGGTGATCTCGCTGACCGGATATTGGATCTCGCCGTTTTCCACCCAGAACCCCGCAGCACCGCGCGAATAGTCGCCGGTAATACCGCTGACACCCTGGCCCATCAGTTCGGTCACCACCAGACCGGTACCCAACTGCTTCAACATGCCGGCAAAGTCATCGCCCTGCCCCTTGATTCGCCAGTTGTGGATACCGCCCGCATGGCCGGTGCTGTGCATACCAAGCTTACGTGCCGAATAGCTGGTCATCAGCCAGGTTTGCAGCACGCCATCTTTGACAATGTCGCGGCGTTGGGTACGGACCCCCTCGCTGTCGAACGGCGTGGAGGCCAGCCCTTTCAGCAGATGCGGGTGCTCTTCGATGGTCAGCCAGTCCGGCAGGATTTGCTTACCCAGAGAATCCAACAGATACGTGGATTTACGGTAAACGCTGCTCCCACTGATGGCGCCGACCAAATGCCCGAACAACCCTGTTGCCACTTCAGAAGCAAACAAAACCGGGGCGGTCATGGTCGACAGCTTACGCGGTGCCAAGCGCGACAGCGTACGGCGGGCACATTCCTGACCGACCCATTCAGGGCTTTCCAGATCGCCCATCGCGCGGCCAATGGTGTAGGCGTAATCACGCTCCATGTCACCATTGTGTTCCGCAATCACGCAGCTCGACAGTGAATGCCGGCTGGAACAGTAACTTTGCAACATGCCGTGGCTGTTGCCGAAGACCTTGATACCGTAGTGGCTGTTAAAACTGCCCCCTTCGGTATTGGTAATACGTTTGTCTGCTGCCAGTGACGCCTGCTCTGCTCGTGCAGCCAGCTCGATACCGCGCTCGGCGTCCAGCTCTTCCGGGTGGAACAGGTCCAGATCCGGTGCGTCAAACGCCAGCAGGTCTTTTTCTGCCGGGCCAGCGTTAGGATCTACCGAGGTATAACGGGCAATATCCAGTGCCGCCTGCACGGTACGGGCAATCGCATCCGGGCTGAGATCGGTAGAAGACGCACTGCCTTTACGCTGCTGGTGATAAACGGTAATGCCCAACGCGCCATCGCTGTTGAACTCAACGTTCTCCACCTCTCCAAAGCGGGTGCTGACGCTGATACCGGTAGATTTGGTCACGGCAACTTCTGCCGCATCGGAGCCGGCGCGTGCCAGTTCCAAAGCCTGTGAAACGGCCTGTTCCAGCGCCTTGCGCTGTTCTGCAACTTGAGTGACTACTTTCATCAATCTGCCATACTTAATCAGAAAATCGTTGAGAAAAGTGCCGTGGCGGCGTGGTTGCGCGTGGAGTCACGCGCAAAAATCATGTGATTTATACTTTTGAGTCTAACAGGAACCGCGCGGAATTTCGCATAAAGCCGGCAACCTGTTAGGATTAGCCTCTTTTTAACGGAGCCTACTATGAACAAACAGCCTGAAGACTGGCTCGACGATGTCCCGGAGAACATTGACGAGGAAGATGACGAGATTATCTGGGTCAGTAAAAGTGAAATTAAACGTGATGCCGAAGCGCTGAAAGACCTGGGTGTAGAACTGGTCGAACTGGGTAAAAATGCGCTGGACCGCATCCCACTGGACGAAGATTTACGCACGGCGATTGAACTGGCGCAGAAGATCAAGAAAGAAGGCCGCCGCCGTCAGCTGCAACTGATTGGCAAGATGCTGCGTGCCCGCGATGTAGAGCCAATCCAGACCGCGCTCGACAAGCTGAAGAACCGCCATAACCAGCAGGTTTCGCTGTTCCATAAGCTGGAAGTACTGCGCGACCGCCTGGTAGAAGAAGGCGATGATGCGATCCCACCTATCCTGGCGCTGTATCCAGAGGCCGATCGCCAACAGTTGCGTTCACTGGTGCGTAACGCGCAGAAAGAGAAAGCCGCTAACAAGCCGCCGAAAGCTTACCGTCAAATATTCCAGTACCTGCGCGATTTGGCCGAGACAGCCGAATGATCGCCGCCGTCACCGGGGATGAACCCAGTTCATCCCCGGTGATGTGCAGGTTCACCGCTGCTTTCACGAATATTGAAACGCAAACTGCCTTCCAGTTCTTCTTCCGCTTCTTCAAACAGCAGGATAATCGCGCCAAAACGACGTTTGCTGCGGGCATTGAGATGGGTAAATTCAATCTCGACCGGCAAGCTGATGTCTGCGGTTACCACGTCCCAGAGCGCATCCAGATTGGCGCCAAACGCCTCATCCAGCGCAAACTTATCTGCAAAGTCGCGGTAGAACGCCGGTAAATCGTTAATCTGATTAAAATCGAACTCTACTTTTGCCATCAAGCTCACTCCACCCGAATGAAGTTTTTATAATGGTCACGCGTGACAAAAATCAGGCCGTCGCTGGAATACAGTAAGCGATCGGCACCGCGCCGGCCGCATTGATAATTGATATCCGCTTCGCGCCATACCCGGCTGCGGGCGGTAGGCAGTTGCCCTTCACGGTTTGAGAAACGGTCGCCACCAATGGCTTTACCCGGCAACACCGAACACAAATTCCCGTTGCGTGCATCCCACCCCTGTTCCCGCGCCTGCTTCTTGGTGATGTAATAGTCCGGTAACCGCTGATGCTGCTGCAGATAACTCACTACCCTTTTCTGCTGCGTCAGCTGGTCAATACTCTGACCTTCGGCCACCGCCGGCACGTTGGCAATCACCCGATCGGTGCCGCGCAGTGCATTAAAACCGGCCAACACAACGGCGATGACTATCGCCACGAGGATCCGCTTATTCATTGCTGTCCCTGAATTATGGCAGACAGGGGTGCATCAGCACCCATGCTAGTTGGATTTATAGATGAAAAGGATGAAGCAGAGATGACTGGCATATAACGTTTTCGCTTCAGGGGAAACCGCGCCGAACCACTTGCATCACCCATCCATGCTAATCATGCCATTTTGCAGCGCGTCTGGCACTCAGTGCAACTCCGAAACAGGCTCTTCTTTGGCAAGTATAGCCCCCGCAGGGGCATTTGGCGTGTCAGTCGATCAACGCATGGCGATAGCGATGCAGCATGTCAGCCAGACGTTTTACTGGCCCAGTGACGCTAAGTGGTGCCTGATAATCCACCAGCTTTTGCTGGTAGTCATTCATTTCGCCCAATAACCGATCGTAATAGTACGCACGCTTCACATCGTTTTTAGCCGAAACGACATGGTCGGCGGTATTGCGGATCTGCTTATGGAATGCTGAAAGCTCCTCGCTGGCTGGGATCTCCGCTCGCTGCATACGCTGGTGAGCGATGATCAGGTTGAGCGCCAGACGGTACTTCGCGATATCGTTCGGGAACATCATCAGCAGTTGATTGAGTTGTTGGTACAGTGCCGGCAGATGGTTTTGTCGACGACGCGACGCCTTGGTGGTCAACGCCGATACCGCGCTGCTGACAAACTGGTTCAGCAACGTACGCCCCGTACGTTCACGTGAGTTATCACGAATCAGTAACAGCACCATCAGCCCCACGCAGCTGCCGAGAAACTGACCGAGCGCCCCGTCGAGGAACTGCGTCACGTTGAACTCCATCGGATTGCTCAGCACCAGTATGTTGATGGTCCCGGCTAACAGGCCGAGCGATCCCAGCCGCCGTTTCTGCACTTCGATACCGATGAAGAAGGCCAACAGGCCCAGGCTGAGACACAGCAGTAAAATACTTTGCTGGGTCGCGGGCAGGATCACCATAAAGAACAGTGAACCAACCGGGATCGCCGCCAGCATACCCAGTACAAAGTCCATCGCCACCATACGCGGCGCGGGAGTACGCATTGCCAATGAAGTGATCACCGCGATGATCACCATAAAACCACTGCCGGACGTCCAGCCAGTCCATAGCCACAATAAGCTACCAAACGCCGTTGCCACAAAGGTGCGCAGGCCGTTAATCATCGCGTGGTGTCTTTCCGCCGAGGTGGGTTTGACCACAACCTCACTGCTTAACACCCCTTCCTCCACCACACTAATGCTGCTGTTGGTGTGTACACCTTTGGCCAGCAGCAGATAGCGGGTGGCTGCGCCAACCCAACTGGTGATGGTCACTAAAGTCTCGTCGGTACGGTTGGTCGTCAGCACCTGCCGTAGCAACTTCATGCGTTTATGGATTTCCTGCGGCGTTTCCGCCGGTACCATCAATAACTCGCGGATGTTCTCTTTCAGCGCATCCGGGTGGTTCAGCAGGATTAAATAGGTCTCACACGCCTGGGTGATCAGCGTCAGCGACAAGGTATGCAGCGCCAGAACGCGGCGGTTCACCTTCTGCCAGCGTGATGACTCCATCATCAAATTGCTGCGCATACCGTTCAGCGCCGTGGTGCTTTTCACCAGGTTGCTCCAGGCGCGGTCAATGTCTTCTTTCTCGCCGTTGCTAATACACATCTGCATCAATCGGTACTGATCCACCAACAGTTGATCCACCGCGCGATCGATGTCCTGCTTGATTGAACGCGGTGAAAACAGGAGATCCGCCAGTACAGCGCTGACGATCCCCAGCACGATCTCGCTACAGCGCTCAATGGCAAACTGCGGCGCTTCTAACAGATGGGATTCACTGCTGGCGACGGTCACAATGATGATCAACGCCGTGTAGCCCGCCAACCCCCAGGCATAGGAGTTTTCGACTTTAATCAGCGAAGACAGCCAGGTACAGAAACCAGCCCAGATACAGCACAGCAATAGCATCACCACCGGCGCACGCGCTGTCGTGACGATAATCACCAGGCCGACAAAGCAACCGATGAAGGTACCGATAATGCGCAACCAACCGCGATGACGAATCGCGCCGGAGAAGGGTTCGCCGCCCGCCGCAAAGGCCGGGCCGGCAGCCACGATGGCGGCCGTCATCGCCGACCAGCGCGGGGTTTCCAGGTTGAGATGGAAACCGACAAACAGCGCAAACACAATCGCAAAGCTGAGCTTGAAGGCAAATCTCAGCCGGATAAAGGTTGGGTTATTCATTAACCGAACTCACGCAGCCGATGCATCAAACGCACAAAAGGCGAGCCGCTATCGACAGCGCGATCGTTCTTACCGGTGATCACCACCGTGGCGGTGGTCCCAGCCGGATAAGGATGTAACTGGTCTTTGTCGTCCAACAGAATTTTCACCGGTACGCGCTGCGCCAGACGCACCCATTCAAGGTTGCTGTCGATCGACGCCAAGCCTTTGCTGTTCATAGTGCTGCTGCTGTTGTTGACGGCAGCGGCCACGCTATCGACAGTACCGTGCATAATCCGGTTACTGCCCAACGGGGTAATTTCTGCACGGTCGCCTTTATTCAGGCCATTGAGCTTGGTTTCTTCCAGATAGGCCAGAATGTAGAAACTGTTTTTCTTCACCAACGCCACAGCAACCGAGCCACGTGTAATGTATTCGCCTGCGTGTACGTTCAGGTTGGTGATCCAACCGTCAGCCGGTGCACGTACCGTGGTACGTTCCAGATCCAACTGCGCCAGTTCGCGTGTCGCGACGGCCTTGGCTAACTGATGCTCGACCGTCTGCAGTACGTTATTCGCCTGGTCTATCTCTTCTTGCGACATCGCCTGCACACCTAAACGTACGCGGCGGCCAGCCTCACGTCTTTTTTCCGCTGCCAACGTCTGGTAATAGGCAACATCGGCGCTGGCTTGCGCCAATGCCTGCTGATAACGCGGCTGATCGATCACCAACAGCACCTGCCCTTTCTTCACCAGTTGGTTATCTACCAAAGGCACGTCGGTGAGCAGACCGCTGACATCTGGGGCTATCGCGACCACGTCAGCAGTAAACTTGGCGTCTCGCGTCCAGGGAGACTCGGTGTAGAACACCCACGCTTTGAAGATGGCGATTATCCCCAGCAGGACCAGGATCAGTGTGATCGCGATTCGGGCTATTTTTATTGAAAAATTTTTCACAGCGACCTCAAACGAAAAGACATGAAATCAGATAGAACAAACAGCAATACAGCGCGGTATTAAACAACGCTGGATGCCAGACAAAATCGTAAATCCCGGTGGGCTGCAGCAACCGGCGCAGCAAAAAAAACAGCGCTAGCGAAACCAGCAACTCAAAAAAGACCGGGGGAAACGACAGTCCGAAAATGACCATAACCGGAAGCAAACTCATCAATTTTTCCTTATTACTCACTGCACCGGGCATTAACCTTTATACCCGTCATCTTTCAAGTTGCAGCGTTGTTACCTGCACGCTATCACCCCAGTGACTTACTAAAGTAAGTGCCTGAGGATGAGCAAGTTGGGCACCTGGCTGCAACTTGAAAGCTATAGGGTATATTCCCATTCACATTCTCTTTACATTTTAGCGTGCGCGCACCACAAATTCCGGCCCAGACAGGTCAGGAACCTGAAAAAAGAGTAAACTCTGGAACGTACATCCGCGATAGGAATTGCGAGGATACCTGAGGGTTCGGCCCCAATGACGCTGCCGATCACACTCACGCGTTGGTAAGGTCTTTCCACCCGACTACGTTATATTAGCTTGCTTACTATCAACTCATCAACAATCTGTGATCTAAATCACTTTTAAGCCAGAGTGAATAATGGAAAGACTAAAACGGATGTCAGTATTCGCCAAAGTGGTTGAATGCGGGTCGTTTACGGCGGCTGCACGTCAGCTTGATATGAGCGTTTCATCTATCAGCCAGACCGTCTCCAAACTGGAAAATGAGCTACAGGTTAAGCTGCTTAATCGCAGCACGCGCAGTATTGGCCTGACGGAAGCCGGAAAAATTTACTATCAGGGGTGTCGTCGCATGTTGCTGGAAGTCAGCGAAGTGCACGAACAGCTGTACGCCTTTAACAATACGCCGACCGGCACGCTACGAATTGGCAGCTCATCCACCATGGCGCAAAACGTGTTGGCTACCATGACCGCCGATATGCTGAAAGAGTATCCCGGTCTGACCGTGAACCTGGTGACCGGCATTCCGGCACCGGATTTGATCGCTGATGGATTGGACGTGGTGATTCGCACGGGTGCGCTGCAGGACTCTAGCTTGTTTTCCAAACGACTGGGTTCAATGCCAATGGTGGTGTGTGCCGCCAAAAGCTATCTCAGCCAGTACGGTACACCACAAAAACCGAGCGATATGGTCAATTTTTCCTGGTTGGAATACAGCGTGCGGCCGGATAGTGAATTCGAACTGATCGCACCGGAAGGCATCAGTACACGTATTGCACCGCAGGGGCGTTTCGTCACCAATGATTCACAGACCATGATCCGCTGGTTAAAAGCCGGGGCAGGCATTGCCTATGCACCGCTGATGTGGGTGATCGAAGAGATCAAACGCGGCGAGATCGAGATCCTTTTCAAAAGTTATCATTCGGATCCTCGCCCGGTGTACGCCGTGTACACCGAGAAAGATAAGCTGCCGCTCAAAGTACAGGTGTGCATCAACTACCTGACCGACTACTTTAAGCGCGTGGGTGAGGTCTATCAGGGCTATCGTTGAGCAGAACACGACGAGCCCAGGTACCCAGTACCAGTAATACCAGCATGCCCAGACCCCAGATTAACCAGACGGCATATCCCGCCCAGGTGAGCAGGCGCGGGAAAGAACCTGCCAACCCGCTCGCCAGCTGCTGCAACAAGGGCAACCCGGTATCCAACAGCGTCTGCGGTACCAGGCTGAGCAAACCGGTAAACGGTGGCGTTAACTGGGCCGCCCCGCTCTGCGCCAGCCCCGTCAGTGCAGGCAGCCAGCCCAAGATACCGGAAGCCCCCCACGCCAACAGCGTCCATAACGCCATGGCAACCAACAGCACTATGGCACTCCCTCCGCGTTTCGTCATGGCTGCCCTCCGCTAGCCGCCTTGCCACATTGCTGGCAAAAACGGCTGCCTGCCGGCAGAGGTGCGGAACACCCGCTGCATTGTGCTGCGGGCGTTTCAAAAGGCTGCCCGCAACGGTGGCAATAGCGCGCACCGGGCTTGTTAGGCGCCTGACATTGCAGGCATTGCGGCCCCTGATCGCCATACTGATTATAACGGTTGCCATGATGCCCACGCCCATGGCCAGAACCTTGATGACTGCCACCGAAACCACCTTGCCCCAAGAGCCTTTTCAACATGCTCATCACGCTTCTCCTCTCTGCGTTACGCCAGGTTTCACCTTAAACCCTGGAGTAAACTCCAGGGTAAAGAGCAATGAAGGCGGATTTACGTTTAATTACATCACTGAATCAGCAACGCTTTGATGTAGTTAACAAAAAGCATTATCGGTCATTACCTGGCCTGCCGTCGGTGCGCTATGCTGCGGGAACCTCTCCCTGCATCAGGAATAAAAATGAAAAAAATCATACTGGACTGCGATCCGGGGCATGACGATGCGATCGCCATGCTGCTGGCCTGGGGTAACCCGCAGATTGATCTGTTGGCTGTGACCACCGTGGTAGGTAATCAAACACTGAATAAGGTCACCCGTAATGCGCTGGCCGTCGCGCGCATCGCCAATATTACCGGTGTCCCCTTTGCCGCCGGCTGTCCGCGCCCGCTAGTGCGCCAGATCGAAGTCGCACCCGATATCCATGGCGAGTCCGGCCTGGATGGCCCCGTGTTGCCAGTGCCAACATTGGCACTGGAACCCTGCCATGCAGTCGATCTGATCATCAATACCATCATGGCCCACCCGC
Source organism: Serratia sp. CoH_134_PS_4 (assembly GCF_058190535.1). Lineage (NCBI taxonomy): Bacteria > Pseudomonadati > Pseudomonadota > Gammaproteobacteria > Enterobacterales > Yersiniaceae > Serratia > Serratia sp. CoH_134_PS_4. The sequence goes on from NZ_JBXWKI010000005.1 coordinate 242,968, forward strand.
CAGGCAGTGTGACGCTTGTCCCGACCGGCGGTCTGACCAATATCGCCATGGCGGTGCGTAAAGAACCCCGTATTGCGGAACGTGTTAAAGAAGTGGTGTTGATGGGCGGTGGCTACCACGTGGGCAACTGGAGCGCGGTGGCAGAATTTAATATCAAGATTGATCCGGAAGCCGCGCACATCGTGTTCAATGAAAAATGGCCGCTGACGATGGTTGGGCTGGATCTGACCCACCAGGCGCTTGCCACGCCGGAGGTGTGCGCACGCATCGCCGCCATCCACACAGGGCCAGCCAGGTTTGTTGGCGAGCTGCTCGAGTTCTTTGGTGAGATGTATCAACAAGCGCAGGGCTTTAGCGCCCCACCGGTACACGATCCTTGCGCGGTGGCCTATGTCATCGATCCTGAAGTCATGACGGTGTGTAAAGTGCCGGTAGATATTGAGTTAACCGGTACCCTGACGCTGGGTATGACGGTGGCCGACTTCCGCGCCCCGCCGCCGCCTGATTGCCATACTCAGGTAGCCGTGACGCTGGATCAGGAAAAATTCTGGGATTTGGTGGTGGACGCATTGGAAAGGATTGGGGAAGTGAAGGTTTAAACCAGGGCTTAAATACAACGCGAGCCGCAAAACGAAAGCTGACAGGGGCCGTAAATCGGCCCCTGGAAAAAAAATTACGCGGTACCACCAACGGTCAGGGTATCCAGCTTCAGGGTCGGTTGACCGACACCCACTGGCAGGCTTTGCCCTTCTTTGCCGCAAACGCCCACGCCTTTATCCAGCGCCAGATCGTTGCCGACCATCGATATCTGCTGCATCGCCTCAATCCCCGAGCCAATCAACGTCGCCCCCTTCACCGGTTTGGTAATGCGGCCTTTTTCGATCAAATAGGCCTCGGTGGTGGAGAACACAAATTTGCCAGAGGTGATATCTACCTGGCCGCCGCCAAAGTTAGGCGCATACAGGCCGTATTCAACGCTGGCGATGATCTCTTCCGGCGTGGACTTGCCCGCCAACATATAGGTGTTGGTCATGCGCGGCATTGGCAGATGCGCGTAAGACTCACGACGACCGTTGCCCGTCGGCGCAACGCCCATCAAGCGAGCGTTAAGTTTGTCCTGCATGTAGCCTTTCAGGATGCCGTTCTCGATCAGCACGTTGTACTGGCCCGGCACGCCTTCGTCATCGATCGCCAGAGAACCTCGGCGACCTTGCAGCGTACCATCATCCACTACCGTACAAAGTTCAGAAGCCACCAACTGCCCCATCTGACCGCTGAACACCGACGTACCGCGGCGGTTGAAGTCACCTTCCAGGCCGTGACCTACCGCTTCATGCAGCAACACGCCCGGCCAGCCAGCACCCAACACCACCGGCATATTGCCGGCTGGCGCCGCTACGGCAGAAAGGTTAATCAACGCCATGCGCACCGCCTCTTTGGCGTAAGCATCAGCGCGGACTTCGCCCTCGGCCATCTCCAGGAAATAGTCGTAACCGAAACGGCCGCCGCCGCCACTGGAACCGCGTTCACGCTTACCGTCTTCTTCCACCAGCACGCTGACAGATAAACGGACTAATGGGCGAACATCCGCCGCCAGCGTCCCGTCGGTTGCCGCAACCAGGATCTGCTCGTACACGCCGGTAATGCTGGCGCTCACTTCCTGTACCCGTTTGTCGGTAGCACGGGCGACCTTGTCGACGCGATGCAGCAGGGCAATTTTCTCTTCACGCGGCAGGCTTTGCAGCGGATCGAGCAGTGGATACAGGACGTTATGACTGATTTCGCCCAAGGTATGCACCTTGCCGTTACCTGCGTCACGTACGATGCTGCGCGCTGCCTGAGCACTTTGCTGTAATGCGTTCAGGGTAATTTGATCGGCATAGGCAAAGCCGGTTTTCTCGCCGCTGACGGCGCGTACCCCGACCCCTTGATCAATATTGTAAGAGCCATCCTTGATAATGCCGTCTTCAATTACCCAGGCTTCGTGGTAGCTGGACTGGAAATAGAGGTCGGCATAGTCGAGGCGGCGTTCGGCCAGTTGCCCCAAGACGGAAAACAGGTCCTGGTGGCTCAGCTTATTGGCAGCAAGTAACTGCTCACTGACAAACGTCAGGCTCATAATTTTTTTACTCTTTAATGGAGGAGTTTTTTTCAAACGGCGCGGTTAGCGACGTCTGGAATCTGTTGTGTTGCAATACCGGCATCTGTTCGCGAATGGTTTTGAGCCCGGTAATGTCGACCCGCACCTTCAATGCCGATACGGCATCCGGGTTTTCGGCCAGCACTTTGCCCCAACCGTCTACGGCCATCGAGTGGCCCCAGGTGCGACGCGTCGGCCCATGGCTGCCAACCTGTGCCGGTGCCAGGATCACACACTGGTTTTCAATCGCTCTTGCGCGCAGCAGGATTTCCCAATGCGCTTCGCCCGTCACGCGGGTAAAGGCAGCAGGAACCGAAATCAGTTCAGCGCCCTGGGCTCGCAACGCCTGATACAGTTCAGGGAAGCGCAAATCGTAGCATATGGTCATCCCTAAACGCCCGACCGGGGTATCGACGACCGTTAGCTGTTGGCCATGTTGGTAAGTGTCTGATTCCCGATAGTGGCCATGAGTATCCTTGATGTCCACGTCAAACATATGCAGTTTGTCGTAACGAGCACGAATTTCACCCTGGTCATCAAACAACAGGCTGCTGGTAGTGATAAACGCGGGGTTCTCGCGGCTGATCAACGGCATGGAACCGACCAGCAACCAGACGCCATAACGCCGCGCCATCTCGCGCACCGCATTCTGCAACGGCCCGTCACCCTGATGCTCTGCATGCTCACGATAAGCGGCAGAGTTGGCGAACAACAACGCGTTCTCTGGCGTCATGACCAGCTTCACCCCGGCATTGAGTTGCTTAATCTGCTGTTCAATCTGAGCCAGGTTGTCACGTACCTTATCGCCACTGCACAACTGTAACAACGCAACGTTAGCATTTCTCATGGCGCCTTATCCTCCTTTGGCTTACGCAGAACCTCGTTGATCTTAGGCTGATCCAGATCGCCGCTGATATGGTAGCGAATCAATGAAATCTTGCTCCACAGCGGCCCCAGCACCTGAGATGCGGCAAACACCGCCGCACCGACAATCGGGTTAATTACGAAAGCCGTAGCGACGCCAACGGTGGCCGAAATGGCCGGCGCGACTACCGCTTCCATATCAATCCGTCGGCGTGCCAGATCAATCTGCCCACTCATGGCGATATCCGCCGCCAGTCCGTCAACCAACAGGTTATCGGTATGCATTATGCCATCTTTCAGCCATGCCGTGCTGCGGATGGAATCAAAGTAGAAGCCTTTACCAAAGGTATCACTGAAATCGAACTGTAGCTTACGTAGCAAGGCATCGAAGCTCACCAAACGCAAGAGTTGCCCAGCGCGTCCACCGCCCATACTCTCGATCTCACCCTTGCCCATGTTGACCTTCAACGCGCCGCTGAGCGTATTCATCTGTGGCTTCCACGGCTGCCCATGCCAATACAGATCAAAATCGATGTCATAAGGCGAGCCTTTCAGTGGGGTAGTTATCCCAAAGAAAGAGGTGGTTTCGTCAATCTTGCCGCCCAGCAATTTGCCTTTCAATGAGCTGCGCTCTTCCTGCGCATTTTGCTTCCACAGGCCGCTGGCGGTCATACGCCCTTTACCGGTATCGATCAAACCATGCGTAAGCAGGAGAGTATCGCCCTGATTGGCCAGATCCGCCTCGACCTTGCCAAGATTTTGCCCCATGACCCAGCACGACTTGCAGCGCAACATCAGCGAAGGCCAGTCCCGGAAAGACACTTTATCCACCGTCGCCAATGGGTTCGTTGCCGCAGTCGAAGTGCCCTTTGCAGCATCAAACTGCGGATTGTAATAGAGATAATTTATGTCAGCGCGCCATGGCCCGCGTTCAGTTACCCGCAGGCTACCATCAACTTCATCGCTCTTGGCGCTGATCAGCGTCCCCCCCAGCTGTTTCTCGGCAGAAAGCGTCAGCTTGTGCCAAGCCTGACCCCCCAACAGCAATTGTGGTGTTTTCAGCGCCACGGTGGTCGGGAAGTTGAAACCGCCTACCTGGCCTGAACTGCCACCCTGTTTCAGGGCCGGAGCCATTAACCCCAACCATTTCTCACCGTCCAACGCCGGTAAGTTAAGCGTCAGCGATTTTCCCGCGGGCAGTGGCGGAGTTCCGCTGCCTGCTGTTTGCCATGCGGCACGTGCCAACGTCACCTGCTTTTTGGCAAAGGTCCACTCGCTATTAAAATGGTTCTGTTTACCCGCGCTGCCGGTCAGCATGAATCCATTCAAGCCGCCTTTCACTTTTACGCTTAATGGTAATGGCTCACCCGCCGGTTTATCCAACGGAGAAGGTAAGTGACTACTTACTTTTTTAAGGTCCGCCTCTACGCCAATGTCATAGCTGGCCGCCCCCTGATGAGGCAAGACGATAGCAACCTGGCCCTTCCAGGGCGCGCTGCCACTCAGCGTGTCGGCCACTTCCTTTGGAATGCCTGGGAATTTACCCGGCTGCCAGTCGGCATTCAGACCCACATTGACCTTGTAGTCGCTTTTACCTTCCTGTGTGTTGAAGTTTACTGCAACCGGCTGCCCGAACCAGTTGGCGGACAAAGTATCACTGCTCAGGTTACCGTTATCAAAACGGAACTTGCCGCTGACCTTTTGCAGTTCACTCTCGATCGGCTTGACCAACAGTGAGTTGTTGTTCAGTGCAACCTCTCCTGTGGCACGGACCAGCTCGCCGTTCAAGGGAATATCAAGATGTAAGCGCCCACTGACATTGCCGCCAATTTGCAGCTCATCCAGCGCGGCACCCAGTGAATCATGCAGCGGTGTCTGTTTGAAATAGTTATGGATCTCCGCACCCTGGCCCGCCACATCGGCATCAACGAACAGGCGTTCTTTCAGATAATCCGGAATAATTGCGGTGACATTCTTACCGTCGACGTTGCCCAACTTAGTCTGCGGCGCATTCATCCACAACCCTTCGTTGGCAAAGTCGAGATCGATAGCCAGATCGGTCAGCGCCGGCCAATCCGGCTGGAACTGGAAGGTTGAATGGCGTAGCGGGACAAACACCTCAAACTGGCCTTCGTTTTTGCGGTACGGGAAATGCTGTGGATCGCCGTTGTAGATCAAGGTGGCGTTATCCACCTGCCCGCCCTGGATGGCACCACTGAGGTAATCGACCAAATGCTTGCCCATCAAGGGTTCAGGGAAGTAACGCCAAGCGTCTGCGCCGTCATACAAACGGATACCGGCCAGAATATTCAGCCACGGGTCCCCTTTTGCCGGCTGCTGATAGCGGAAATCACCTTTTACCCACAGTGATTTGGCTTTCACATTCAAATCCTTGCTCGCCAGCGTCCACCCCTGGTCATTGTACTGCCAGGTCAGCGCCCCCGTGGCGCTGCTCACTTCCAATGGCGCACGGAACATATCACCGTACGGCAAGGTACTGTCGGTGAGACCAAGCTGCAGGCGGCCATTTTCTACGCCACCGCTCAGGGCGCCGGAAAAGTGGTTCACCCCTGGCAGCAATTTCCAGTGCTGCCAACTGACATCCTGCCAGCGGGCCTGGAAACGTGTTTTTTCCGGCTGCTTCAGCGGGATATCTAACGCCAGCGCGTTTAGCTTGCCTTGTGGTTGCAGGTCATTCCAGCGTTCCAGCACGTCCGGACTCAGGAAAGAGAAAGTCGGCAGCAGCGCCGCCAGCCGTTCTAGCTGAATATTAGTGGCACGTACCCGCAGTTCTTCAGTCTGCCCCGGCCCCATAAACTCGGTGTTTTCCGGGAGCCACAACGTGGAAAGCCGGCCCTGCGGCCAAGCCTGACCGTCTGTGGCCAAATTAAGCTGTGGCGCATCCACCTGCCAGCCCGTGCCCTGGCGGCTGAGCGTTAACGCCAGGTTGTCCACGTCCAATCGGTGTTGCTGATCGCCCACGCTCCAATTGGCCGCGCCTTGCTTCAGCAATGCATTACCGCCGGCGATTTCGCCGTTCTGGATCTGTAGCCAGGCAGCCAGGCTAAAGTCGGCGCTTTCCAGACCGGTATTGGCACGCAACCAACGAGTAAACCAAGGCTTCATGTCGATATTATCGGCCTGCATATAAACCGTGCCGGTATTCAATAACCCCTGATTGTCACGCAGGTCCATACGTAACTGCACCACGCCGTGCTGTCCGTTCAGCGTCGACAGGCTGATCTGCCCTTCGGCACGGTGGCGATCGCGGCTGTTAAGCCAGGTAAGCTGCGGGACTTCGAATTCGGCACGGGCACCGGCGGGCGTCAGGAATGAGAGACGGCTGTCACGTAGGTCGAAATGATCTAATTGATGCAGCAGCAGATCGGTAATCTTCCCCGGTTCGATGGTGCTACCCTGATGCGCGTCCCCCCCCAATGTGGTGTTCAAATCAAACTGGAGTTGGTAAAAGGTGAGATCGCGAAATTGCCAGCGCCAATGCAGCAATGACTGCCACACGTCTAGCGCCAGCGTAACACGTTCAATATGCAGGTTACTTTTAGGCAACGTGGCCCGCACGTTGCGCATTTCAAGCTGTGGGCCGAAGGTTTCCCAGCTCCCCTGCATGAAATCGACCTGCACAGGCACACCGGAAAGGCTTTCGACCTTTGCCAGTATTTGAGGGCGGTAGTTGTTCAGCTCAGGCAGTGCCAAACGTAATCCGCTGATCAGCAACGCCACGACGACAATCAGACTGGCGCCTGTAGCTAACAAAATCCCAGGCAGTCGCCTCACGCAGTTCTCCTTGCTTCCGCTGCCTGGCAACGGGAATATCTATGCACAGTGGGGCTCAGCATGCTGAGCCCCACCGATGCCGGACCTTGGCTACCCACAGGCGGACTACATCATGACAACGTCAAACTGTTCCTGACTGTACAAGGGTTCGATTTGTACCTTCACCTGCTTGCCGACAAAAATTTCTACTTCCGCCAACGCATGAGACTCTTCGCTTTTCAGCGCTTCCCCCACCGCCGCGGACGCGTATACCAGGAAACGATCGGAATCATAAGCATGGTGCACACGCACAATTTCGCGCAAAATTTCGTAGCACACGGTTTCCACTGTTTTCAATGTGCCGCGTCCATGACAAGTAGGACAATCATGACACAGCACATGTTCAATGCTTTCACGCGTACGTTTACGCGTCATTTCAACTAAGCCTAGCTGAGAGAAGCCGTTAATCGTGGTTTTTACCCGATCTTTACTCAGCGCCAGCTCCAGCGAGTGTAGTACCCGACGCCGGTGTTCGTCATTGTTCATGTCAATGAAGTCAATGATGATTATACCGCCCAAATTGCGCAGCCGCAGTTGGCGGGCAATAGCTTGCGTCGCTTCGATATTGGTATTGAAGATGGTTTCGTCGAGGTTACGATGGCCGACAAAAGCGCCCGTGTTGATATCCACGGTGGTCATCGCCTCGGTCTGATCGATAATCAGATAACCGCCGGACTTCAGTTCCACCTTGCGCTCTAACGCGCGCTGTATCTCATTTTCGACATCGTACAAATCAAAGATGGGCTGGCTACCGGTATACAGTTCCAGTTTGGCAGTGATATCCGGGATGTACTCACCGGTAAACTCCACCAACAAATCGTGAGTCAGACGGGAGTCCACGCGGATCCGATCCAGCGCTGCACCCGCGAAATCACGCAGAATGCGCTGCGCCAGCGCCAATTCGCCATACAGTTTGTATTTGGTCTGGTTGCGTTTTTTACGCTCCATCACCTTGGTCCACAGGCGTTTAAGGAAGGCGGCGTCCTGCGCCAGCTCTTCTTCACCGATGCCTTCCGCCGCGGTGCGGATGATAAAACCACCCAGCTCATCGCAATAGCCGGCAACGGCTTTCTTCAAACGCTCGCGCTCGGCTTCGCTTTCTATACGTTGGGAAACACCAACGTGCGCCGCACCCGGCATAAACACCAGGTAACGCGAAGGCAAGGTAATGTCGGTAGTCAGGCGTGCGCCTTTAGTGCCCAGCGGATCTTTCACTACCTGCACCATCAGATCCTGCCCCTGGCGCACCAGCTCAGCAATATCCCGCACGTGGAAATTCTTCTGCTCATCACCAGCAACACACTCGGTGTGTGGCATGATATCGGAGGCGTGCAGGAAGGCCGCTTTGTCCAGGCCGATATCGACGAATGCTGCCTGCATGCCTGGCAACACGCGACTTACGCGCCCTTTATAAATATTGCCGACGATGCCACGCTTGGATTCGCGCTCGATGTGGATCTCTTGCAGGATGCCGCCATCAATATAGGCAACCCGCGTTTCAGACGGTGTGATATTAACCAGTAGCTCAGCTGTCATGCCCTCTCCTCAGAACCGGTCGATAATGGCAGCACCCATCAACCGGTTCTTACATCACGTAATGCGACAAAATTACTGAGCAGCTCATGTGTTTCGACTAACGGCAAGCCCATCACTGCGTGATAACTGCCGGTTATCGTTCTGACGAAACAACCACCCTTTCCTTGAATTCCGTAGGCGCCCGCTTTATCCATCGGTTCGCCCGTTGCAATATAGTCGCAAATATCCTGCTGTGACAGGTTGCGGAATGTCACGTCTGTCACCACTAGCTGGCACAGAACATCATGGCAATCGGCGACGGCCACTGCGGTCATCACCTGATGCTGTTTACCCGACAGCGCCGCCAGCATTTCTGCCGCATGCGCTTCGTCGCGTGGTTTTTCCAACACCCGGCCATTGAGCACGACAATGGTATCGGCCCCCAGTACCGGCCAGTCTTTCTGCGCCATGGCCACGCCCGCTTTGGCCTTGTCCTGCGCCAAACGGCGCACATAGGCTTCGGCGGCTTCCCCTTCACGCCGCTGTTCTTCTGTGTCCGTTAAGATGACTTCAAACGGAACCCCTAGAAGGGTCAGTAATTCACGTCGACGGGGAGAACCAGAGGCCAGATAAAGCGAAGTCATTGATATACCCTTACTGTACGGCGAACTGACGGCGAATTTTGCGCATCAGCAGGAATAACCACGGCCACAGGATGCCGTTTACCACACTACTCCAGAACACCTCTGGGCGGAAAGAGACGTTGATCACTAAGAACTCGGCCCAGAACACCACGACGTCCATCGCCAGTGACAACAGCACGACGATCAACGCCTGTTGCCAGAGCGCCATATTGCGGAACAGTTGGAATTTGAATGCCACCAGATAGGCAATGATCCCCAACGCCAGTGCGCGAACGCCCAACGTGGAACCGAGGATCAGATCCATAATCAAGCCCAGCACAAAACCGGTACCGACATTAACCCGGTGTGGCAGCGCCATCACCCAGTAGATCAGGATCAAGGCCAGCCAGGACGGTCGGAACATATAGATCTGTTCCGGCCACGGCATGATTTGCAGCACCAGTGCCACCAGAAATGACAGCCAGATTATCCAGCGCCCGTTGCTGCGATAGCGGTTCATTGCGCAGCTCCCGTGGCGGGTGCCGCGGTTGGCACAGCCGTGCCGGTGGCCGCTGCCGGCTGCGGCAACTGTGGCCCCACGGCATCTGGCGGCGGCAGAACCTGCGGCATCATCTGCATCAGGCGCTCATTGGCAACGCGATGTACTTCGTCCGGAGGCAACGGCATATCACCGTTGCGGTCAGCGCCCCATAACAACAGCAGATAGCGCAAACGTTGCAGGCCAGCCGTTGGTCGCGCTTGAATCACGGTATAGGCACGTTGGTTATCCACTTTGACCGAGGACACAACGGCCACCGGGTAGCCTTCAGGGAAGCGTCCACCCAGACCCGATGTGACCAGCACATCACCCACGCGGATATCCGTATTGTTCGGCAGATGCTCAAGCTGTAAGTCGTCTGCACACCCACTGCCTGCCGCGATCACCCGGATATCGTTACGCAATACCTGGATTGGCAGCGCGTGTGAAGCATCGCAGATGAGCAATACGCGACTGGTCACCTTCGCCACCGCGACGACTTGGCCAACAACACCTTTATCGCTGATGACAGGTTGGCCTTCATAAACGCCATTGTCCGAACCTTTGTCGATCACCACCTGATCGCTGTAAGGATCGGAGCCGGTCGAGATCACCTGGGTGACCATTTTATGCTCGTCCTGGCGCAACGGTGAGCCTAATAGCTCACGCAAGCGGGCGTTTTCCTGCTTGAATTGACCAAGAAGAAGAATATCGCTGTTTTTCAGCAGCAGTTCCTGCCGCAGAGCCCGGTTTTCAAGCTCCAGCTGTTGGCGGGTAGCCAGCGTTTCTGAAACGCTGTCCAAAACTTTACGTGGCCCATTGGCCAGAAAATAGAAAGGGCTAACGGCCGTGTCCATGTAGTTACGTATTTTCACGAACGTACCGAGACGGCTATCGGCAACGATCAGGCAAATCGCCGCAATCACTGCCAAAAAAAGTCGTAGTTGCAGAGAAGGGCCCCTGCTAAAAATCGGCTTCATAAATTATGCGTGTTCCTCGACAACAGAAAGAGGAACCGTACCTGATTTTCGCTTTGCGCAGTCATCCGATACGATTCCTCCTTCCTGGGGCTGACTATTCTTCGCTGAACAAATCGCCGCCATGCATGTCGATCATTTCCAACGCCTTGCCGCCGCCGCGGGCTACGCAGGTCAGCGGATCTTCTGCTACGACTACCGGAATACCGGTTTCTTCCATCAGCAGGCGATCCAGGTTGCGCAACAGTGCGCCACCGCCGGTCAACACCATGCCACGTTCGGAAATGTCGGAAGCCAACTCCGGCGGACACTGTTCCAGCGCCACCATCACCGCACTGACGATACCGGTCAACGGCTCTTGCAGCGCTTCGAGGATTTCATTGGAATTCAGGGTAAAGCCGCGTGGCACGCCCTCAGCCAGGTTACGGCCGCGAACTTCGATTTCATGCACTTCATCGCCTGGATAAGCAGAACCGATGCCGTGTTTGATACGTTCAGCAGTGGCTTCACCAATCAGTGAGCCATAGTTACGGCGCACATAATTAATGATGGCTTCGTCGAAACGGTCACCACCGATACGCACGGAGGAGGAGTAGACCACACCATTTAGTGAGATCACGGCCACTTCAGTGGTACCACCACCGATATCAACCACCATCGAACCCGTCGCTTCAGAAACCGGCAGACCTGCACCGATTGCCGCAGCCATAGGTTCTTCAATCAGAAACACTTCACGTGCCCCCGCCCCTTGAGCGGATTCACGGATGGCACGGCGTTCAACCTGAGTTGCGCCGACCGGCACACACACCAGCACGCGCGGGCTTGGCCGCATGAAGCTGTTGCTGTGGACCTGTTTGATGAAATGCTGCAGCATTTTTTCTGTCACGAAGAAATCGGCGATAACGCCGTCTTTCATCGGACGAATAGCCGCGATATTGCCGGGTGTACGTCCCAGCATCTGTTTAGCCTCATGACCCACGGCCGCAACGCTCTTGGGTGAACCGGCACGATCCTGGCGAATGGCAACCACCGACGGTTCGTTCAGTACAATGCCTTGCCCTTTAACATAAATCAGGGTATTGGCGGTACCCAAGTCGATGGACAAGTCGTTGGAAAACATGCCACGAAATTTCTTAAACATAACTAAAGGATAATCCTGCAAGCTGGGGGCGGAAAATAAAATCCGCCTACTTTACCAACCACACGAAGCAGCGACAAGGCGCAAAAACGTTCTACTTCGGTGAAAAATAGTCTGTATTGTTTCTGCTCGAATGCACGGAAATTGGATGAGGCCTGAATTCCCTGAACAAAGGCTCAGTTTACCACCCTGTCAGCGCACGAAACGGCGTAACACAGCTCATAAAATCTAACATATTCCCTGATTGCCGCTGGTGGTAAGCACCTACCAACGCTCAACAGAAAAGGACTGACAAGAGCCTATATCAAATAGGCGTCATTGTCGCAGGCAGTTTGGGGAAAATCCCAAAATGACAGATAAAATAGCCCAGATGAATTGGCGCTCATTCTACGTCAATTTTTGCCAGGCTTTCAGGTTAAACTCGATAACGGCGTGAATATTTTTTACGCCCGACGTCTATTGGCTCTGGAGGCGCGAAAAAGTCGCCCTGCCCACCGAGAATCCCGCGTTCTTTCAGCGTTTGCCATTCATTGCGCGTCCGCACACTTGCAGCAAAAACCTGGGTACTTGTGCCTTCACAAGCGCCGGTCAGGCTCTGAACGAACAGCTGATTTTCATCACGCTTATCAATACTCCGCACCAGACCCGCGTGAAGCTTAACCAGCTCCACCGGTAAGGACTTGATATAAGAGGTACTGACTACGGTTAACCCCGCTTGAGAGACCACCAAACGGCACCCCAATCCTGAAAGCAATCTCAGCACAGGGCGCAAACGGTCGATATGTTGACACACATCTGCCTCTGCAAGTTCAATCAGAATTCGCCGACGATGACTTTTTTCACACTGTAGCAGGCTATCACGCAGCCAGCGCTGGAAAGTGCGCTGCAATAATGAATCAACACACAGCGTAAATGCCAACGACTCTTCAGGCCACAATGCCAACAAAGGCAGAATGCGGCTAATAAGCTGACGATCGTAGCTTTCCGCCAACCCCAACTGCTGCACTAATGGCATATATTCAGATGGCAGTAGTTCCTGCGTCCCGTCATAAATCCGACTCATGATCTCACGATGATGGACTTCCCCTTCCACCGTCACCGCCGGTTTCTGATATAACCGTGGGCCTCCCTTCGCAAGCACTTGCTCCAACAACGTTCGCCACTTGACGCTACCGCGGCCTTTTTCAGGCACCTGGCTGTCGTAAACATACCACCCGTTTTCCCCCTGCAACGTGGCATGGCGCGTTGCCTGTTCTGCGAAATCAATCACCTGCTCGGTGGTTTGCCCGCTGCGGTATGCCACGATGCCAATGTGTAAAAACGCTTCGCGATCGATGAGTGCCGTTGAAGGCAAGGCGTCAATTGCGTGAACCAGCTGCGAAGCAATACCGTCCGCTTCTTTCAATGTGCGGTGCGGCAAGAGAACGGTAAAATCGCTGTGGAAATAGCGTGCCAGCAGCGCCGCCGGATAGCGCATCACAAAGGTCGACAACAGGTTAACCAGTGAATACATCAGTTCCTGCACCACGGTGTTACCGTGGATTTCCCGCAGCGTATCGAAATCCGGTAATCGCACCATCATAACAATGCCGTGCGAGCCGGCCTCTTCCAACTGAGTGGTGAGCTGGTTATCGAAGAAGAGTCGGTTGTTTAGCCCGGTTTTGGCATCCTGAGCGGCAAAGGCACGGATCAGCGTATCGACCCGGCTGCGCTCCTCGCGAGCCTCCGCCAGATCCGCCAACAGGCGATCGAGAGCGCCGCTAACGTTCGCAGGCCATTCACGCACGTCACCTTGCATCACGCTTTCACGTTCGCCATTCAAAATGCGGCGCGCACGGCGCTCAAGCCGATCCTCGCCATCGGCCTGTTCCCGTAACCAGCGCAGGCTGAACAGCAGGATCATCACCATCACGACGATGGACAACGTCACAGCGGCGGTGGATTGCAAGGAACGCACGTCGCTGGCGAAAGGATCAACATAAGTAATCGTCAGTGAGGCGCCAGGGTGCTGTAGCAGCGGCTGGGCGACTTGCCGATAACCGCTAAGAGACTCCCAGGGCGCTTTGACCGTCGGTAATTTATAAGAGAGAAGATTACTGCTACTGGTATCTATGCTGACCGCCACAATACCGAGCGGCCGCATCACCAAAGGCAGCCATTGTTTCTGCTCTTCGGGGGATTCACGCAGCATCGCCTGATCGAGCGAGGTCATCAGTGAGTCGAAACGACGCTCCAGACGATCTTGTGTGACGTAGAAGAAACTGTATGAACAGCCCATCAGCATCAAAAACATCGCCAGAGCAACAAGCAGGGTGATCAATGCAGAGAGTTTGGTGGTGAATCGCATCCCTGTGCCTTGTCCGTTATGGTTACGTGAATTTTCACCTTTGGAAGTATAAAGGCCCCGAATCCTCTCAAATGAATCCAACACAATACCTTGATATTTTAATGAGTCACTGGCTCAACCCAAGGGTATCCACCAACCGATCTTGCCGCTCAAGCTATCAAGCATCGCCAACGATGAAAACCTTCAATCATTATTTTTTGTCCTTTATCAGGACATAAATTTCTTATTATGCATATAGTCATTGAAATCTGATTCAGCCATCTTTGGCAAAAATGCAAACGAGAGGAAGAGTGACATGCGCGCACTGTTATTGGAACAACAAGACGATCAAACTCTAGCTCACGTCAAGGATATCGGTAGCGATCAGTTGCCCGACGGCGACGTGACGGTGAACGTCAACTGGTCCAGCCTTAACTATAAAGATGCATTGGCGATCACAGGTAAAGGCAAGATCGTACGTAATTTCCCGATGGTGCCCGGCATCGATTTCGCCGGTACCGTCCATCATAGCCGCGACGATCGCTTTAAAGAAGGCCAAAGCGTGGTGCTTACTGGTTGGGGTGTGGGCGAAAACCATTGGGGCGGCCTGGCGGAACAAGCGCGGGTCTCCGGCGAATGGTTGGTACCACTTCCACACGGGTTAGATGAACGTAAAGCCATGATCCTCGGGACCGCCGGTTTTACCGCCATGCTGTGCGTGATGGCACTGGAAGAAGGCGGCGTGCACCCCGATGATGGCAATATTTTAGTTACCGGTGCCAGTGGCGGCGTAGGCAGTACGGCGATCGCCATTCTTGCGGCACTGGGCTATCACGTCACGGCAATCAGCGGCCGTGAAAGCAATACCGAATATTTAAAAGCGCTCGGCGCCAAAGAAGTGCTATCGCGCAGTGGCTATCTCGAAGCCCCGCGCCCACTTGAGAAACAGCTGTGGGCAGGTGCCGTAGATACCGTGGGTGACACACTGCTGGCGCGCGTGTTGGCGCAAATGAACTATAACGGTACCGTCGCGGCCTGCGGTTTAGCCGGTGGCTATCACCTGCCGACTACGGTTATGCCATTTATTCTGCGCAACGTACGCCTGCAAGGCGTGGACTCGGTACACACGCCGCTGCATCGCCGTCAAACCGCCTGGGAACGCCTGGCGGGTATCCTGCCGGACAGCTTCTATCAACAAGCTACCCAAGAAATCACGTTGGAACAGGCTCCGGCTACCGCTGCCGCGCTGCTGGAGAACAAAGTCACCGGTCGTACCCTGGTGAAAATCCGCTAATCCCAACGCCCCTCCGGCAACGGGGGGGCATACCCCGCCTGCGAAATTTCATATTTTCCCTCCGCTTCTCGCATATGGCCTGCTTTCACGCCATGCTTATATCCTAAGACGCGGAGAAAATGTCATGAGTAAACAACGAAAATTGACCGAGGCCGATGTCACACCCGAGAGCGTGTTTCATCAGCGCCGCAAAGTGTTGCAGGCATTAGGCATCACCGCCGCTTCACTGGCGTTGCCCACCCCTGCACGGGCTGATTTGCTGTCATGGTTCAAAGGCCACGATCGGCCCAAGGCACCACCGGGCAAACCGCTGACGTTCACCAAGCCTGCGGCCTGGCAATCCCAACTGGCACTGACGCCGGAAGACAAAGTTTCCGGCTACAACAATTTCTACGAGTTCGGTCTCGATAAGGCCGATCCGGCCGCCAACGCAGGCGGACTGAAGACCGAAGGCTGGAAAGTGCGCATCGACGGCGAAGTGGCTAAGCCCATCACGCTCGACATCGACGATTTAATGAAGCGTTTTCCATTGGAACAGCGTATCTACCGTATGCGCTGCGTGGAAGCCTGGTCGATGGTCGTGCCCTGGATTGGCTTTGAGTTGGGGAAGCTGATCACGCTCGCGGAGCCAAACAGCAATGCACGCTATGTCGCCTTCCAAACGCTGTACGACCCGGAGCAAATGCCGGGCCAGAAAGACCGATTTATCGGCGGTGGCCTGAAGTATCCCTATGTAGAAGGCTTGCGTCTTGATGAGGCGATGAATCCACTGGCATTGCTGACTGTCGGTGTGTACGGCAAGACACTCCCGCCGCAAAACGGTGCGCCACTGCGGCTTATTACCCCGTGGAAATACGGTTTTAAAGGTATTAAGTCGATTGTGCACATCCGTCTGGTACGCGATCAACCGCCGACGACCTGGAATGAGTCTGCGCCAAATGAATACGGTTTCTACGCCAATGTGAATCCGCATGTCGATCACCCGCGCTGGTCTCAGGCCACCGAGCGATTTATCGGCTCCGGCGGTATTTTGGACGTTAAACGCCAGCCGACGCTCCTGTTTAATGGCTATGCCGAACAGGTCGCATCGTTGTATCGCGGTCTCGACCTGCGGGAGAATTTCTAAGTGCGTTTGACCCCAACTCACATCACATGGATCAAGGTCGGCATTTATCTGGCGGCATTTCTGCCTTTCCTCTGGCTGGTGCTGTCGGTAGACCAAGGTTGGTTCAGCGCCGATCCTGCCAAAGATATTCAGCATTTTACCGGCAGAATGACGCTAAAATTGCTGCTGGCAACCTTGGCTATCGCTCCGTTGGCACGCTACGCTCGCCAACCCTTGCTGATACGCTGCCGTCGTTTGGTCGGGCTGTGGTGTTTTGCCTGGGGCACACTGCATCTGATAAGCTATTCGACGCTTGAACTGGGGTTAAGCAATATCGGCCTGCTGGGGCGCGAACTTGTCACCCGTCCGTATTTGACACTCGGCATTATCAGTTGGTTGATCCTACTGGCGCTGGCCGCGACCTCAACGCTGTGGGCTATGCGCAAACTGGGCGCCAAATGGCAGACATTGCATAATTTGGTGTATCTGGTCGCGATCCTGGCTCCGATTCACTACCTGTGGTCGGTAAAAACCTTCTCGCCACAGCCCTTTATTTACGCCCTGCTGGCGGTGTTATTACTGGCACTGCGATACAAGAAATTCCGCAATTGGCGGCGTTAACAGGCGGAACTTTTCTGTGTTCTACCCCTCATAATGCGATAACGCCACCGTCAGTTTGCTGATTTAGGGTTGAATATCTTCGCTGATAAGACCAGTATTTAGCTGCGAATTGCTACGATATCGTTATAATGCCCGACCTTGTTCCTGTTCTCAGGGTGAATTTTCCCCTTAACAGGTGACAAATCGGTGACGTCGGGTTATTTTCTACGATGATGGTTTTATTGCCGGAGATACCAGCACAATGGCGGATAAGTTTCACATTTTGCTTCTAAACGGCCCCAATCTGAATCTGCTGGGGACGCGTGAGCCGGAGAAGTACGGCAGCACGACGTTAACAGAGATTGTTAACGGATTGGAAAACCAGGCATCCACACTGGATATTACCCTGAGCCATCTGCAGTCTAACGCCGAACATGCGCTGATCGACCGCATACATGAAGCGCGCGGCAACACAGATTTTATTCTGATTAACCCTGCCGCGTTCACGCATACCAGCGTGGCGCTGCGTGATGCATTGCTGGCGGTGCAGATCCCGTTTATCGAGATCCACTTGTCCAACGTGCACGCCCGAGAACCTTTCCGCCATCACTCTTACCTCTCCGATATTGCGGTGGGTGTGATTTGCGGCCTCGGCGCGGATGGCTACACATTTGCTTTACAGGCAGCGGTTAACCGTCTGTCGAAAACCCACTAATTGCTACGCAAAAAGAGTACGGAATCACACTCATGGATATTCGTAAAATCAAGAAACTGATCGAACTGGTTGAAGAATCAGGCATTTCTGAACTGGAAATCTCTGAAGGCGAAGAGTCAGTTCGCATCAGCCGCGCCGCACCGGCGCAGGCTTACCCAATGATGCCACAGGCATATGCAATGCCGGCACAGCCGCAGCCAGCACTGGCTACTGCCGTTGCCAGCGCACCAGCCGAAACGCCTGCAGCACCAGCGGCCATGAGTGGCCACGTCGTCCGTTCCCCAATGGTGGGTACTTTCTACCGCACGCCAAGCCCGGATGCGAAAGCCTTCATCGAAGTCGGCCAGAAAGTGAACGCCGGCGACACGCTGTGCATCGTTGAAGCGATGAAAATGATGAACCAGATCGAAGCGGACAAATCCGGCGTAGTGAAAGCTATTCTGGTAGAGAACGGCCAACCGGTAGAATTTGACGAGCCACTGGTCGTCATCGAATAACGAGGCGAACATGCTTGATAAAATTGTTATCGCCAACCGTGGCGAGATCGCACTTCGTATCCTGCGTGCTTGTAAAGAGTTGGGCATCAAAACTGTTGCCGTACACTCCACAGCCGATCGCGATCTGAAACACGTACTGCTGGCTGACGAGACTGTATGTATCGGTCCTGCGCCATCAGTTAAAAGCTATCTGAATATCCCGGCTATCATCTCTGCGGCAGAAATCACCGGCGCAGTGGCGATCCACCCAGGGTATGGCTTCTTGTCTGAAAACGCCGACTTCGCCGAGCAAATCGAGCGTTCTGGCTTTATCTTCATTGGCCCGAAAGCCGAAACTATCCGCCTGATGGGCGACAAGGTTTCTGCTATCAACGCCATGAAGAAAGCCGGTGTACCTTGTGTGCCTGGCTCCGATGGCCCGCTGACCGACGACATGGACAAAAACCGTGCCTTCGCTAAGCGCATCGGCTATCCGGTCATCATCAAGGCATCCGGCGGCGGCGGCGGCCGCGGCATGCGCGTTGTGCGCAGCGACAAAGACCTCGAGCAATCCATCACCATGACCAAAGCGGAAGCCAAAGCGGCTTTCAATAACGACATGGTTTACATGGAAAAATACCTGGAAAACCCACGCCATATCGAAATTCAGATTTTGGCAGACGGTCAGGGTAATGCCATCTATCTGGCCGAGCGCGACTGCTCCATGCAGCGTCGCCACCAGAAAGTGGTTGAAGAGGCTCCGGCACCGGGCATCACCAGCGAAATGCGTCGTTATATCGGCGAGCGTTGTTCGAAGGCCTGTGTGGAAATCGGTTACCGCGGCGCGGGTACTTTCGAGTTCCTGTATGAAAACGGCGAGTTCTATTTCATCGAAATGAACACCCGTATTCAGGTTGAACACCCGGTTACTGAAATGATCACCGGTGTGGATCTGATCAAAGAGCAGCTGCGTATCGCTGCCGGTCAGCCACTGTCGATCAAACAGGACGAAGTGAAGGTTCACGGCCACGCGGTGGAATGCCGTATCAACGCCGAAGACCCGAACACCTTCCTGCCAAGCCCAGGCAAGATCACCCGTTTCCATGCACCAGGTGGTTTCGGCGTGCGTTGGGAATCTCATATTTACGCCGGTTATACCGTACCGCCGTACTATGATTCCATGATCGGCAAACTGATCACGTTCGGTGAAAACCGTGACGTGGCGATTGCCCGCATGAAGAACGCCCTGGCTGAGCTGATCATCGATGGCATCAAAACCAACGTTGAGCTGCAGCAAAAGATCATGAGCGACGAAAATTTCCAGCACGGTGGCACTAACATCCACTATCTGGAGAAGAAGCTGGGTCTGCAGGAAACCTAAGGCAGGCTATTCGCATCGCCTGACAGAAGGCCGGTTAATTGCCGGCCTTTTTCTTTTTTACTCCGGGCGAGGTAACGGCTTGGCAAAATCCGGCCTTGCCGTAGAATTCCCTACCTTTGATAAATCCATCACCGTAAACCTATGGGAGACACTGGTGGAAACTCGCTTTATTCAAGCTCACCGCGAGGCGCGCTGGGCCCTCGGCCTGACGCTGCTTTATCTGTTGGCCTGGTCGCTGGCTGCCTATCTGCCGGACAGCGAATCCGGTATTACCGGCCTGCCACACTGGTTCGAAATGGCCTGCCTGCTGGTGCCGTTGTTGTTTATCGGCCTGTGCTGGCTGATGGTCCGCGGCCTATTCCGCGATATCTCGCTGGAGGACGGCGATGCAAACTGAAGTCATTCTGCCGCTGGTCGCCTATCTGGCGCTGGTGTTCGGGCTGTCAGTTTATGCCTACAGCCGACGCCAAACGGGCAATTTCCTCAGTGAGTACTTCCTTGGCAGCCGCTCAATGGGTGGCTTTGTGCTGGCCATGACGCTGACGGCGACCTATATCAGCGCCAGTTCGTTTATCGGTGGCCCTGGTGCTGCCTATAAATATGGATTGGGCTGGGTGCTACTGGCGATGATCCAACTGCCGGCCGTATGGTTATCACTCGGTGTGCTTGGCAAGAAGTTTGCCATTCTGGCGCGGCGCTACAACGCAATCACCCTCAACGACATGCTATACGGCCGTTACCAAAGCCGACTGCTGGTCTGGCTGGCCAGCCTGAGCCTCTTGGTGGCGTTCCTGGGTGCCATGACGGTGCAGTTTATCGGCGGCGCACGTTTGCTGGAAACCGCTGCCGGTATCCCTTACGACACCGGCCTGCTGATCTTTGGCCTCAGCATCGCGCTATACACCGCCTTCGGCGGTTTCCGCGCCAGCGTGCTAAACGACGCCATGCAAGGATTGGTGATGTTGATCGGCACCGTGCTGTTGCTGGTTGCGGTGATCCACGCCGCGGGTGGCCTGCACAGCGCCGTAGATAAACTGCAACAAATTGATCCCGCACTGGTGTCACCGCAAGGCGGTGAACAGATCCTTAGCCTGCCGTTTATGGCCTCGTTCTGGATCCTGGTGTGCTTTGGTGTGATTGGCCTGCCGCATACTGCGGTGCGCTGCATTTCGTATAAAGACAGCAAAGCGGTACACCGCGGCATCATCCTCGGTACCATGGTGGTGGCGGTGCTGATGTTCGGCATGCACCTGGCCGGTGCGCTGGGCCGTGCAGTGCTGCCGGATCTGAAAATCCCGGATCAGGTGATCCCTACGCTGATGATCACCGTGTTGCCGCCGTATGCTGCCGGTATCTTCCTGGCCGCGCCGATGGCGGCAATCATGTCGACCATTAACGCTCAACTGCTGCAATCTTCCGCCACTATTATTAAAGATCTCTATCTTCGCGTGCGTCCTCAGCAAATGCAGAACGAGCGTTTGATCAAGCGCTTCTCCAGCCTGACCACGCTGGTGCTTGGCCTGCTGGTGCTGCTGGCGGCCTGGCGGCCACCGGAAATGATCATCTGGCTGAATCTGCTGGCGTTTGGCGGCCTGGAGGCCGTCTTCCTGTGGCCGCTGGTATTGGGCCTGTACTGGGAACGCGCTAACGCGCAGGGCGCCCTTAGCTCAATGGTGACAGGTGCGGTATGCTATACGCTATTGGCCAGCTTCAAGCTGCAGTTGGCGGGGCTCCATCCTATCGTGCCTTCACTGCTGCTGGGCTTGCTGGCGTTTTATATCGGTAACGTCGTCGGCGAAAAACGCCGAGTGGCGTCATCATTACCCTCTTAAAGAGAATTGTTATGCCTTGGATCCAACTCAAACTGAATACTACCGGCAGCCAGGCAGAAGACCTGAGCGATGCACTGGTTGAAAGCGGTGCCGTATCGGTGACCTTTCAGGACACCCACGACAACCCGGTGTTCGAACCGCTGCCAGGCGAGACCTTGCTGTGGGGCGATACCGATGTGATCGGGCTGTACGATGCTGAAACCGACATGACCGACGTGGTGGCAATGCTGGAACAGCATCCATTGCTGGGTGCCGGCTTCCGCCACAAGATCGAACAACTGGAAGACAAGGACTGGGAACGTGAGTGGATGGATAACTTCCACCCAATGCGCTTCGGCGATCGTCTGTGGATTTGCCCAAGCTGGCGTGATGTGCCCGATCCTAACGCGGTCAACGTGATGCTGGACCCAGGTCTGGCGTTCGGTACCGGCACCCACCCAACCACCGCGCTGTGTCTGCAATGGCTGGACGGCCTCGATCTGGCCGGTAAAACCATCATCGACTTCGGCTGTGGTTCAGGCATCCTGGCGATTGCTGCCCTGAAGCTCGGTGCAGCACGCGCTATCGGCATCGATATCGATCCCCAAGCCATTCAGGCCAGTCGTGATAACGCACAGCGTAACGGCGTTTCAGAGCGTCTGGAGCTGTATCTGCCAAAAGACCAACCTGCAGACTTGCTGGCTGACGTGGTCGTCGCAAACATTCTGGCTGGCCCATTACGCGAGTTGGCGCCGCTGATCGGTTGCCTGCCAAAGTCGGGCGGCTATCTGGGGCTGTCAGGCGTATTGGCCACGCAGGCAAGCAGCGTGGCGCAAGCCTATGAAGACAAATTCACTCTCGATCCGGTCGCGGAACGTGAAGAATGGTGTCGTATCACGGGCCAGCGTAAGTAATCAGAAAGAGTACTCTGATAAAAAACCACCGGTAACTTAGAGCGTTACGGTGGTTTTTTTATTCTGTCTTATCACGCAATGGCGATGTCCTTATGCGCCAGTGTCACCACGGAAGTGTCACCTGAAACGACAGACTCTTCGCCAGAATGTCCACCCAGCAATCTCAGCATAATTAGGTCAATTCTCAACGGAATCGCCTGATAGATGCCGTATATTGCGGCCTATCTCTGGCTGAATCGAGACTCATTACAGATAAAATTCTGTTGTATGGGGAATATTTTACCGCATACAAATTAAGCACTTTTCGTCAACTCATTGTTAAATATATATAATATTTTTATGAATCCTGACAAAGCGCATTTTGATTGCCGAATAACGGCCAATTGGTCAAAGTTTGGCCTTTCATCTCAACGCAAAAATGCGTAATATACGCGCCCTTGCGGACACAGTATGGTTACTCTTTGTCTATGCGCATTGGACACCACCAGCTTACAAATTGCCTGATTGCGGCCCCGATGGCCGGCATTACAGATCGCCCATTTAGAACCCTATGTCATGCAATGGGTGCTGGGATGGCTGTATCCGAAATGCTCTCCTCCAATCCGGAGGTGTGGCGGACGGATAAGTCGCGTCTGCGTATGGTACATAGCGATGAACCCGGGATCCGTTCCGTGCAGATTGCCGGATGCGACCCAGATGATATGGCTGCCGCTGCACGTATTAACGTGGCCAGCGGTGCGCAGATCATCGACATCAATATGGGATGCCCGGCCAAAAAAGTGAACCGGAAGCTTGCAGGGTCTGCATTGCTGCAGTACCCGGATCTGGTTAAACAGATCCTCCACGCAGTGGTTAATGCTGTGGATGTGCCGGTTACGCTTAAGATTCGCACCGGCTGGGCGCCAGAACACCGTAACTGTGTAGAGATTGCCCAACTGGCCGAAGATTGTGGTATACAAGCCCTGACTATTCATGGCCGAACCCGTGCCTGCCTGTTCAACGGCAACGCGGAGTACGACAGCATTCGGGCAGTTAAGCAGAGTGTTTCCATTCCAATTATCGCGAATGGAGACATTACTGACCCGCATAAAGCCAGAGCAGTGCTCGACTACACTGGGGCTGATGCCCTGATGATAGGCCGCGCTGCTCAGGGGAGACCCTGGATCTTCCGGGAAATCCAGCATTATCTGGACACTGGGGAACTGCTGCCCCCTCTGCCGCTTGGCGAGGTTAAGCGTTTGTTGATAGGGCATATTCGGGAATTGCACGGCTTTTATGGCCAAGGCAAGGGATTCCGAATTGCTCGTAAGCACGTATCCTGGTATCTCCAGGAGCACGCCCCGAATGACCAGTTTCGGCGCACATTCAACGCCATAGAGGATGCCAGCGAACAGCTGGAGGCGTTGGAGGCATATTTCGAAAATCTTGCGTAACAAAAAAGAGCTGACAGAACTATGTTCGAACAACGCGTAAATTCTGACGTACTGACCGTTTCTACCGTGAACTCACAGGATCAAGTGACTCAAAAGCCTCTGCGTGACTCGGTTAAACAAGCACTGAAGAACTATTTTGCTCAACTGAATGGTCAAGACGTTAACGACCTGTATGAGCTGGTATTGGCTGAAGTTGAACAGCCACTGTTGGACATGGTGATGCAATACACCCGTGGCAACCAGACCCGTGCCGCCCTGATGATGGGCATCAACCGTGGTACGCTGCGTAAGAAATTGAAAAAATACGGCATGAACTGATACTAGTCAGTTAGCATGTTGAAAAGGCGCAACCTCGCAAGAGGCGGCGCCTTTTTCTTATTCGGCGTTATATCAATCGTCTGTCAATACGAATGAGAATATTCGTATGCCACTCTACCTTTAGAGCTCGTATTCTGTGATAGAATACACATTCCTAGAGCCGCCTTCGCTGGCCTACAGCCATCCTTCCGAAGCCTGATAGCAGCGCGAACCGCCCTTCGAGTGTAAAGATTTAGTCAATTATGGAATCTGGCTAAACGATAGTGATGTCTGGGTGTCTGAGTGGTTGTATCGCAAGTGAGTGGATCCTTATGCGTTACAGGTTGCTGCCCCCTTAATGCATAAATGAGTTTATATGAAGCGTCCGCAAAAATTCAAATTGGCCTTGCTGCACCCGCGCTACTGGTTTACCTGGTTCGGTTTGGCTTGCCTGTTCCTGCTGGTTCAACTCCCCTACCCACTGCTGCACAAACTGGGTGTGTGGATGGGCCGCACCTCGATGCGGTTCCTTAAACGTCGGGTTTCCATTACCCGCCGTAACCTGGAACTGTGTTTCCCAGACATGGAAGAAGCGCAACGCGAGCGCAAAGTGGTCGGCAACTTCGAATCCCTCGGTATGGGCCTGCTGGAAACGGGCATGGCTTGGTTCTGGTCAGATAAACGCGTCAAACGCTGGTTCAACGTTTCCGGTATTAATCACCTGAAAATCGCACAGCAGAATCAGCGTGGCGTTCTCGTCATTGGCGTGCACTTTATGTCACTGGAGCTGGGCGGCCGTGCCATGGGGCTCTGCCAGCCAATGATGGCAATGTACCGCCCACACAACAATAAAGCGATGGAGTGGGCGCAAACCAAAGGCCGCATGCGTTCCAATAAAGCCATGCTCGATCGCAAAGATCTGCGCGGCATGGTTCAGGCTCTCAAACGCGGCGAAGCCGTGTGGTTCGCTCCGGACCAAGATTACGGCCCACGTGGCAGCGTGTTCGCTCCGCTGTTTGCTGTCGATCAAGCCGCCACCACCAGCGGTACCTTTATGCTGGCACGCATGGCCAAACCCGCGCTGGTGCCGGTCGTCTTGATTCGCCGTGAGAAAGGCCGGGGTTATGATTTATTGATCCAACCGGCACTGGAGAATTACCCTATTGGCGATGAGATCGCCGCAGCGGCATACATGAATAAAGTGGTGGAGCAAGAGATCATGCGCGCACCAGAACAGTATATGTGGCTGCACCGCCGCTTCAAAACCCGTCCAGCCGGTGCCCCGTCGCTCTACTGAGCCAACACTCGACTCCCCAAGCCCGGCAAACGCCGGGCTTTTTTGTGCGCAGCGTTTGAAAACCTGAAGATTGGCACTCAGCTTTACTGTAATCTCCTTTTTTACCCGCACAGGAAAAGGAAATGATGAAAGCTCAAGTTCGCATTGCTCTGGTCGGCGATTACCTGCCTCAGGCTGTCTCTCACCAAGCCATCCCGATTGCTCTTCAACTCACTGCTGCACACCTTGACGTCGATATTCAATCCCGCTGGCTACCTACAGAGACCATTACCGATACCTCAGTGCTGCAAGATTTTGATGCAATCTGGGTAGTGCCTGGTAGCCCATATAATCATGATGACGGCGCCTTCATGGCAATCCGCTATGCGCGTGAGCAAAACATCCCCTTCCTGGGCTCCTGTGGCGGATTCCAGTATGCCATTGTGGAATACGCCCGTAACGTCATGGGTTGGCACGATGCTGGCCATGCAGAAACTGACAGTGGCGGTCGATTGGTCATCGCGCCTCTGAGCTGTTCGTTGGTCGAAAAGAGCGGCACTATTATTTTCCAACCGGGTACGCTGGCTGCCCGCACTTACGGCAAGCTTGAAACGCATGAAGGCTATCACTGCAATTTTGGTGTTAATCCCGAGTTTGTCGCCGATTTACAGCAACATCCTCTCATTATCAGCGGCCACGACAGCGAAGGTGATGTGCGATCGGTGGAGCTACCAGGGCACCGCTTTTACGCTGCCACTTTGTTCCAGTCCGAACGGGCCGCATTACGCAACGAACTGTCCCCGCTGGTCGTGGCATTGATCAAAACCGCAGCCAACGTTTAATCAACAAAGATTGAGATATAGGGGCCATGCCATCATGGCCCCATTAATAATGGCACTTTCTCAGACCAGCAGTAAATTGACTTATTATAAAAACATATTGTTCATTCCAATTTAATTTAATTGTCATTTTTATGCCCCCCGCTAGATGCACAGACATGAAAAACTCATCAATAATTAAATAAGTGGATAAAACTCTTATTTATTACCAAATAATATATCATTAGCAACTCTGATGCTTAAAGTGATTGGAATATCTATCGACGACATCCTGGCAGTGTTCAAATAGGTAACCTGGTACGCACGTTCACTTTTCACTGCCGAAAAACTCGAGATAAAATCGACATCAGCCATCGATACATTGCAGAATAAACCTCCCCCACCGCCAATGCTTAAGTGAAAATAAAACCATTAAAAACAACCAATTAAACAAAATCACGCAAGCTAGCCATCATTTCAAATCGGCATTATCCAGTTAAAAAACAATTTTTAATTCCCATTAATAACATGACTAATTATTAATAACGGAATAAGAAATATGTAAACAATTAAATGAATTATATGTGCATACTGAATTATTTATTCAGACAATTAAAAATATTTAATGTAAAATTGGGCGGATTTAATATCACCTCTTATAATGTTCGAGTACTTACCGACTACGCATCTATTTAAGTCGATTCTTTCCTGTATTTTGGAGGTGGTTCCGTGTCCGCTTATTCTCTCACGACGGTACAACAGGCCGTATGGTTAGATCAGACCTTAAACCCTGATATTCCACTGTATAATGTAGGGTGCCTCTGGCGCGTGGATAAAGAGATTTCTTTCCCACTGTTTAAAGAAGCTATCCAGTATATTCAACAGCAGCATGACGCGTTACAAACCGCGCTGAAGGAAACACCACAAGGCGTCATTCAACGCCCACTCAGTCAAAAATCCATTGAACTTCACTACAACGATTTTTCGCACCAGGAAGATGCAGCCAGTCAGGCCCAGAACCATCTGCGAGAAATATTTATCCAACCTTATCAACTCTATGAAGACCTGCTATGGCGTTGTCATTTGACCAAAATAGATGATTCAACAACGCTATGGTTATTGGCGTCTCATCACCTAATTGCGGATGGCACGTCGATCTCGTTATTAAGCCGAATGATTATGGATCGGTATAAGCAGCTAAAACTGGGGCAGAAGAGTGAAATAAGCCACTCACGCTACAGCGATTTCGTGGTTAGCGATCTTGCCTACCTTCAGTCATCACGCTATCAGCGCGATCGGGATTGGTGGCTCGAACGCTTTGCAGCAGCCCCGCCATCCGTATTGGAACGCCGCCCCAATTACACCGAGCAACAAACCTATCCCAGCAGCCAAATCATCAAGCGTTTACCGCGAGAACGCTTCTTGCAGTTGGAGCGCTATGCCGCTCATCACGGTGGCTCGGCAATGCACTTCATGGTGGCTCTGCTTGCCAGTTGGTTCGCGCGCATTTGGCAGGTGGATAATGTCACCATCGGTGTGCCGGTGCATAACCGCAGCACCAGCGATCATAAACAGACGCTGGGCATGTTCTCCTCCATGATCCCGCTTAATATCAACGTGGACGTGCAAGAGCCCTTTTCCCATCTGTTACAGCATATTGGCAGCGAGCTGCGTAAATGCTACCGCCATCAGCGGTTTCCTATCGCCGAACTTAACCGCCAACTGAATTTGCACCAACAGGGAAGACGCCAGCTATTTGACATCAGCTTTTCGTTGGAAGTCTTCCCGACAGACATTGAGCTGGAGGGGAGTCAGTTTAAAGTTGAGAACATGCATCATGGCTATGAACAATTGCCATTGGGCATCTACCTACGTCACTACCACCCAGGCGATGACCCTGTATTGGAGTTTAATCTCAATCAGGCTTGGTTTAGTCATGAAGACGGTGAGCGCATTGCCAATCGCGTCGTCCAAATACTCGATACCTTGTTAGACGGCGATGCTAATCTGCCCTTGGGGCAACTGCCGCTGTTACTGCCTGCTGAACAGCAGCATATTTTTCACGAATGGAATAACACGCAGCAATCCTGGGCCATGCCGCAGGGCATTCATCAATTTCTAGAACAACAGGTATTACGTACACCAAACGCGCCTGCGCTGAGCTATGAGCGGCAGCAGATAAGCTATTTGCAGTTGAACCAGCAGGCAAACCAGTTGGCCAGTTTTCTACGCCAGCAAGGGACGCAGCCTGATGACCGCATCGCCGTTTGCGTCAATCGCAGCCCTGAAATGGTGACAGCGCTGTATGCCATTTTGAAGTCTGGCGCAGCTTATGTCCCTATTGATCCCGATTATCCGCAAGACCGTTTGCGTCATATGCTGCAGGATTGCGGTGCAAAATACATCCTGATCGACCCGGCGGGCGAACAGGCATTGAATCCCATCTGCGATGTCGCTATTCCACGGCTGCACCTGCAACATGATAGCCATCTGTGGCAACAAGAACCCAAGGACAATCTTGCACCGCCAGGGTCTGACCCACAGCGCAGCCTGGCGTATGTGATCTATACCTCAGGTTCGACCGGGAAACCCAAGGGCGTCATGAATGAACACCGCGGAGTTATCAACCGCCTGCTCTGGATGCAGCACGCTTATCCGCTGACGCACGACGATGTGGTATTGCAAAAAACACCGTTCAGTTTTGACGTGTCCGTCTGGGAGTTCTTCTGGCCGCTCATGGTCGGCGCACAGTTAGCCATTGCCAAACCTGGCGGCCATCAAGACCCCGACTACCTCAGTAGCTGTATCGCACAACACCGCGTAACCACACTGCATTTTGTCCCCTCAATGCTGCAATTGTTTCTGCGTCACGGCGAAATGGCGCAGTGTGATTCCTTGCGCCGTATCATGTGCAGTGGCGAGGCATTGCCACTTGCCACCGTGCACCGCTGCCTGCAACATTTACCCCAGGCGGAATTGCACAATCTCTACGGACCAACGGAAGCCGCCGTGGATGTATCCAGCTGGCAATGCCACCCCAATGACGAACGGGCATTGGTGCCTATTGGCAAACCGATCGCCAACACGCAACTCCATATTCTGGATGCTCAGTTACAACCCCTTCCGCCTGGGGTTGCTGGCGAATTACATATCGGGGGTATTCAGGTTGCACGCGGTTACCTGAATCGGCCAGAGCTAAACGCCGAACGTTTTATTGCCGATCCTTTCAGCGCTGATCCTCAGGCTCGTCTGTATAAGACGGGTGACCTTGCCCGCTGGTTGCCGGATGGCAACATTGAATACCTGGGCAGAAATGACTTTCAGGTCAAGATCCATGGGGTGCGCATTGAACTGGGTGAAATAGAGCAGCAACTACGCCAATGCGAAGGCGTTGAAGACGCCGCAATACTGGCGAGAGAAGATGGGCATGGAGGAAAACGCCTGGTGGCTTATGTCGTCGCTTCGGATGAGGGCTCGCACTCAGCACAATGGCGCCTTCAGTTACAGCAACACTTGCCCGATTACATGGTGCCTTCCACCTTTGTCAGGCTCAAGGCTCTGCCACTGTCACCCAACGGTAAGTTAGATCGCAAAGCCTTGCCGGCCCCCGCACCGCTCACACAGGTTTCGTTGCAATATGAAGCCCCTCAAACCGCATTAGAACAACAGCTTGCTGCATTGTGGTCGGAATTACTCGGCGTCACGCAGATTGGTCTGGACGATGATTTCTTTGAACTCGGTGGCCATTCGCTGCATGCCATTCAACTTTTGGTCAAACTGAAGCGCTGTGGGTATCCGGTGGTGATAAAAACCCTGTTTGCTCACCCAACGTTGCGCGCGCAAGCTCGCGCATTGACGGCAGAAACAGTCTCTGATGCCACCGCCCCGATTTCTGCTGCGCCTCTGCAGCAGTTGCTGGCGCGGCTAAATCAAACCAATTTTAACTTTAAACAGGTGATGCGCCTTAATCGGACCATTGCCGCCGACGATATCTGGATGGTTCATCCTGCAGTAACCGGGTGCGATATTTACCATGATTTGGCGATCTCGCTCGAGGGGGCTTTCAACGTCTTGGGGATCAACAATCACAATTTGTTTATCCACCCGCACATCACCTCATTGCGCGAATTGGCATCCCATTACCTTGGCCATATGAAGCTGTCACCTACCCGCCCCGTGCGCCTATTAGGGTGGTCACTTGGGGGGCTGATTGCTCTGGAAATGGCCGCGCAGCTTGAAAGCCGAGGCTTCCGTGACATCCAGGTATTTTTGCTGGATACCTTCTATCAAACGGCCTTCCAGATCCGCAGCGAGCCAGGGTTGCTGGCGGCTATGCTGGCCATGCTGGGCATTGAGGGTGACGCTGCCGCCAGAGCATTGCGTGCGGAGCCGACCGAGCTATCCCTGAATAAGGAGACGCTCAGCGCCCCCTTGCAGCACGCACGCATCACGCTTTTCAAGGCAACGGAAGACGTGAACTTGAGTATGACCGACCAGGGAGATGGGCAGGAACTTTTGGCGATTGCGGACAACGGACTGTCTTCGATTAGTCACCATTTGCACATACAGCCTCTGGCCTGTAACCATCACTCCATTATTTTCAGCCATGACGAAATCGGCCGCGTGTTACGTGAGTCCACACGCTCTCCCGCTATACCGACCGACATTCGTTGACCTAACCAACAGCCTGCGGCGCATCTTGCGCCGCAGGTTTACCACATCCATTGTCCAATCAAGGGGGCGGCAATAACTGTAATAATCCCCGCTAACATCATCACCAGACTGGATACAACCCCCTCTTCTTGCCCCATTTCATACGCCTTTGCCGTGCCGGCACCGTGCGAAGATGCTCCTAACCCAGCCCCCTTCGCAAGGCGACTGCGCACCGCCAGCCGCAAAAACAGGATGTCGCCCACCGCCATGCCAAACACCCCGGTGATCACAACAAACAGGGCTACCAGATCCGGTTGCCCCCCCATTTGCTTGGCAGCCTCCAGCGCAAATGGCGTGGTGATCGAACGCACAGCCAGACTGCGCTGAACCTCTTCCGGCAGCGTCAACAAACGCGCCAGCCATACCGAGCTGTAAACCGCAACCAACACCGCCGTCAGTACCCCAGCACTGAGAGACAACCAGTGACGGCGGATAATATGCACGTTCTCGTACACCGGTACCGCAAAGGCGATAGTGGCGGGGCCTAATAACCACAGCAGCCAGTGCGTTTCGCCAATGTAATCCTGATATGAGGTATGGGTCACCACCAGCAACAACACCAGGATCATTGGCGTCAGGACCAGCGGCATCAACAACAGAGTACGGCGGCGGCGATAAAGCCTTTTATTGGCGAAATACAATGCCAATGTCGCCAAAAAACAGAGAACACTGAGGATAAAATCATTCATCGCGCTGCTTCCGGCGACGTAACCAAATCTCCAGACGGTAGACACGATCAACCACCAATCCGGTCGCCCCCAGCGTCAACATGGTGCTGATCGCAATCACCAAAAAAATCTTCCAGCCTTCCACCATCAATAATTGGGCATAGTTGACTACGGCGACCACTGCCGGTACGAAGAACAGCAGCATCTCAGCCAGCAACCAGCGAGAACCGGCCTTAACCCAGTTCAACGGCAAAATGCGCAGCAGGATCAACGCCAACATCATCAACATGCCGACAATATTGGCAGGCAGCGGCAGATGAAACTGTTGCACGAGCCGATCGGCAATCAGAAATAGCCCCGCATACAACGCAACCTGGATCGGCACCTGTAGTCGATTCAATACGCTGGGGGCAGCATGGCGTAACGCCAGTAACATGGAAACCAACCTCAAACAAAAATTCACGGTTTACAGTATACGCAGCCAGGAAACCTGGCCTGAAATGAATTAAAATCATTAATATCATGCCATCAGGGAATAGTTTCCCGCCGGTATTGCCCCTGAGGAGAACCCAACGTGGATGTCCGCACTCTGCGCTACTTCGTGGAAGTCGTGCGCCAGCAAAGCTTTACCCGCGCAGCGGAAAAGCTGTTCGTCACACAACCAACCATCAGCAAAATGCTACGTAATCTGGAAGAGGAACTGGAGTGCACGTTGCTGATCCGCGAGGGGCGTAAACTGCATCTGACCGACAGCGGCCAGGCGGTATACCAGCGTGGGCTGGCAATCCTCGATGAATTTCGCCAGTTGGAGGCGGAGCTGGAAGACATCAGCTCCGTCAAAAAAGGCGTGCTGAGACTGGGTATCCCGCCGATGGTTGGCCGGCAGATCGCCGATTTGATCCGCCAGTTCCGCCAAACCTATCCCGGCATTGAGCTGAAAATTTCCGAGTTGGGTGGGTTATCGGTTGAGCAAGCCGTGATGTCGGGCGAGCTGGATTTGGCAATGACCATATTACCGGTTGATACGGAACAGCCGCTGACGTTCTTGCCGCTCCTCGACCATCCGATGTGTGTCGTCACACCGCGCACCCCACACTGGCTTAATCGCACCAGCATTAATATCACCGAATTGGCCGAATGGCCGATCCTGATTTATAACGAAGACTTTTCACTGTACAAAATGTTGATGAAGGCTTTCCGCCAGGCGGGTTTTGAGCCACAAATTGCCGTGCGCAGCGGGCAGTGGGATTTCTTGGCTTCAATGGTTCAGGCCGGAGTCGGTATCGCCACCTTACCGGAGCCGGTTTGTCAGTGGCTGGATAAGGAAAACCTGATCTGGCTGCCCCTGGAGCCGCGTATGGAATGGAAGGTCGGATTGATCTGGCGTCAAGGCAATTACCTGTCGCACAGCGCCCAGGCGTGGATCGCCTGCTGCCGCGACTACTGGCCACCCACCAAGTAAAAAGGGCCGCTTCCGCGGCCCGTTGGCGATTACCCTTCGCGCTCGATCAACAGCGCTTCCAGCAGGTCGAGATCGTGCAGCAGTTTTTGCAGCGTCTCATTGCTGATTTTCTGCGTGGCACGCAGATGGTACAACTCACCCCGCTCCGCACGCAGCGCCGTCAGGCGGAAGCGTCGTTCGAGGTTTTCAAGCATCAGCGCATTTTCGATATCGTCTTTGGTGGTGATACGCCGCCGCAGCGTTCCCACCACGCGCGAGCTAATCTCTTTCAACACCTGAGGATCAATGTTTTCTTCGGTATCAACGGCCAACCGTTCTTCCATTTTGTTGATACTTTCGATCGCCACTTCAGCCGCCATAGCAATCGCCATCCGTTCTTCACTCTTGCTGACGCTCTTGTCTGCCACCTGCACCCCGCGCAATAACAGCGGTAGCGCCATGACGCCGGCAATCAGCGAAAGCAAGATTACCCCGGCGGCAATAAACACAAGCTGGTAACGTGCCGGGAAGGCCGTACCATCACTCAACAGCAAGGGAATCGACAGCACACCGGCTAACGTAATCGCCCCACGCACTCCGGCGAAGGATGCAACCCAGAGTTCACGGGTACTGAAATCACCAAACTGCAACGGCCGTTTTTTCATAAAGCGGCGGCTGGCGTTTTTCATCAACCATAGCCAGGTGAAACGCAGCACCAGCAACGCGGCGTAGATAATGGCCACATCGGCAAACAGGTACCAGGTCTGAATGGTCGGATCCAGCTCTGCCTGCAAGATAGAGGTTTCCAGGATCCCCGGCAGTTGCAGGCCCAACATGATGAAGACCATGCCGTTAAACACAAACTCCAGCATCGCCCAAACGCTGTTGGCCCGCAGGCGCATCGCCAGCGGGGCGTTGCGGATCACGCCAGACTGGCTGATGGTCATCCCCGCAGCAACGGCGGCCAAGATGCCAGAAACGCCGATGTGTTCGGCAATCAAATACGAGGCGAAGGGTAATAACAGCAGGAACACGATTTGCGTCGCCGGGTCATCCCCACTCCAGCGGCTCATCACACGCAACGATTTACTGTAGAGCCAAGTGACGGCGACCCCAGCCAATAGGCCGCCAATCGCCACTTTGAGGAATTCGAGCGTCGCGCCCCCGACGGTAAACACCATGGTCCCCATCGCCACTGCAATCGCAAATTTGAGTGACACCAGGCCGGACGCATCATTCATCAGCGCCTCGCCTTCCAGCACGCCCATGATCGGCTTCGGTATCCGCCCTTTACCAACAATACCGGACAGCGCCACGGCATCGGTGGGTGACAATACGGCAGCCAGCGCAAACGCCGCCACCAGCGGGATACCCGGTACCATGGCGTAAATCAGGTAACCGACACCAACCACAGTAATCAACACCAGCACCAGCGCCAGGCCCAGGATTTCGCGTCCGTGGTGCAGGAATTCTCGCGTGGGGGTTTTCCAACCATCAGCAAACAGCAAGGGTGGAATAAACAATACCAGGAACAATTCAGGGTCGAAATCGACGTGTAACCCGAAATGCGGCCAGGCCAGCAGGGCCCCGATACCGATTTGCATTAACGGCAGTGGTACCTGGAACGGCAACATGCGCGTCACCACCCCTGACAGGGAGACCACCAAAATTAAAATGAGGATTGTAAAAAAGATTTCCATGCTTTCCTTAGACTCTAGGGTTCAGACTGCATCTCTGAGTATGCCCCGATAGTAGATCACTTTTTTTACAGCGGTTAAAGCTTGTTGTGCCTTTCAAATTGCAGCACAGACAGAAGGAGACTTATCTGAAGCGGAGATAAAACATCCCCCGCCGAATCGACGGGGGAAACGACAATGCGATTAAATCGCCCAGCCACCGGCATAGAACGCCACCAGGGCCACCGCGATCACGACGGTGCCAATATTCAGTCGGCGCCATTCGCCCGAGAAAATACGACCGATGACCAATGCGCTAAAGCCCAACATGATGCCGGTAACGATGTTACAGGTCAGCACGATAAATACCGCACACAGAAGGCCGGACATGGCATCAACAAAGTCGTTGAAGTCCAGTTTGGTCACGTTGCTCAACATCAGCAGGCCAACATACATCAGCGCAGGTGCGGTAGCATAAATCGGTACCAGATAAGACAACGGCGACAAGAACAAGATCAACAGGAACAACAGGCCGACTACGGTCGCCGTCAGGCCGGTTTTGCCCCCCGCCGCAGTACCCGCAGCAGACTCGATATACACTGCCGCCGGGGCTGCACCTACCAAACCGGAAAAAATGCTGCTCAGGGAATCCGACGTCAATGCTTTGCCGCCGTTGATGATTTGCCCGTCTTTATCCAACAGGTTAGCCTGACCAGCCACCGCACGAATGGTCCCGGTCGCATCAAACACCGCGGTCATCACCAATGCCAACACGCTTGGCAATACCACAGGCTGCAATGCCCCCATGATATCAAGACTGAAGATCAATGATTTGCCGTTAGCATCCGTCAGGCTAGGCATCGCGAACAAGCCCTGATATTTCACCGCCGGGTCAAACAGCAGACCAATGATCGAAATGACAATGATCACCAGCAGAATGCCACCGGGCACACGCAGCTTTTCCAAGCCAAAAATCACCGCCAGCCCGAGCAAGGTCATCACAACCGGGAAGGACGTAAATGCGCCCAGCGCCACAGGCAAACCGTCCAGCGGGTTCTTCACCACCAGGCCCACACCGTTCGCGGCGATCAACAACAGGAACAGACCAATGCCAATTCCGGTACCATGCGCCACGCCCATCGGCAGATTACGCAGGATCCAGGCACGAATACCGGTTACCGAGATGATGGTAAAGAGTACGCCCATCAGGAATACCGCGCCCAGCGCCACTGGAATGCTGATGTGTTGCCCCAGCACCAGGCTGAAGGCGGTAAACGCGGTCAGTGAAATCGCACAACCGATAGCCATTGGCAAATTCGCCCACAGCCCCATCAGTAACGATCCAAGACCGGCGACCAAACAGGTCGCGACAAACACCGCCGTTGGCGGGAAACCCGCCTTGCCGAGCATGCTCGGTACGACGATCACCGAATAAACCATCGCCAGGAAGGTGGTTAACCCCGCTACCACTTCCTGACGCACGGTGCTGCCACGCGCAGAAATATTAAAATAACCATCAAGCCCGCCTTTTGGTTTAACGGCGTTGTTCGCTTGAGAATTCGACATGTTGCTGTCCCCTGTGTTTCATTGCCAGCCCGTTTCAAAAGGCTTGTTGTTCCGCCCACGCATGTTTATTACGGTATCGTTTCCGTCACGTTCGCGTCCTTGCCCTTTACGCATGCTGCCAACCGGCATCACATATAAGGCAAACGTTTAACTCCCATTGCGTGAAACGGGTGATTTATGGTGGTTTATTCAAGGCAAACGATTATCCAGCCTTCTACACCCTCTGATCAACCAAAGATCGCGGCAATTCATGCAAAAAGCCTGGGGAACTATCATTATCGAAAATACGGTTTTTGTCCCATAGGTAAATCCGATGGGAATGCCCCCCAAAAATGGGGGGCCGAAACAGCTACTGCGCCCGCGCTGCATTTTCATCCATGTACATCAGTTCCCAGATATGTCCGTCAAGATCCTGGAAACCATGCCCATACATAAAGCCGTAATCTTGCGGTTGGTTATAAGTATTACCGCCGGCGGCGATCGCCTTACGCACCACATCGTCTACCGCTGCCCGATTAGGCTGCGACAAACATATCAGCACCTCAGTCGCCTTCCTGGCATCGCTAACCGGATTCGGGGTGAACATTTTGAATTTTTCGTGGGTAAGCAGCATCACATAAATGCTGTCGCTGACCACCATGCAGGCGGCGGTGTCATCGGTAAACTGTTGATTAAAGCCGAAGCCCAGCTGGGTGAAAAAAGCAACAGATGCGGGCAGATCGCCCACCGGCAGGTTAACAAAAATTTGCGTAGCCATGGGCTACCTCCGATGAAGAGTGACCTCATCGAGTATAGCCCATCGTCTTAACTCAGCAGGTCATAAGGTCCCCCCTGATCCAGAGCGCGCTGATAGGCTGGACGTGAATGAATACGCTGCAGATAACCACGCAATTTCGGGCAAGCGTCCAGTGCGCCGCGCGCCGCCATCGCTTCCAGCGGGAAGCTCATCTGGATATCCGCCGCGCTGAACTCATTACCGACAAACCAGGTATTTTTGCTCAGGTGTTGTTCCAGATAGTCGCAATGCGGCGCGATCTGTTTGTCCAGGTACTCACGCTGCACGCCTTTGCCAATCGCCCCCGCGACGGGCCTGAGCAGCCAGGGTATGGGTGGCTGACCCAAGCGGCTGAACACCAATTTCATCACCAGTAATGGCATTAGCGAACCTTCGGCATAATGCAGCCAGTATCGGTACTGCTGACGGGCATGGTAATCGGTGGGAATAAACTGCCCCTGCGCATCGTAGGCTTCCTGCAGGTATTCAATAATGGCACCGGATTCCGCCAGCGTCAGATCGCCATCGACAATCACCGGCGACTTGCCCAACGGATGGATCTTCTTCAAGGCTGGCGGCGCCAACATAGTCTGTGGATCACGCTCATAGCGCTGTACCTGATAGGGCACATCCAACTCTTCCAAAAACCACAGAATACGCTGCGAACGCGAGTTGTTCAGATGGTGAACAATGATCATGAGGACGCTCCTATCCGTTGCCACACCAATTCGCCGATCTGCACGCCGTTACCAAGCTGCAGCGGTACCGTACGCAGTTGGAGACGATCGCCGGAGAAATGATAAAAGCGCTCCTGCCGGCTACCGATCCAATTGGGGAACGAGCTGCCTTCAACCTGATGCACTACCCGCTGGTCGCTCTCATCCACCTGATAGCGACCAAAATAACAAATCATATTGATAAAGGCGGCGTGGGTTTCCTGGTCAGTGCCCTGCGCCAGATCGTCGGCGACAAAGCATGGCCGGGTAGCGCTATATAGCTGCGCCGCCATGGTGCCATTGGGCTCGTAGTTAATGCGACCCAGCACCTGCTCGCCCAGCGGGTGATTGACCCTGCCGTCCTCCCCTTTGAAGACAGAAGACACCAATGACCAGCTGCCAATAAACGCGTTAACTGACATGCCATTTACTCCTCTAAGGTTCCTGCTTACTCAAAGGGTAGTGGCGATTTTTCCGGTACGCCAGCGCAAGTCGCGTCGCTCAGAAATAAGTCAATTTATTTGATAGAGATTATCAAAACTCTCCGATTTTCTATTCAGCCGCGTCAGCCTATTATCTAACACATCGAGAGAAGACAACCTCTCAACCCTAAAATACCCTGAGGAATGAATCATGAAAAACATCAAAATTTTTGCTACTGCTCTACTGCTGACTACCGCTTCTTTCGCTAGCGTTGCCGCTGACCAACTGACCAGTCAACCTGCTGCCGACGCCCAGAAAATCGGTGTCGTATCCGTTAGCGGTGCCTCTAACCTGAGTGCATTGGAAAGCGAATTGGCTAGCAAAGCTGCAGCGTCAGGCGCCAGCTCTTATCGCATCATTGCTGCCGGCGGCCAGAACAAACTTTACGGTACCGCAGAGATTTTCAACTGATCGTCAGACAGTTAACTGACGGAAGAAAGAAGCCCCGAAAGGGGCTTTTCTCGTTTCTAGCGGGCGTCAAAACGGGCGGCCAGCTTCTGCTGTCGGAATTGTTCGGTAATGTAATCGACGAACACTCGGGTTTTGGTTGGCAAGAACTTGGTGGTAGGGAAGTACAGGCACAGGCTACCGCGGTCGACATACCAACCTGGCAATACCCGCATCAAGCGGCCACTTTCCAGAAAGGGCAAGGCATTTGGCATACTGATGAGTGCAATACCCAGCCCCATTTCCGCCGCCCGGGTCGCCGCTTCTGGCTCATTCACCGTCATTTTTATTGCCATAGCCGGTACGCGTTGCTCGTTATCTGCATTTCGCAACGGCAAGTTGCGGATTCGCCCTGTTTGCGGCGAACGGATAAAAATACCCGCATGTTCCGCTAACTGCTCTGGCTGCTGAAGTCTCGGGTGCCGCTGCAGATACTCGGCAGAAGCGACCAGGACGCCGTGTGCGGGCGCCAGTTCACGGGCGATCATCCCCTGTGGCAGCTCGATGCCCCCGCCCATTGCCACATCGAAATGCTCACCGATCAGGTCCACCTGACGATTATCAAAATGCCAGTCTGGAACAATCGACGGATAACGGGCGAGAAAGTCCGGCAACAGTGGCAGCACAAAATGCAGACCAAAGGCGGTGCCCATACTGACCTTCAACGTCCCAACGGCGACCCCACCACTGCTGCTCACCCCTTTTAATGCACATTGGATCGACAGTAAACCGCTGCGAACGTCCTGCAAAAAACGCTCACCCTCTTCGGTCAGGGTCAATTTGCGTGTATTACGCTGAAACAGCCGCACGCCCACCAGCGTTTCCAGTTTGGTAACGTTCTTCCCCACCGCGGCAGAGCTGATACCCAGCTTGCGGCCAGCAGCGGAAAAACTGCCACTCTCTGCACTGCTGACAAAACATTCCAGATGACCAAGCATGGTTTTCCCGCTGATTTCAAACCTATGGTTTACTCTGATTATAGCTCTTTTGGGCTAGTTACCGATCCGCGCTTCTCCGATACTGAACCGGTAGATTCTTTAACCTCATCCCCACTTTGGAGAAACATCATGTCCGCAACTCTCTCTTTGAAAGGCAAAGTCGCATTCGTTCAGGGCGGTTCACGTGGCATTGGTGCCGCCATTGCCAAACGTCTGGCGCGCGAAGGCGCCGCCGTCGCATTAACCTACGTAGCCTCTGCTGATAAAGCCGATGCGGTGGTCAATGACATCATTTCCGCCGGAGGCAAAGCCCTGGCCATCAAGGCTGATAGCGCCGACGCTACCGCACTGCAACAAGCGGTACGCCAGGCCGTAAATAGCTTCGGCAATCTGGATATTCTGGTGAATAACGCCGGCGTGCTGGCGATGGGCAGCACCGAAGAACTGCCGCTGGAAGATCTTGATCGCACTCTGGCAGTTAACGTACGCAGCGTGTTTGTCGCCAGCCAGGAAGCCGCCCGCCATATGAATGACGGCGGCCGCATCATCAATATTGGCAGCACCAATGCTGAACGTATGCCTTTTGCCGGCGGCGCAGTCTATGCCATGAGCAAATCTGCGCTGGTCGGCCTGACCAAAGGTATGGCACGCGATCTCGGCCCGCGCGGTATCACCGTCAATAACGTTCAGCCCGGCCCTGTAGATACTGATATGAACCCAGCCAACGGTGATTTCGCCGAGCAGTTGAAAGCGATGATGGCGATCAGCCGTTATGGTAAAGATGAAGAGATCGCCAGTTTCGTCGCTTACCTCGCCGGCCCTGAAGCGGGATATATCACCGGCGCCAGCCTGAGCATTGACGGCGGCTTCTCGGCTTAATCTTTCTCAGAAAAGCAAAAAGCCCCTTTCGGGGCTTTTTTATTGGCTTCAGGCAACGGATATCAGAAAGGAATATCGTCGTCGAAGTCCATTGGTGGTTCGTTGCTGCTGGCAGCCGGTGCATTGTTCTGCGCTGGACGAGCTTGCTGACCACCGCTGAACTGGTTGCCACCCTGTGGCTGCTGAGGTTGGCCCCAACCGCCCTGGCCACCGGAAGCCTGGCCGCCGCCTGCTGGAGCACCGCCGCCTTGACGGCCGCCCAGCATCTGCATGGTGCCACCAACGTTAACCACAACTTCGGTGGTGTATTTTTCTACGCCAGCCTGATCGGTCCATTTACGGGTCTGCAGAGCGCCCTCGATGTACACCTGGGAACCTTTACGCAGATATTCGCCCGCCACTTCAGCCAGCTTGCCGAACAACACAA
Organism: Serratia sp. CoH_134_PS_4; assembly: GCF_058190535.1. Taxonomy (NCBI): domain Bacteria; kingdom Pseudomonadati; phylum Pseudomonadota; class Gammaproteobacteria; order Enterobacterales; family Yersiniaceae; genus Serratia; species Serratia sp. CoH_134_PS_4. The sequence continues at coordinate 283,772 of NZ_JBXWKI010000005.1, forward strand.
CACGGTGCCACTCGGTCTTTTCTTTCTGCTCGCCAGTTGCCTTGTCACGCCAGCTTTCGGAGGTTGCCAGGGTAATGTTGGCCACTGCACCGCCATTCGGCATGTAACGGACTTCCGGGTCTTGGCCCAGATTCCCGACCAGAATTACTTTGTTTACGCCTCTGCTGGCCATGAGAACTCTCCTGATGATTGATTTTTACACAGTATAAACGAGTAAGTTTAACACGCTCAGCCTGAAACGACACCCGTGTTGATTACTGCGTCTTGTATTCCAGAATTGTCCTTTCGATCGACTTGCTTGCATTCATGTACTGGATATTCATTCAGGTTTTTTTGTGTCATAATTATGCGTTTCGTACTGGCTGTGCCGGTTTTTTGCGCGTTCGATCACAAAACAACCTGTAAATAACCCAGACAGGCGCGGTGTATCATCAAGACGGGAAGTGTAAATGGATAATATCGAAGTTCGTGGTGCTCGAACCCATAATCTCAAAAACATCAACCTGATTATCCCGCGTGACAAGCTGATCGTCGTCACCGGCTTGTCCGGTTCAGGCAAGTCCTCGCTGGCCTTTGATACTCTGTATGCTGAAGGGCAGCGTCGCTATGTAGAATCGCTCTCCGCCTATGCACGCCAGTTCCTTTCGCTGATGGAAAAACCGGACGTCGACCACATTGAAGGTCTGTCACCGGCGATCTCCATCGAGCAGAAATCGACCTCGCATAACCCACGATCCACGGTCGGTACCATCACCGAGATCCACGATTATCTGCGCCTGTTGTTTGCCCGCGTCGGCGAACCACGCTGTCCGGAACACCATGTACCGCTGGCGGCGCAAACTGTCAGCCAAATGGTGGACAACGTACTCAACCAGCCGGAAGGCAAACGCCTGATGCTGCTGGCGCCGGTCGTGAAAGACCGCAAGGGCGAGCACACCAAAACGTTGGAAAACCTGGCGAGCCAGGGCTACATCCGTGCCCGTATCGACGGTGAGGTGTGCGATCTGTCCGATCCGCCTAAGCTGGAATTACAGAAGAAACACACCATCGAAGTGGTCGTTGATCGCTTTAAAGTGCGTGACGATCTGTCTCAGCGTTTGGCAGAGTCGTTCGAGACGGCGCTGGAGCTGTCCGGCGGTACCGCAGTGGTCGCCGATATGGACGACGAGAAAGCGGATGAGCTGCTGTTCTCCGCCAACTTTGCCTGCCCAATCTGCGGTTACAGCATGCGCGAACTGGAACCCCGTCTGTTCTCGTTCAACAACCCAGCCGGTGCCTGTCCGACCTGTGATGGTCTGGGTGTACAGCAGTTCTTCGACCCGGAACGCGTGGTGCAAAACCCCGAGCTTTCGTTGGCCGGTGGCGCAATCCGCGGCTGGGATCGCCGTAATTTCTATTACTTCCAGATGCTGCGCTCATTGGCAGAACATTACGCGTTCGACGTTGAAGCCCCCTTCAACAGCCTGGACGCCAACGTGCAAAAAGCAGTACTCAGCGGTTCCGGCAAAGAGTCGATCGAATTCAAATACATTAACGATCGCGGTGATACCACCGTGCGCCGCCATCCGTTCGAAGGCGTACTGCACAACATGGAACGCCGCTATAAAGAGACCGAATCGAGCGCAGTCCGTGAAGAGCTGGCGAAGTTCATCAGCAACCGTCCTTGCGCCTCCTGCCACGGCACCCGTTTACGCGAAGAAGCACGTAACGTGTTCGTTGAAGACACGACGCTGCCGGAAATCTCCGATCTCAGCATCGGTCACGCGATGACGTTCTTCCAGAACATGAAGCTCAGCGGTCAACGTGCCCAAATCGCTGAGAAAGTCCTGAAAGAAATTGGCGACCGCCTGAAGTTCCTGGTGAATGTCGGCCTGAATTACCTGTCGCTGTCACGCTCGGCAGAAACATTGTCCGGTGGCGAGGCACAGCGTATCCGTCTGGCCAGCCAGATTGGTGCTGGCCTGGTGGGCGTAATGTACGTACTGGATGAACCCTCGATTGGCCTGCACCAGCGCGACAATGAACGCCTGTTGGAAACCCTGATCCACCTGCGTAACCTCGGCAATACGGTGATCGTGGTAGAACACGATGAAGACGCCATCCGCGCCGCGGATCACGTGATCGATATCGGCCCCGGAGCCGGTGTTCACGGTGGCCAGGTCGTGGCAGAAGGCACCGTCGAGGACATCATGGCACAGCCGGAATCACTGACTGGCCAGTTCCTCAGTGGCAAACGTGAGATTGCCATTCCGGAACAACGCGTCCCCGCCGATCCAACCAAGGTGCTGAAGCTGAGCGGCGCACGGGGTAACAACCTGAAAGACGTAACGTTGACACTGCCGGTGGGACTGTTTACCTGCATTACCGGGGTTTCTGGCTCCGGCAAATCAACGCTGATCAACGACACGCTGTTCCCGATCGCGCAACGCCAACTCAACGGCGCCACCATTGCCGAACCGGCTCCCTTCCGTGACGTCAACGGTCTGGAGCATTTCGACAAGGTTATCGATATCGATCAAAGCCCGATCGGCCGTACGCCACGTTCCAACCCGGCAACCTACACCGGTATCTTTACCCCGGTACGTGAACTGTTCGCCGGCGTGCCGGAATCACGCAGCCGCGGCTACAACCCTGGCCGTTTCAGCTTTAACGTTAAGGGTGGCCGTTGCGAAGCCTGCCAGGGCGACGGTGTGATCAAGGTCGAAATGCACTTCCTGCCGGATATTTATGTGCCGTGCGACCAGTGCAAAGGCAAACGCTATAACCGTGAAACGCTGGAAGTGAAGTACAAAGGCAAAAGCATCCACGAAGTGCTGGAGATGACCATCGAAGAAGCGCGCGATTTCTTCGATGCCGTACCGGCATTGGCGCGTAAGCTGCAAACCTTGATGGAAGTCGGCCTGTCGTATATTCGTCTTGGTCAGTCAGCGACCACGTTGTCCGGCGGTGAGGCACAGCGCGTCAAACTGGCGCGTGAACTGTCCAAACGCGGCACCGGCCAAACGCTGTATATTCTGGATGAACCTACAACCGGTTTACACTTCGCCGATATTCAGCAACTGCTGGCGGTGCTGCATCAATTGCGCGATCAGGGCAATACCATCGTGGTCATTGAACACAACCTGGACGTGATTAAAACTGCGGACTGGATTGTCGACCTGGGGCCGGAAGGCGGCAGCGGCGGCGGTGAAATCCTGGTTGCCGGTACACCAGAAACCGTGGCCAACTGCGAAGCGTCGCATACCGCGCGTTTCCTCAAGCCATTACTGAAGAAGAAGTAACCCTGCCCGGCGGGCCGTTCCTGTGACGGCCCGCGCTATTACCCGTTTCGGTAAAATTGAACAGAAACAGGCAAGATTTAGACATTTTCAGGCATTTCCCTCCTCGCTCACCGCTTTTATCATCAATGTTCCCTCTGTGGCCCCTTGATATACTCAGGCCGCGTCTCACCGGCATCCGCTGCCGGAAACTGTTCTCCCACTCATTGATGACTGGAGTTACCATGAACATTACGCATGCCTATGCCGCGCACGACGCCAAGTCAGCGCTAGTTCCTTTTGATTACACACCGCGCACCCTGCGCGACCACGATGTGCAAATCAACGTTCTGTTCTGTGGCGTCTGCCATTCTGATTTGCATCAGGCCCGCAACGAATGGAGCAATACACTTTTCCCGGTAGTGCCCGGTCACGAAATCGTAGGTCGAGTGAGCGCCGTAGGCAGCCACGTTTCACGTTATAAGATCGGCGACTTGGTTGGCGTTGGCTGTATGGTGGATTCCTGCCGCAGTTGTCCGAGCTGTGACGAAGGGCTGGAGCAATACTGTGAGAACGGCTTTACCGGCACCTATAACGGACAGGATCGACAAACCGGCGCCACCACCTACGGCGGCTACTCAACCGATATGGTGGTAGATCAGGACTTCGTGCTGCGCGTACCGGAAAACCTCGATCCTGCCGGAGTGGCCCCGTTGCTGTGTGCGGGTATCACCACCTATTCCCCACTGCGCCAATGGGGCGCCGGGCCGGGTAAAAAGGTGGGGATCGTTGGCCTCGGCGGGCTGGGGCATATGGGCGTCAAATTGGCCCGGGCAATGGGGGCGCATGTGGTGTTGTTCACCACTTCCACATCTAAAGTCGAGGACGCCAAACGCCTTGGCGCGCATGAAGTGGTGATCTCACGCAATCCGGACGAGATGGCCCAACACACCAACAGCTTCGACTTTATACTCAATACGGTCGCAGCCCAGCACGATCTGAACCCGTTCCTTAACCTGCTGCGCCGCGACGGTACCCTGACGCTGGTCGGCGCACCAGAACACGACCATCCGTCACCGCAGGTGTTCAATTTGATCATGAAGCGCCGCCGTATCGCCGGTTCGCTGATCGGCGGCATTGCGGAGACTCAGGAAATGCTGGATTTTTGCGGCCAACATGGCATTACCTCGGATATTGAGCTGATCCCGATGCAGCAAATCAACCAGGCCTTCGAGCGGATGCTGAAAAGCGACGTGAAATACCGTTTCGTGGTGGACATCAATTCACTGCGCGGCTAAGCACTTCGGGCGCCCACTGTGGCGCCCGATTTTTCCTACAGTTGTTTAATGATTCGCGCCGGGTTGCCACCGACCACACAGTTGGCTGGCACATCTTTAGTCACCACCGCACCGGAAGCCACCACCACGTTATCCCCCAGCGTAACGCCCGGATTTATCACTGCCCGACCACCGATCCACACGTTATCACCAATATGCACCGGTTTGCCAAACTCTGCCCCGCCGACACGGGTTTCTGCGTCCAATGGATGGGTAGCGGTGTAAATATGGACGCCCGGTGCCAACATGCAGTTATCACCGATATGCACTTCGCACACGTCAAGGATCACGCAATCAAAATTAGCGTAGAAGTTTTTGCCCAGATAAATGTTGTAGCCGTAATCACAGCGAAACGTCGGTTCGAGGGTTCCGCCCTGATATTGACCCAGAAGCTCCACCAACCATTGTTTACGCAATGCCCCCTCATCCGGAGATGAGTGGTTATAATGGTGTACCAACTGGCGCGCGCGCTTGCGCTCGCTGCGGAGTAACTCGTCACCAGCGTCGTACAATTCACCCGCAATCATCTTGCGTTTTTCTTCACTCATGGCCATGTCATGACATCCTTTCGTCTTACGGCTTATTGATTAATGAAGCCTAGTCGTTTCAATCAAACATTAAAAAGGGAACGTTCCCATAATCAAGCTGACTTCACAATTTGGAAGATTAACTGAAGGAAGGGTGAAGATCGTAAAAGGCAGGTCTGTACCTGCCCCTTAAGATTCAAGCGCGCAGTTCTTGGCGTACGTGCTCAGGTAATCCCTGCAACACCAACTGATACGAGCTGTCGATCAAGCTATAGAACTGAGAGTTCGGCAGGTTGCCGTCGAGAAACACGGTATTCCAATGGGCCTTATTCAACCGCTCGCAGGCCACGATCTCTGGATGGTGTTCCCGCAGGCTTTCCGCCAGCTCCGGGCTGGACTTTACCGCCAGTGCCGGCCGCCCCTGCACCTCGCACACCATGGCAAACATCACGTCACCAACCTTGATCTGACTTGCCTGCCACTGGTTCTGGTCGCTCTGTTCCGCGCCCGGCTTCGCCATGCAGTATTCCAGCAGTGCTGTGTTATTCATTGGGTTATTCCCCCTGTAAAGTGGCCACAACCCGGCGTGAACCGCCGTGGATGCGGTGCTCCCCCAGCCAAATTCCTTGCCATGTGCCCAGCATCAGTCGCCCGTGACCGACAGGCAGCGTCAAGGACGTGCCCAACAGAGAGGATTTGATGTGCGCCGGCATATCGTCCGGCCCTTCATAGTCATGTTGGTAGGGTGCGTTCTCTGGCACCTGACGCAGGAAATGCTGCTCCATATCGGCTCGCACCGTAGGATCACAGTTCTCGTTCAGCGTCAGCGAAGCCGAGGTATGCTGCAACAACAGATGCAGCAGGCCAGTTTGCAGGCGGTGTAAGTGGGTTAGCTGGTCGGTAATTTCTTCAGTAACCAGATGAAAACCACGCGCTTTTGCGCTGAGGATTAGCGTTTGCTGATGCCACATAAGTGAGCGCCCCTCAATCAGTATATTCTCTCTCCAGTTTGCGGCAACTCCGGCGACAAACCGACAACAAAAAAGGGAGCGATATCGCTATCGCTCCCTTCGCATGACGATGAACATCAGTTCACCCTAACAGCAATCACTGCACCGCGGCAAACGCCTCGGCCACCTGATGCACGTTGTTATGGTTCAAGCCAGCCATACAAACACGGCCGCTGTGGATCAGATACACACCAAACTCTTCACGCAGGCGATCAACCTGTGCCGCGCTGAACCCGGTGTAGCTGAACATACCGCGCTGTTCCAGCAGGTAATCGAAGTTACGCTGCGGTAGAGCAACTTTCAGCGCTTCCACCAGCGTTTTGCGCATCTCAAGGATACGGTTACGCATAGTCTCGACTTCTGCCAGCCACTGGGCTTTCAGTTGCGTATCGTTCAGCACCTTTGCCACCACCTGCGCACCGAAGTTCGGTGGGCTGGAGTAGTTGCGGCGAACCGTCGCCTTCAACTGGCCCAGCACGCGCCCGGCAGCCTCTTCGCTTTCGCAGACCACTGACAGGCCGCCGACACGTTCACCGTACAGCGAGAAAATTTTCGAGAACGAATTGCTCACCAGGCACGGCAAGCCCGCGGCAGCAAGGGTGCGAATGGCATAAGCGTCTTCGGTAATCCCGCCGCCAAAGCCCTGGTAGGCGATATCGAGGAACGGGATCAATTCACGTTCGGCGATCACCTTAACCACGTCATCCCACTGGGCGTTTGTCAGATCAGAGCCCGTCGGGTTATGGCAGCATGGGTGCAACAGGGCAATGCTGTGTTTTGGCAGTTGTTTCAACGCGCTGAGCATTGCGTCAAATTTCACACCCAGGCTTTCGTTGTCAAAGTACGGGTAGGTGTTCACCTTGAAACCGGCACCGCCAAAGATGGCAATGTGGTTTTCCCAGGTCGGATCGCTGACCCATACCTGCGAATCCGGAAAGTAGCTTTTCAGGAAGTCGGCACCGACCTTCAGCGCACCAGAACCGCCAACGGTCTGAATGGTGGCAACGCGTCCCTGCAGCAACATCGGGTGTTCAGCACCAAACAGCAGGTGTTGAACCGCAGTACGATAAGGGTGCAGGCCTTCCATCGGCAGATAGACCGACGCCCCCTGATCCACCGCGTTCAACTGCGTTTCCGCTGCGGCAACTGCTTTCATCTGCGGGATAATGCCCTGCTCGTCATAGTAAAGGCCGATACTCAGGTTAACCTTGTGCGAACGGGGATCTTTTTTGAATTTTTCCATCAGCGACAGGATCGGGTCACCTGCATAGGCATCAACGTTCTGAAACACGGGGTTGTTCTCCTGGATTATTAGGGTTTGGGGGCACAGCATTAGGCTCTAATATAGACGGAAAACGGCGTTCGGTCTGAGCTTTATCTCGCAACGGGCAACAAACCGTTTTCCTTGATACGGTTGAGCACGACCGCCGTTTTGATATGCGCCACACTTTTATGCCGCGACAGCGTCTGGCTGATGAAATCGTCCAGCGCCGGCAGATCCGCCACGGCCACTTTCAGCAGGTAGTCAGCGTCGCCTGTGGTTTTATAGGCGTCAAGAATGGCGTCCACTTCTTCCAGCATCTGGTGGAAACTGTCAATTTGCTCCTGCCCGTGCTGAGTCAGACTTACTTCAATCAGCCCTACAAGCCCCAGCCCGACGGCCTCTGGCGCCAAACGCGCGTGATAACCGCGGATCAGCTGTGCCTGCTCTAGGCTGATGCGCCGCCGTGAGCACTGGGAAGCAGACAGCCCAACCAATTCGCTCAGTTCCTGATTGGTCAGACGGCCATTGGTCTGTAACAGCGTCAGGATTTTCATATCAAAATCGTCAATGTTGTACATAGCCACCTGTAAACTGTGTTAATAAATGTTGACGTTACAGCCTATCAGTTTTTTGACTGTGGATACCCTCCCCCCGCCGAGGTTGTGAAGCGCACAGCAGCAATGCCGAACGTTTCCACCAACTCATGGCATAAAAAGTGGGTAACTCGCGCAAGTCAGCAACAATTAACGGCTAAATTGCGCATAAAACCACGAATGTATAAAAAGGACGCCGATGAAAAAGCTATTCCCTCTCGCACTGCTGGTTGCCGCCGGGAGCGCCAGCGCCCAATCACACCTGGATAAAGTCATTCAGCAGGGCACGCTGGAAGTGTGCACGACCGGCGATTACAAACCCTATACCTTCCTGAAAGAAGACGGCAGCTATGAAGGTATTGATATCACCATGGCGGAATCGCTGGCCAAGAGCCTGGGAGCCAAAGTGAAATGGGTGAAAACCAGTTGGAAAACCCTGACGCCTGATTTTGTCGCCGGTAAATGCGATATCGCTATGGGCGGGATCTCTGTCACGCTGCAGCGACAGAGGCAGGTGTTCTTTGCCGATAAGCTCGATACCGACGGCAAGATCCCGTTGGTGCGCTGCACCGACGTGAAAAAATACCGCACCATCGACCAGATCAACAAGCCGTCAGTACGCCTGCTGGAACCGGCTGGCGGTACCAACGAAGCCTTCGTGCACGCCTATCTGCCCAAGGCCAAGCTGACATTGACCCATGATAACGTGGGCATTTTCCAGCAGTTAGTCGACAAGAAAGCCGATGTGATGATCACTGACGCTTCCGAAGCGTTATATCAGCAAAAGCGGTATCCGAAGCTATGTGCGGTAAATCCGAACAAACCGATGCAGTACGGCGAGAAGGCCTACATGCTGCCGCGTGATGATTTGAGTTGGAAACTGTATGTGGACCAGTGGCTGCACCTGGCCAAAGCGACCGGTGAGTATCAGAGCATTATCGATCAGTGGTTGGCGGTAAAGAAGTAACGCGCAAGTGATCGGGGCCAGCACATTGTCGCTGGCCCCCTCGGGAGGCTATTCTCCGATATATTCCATCGCCACGCGCTGCGTCAGCTTGGTGATCAGCTCGTAAGCGCTGATGCCGGTGCAGGCCGCAATGCGTTCAACCGGCAACGCGTGACCCCACAGCACCACTTCATCGCCCACCTTATCTGTCGCATCAGGGCCCAGGTCCACCGACATCATGTCCATCGACACACGGCCCACGATTGGCACTTCACGGCCATTAAGCCACACGGGAGTGCCGGAAGGTGCGCTGCGCGGATAACCGTCACCATAGCCCATCGCGACCACGCCCAAACGGGTATCGCCTTCACTCACCCAGGTGCCACCGTAGCCGACAGACTCACCGGCCTTGTGCTCGCGCACGGCAATCAGGTTAGATTTGAGCGTCATGGCCGGCTGCAGATCAAACTGACAGCCATTGGAACCGTCCATCGGCGAAACGCCGTAAAGAATGATCCCCGGACGGACCCATTCGTTGTGCGCGTCCGGCCACAGCAGCGTGCCACCGGAAGCCGCAATCGAACGCTGCCCCGGTTTGCCACGGGCAAAGTTCTCAAAACACTGCATTTGCTTGAGCGTCGTGTCGGATTCGGGTTCATCGGCACGGCTGAAGTGGCTCATGATATTGACGGGCTGCACGACGTTGCGGCAGGCACTCAAACGTTGATAGAAGGCCTCAGCCTGCTCCGGGCGTACGCCCAGGCGATGCATGCCGGTGTCCAGCTTCATCCACACGGGCACCGGACGTGATAACGTGGCCTGCTCCAGCGCTTCAAGCTGCTCGATACTGTGCACTGCGGTTTCGATGTTGTTGGCTACCAAAACGGGCAAATCTTCGGCGGAGAAGAAGCCTTCCAGCATCAAGATTGGCTTGACGATGCCACCGGAGCGCAACATTAGCGCTTCGCCAATGCGCGCCACGCCGTAGCAGTCGGCATCTTGCAGGGTGTGCGCTGTTTCCAGCAGGCCATGTCCATAAGCGTTTGCTTTCACAACGGCAATCAGGCGACTTTGCGGCGCCTGACGGCGCACCTGTTGCAGATTATGTCGCAGAGCGCGGCGGTCGATTACAGCGGTTGCCGCTTTCATTTCAGTTCCTTAGCTGATTATTCGTCATCATATTGTGGCCCCGCGTAGTTATCGAAACGCGACCACTGGCCGTTAAAGGTAAGGCGCACGGTACCGATAG